>NZ_JAFBIS010000010.1 GCF_021531435.1 Oscillibacter valericigenes
TCCATCATGCCCCAAGTCGGATGATGAATATTGGGTTCATACGTTGCAGACAGTCTTTACAGAACTCGAGGCTCTGGGATTGTCGGAGGCTGTTCCGAAACCGGAGCCAAAGAAGCGTGGTAGAAAACCAAAGGCAAAGGAAGGACAAACACCCAAACGTCCTCGTGGACGCCCGCGAAAGAATGAAGATCACTCTGCTGAACTTCTATAGTCCGACAAACTGGGAATCTATTAATTAATTATTTTTTTGCCGCCATCGTCGTAATAGTGATAAAAGTCCGAGAGCACTATATCTGCGTTGAAATGCTCCGCTGCGTGAAACAGCACCGCATACATATCTCGGCGAACTAAGTCATCTGACTCGACAATGCCGATATACTCACCCGTAGCCATAGCTAGGCACTCATTCATTGATTGCCCATAACCAGACCCCTTTTTTGAAATAACATGAACACGCGAGTCCTTGCTTTCATATTCACGCAGGATTTCAAGTGAACCGTCTGTTGAGCCGCCGTCGCCGCATAATATTTCAATATCGTCCAATGTCTGTGACAAAATACTATCCATACATTTTTTCAAGTACGGCGCCACGTTATATACCGGGACAAGCACAGAAATCTTGGCCAATCCATTAACCTCCATGTTTTATGTCAGAAATCTTTTTCAAAATAGCGCACATCAAAAATGCCCAAGATTTATTGTATGGTGTCAAGCATGTTCGAAGCTTTCCGGTTATTCCGAAATTACACAATTGAAGTACAGATTTATAATTTTTTCTTGCGTATGCTGCCATTTCATCAAGCAAAACTGACCACTTATCTCGTTCTGACGCTCCAAGCTCCCACATCATAGACCATATGTTCATAATCGCTTGAATCATGTCGATCTTTAAAAGTTCCCCGAATTCCGGATATATTGGCAACAATTCGTTGTACCGCGTTTTCGCTGCATCCCAAAAGTCCAACTCTCGTGAGAGATTCGTTGCCCTCATCAATCCAGACGGATTTATCCGGTAATGGTACTTGGCTTTTGACATGATGCATATGCGCTCTGATTTTGCAAACACTTGATAAATGGTTGCTGTGTCTTCAGACAATCGTCCATCAGGGAACAAGATTCCATCCCAAAGTGAGCGTCTGTACAATTTATTCCAGACCACTGTTGTCTGAATACCGCCATTGGTTAGCAGCACTTTTAGAGCTTCAGCAGTCCCAAGACAGACATCCGTTTTTCTGCCAATCTCTTTTGAACTATGGAGTCTTTCCTCGCACAGGCCACAGCAGGAAATATCCCCTCCTGTTCTTTGGATTCCGCTCAGCAAATATTCATACATATCAGGTTCAATCCAGTCATCGCTATCGACAAATCCTAAATATTCGCCGGAGGCTATCTTCATGCCTGCATTTCTCGCCGCTGAAAGCCCCCCATGCTTTTTATGAATGACCTTCACGCGAGAATCTCTTTTTGCATAGTTATCGCAAATCTCTCCACAGTTATCTGGCGCAATATCATTCACGAGAATTACTTCAATATTCTGATATGTCTGGGAAAGTATGGATTCTAAGCAATTTTTTAAATAACATTCGACTTTATACACGGGAACAATGACACTAATTAATGGAGGCATCTGCTTCACCTGCAATAAGTTTCATACACCGTTTTGGTAACCGAATATATATCAAAGCCCTTTTTACAGAGATCAGCGCAGGCATCCTCCCGTCGGTCTACTTGTCTCGCGCAAATCTCTTTTGCCCATTGTTCTGTGGAGGCATTAAGCGGCACTCGCTGTGAGAGACTCGATGCGAATACTTCTTGTGGCACTCTATCTGAACAAATGGTTGGCAACCCAGCTGCCTGTGCTTCAATCGCCACTATTCCAAATCCTTCAAAGACACTCGGGAACACGAAAACGTCCATGGCCCATAACAGTTCCTCAACGCAACCGGTCGTCCCATAAAAAATAACATTGTCATTAATTTGGAGCCTCATTGCTTTCTCTTTTAGTTCCGCGAGATCCTCACCCTCGCCAATTAGCAATAGTCTGGCAGAAGGTATATCTTCATGAACCCGGGCAAAGATATCCAGTAGAAAACTCTGGTTCTTCTGAAAGCAAAGACGGCCTACATTTCCAACCACAAAAGCGCCCTCTATTTTGAGCCGTTTCCGTGCAAGCTCCCGTCCCTCCGCGTTAAAGTGAAATCGCTGCATATCAATACCATTGAGGATTACTTGATATTCCGGGTTTAATAACAATGATTTAGGAAACATGAATTTCGCGGCAGCTGCAGAACATGCCCAAAAGTCCGTAGCTTTTCGGGCAAAGATGCTTTTCGCAATTCGATGCATTCCCATTTTCAATAGCCTCGTCTTGCTTCGCCGCAACATAGTATTGTGACTATGAGCAATACGGATCGGAATTCCCCTATTCTTTGCAAGAGATAAATAGGCAAGAGGCAACGCCTGAAATACATTAAGATGAATAACATCATACTTTCGCTCATCCAGTAGTCTTGCAAAAAGTCGGTAATTCTGTATCAGCCGTCTTTGTGACCCGGAAAGCTCATGAAATATTATGCCAAGCGTTTCAAGTCTTTTAGTAAAAACGCTTCCTTTTAACGAATCAACAACAACATCAATCTCAAGTTCAGATAGATCCATGTGTTGTAAAATATTATTGATAAATGCCTCAATTCCCCCAGATTCCCAAGTTTGGCAATAGATGCATATGCGTCTCATCTCATTTACGCCTCAAATATCATAGACATCACAAACTTCTGCGGCGGCTCCCACCATCTTTACATTTCCGTGCTCCAGCCACACGACCCGATTGCACATTTCCCGAATTTGTTCCAAACTGTGGGACACGAACAGCACGGTCGTGCCGCCGCCCATCAGCTCCAGCATCCGCTTCTTGCTCTTCTCCTGAAAAGCCGCGTCGCCAACGGACAGGATCTCGTCCACGATCAAAATTTCCGGATTTACCACCGTGGCGATGGAGAACGCCAGCCGCGCCAGCATACCGGAGGAGTAGTTGCGGATGGGGACCTCAATGAATTGCCCTAGTTCTGAAAACTCTACAATCTCATCGTACTTTTCGTGCAGGAACTCTTTGCTGTAGCCCAAGATCGCGCCGTTCAGGAAAATGTTCTCCCGGCCTGTCAGGTCAAAATCGAAGCCGGAACCCAGCTCCAGCATGGGCACTACATTTCCCCGACAGACCACGCTGCCCTCCGTGGGCTTCAGGATGCCGGAGATGACCTTCAGCATCGTGCTCTTTCCCGCACCGTTGCGGCCGATCAGCCCCAGCGTCTCTCCCTTTTTCACCTCAAAGGAGACATGCTCCAGGGCTGTGAAATCGTTGTACTGCAGCTTCCCCCGCAGAGCCGTGGTCACAAATTCCTTTAAGGAAAGGATCTTATCGTTGTTCAGGCGGAACCGCATGGTCACGTCTGAAACCTCTATCATCGTCTTTTGGCTCATAGAAACACCTTACAAGTACAGCACGAATTTATCCTGGTTCTTTCGGAACACCAGCGCTCCCACCAGCAGCATCGCCAAGGCGATCATAAAGCACTGGAAGTACACGAAAGGCTCCGGAGAAATGCCGTCCAGGATACAAATTCGTGTGTTTTTCAGGAAGTGGTATAACGGATTGATCCGCAGCACCCACCGGAAATTTTCCGGAAGAATACTCTCTGGATAAAAAATGGGTGTTGCATACATCCACATCATGCTCAACACGCCCCAAAGGAACTGGGTATCCCGGAAAAACACCATGGAAGTAGACAAAAGCATGCCCAGGCCCAGGCAGAAAATGACCAGGCACATCATAAAGTACAGGGCCAGCACCACCGACTTTTGAAAGTGCACGCCTGTCGCCAGGCACACGAGGAATAGCGGGATCAGGGAAATTCCCAGATTCACCATGGAGGACATGACCCGGGTCAAGGGATAGATATACTTGGGCATGTAGACCTTAGTGATCAGCCCGGCGTTGCCCAGGATGGACGTAAGGGCCATGCCGCAGGCCTCGGAGAAGAAGTTGAACATGACCACGCCGATCAGCAAATACACCGCAAAATTCTGGATGTTATTTTTGAAAATGGTGGAGAACACAAAATACTGGACACACATGGTCAGAAGCGGATTCAAAAAGCTCCAAAATACGCCGAGGATAGACCGCTTGTACTTTGTCTTGAAATCTCTCGCAACCAGCTGGTGGATCAAAAAACGGTACTTCTGCACCGCGATGACCGCGTTCACCACATAGCTGCGCTTTCCGCTGCGTGCGCGATACCACACCGCATCCAGGAACAACAGGATAACGGCAAGGCCCGCCGCCACGAATTCCCAATAGTGCAGGCCGGTCCAGATGTAGTCCGTGCCGGAGGCGGTGAAGCACAGGATGCCCGGTGTAGGCGCGCCATTCAGGGTCAGAGAGAAGCCCTCTTCTTTCGCCTGGGTGTTCATCAGGGGCGACACCGCGCTGCCGGCCTGACTGTCCGGAGAGTAGATCCGCAGCAGAAGCGGCGCGTTATACAGCCCCTCGATGGGCGCTTCCGCCTCCATCACCGTGAAGCCGCCTTCCGTGACAGCGGCCGCGTCAAAGCTTTTGCTCATCAGCAAGGTATTGCTTCGGGTATCGTACAGCTCCAGGACGACCGTCCCGGCATTGGGCCGGTAATAGGTGCCCCACTGCACGCTGATTTTTTCCAGGCGCTGGATCTCCGTGGTAAAGGTCTGCTCCACGACGCTGCCCGCCGCCAGTTCCACGGTGCCGCTGTCGGCTGTCAAAAGTTCCAAATCTCCTCTGGACTCCCGCAGATGAAGCTGCTCTCCGGCCAGGAAATAGAACAGAACCGTGGCCGCCAGATAGCCCACCACCAGGAACAGTGCCAAACGGCGAAGCAGCGGCGCAAAATCCGCCTCCGTCCGCCCGCTGTGTTTTCTTTTTTGATGCAACATGAATCACTCCAACTGTCTATGCGTTTGATGCGCCGCAAATATCCGGCGCCATTTAATACAAAATAGTTATTTTGTCATAATATTATCCCGGTAAAAAGGCGCGACATGCACGCCTTTTTAGCAAAACAGATGCACTTATCTGGAAACCAATTTCTCCTGATTCACGCTCTTGAACGGCGTCATCAGCAGGATCTTCAGGTCAAAGAACACATTCCAGTTTTCGATATAGTAAATGTCATATTCGATCCGCTTACGAATGGACGTATCCCCCCGGTAGCCGTTGACCTGGGCCCAGCCGGTGATGCCGGGACGGACCTGGTGCTTGACCATGTAGCGGGGGATCTCCTCCTTAAACTGCTCAACATAATGGGGGACCTCCGGCCTCGGTCCTACCAGGCTCATGTCCCCCTTCAGTACATTGAAAAACTGCGGCAATTCATCAATGGAGAATTTCCGGATCAATGCGCCAAACCGAGTTTTGCGCGGATCGGAGTTCCGGCTCCAGCCGGTCTTTTCCTCGGAATTGACCCGCATGGAGCGGAATTTATACATATAAAAGGTCTTTTTATCCTTTCCCACCCGTTCCTGCTTGAACAGCACCGGCCCCGGTGAGGAGAGCTTCACACCCACGGCGGCCGCAAGCATCAGCGGCGAAGTCAGGATGATCAGCGCCAGGGCGCCCACAATATCCATGGCCCGCTTAACAAACGCGTTTCCCATATTGTCCAGCGGGATGCGGCGCAGGTTGATAACCGGCAGGCCGTTGATATTGTCGATCTCCGGATTCGAGGGCATATACGCCGCATAGTAGGGGACCAGGGACACCTTGGTCCCTGTCTTTTCGCAGATCTGGATGACCTTGCCGATGAGGTCCTGCTCTCCGCTTCCGACGGCGGCCACAACTTCATCCGGCTTGAGCCTGTCCACGACCGCTTCGAGCTGTTCATAATCTCCCAGGTAAGGCAGGTCTTTCAGATGCCCGGTTCCGGCCACGTATCCGTCCACCAGATACCCAAGACTCTTGTCTTCCCGCACCTTGCTCACGTACACCGCCGCGACGTTACTATCTCCGACAAGTATCACATGCTTTTGGTTATAGCCCAATTTCCGGTAATGGCGCAGTGTCAGCCGCAGTACGGCGCGCTTGCTGACCAGAAGGCCGAAGTTCAGCACACAGAAAAACACCAGCATCCACCGGGACATCTCCGAGAGCCGGAACACAAACAGAAAGGCCATCAGCAACAGCGTATCCAGCGCCGTAGCAAGGAACAGCGCCTGGGCCTCCTTGTGGAACCTCACAGCACGGTAGGAGCCGTAAAGTCCCGCTGTCGCATAGGTCACAAGGCACAGCACAGTTGTGCCCAACGCCAGGTACACATAGCTTCGGAAGGGAAACGACGCCGTTCCGGAAAGGGCGCAGAACCGCACCCAATACGCAAGGAGCAGGGCGCAGAACACCAGGCATCCGTCAGAGAGCACATTCAGTCGGTTGAACAGCCGTTGATTCTCTTTTATCATAGGCCGTGTCCTCCTGCCCCACCGTCGGGTCCGTCTGCGCGTTCCAGTCCGTTTTCCGCATTTGTTTCAGGTTACTTTTACATGACAACTCATCAGTTTATTTTACTTGAAACTTCATACAATGTCAAATATAATAGAAAGAAAAATGAACCGAGGCGTTTATGTCTAACCGTATCCTTTTTACCGCTTCTACATATTCCCATATCCGCAGTTTTCATCTCCCATACCTGCGCGCTTTTCAGGCGGACGGCTGGGAGGTCCACATTGCCTGCGGCGGCCCCATTCCCCACGAATGCGGGGCGGACCGTTCGTTTTCCGTTCCCTTTGAAAAGCGAATGTCCTCTCCCGCCAACTTCCGCGCCCAGCGGATGCTGCGCGATCTGATAAAAGAGCACCGATACCAGTTGGTGATTACCCATACCTCCCTGGCGGCTTTCTTCACCCGCCGCGCGGCAGCTTCCCTGTCGCCCCGGCCGCCGGTCATCAATATGGTACACGGCTACCTGTTTGACGACGGCACGTCTCTGTTGAAACGGAGCATTCTGCTTGCCGCCGAAAAGCTGACGGCTCGCCAGACCGACTTGCTTCTGACCATGAACAGCTACGACCTGCAAGCCGCCAGGCAGTACCGCCTTGGCGCCCGGGTGGAAGCTGTGCCGGGGATCGGCGTCGATTTTTCCCGCCTGGAACGCCCAGCGGCCAGCCCTGGCCTGCTGCGTTCGGGCTACGGCCTTCGCGCGGATGACTATGTTCTGCTGTATGCCGCGGAATTCTCCGCCCGGAAAAACCAGGAAATGCTGATCCGTGCCCTGCCTGGGCTGCCCTCGCAGGTCAAGCTGCTGCTACCCGGCCAGGGCGCCCTTTTGGAGCAATGCCGGGCGCTGGCTGATACCCTCGGCGTCGGTGACCGGGTGGTCTTCCCCGGGTTCGTCTCTGATATGGCCTCGCTGTACGCTCTGGCGGACGCCGCCGTCTCATCCAGCCGCTCCGAAGGGCTTCCCTTCAACATCATGGAGGCCATGTATGCCCGCCTGCCCGTTGTGGCCAGCCGGGTAAAGGGCCACACCGACCTGATCGCGGAAGGACGCACCGGGCTTCTCTACCCCTATGGCGACATTGCCGCTTTTCAGGCACAGCTCCGACGCCTGCTGGACGAGCCTGCCCTGGGGCCGGCTCTGGGCGAGGCTGCCCATGAAGCTGTGCTGCCATACGGTCTGGAGCGCGTTCTGCCCCAGGTCATGGAAAAATACGGTTCCCTTCTCCCTGTGGGCAAGACGCCCGCGCTTTCCCCGCGATAACTTTTACCAAAGAATTTAGGAGTGATCTTCTTGTCCAAGAAAAACCGTCCCATGCGGCAGGATGTGCCCGCCGCCCCGGTGCAGCGCGAAGCCGCGGCTCCGCGGAAAGGCCTGCTGAAGGAACCGCTCGCCCGCTGCTTTTTCTACCTGTTTCCCATCCTGCTGTTTCTGTCCATCACGGTCCTGACCCGGAAGGGCTCTGTCTGCGTGGCGGCGGTCTGCCTGCTGTTCACCATTGGCCGGGAGCCGCTGCGTCGGCTGCGGGACAGCTTTACCCCGCTGGCAGCCGCCGTGATCCTGTATACCGGCGTATGCCTGTTCTCCGGCCTGTGGTCCCATTTCGGCGCCTATGCCGGCAACGAAAGCTCCAAGCAGATCATGGCCCTGGCCCTGTTTTTGCTGGTGCTGGCCCGCTTCCCCAAGGCGCGCCTGCGGCGGCTGTTCCAGGCCGTGTCCGCCGTTCTGTCCGCCGTCTCCCTGTTGTGCATTGACGGCGCCTCCCTGAAGCTCCTGACCCGCGGCTTTATCTGGGTGATGAACCGCCTGGGCACCGGGTACCTCGCCGAGGAGATGGGCTACGAAAGCGGCATCCGCATCACCGGCATCTACAACAACCCCAACATCGCCGCCGGTATGATCGCCTTCGGCCTGCTGGTCTCCCTGTTCCTCTACCGCACCGCCCGTTCGGAGCGTGCCCGGGGCCTGTACGCCGTCTCTCTGGGCATCCAGGCGCTGGCCTTTTTCCTGTCCTTCTCCATGGGCGCCATGGCAGCCTTCGCCATGACCTGCCTGGTGTACGTGCTCGCTTCCGGGAAAGAGGAGCGGCTGGGCCTGTTCCTCCTGATGCTGGAGTGCGTCATCGTCACCGTGCTGTGCTCCTTCGCCGCCACGCCGTTCCTGGGCACCTCCGGCGCCGGCTCCGCCGTCCCGGTGCTGCTGGCCCCGGTCTGCGGTTTGCTGATCTGGGCGCTGGACCGCTTCGCCGGCACCCGTATCCTCTCCCTGCTGGAGAGCCGGACAAAGGCCGTTGCCGCCGTGATCGCCGGCCTTGTGGTGCTGCTGGTGGTCTATCTGGTGCTGGCGTTCCGCCTCACCGGGCCCGTGACCCTCTCCGCCGGGGAGTCGCTCTCCCGAGCGGTGGATCCCGCCCCGGGAAGCTACACCGTCACCGCCGAGGGCACGGAGGCTGGCGTCCAGATCTACTGCCAGAACGAGGCCCAGCTTATGATGCACACCAACACGGTGCTGTACGAAGGCCCCCTGTCCGGCGCGGCCTTTACCGTACCGGAGGATTCCAAAATCGTGTGGTTCGTCCTCAGCGGAGAGGGCGTACTGGAGCGGGTCACGCTGTCCGACGGGACGGCGCTGCCCCTGGGCTACAAGCTGCTGCCCAGCTTTGCCGCCAACCGGCTGCAGGGCCTGTGGGCCAACCAGAACTTCATCCAGCGGCTGGTGTTCTTCCGGGACGGCATCACCCTGTGGAAGCAGAGCCCCATCTACGGCTGGGGCGCCGGCGGCGTGGAGGGGCAGATCACCGCCGTGCAGCAGTTCTACTATCAAAGCAAATACGTTCACAACCACTTCATCCAGATGCTGGACGAGGCCGGCATCATCGGCTTTGTCACCTTCCTGGCGCTGCTGGCGGCCGCCGTCTGGGGCCTGATCCGCCAGCGGAAGCAGGGCGGGCCGCTGCTGCCCATGCTGGCGGCGTGCCTGACCATGATGACGGCCCACTCCCTCACCGAGGTGGTTTGGTCGGCCCGGATGTATCTGGGCATCGTGTATGTCCTGCTGGGTGCGATGGCCGTCTGGACGGCCCGGGAAGATGGCCGCCGCGCGGTGGGCTGGGCGTCCGCCGGAGTGGGCTGGGGACTGGTCGTGGTCTTTTCCATCCTCCAGATCTGCAGCTTTGCCGCCGCAGCGCAGCATCTTAAGGTGGCTACGATGCCCTCCCTGCCTGATGATCTTTTGGAGCGTTTGGAGCGGATGGATGCGCTGGAAGTCTATGATGACACAGAATATAAGGCCAATCTGATGCTGAACAGTCTCCAGGTCGGCGATCTGAACACCGCCGGACGGTGCGTCCGGGAACTGCTGGCCAAGAAGGAATATATCGCCTGTTACAACGCGGCAGGTTACTATTATCTGCCCCTGAAAAACGTGGATGGCTTCTTTGCCGCTTTGAAAACCGGCATTTTGCAGGAGGCGTCCGACACCATGAGCTGGAACACCCTGTTCTACATGTTCCGGCAGGCACACCTGCAGCTCGAACCGGAACACATGGCGGACTATACCCGCAACATCGTGGAGATGGGCGACTTCCTGGACAGCTTCAACCAGGGGCGGATGGAAGTCATCGTGCTGGAGCCTGAAAACCAGGCATTCCTGGACGAGGCAAGAGCGCTGTACCGGGACGGCGTGACAGGGCAGGAGGCCTACGACGCCATGGCGGAATATCTGGCACTGGAGTGATTTCAAAACACACGCAGCGGCTGCCGAAAGGCAGCCGCTGTTTTTTGATAAATATTCGTTTTATTTGCTATGTGTATATAACGATGCAACACTCCGCTTTTGGCCGCCTTTTCAAAAGGGGACACTCCCCATGCAAAGAAGGAGGAGACGGCATGAAGCAAACAGGCGCTTATCAACTGAATCAATGGGAACTGACGGACCGTATCAGGATGGAGGATTTCAACAGCGACAACACAAAGGTGGACGCAGCGCTGGCGGCCCTGCGGGACGGAAAGGCGGAGGCCAGCTCATTAAACGCCCTCAGCGGCAGGGTGGACGCCAAGGCGGAGCAATCCGCCCTCAACGCCCTGAGCAGCCGGGTGGACGCCAAAGCGGAACAGGCCGCGTTAAACAATCTGGAAAACTGGGTGAACAGCAAGGACCACTATGTCAAGCTGGTGGACATGAGCCTCACGGAAGCGGCATCCTCCGTCAATGTTCCCCTCACGGGCATCGACTGGAACGCATGGCAGAAGGTGGTGATCCACTCCGTACTGAACCACTCCGGATACTGCCGCATCCGCTGCAACGATGACAGCGGGTGTACCTGCGTCAACATGCTGAGCAGGACCTCGGACGGCGGGTATGTGGCCGTTCCCCAGGAGGGGGAGCCCCGGGTCACCTGTGAGCTGATCTGCTCCCGGCGGAGCGATCTGCGGGTACGGGCGGAAGTCTATACGGAGACCGGCCGCTTTTACACAAATTTCAGCAGTCTGACCTTCGCGGGACTGAGCTATATGAACTATCTCAGCTATACCATGGATCCCTTTGGGGTGGGTTCCCACTTTGAGGTCTGGGGCGTGCGCTGAGGCCGTCCCCGGATGCAGAAAAAACGTCCCCCGGAAAATCCGGGGGACGTTTTTTGTTAGGTGACGATCAATTCCGTCTAACTAATCAGGGAATAACAGTCAGAGCGTCGACGGTCACATACAGGACGTTCAGCTCATCGCTGGCGGCGTCGGTCTTCTGGCCAGCATAGGTGGCTTCAACATAGTAACCCTTCAGCAGGGCGCCCAGAGTACGGGCAGAGATGTCGTTGTACACCTCGTAGTCAGCATCGTCGTCCTTCATCAGCTTGCTGTCCTTGGTGACCAGAACGATCTTGGCGTCGTCAGCCACGGTGTACTCAGCAGTGCCCAGAACCAGAGAACCGTTGCTGTAGGTAACGGTATGCTGGTTGGGAGCGTCCTTATCCAGGCTGCCGGAAATCAGCTTGTTGCCATCAGCAACAACGGCAGGCAGCTGAGTGATGTAGCCATCGGCGTTGGTGCGGGCCTTATAACGCAGCTGGAAGACATCACCAGTGGTCATGAAGGTAGAGTCGGTCTTGATGGTGGTCACATCGCCGTTCTCATCCAGGACCTTGTAGGTGTAATAGGTGTTGTTCTCGTCGATGTAGGTCTGGCCCTTGTACTCGACAACATAGACGAAGTCGGAGTTGGTCTGACCCTTGATGGTAGCGGTAGCCTGAGTCAGGTCAACGAACACATAGTCAGCGTAACCAGTGTTATCCTTCAGATAGGTAACAGTGGCGTCGCCAGAGGTCACGCAGATGTCGGGGATGTTCTTGATGCCGGTGTAGGTGCTGACGGTATCATCGGCCTCGAGAACCACGAACACGGTCTTGCTGTCGCCCTTGACGGTGGCAGAGCCGGAAATCACGTTAGCGGAAGTGTTCAAGAAGTTGACCTTGCCGTTCTGGACGAAGTCATAGACGCTGGAGCCAAACTTGACCTTCACGTTGGCAGCAGCCTGAGAAGCGCCATACTTGGTCTCAACCTTCATCAGGTTGTACTCGTTCTGGCTGTTCTTGCTGAAGGTGTACCAGCCGCCGTTCGCGCGAGCGATGGTCGCAGAAGGAGTGACGTTCTCGATCTTCTTCACGGTGACGTCACTGTTGGTGCCGTCGGTGAAGTAAGCAGCAACCTTGTACTGACCGCCGCGCAGGCCGGAGGTATTCATGCCCTCGAACAGATACAGGTAGTTGCCGGCAACATAGTTGGAGTCGATGCCGATGATGTTGCCATAGGTATCCAGAACCACGCAGGCGTTCTCACCAACAACATAGGATTCGCTCTTGACCTTGTTGGCGCCCTTGCTGGTAGCGAAGGAATAGCTCAGAGCCTCGCCGTTAACGGTCATGTTGTCCTCAACATCATAGGTGTTGATGATGCCGGTCTTGGTCTCGGCGGGAGTGACAGACTTGATCTCAAACTTGTCGTTGCTGCTCTTGTAAGCAACAGTGACCAGCAGATAATCGTCAGCCTTGACATTCTCGACGTCGAAGTCCTCCTGGCTCAGAGTCAGGGAGTCGAACTTCGCAGCGGGGATGAAGTCAGTGGTATCACCGGCGGGGGTGATCTTCACGGTCTCCTTGCGGGTGTTGTAGTCCTCGGAGGCCTGGAACAGGTAGGTGCCGGTACCAACAACGGTGACCTGGGCGCGAGAGCCGGAATCGTCCACATAGATCTCGGTCTTCACGCCGGCGCCGCCGACCTTGGAGCCGCTGTTCTTGTCGAACATGGCAACACCCAGATCAAACTTGACGTCATGGAGCTGGTCATGGCCACCCTGAGCAGTGGTCCAAGCGCCGTTCATGTAGACATTCAGGTCGGCACGGCCAGCGCTCAGATCAGAAACCAGAGAGGAGCCCAGCAGATCATACAGATCGCCTTCCTTAACCTTCTTGGTGTAAGAAGCAACCAGATCACCGGACTTGACATAAGTGCCGATGGAGGAGGTCTTCAGGGTCCACTTGTTGGAGGGACGGCCGAAGGCATCCTGCACGTCCTGACGGGCCAGGTTGGTGAAGTACTTCTCAGCGAACTGCAGGTTGTCCAGGTGCATCTTGTTGGAGTAGCCAGTCTGAGCAACGGGCTCAGCCTTGGAGCCGCCGACAACGATCTCGGTGCCGCCGATGGAAACGGTGGTACGGCTGTCATAGTCGACCATGGTGGCCTTCAGGGTGTTCAGAGCATACAGGCAAGCCTCTTCACGGGTGACGATCTTGGTGCCGTCGAAGTCGGAGACCAGGCCGTCGTCCAGGCCGATGGCCAGGGCCTGCTTGGCAACGTTGATGGACCAGTTGGGAACATTGTAGCCCTCGACGTCCTTGTCATAGCCCAGGGCGCCCAGCAGCAGCTTCATGAAAGCATAGCCGGTCAGGGGAGCGGCGGGACGGAAGCTGCCATCGGTGTAACCATCGATGATACCAGCCTGAGCGCAGTAGGCGATGTAGCCGGCGAAAGTGGAATCGGCGGCGACATCCTTAAAGGGAGCGGAGTCGGCCTTCAGAGCGCTGGCGGTGGTGGGGCCCAGGATCATGTTGCACAGGATCTTGGCAGCCTGACCACGGTTCAGCTGGGTCTGGGGCTTGAAGGAACCGTCGGTATAACCGTCGATCACCTTCACTTCGGACAGCACGTCGATGGCTTCGGCATAGTTGACCTTGTCATCGTCCGTGAAGTCCTTGGCACCGGCGCTGATGGTGACCAGAGACATGGTCATAACCAGAGCCAGAACCAGAGAAAGGAACTTCTTCATGGTGGATTTCCTCCTTTTGAATTTACCGGGTCTTTCCCGGCATTGATTTTGCGAAACCCCGCCATCCTCCGGCTTCCGGTTCACATACCGTGGCTAGCCTAACCCGTATCTGAGCCGGCTATCCATTGAACGGCTGAATTCCACAGTCGCATCTTACCAAAGAAATTCCGAAGGTGCAATAGGGATGTTTTAGTTGTAATGGAATTATAACATTGCAACATTCCGGAGATAGGCGGCCCGTTACCCCCGGCAGGGCAGAAAAAAACAGGCGGGGCGCCGATGCACTCCGCCTGTTTTCTCTTATTCGGGGTAACCGTTTGGGTTCTGCCGCTGCCAGTTCCAGCTGGAGGCGCACATCTCGTCAATGCCCAGCTCCGCCCGCCAGCCCAGCTCCGTCCGGGCTTTGGTGGGGTCGGCCCAGCACGCCGCGATATCCCCCTCCCGGCGGCCCTCCACCACATAGGGCAGCTTCCGGCCGCAGGCTTTTTCGTAGGCGCGCAGCACCTCCAGGACGCTGTACCCCCGGCCGGTGCCCAGGTTGCAGATGAACAAGCCGCAGTTCTGATCCAGCTTTTTCAGGGCGGCCACATGGCCCTTCGCCAGGTCCACCACATGGATGTAGTCCCGGACGCCGGTGCCGTCGGGCGTGGGATAGTCCCCGCCGAACACGTGGAGCTTCTCCAGCTTCCCCGACGCCACCTGGGCGATATAGGGCACCAGATTGTTTGGAATGCCCCGGGGGTCCTCCCCGATCAGGCCCGACGCATGGGCGCCGATGGGGTTGAAGTACCGCAGCAGGGCCACGTTCAGCTCCGGGTCCGCCGCACAGAGGTCCGTCAGGATGCGCTCAATAAACAGCTTGGAGGTCCCGTAGGGATTGGTGGTGCCGCCCACGGGGAAATCCTCCCGGATGGGAACGCTGGCGGGGTCGCCGTACACCGTGGCGGAGGAAGAAAAGATGAGGTTCCTCACCCGGTGGCGGCGCATGACCTGAAGGAGGGAGAGGGTGCTCTCCAGATTATTCGTGTAATACTCCAGCGGTTTCCGGACGCTTTCGCCCACCGCCTTCAATCCCGCGAAGTGGATCACGGCGGTGACGCCCGGATTCGCGGCAAATACCGCCTCCAGCGCGGCCGGGTCGCAGGCGTCCGTCTGGTAAAAAGGGACTGTTTTCCCGGTGATCCGCTCCACCCGGCGGAGGGCCTCCCGGCTGGCGTTCACCAGATTGTCCACCGCCACGACTTCATATCCGCTCTGTAAAAGTTCCACGCAGGTGTGGCTGCCGATATATCCGGCGGCCCCTGTCACCAAAATCGACATAGGCATCCCTCCCGGCGCCGCCGAAGGGCCGGCGCGTTTTACGCAAGCAGTATACCACAGCACCCGGCCAAATACAAGCCGCCCCGCGGAAAGTCCCGCGAGGCGGCATACGATTTAAGAAATGGCTGCCGGGGTCTCCTCCGCGGGCAGGGTCCCGGGCTTGGGCGGCTGCTTTTTCTTCCGCCGGAAGTGCCCGGGCAGGTCGTCGATGACGGAGTAGAACACCGGGGTGAACAGCAGCGTCACGATGGTGGAGATCACCATGCCGGAGATCATGGTGATGCCCATGTCGCTCATCATCTCCAGAGTGTCGCCCATCGCCATCGCCATAGGGACCATGGCCAGGACCGTGGTGGTGGTCGTCATCAGCACCGGCCGCACGCGGAGCGGGCAGGCCTTGAGGATGGCCTCCTCCCGGCTCTCGCCCCGCTCCCGGCGGACCTTGATGTAGTCCACCAGGATGATAGAGCTGTTGACCACGGTGCCCGCCAGCATGATGAGGGACACCAGGGAGATCATGGACAGGTCCCGGCCTGTCAGCGGCAGGGCAAACAGGGCGCCGCTGAACGCCACAGGCAGGATCGTCATAACGATGACAGGCATCAGGAAGGATTCAAACTGGGCCGCCAGCACGAAGTACACCAGGCCCAGCGCCACCAGCAGGGCCAGCAGCAGGTCGTTGAAGCTCTCCATCATGTCCTCATAGGCGCCGGCGGTCTCCGCGGTATAGCCCTCGGGCATGTTGTAATTGTCCAGGATCTCCTGGATGGCCAGGGTCATAGAGGTCGTGTCGCCGCTGATGGTGGAGCCGGTGACGCTCACCTGGCGGGACTGGTTCACGCGGCTGATGGTCTGCGGGGCCTGCACGATCTCCACGCCGGCCACATCGCTGAGGGCCACGTATCCACCCATGGCGGTAGAAATGGGCATGGCCCGCAGAGCATCCAGGCTCTCCGAAGCGTCGCCGTCGCCCTTGACCACCACGTCGATCTCCTTGTTGTTCAGGAAAACCGTGGTGGCGGTGTCGCCGGTCAGCTCGGAGCGGACCGCCGCGCCGATGCTTGCGGCAGTGAGGCCGTACTGGGAGGCCGCCTCCCGGTTGATGCTGATCTCCACCTGAGGCACCTGGTCCGCTACGGAGCTGGTGACGTCCACGGCGTCCTCCAGCTGGGAGATCTCGCGGGTCAGGTCCCCGGCGATAGCCGCCAGGGTGTTATAGTCGTCGCCGGTGATATTGACGCTGATGTCATCGCCGCTCATCATGGCGGTCATATCGGAGGCGGTGACGCTGATCTCGCAGCCGGCGATGTCCTTCAGATACCTCCGCAGGTCGTCGGCCACCTCCTGGCTGCTGCGGTTGCGCTCGCTCTTGTCCACCAGGTTCAGGCTGATGCTGGCGGACTCCGCCTCCGCGCTGTAATACATCTCCGACAGCTCCCCCACATGCTCCTCCGCGATCCGGCTGATGCGGTCGGCGATGGCGGTGGTCTCCTCCACCTCGGAGCCGATGGGCATGCTGACCGAGATGGAGACCTGGCCCATGTCCATAGAGGGCAGCAGCACGGTGTTGGTGGACAGGCAGCAGACCACAAAGAACACCACCAGGCCCACAGCCGCCAGCATACCGACTTTCAGATGATGGACAAAGTAATTCAGAAGCCGCAGATACAGGTGATAGAGCTTGCCTGTCCAGCCCTTGACCTTTACGCTCAGGGCGCCGGGCTGCTTCTCCGCCTTTTTCAGCTGCTGGCGGCGGAGCTTCTCCTCGTCCAGCATCATGTAGCACAGCAGGGGCACCAGGGTCAGGGCGATGGCCATGGACCCCAGGATCAGGAAGGCGATGGTCAGGCAGAAATCGTCGAACAGCATGCCCGCCATACCCCCGGACAGGCCGATGGGGATGAACACCGCCACCGTGGTCAGGGTGGAGGCCAGGACGGAGGTGGTGACCTCCTTGGTGCCCTCCACGCAGGCCGTCATGCGGTCGTGGCCCTCCGCCGCGTAGCGGTAGATGTTCTCCAGCACCACGATGGAGTTATCCACGATCATGCCGACGCCCATGGCGATGCCGCCCATGCTCATCATGTTCAGCGTCAGGTCGAACAGGTTCATCAGAAGGAACACCGCCAGGATGCACACCGGCATGGAGATGGCGATGGTCAATGTGGCGCTGAAGCGGCGCAGGAACAGGAACACCACGATGGCCGCCAGCAGCACGCCCAGGATGATGTTCTGCAGGGCGGAGTTCACCACGATGTTGATAAAGTCAGAGGCAAGGTACACGGTGGAATACCGGATGCTGGGATTCTCCTCCCGGAGCTCCGCCATCCGTTTTTCCACCTTCTGGGCCGTGGAGTGCTCGTTGGCGCCGGACTGCTTGGATACCTGCAGCAGCACGCAGTTGGTGCCGTCCACCTTGGCGATGGAATCGCTCTCGTTGTTCTCCAGCACCACATCCGCCACCTCGCCCAGGCGGATGGTGCCTCCGGTGGGCAGGGCGATGATCATATTGGTCACGTCCTCCACGCTGCGGAAGCGGGCGTCGGTACTGACGGTCAGGGTCTTGGAGCCGTTCTGCATATCGCCGCCGGGGTACAGCAGGTTCTCCGCCGCCAGGAACTGGGAGATATAGCTGTTGGAGATGCCGTAGCCAGCCGCCCGGGTGGCGTCCACCTGGACGCTGATCTGCTGGGTGACGCCGCCGCTGACTGTGACGGAGGCCACGCCGTCGATGCGCTCCAGGGCGGGGCCCACGGTGTCGTCCGCCAGGGTCTGGAGCTCCGCCAGGTCGTCGCCCATCAGGGCGATCATGGCCGTGGGCATCAGATCGCCTATGTTCATGTTGATGATGACGGGCTTGGAGGCGCCGTCCGGCAGGGACAGGGCGTCGAATTTCTCCCGCAGCTTGGTGGCCGCGATGTCAAGGTTCGTACCATCCTCGTAGGTGATCATCAGCGTGGTCAGGCCGTCGGAGGAAGTGGAGGACACCTCATCCACTCCGGAGACCGACATGACGGCGGTCTCCAGAGGGCGGGTCACCAGCTCCTCCATGTCGCTGGGGGTGGCGCCGTTGTAGTAGCTCACGACGATGGCCATGGGCGCCTCCATGTCCGGCAGCAGCGCCATCTGGAGCTGCGTGGTGAAGACCCCGCCGAAAATGACGATCATAATGACCGCCAGAAGGGTCGTCACCCGATGCTTGATGCAAAATTTTGCCGTACTCATGGGCCGTTATTCCTCCCCGCTGACAACGCGGACAGGGTCGCCGTCGCTGAGGTACGCCTGACCCACGGTCACCAGCTGCTCTCCTTCGGTCAGGCCGGAGGTGACCTCCGTGACGCCGCTGCCCGTCAGACCGGTGGTGACCTCCACATATTTAGCGGCACCGTCCTCCACCACAAAGACGTACTGGACGTGATTGCTGGTAAGAATGGCCTCGGTGGGCACCACGATGGTATTCTCAGCGGTGTCGGTGCGGAAGGTCACATCCGCGAACATGCCGCTCATCAGGCCGCCCACGTCGGCGGGCACCGTCAGCACCACGGTATACAGCTTCGTCTGCATGCTGGCCGCCCGCTCCACGGAGCGGATGGTGGCGGTAAAGGTCGCGTCGGCGGCGCTGACAGAGACCTCCGCCTTGTCACCGACAGTCAGCTTGGGCACCAGCGCCTCGGAGACGGAGGCCGTCACCTTCATCTGGTCCGCGCCGTCAATGACGACCAGCGGCATAGAGTTGGAGATGTAGCTGCCCTCCACGGCGTTCATGGTCACCAGGGTGCCGGACTGGGGCGCCAGCACATTGCCGTTAGCGTCCACGTTGTCCAGCGCGGTATCCAGCTGCTCCACGCCGCTCTTTGCGTTCTGGATGCCCGCCTCCAGCTGGGACAGGGCGGAATTCCGGCCGGCCACGGCGTTCTCGTAGTTCAGCTCCGCCTGGTCCACCTCCAGCTGGGAGGCAGCGCCGATTTCAAAGAGGGCCTTTGTGTTGTTCACGTTGTCCTGCGCCATGGACACCTGCTTATCCAGAATGCTCTTTTGATCCTGGTAGCTCTGGACGGCGGCCTGGTAGCTGATGCGGGCCGCGTTGTAGCCGGACAGGGTGCTGCCCAGGTCCAGGGTGCAGATCTTCTCGCCGGCCTGTACCTGATCGCCGGCGTTTTTATAGACGGCGGTGCACTTGGCGGCGGAGGCGATGAGGATGGTGGATGCATTGTCGGCGCTGACCTGGCCGGACACCTTGTTTTCCGTGGAGATGGTATTGGCCGTCACCGTCTGCACCTGGACGGCGATACCCTCCGCGGCGGGCGTCTCTTCTTCCGGTTCCTTGCTGCCGCAGGCGGTCAGTGCCAGGGTCATGGCGGCTGCCAGCAGCCCGGCGAACAATTTCTGATATTTCATGTGATAAGACCCCCTGTCAGTTCAAAACGCCGTGTTCCACGGCCCAGCAATAGGTGTTATAGGAAGAAAACAAGTCGTTGGAGGCAGACAGCACTTTCTCCTCGGCCTCTTTCAGACTGCTCTCCGCGTCCAGCAGCGCATTCTTTGAGATGGAGCCCTGCTGGTATTTCAGTTCCGACGCCTGATAGGACGCCCGTTCACACTCCAGGGAGACCTTGGCCGCGTCCAGGATCTGCTTGTAATCCCTGACCTGCTCATATAGGGTGCGGAATTTCAGCTCATAGGACTGGACCGTATTGTTGTATGTATACTGGGCAGCCTGCCAGTTGTGTTTCGCCCGGGCAAACTCGGTTTTTTCCATGTCGTAGCCGCACTTGCTTCCGGCATCGTTATAGTTCTCCTTTTCATCCTCCAGCGTCTTGGCGGCGGCGTAGAGGTCATAGCTTCTATCCTTGTAAGCCAGCAGGTCTTTTTCCAGGTCCATCGCTTCCAGTTCCCTGTCGGTGACTTCCGGCACCGTGCCCAGGGTGATCCCGCCGGTCTGCTCCGCGCCCAGCAGCATCTCAAACTGGTATTTTAAGCTGCGAATGTTCATCTGCAGGGTCTCCAGGCCGCTGACCAGCTGCGTCCGGCCCGCCTTTGTCTGCTGCAGCTGCAGGGCAGAGACCTGTCCCATCTGGTAGCGCAGCTCCAGTTCCTCCACCGTGCGGTTCAAAGCGGCCAGCTGACGCTGGAGGGCCGCCTCCTGTGTCTCCAGTCCCGCAATGGTGGCGTACATCATCTCGCCGCCCATGATGATCTGGTCCTGAAGATTTTTCAGCTGCCGCTTCGCCCCGGCGTTGTCCTCCTGCATCTCTCCGTCCTTGATGGCGTCAAACTGTTCGCGGAGGGCGTTGTAGCCTTGCTCCATCTGGGCGTAGGCATAGGAATCTCCTGCGCCCCCCTGTATCATCATCCACTGATAATTCGCGATCTGATTCAGCTGCTTGCGCAGGTCCTCGTACATCTTGTCGTAGTCAATGCTGTCGATGAAGTCGATGCTCTCCTGCAGGGCCAGAACGTTCAGGTTATTCTCCCGCATCCGCCGCTCCACATTGGCGTAGCTGACGGTGCCCACGGCGTCCGGTTCGATGAGGGCGCTTTCGATGGCCTCCCCCGTCTCCGGGTCGGTCTCAGGTTCCGCGTCAGGTCCCGCCAGGGAGGGTGCTTCTTCCTCCGGAGCCTCCTCCTCGGTCTCAGCAGCGGTCTCTTCACTCTGGCTCCCGCCGGCAGCCGCCTGCTGGTCTTCCGCCGTTTCTCCCGCAAACGCTGTCACAGCACACAGGGACAGCACCAGCGCCAGGGCCAGCAGCACCGCGATACTCTTTTGTCTCATTTGGCTCCTCCTTTATACCGCTTCCCGGCGGCCCACCGCCAGGCTTCCGCTTTTGATGATCTCCAGCCGGATCTCCAGCTGGCGCCGGAATTCACCTACCCGCTCCGGCTCCGCCAGGCTGTCCATAATGGAACCGGCCAGCGCTACCAGTGACAGGGAAAAGGCCTGCCGGGCCGTCTCCTGGTCGCTGAAGGCGGACAGGTCCGCGTTCCTGGAGACTTCCGCCAGCATCCGGTTCCCCGGCTGATCTGTCATGATCATCTGCATATGCAGCCCCGGATTCAGCCGCAGGACCTGGATGCACCGTTCAAACAGCATGTCTGTCTCCGGCTCCCGCTGGGCAAACCGGTCAAAGCACATCATCTGCGTCTGGAAAAAGTTCCCTCCGGCCTCCTCCATGGTACGGGCGTAAATCTCAATAAAATGGTCACGGGCCTGTATCATCAGATAAACAAACAGGTCCTCCTTATCCCGAAAATACTGGTAAAAGCTGCCCCGGGGAACCCCTGCCCGCCGCACGATCTGGTTGGTGGATGCCTCCGCGAAGCTGACGCGGGTGAATTCCTCCCATGCGGCATTCAAAAAGCGGGTGCGTTTTTCCTCCGGCAGATGGAGAAACGTCTCCGTACACATGACCGTTATCACCTCCGAAAATGACACGATGTCACTTTGTGACAAGCTGTCGCTTATTATACGACGCCTCCGGGGAGGTGTCAATTCCTTTACCGCTTGAAACTCGTAAAGAAAATGTGAATTTTCCGTAAAGCGCCGGGAACTTTTATATGTTCGCCGGTTCCTCTCATTTTACAAGCCGCCGCCCTTCTCCGATAGGTCGATTTTGCAGCACTTTGTGTCTGTTTTTCAGATGGCAAAACCCCGGAAGCGGCCGCCTCCGGGGTCAAACACGATTTCTTATTCTTCTGACGCGTCGGCCTCTGCCGCGTATTCCGCCCGCCACCGGGCCAGCTCCTCCGCGTCCCGGTCATCCAGACCGTGGAGGCCGCCCAGGGCCTCCAGATGGTGGGTCAGCTCATGGGCCAGGGTGGTCCGCAGCTCGTCCGTCCAGGTGTCCACGCTCCAGTCCTCACTTTTCGCCAGAGCCGCAAAAGAGCCGTAGTACAGGTTGATGTACCGGCCCAGCAGGTCATCGCAATATTCGCCGAGAATGTACATTTCCCCCTCCGGGAAATCCGGGTCGGGGACGGCTTCCTCCAGCAGGTTCACACCGCCGTTGAGCCCGTCAAACAGCACCGGGGGAAAGGCGTCCGCAAGGTCGTCCAGCATCTCCCCCACCTGGTCAAAGGTCAGCAGCACGGCTCGCCCTCCAGGATCACCCGCTCCAGCTCCGCCACGGTATCCGCCATGAATTCGGCGCCCGCCGCCTCCAGGGAGGCGCGGGGCCGGTAGCCCCAGGTGACGCCGCAGGTCCTGGTGCCGGCGTTGTGGCCGGTGCGGATGTCCACGCTGCTGTCGCCCACGAACAGCGTCTCCGCCGGGTCTGCGGACAGCGCCTTCATCACAGCGTGGACGCCGGCGGGGTCCGGCTTGACCGGCACGCCCTCCACCTTGCCCCGGATGAGGTCGAACACGCCGGGGAAGTACCGCTCCACAATGGCGCGACTGAACTCATCGGCCTTGTTGGAGTAGACCGCCAGCTGCACGCCGGCCCCCTTCAGGCGGGCCAGCAGCTCCGGGACGCCGTCATAGGGTGCCGTTTTATCCATATTGTGGGCGCCGTAATACTGTGAAAACTGGGACAGGGTATTTACCACCAGCAGGGGGCTGCGGAAATTCTCCGGAGAAAACTTCGCCACCAGGTCAGGGATGCCGTGGCCCACCATGGCCTTGAACGCCTCCACGGTATGCTCCGGCCAGCCGTTTTTCCGGCAGACCCAGTTGCCCGCGTCCGCCAGATCGTCGATGGTATTCAGGATCGTTCCGTCCAGATCGAAAATCACAGTACGATACATAAAGGCACCTCACGCAAAATTTACAGTGTCAATATTGTATCAGTCCGCCTCTGCTTTCACAAGTGGCGAAGAAACACAAAGGTGCGGCGAAAGCCGCGCCTTTTTTGGAGGTTTTCAGCATAAATTGTTCAAAGAGGGCACTCCACTTGGCCGCCCATGGTCAGCAGGGTGCTCTTTTCAAAGCCCGCCGCTTTCGCCAGGTTGATAGCATCGCCGTAGCCGTAGAGAATGGTGTCCGCGCTGTGGCTGTCGGAGGTCAGGATGATGCGTCCGCCCATGGCCCGCCATTCCCGCAGGAGGAACAGCGCGGGATAAGGCGCGTCCCGGTAACCCCGGGCCATGCCGCCGGTGTTGATCTCCAGCAATGTAGCCTTGGGGTCCGCGGCGTGGAGGGCCTCCAGCGCCGCCTTTTCATAGCGGGGAGAGGTTTCATCGAAGAAGCGGTTCCCGGCGTTGAGTTTCGTGATAAGGTCCATGTGCCCCAGGATCGTAGGCTTCATGGCCGCCACCCGGCGCACCTCCCGGAAGTAACCCTCGGCCACCGCCAGGGCGTCGCCGTGAAACGCCTCGTCCCTGCAGGCAGTGAACGCCTCCTCGCCCCAGTCGGCGGCGTAGGCTTTGCCGTTCTGCCGCTGGTAGTGGGCGCTGCCGATCCAGTAGTCGAAGCCCTCCGGCGTGATGTCGGACTGGCTGTCCCACTCCAGGCCCAGCAAAATTTCCATCCGCCCGGCGTATTCCGCCCGCAAGGCAAGCACCGACTGGCGGTAATCCGTCATGTCGGCGGGCAGAACGTAGCCCATGTCCAGGTCGATGGGCGTGTGGCTGTGGCAGGAGACGCCGTAGTATTGTACCCCAGCCGCGTAAGCGGCGGCGGCCATCTCTTCCAGGGTGTTTTTCCCGTCGCAGCAGGTGGCGTGGGTGTGGACGGAGCAGGCAAAGGGGGTCATTGCATCCGCTCCTGCTTGACCTTGTGGTCCACCACGTGGCGCTTCTCCAGCTCCCGGGTGATGTCCTCCACGGTAATGCCCATCTGGACCATCAGCACCATGACGTGGTAGGCCAGGTCGGCGATCTCATAGATGGTCTCCTCCTTGTCCTCCTTGCGGCCGCCGATGATGACCTCGGTGCACTCCTCGCCCACCTTTTTCAGAATCTTGTCCAGGCCCTTTTCAAAGAGGTAGGTGGTGTAGCTGCCCTCCTTGGGGCTGGTCTTCCGGCCTTCGATGAGGTGGTACAGTCCCTCATAGCTGAACTGCTTCAGCTCCTCGGAGAGGTAGATCTCATTGAAGAAGCAGCTCTCCGCGCCGGTGTGACAGGCGGGGCCGTCCTTCACGACTTCCACCACCAGTGCGTCGCCGTCGCAGTCGGCGGTGATGGAGACCACGTGCTGGACATTGCCGGAGGTGTCGCCCTTGCGCCACAGCTCCTGACGGCTGCGGGACCAGAAGCAGGTCCGCCGCTCGTCGATGGTAATAGCCAGGCTCTCCTTGTTCATATAAGCCAGAGTCAGGACCTCTTTCGTGTAGTGGTCCTGGACAATGGCGGGAATGAGGCCCTTTTCGTCAAATTTCAGTTCCATATCTTTCTTTACTCCCTTATATCCGCATCTCCACGCCCTTGCCGCGCAGGAAGCGTTTGAGTTCCTTGATGTCCACCTGCTTCGTGTGGAAAATGGAGGCCGCCAGGCCCGCGTCCACGCCGGGGTGGGTGAACAGCTCCGCGAAGTGCTCCATGTTCCCCGCGCCGCCGCTGGCGATGATGGGCACGCTGACCCGAGCCGCCAGGGCGTCCAGCATCTCCAGGTCGAAGCCGTTCTTCACACCGTCGGTGTCGATGGAGTTCAGGACGATTTCACCGGCGCCCGCCGCGACGCCCTTGACGGCCCAGTCCATGGCGTCGATGCCGGTATCCTCCCGGCCGCCCTTGGCAAACAGGCGGAACTGTCCGTCCACCCGCTTTACGTCCATGCTGAGCACCACGCACTGGTCGCCGTACTTCTTCGCCGCCGCGCCGATGATGCTGGGGTCGGCGATGGCGCCGGAGTTGACGGACACCTTGTCGGCGCCGCATTTCAGCACCCGGTCGAAGTCGTCCAGGGTGCGGATGCCGCCGCCCACGGTGAGGGGAATGAAAATCTCGGACGCCACCCGGCGCAGGATGTCCGTGAACAGGTTCCGGCCCTCCACAGAGGCGGTGATGTCATAAAACACCAGCTCGTCCGCGCCGGAGGTATTGTAGAAGTGGGCCATCTCCACCGGGTCCGCCATATCGCGGAGCCCCTCGAAATTGGTGCCCTTGACCACCCGCCCGTCCTTTACGTCCAGGCAGGGGATGATGCGTTTGGCTAACATGCGCCCACCTCCTTGATGACCGATTTCAAATCCAGCCGCCCGGTGTACAGCGCCTTGCCCAGAATGGCGGCGTGGGTGCCGATGGACTGGAGTTCCTTCAGTTCTTCCAGCGAGCTGACGCCGCCGGAGGCCGTCACTTGCAGGCCCTCGATCTTCGCCAGCTCCCGGTACAAGTCCAGGTTGGTGCCCTTTTCCGCTCCGTCCCGGCTGATGTCGGTATAGATGACGGTGCCGACCCCCGCCGCGTACAGGCGGCGGCAGAAATCCACGCCTTTTTCTGCGGACAGCTCCTTCCAGCCGTTGACGGCCACATAACCGTCCCGGGCGTCCACGCCCACAGCGATCTTGTCGCCGTAGGTTTGGGCCATGCGGGCGGTGAAGGCAAAGTCCTTGACGGCGATGGTGCCCAGGATACAGCGGCCAACACCCAAATCCAGGTACTGGCGGATGCGCTCCTCGGTGCGGATGCCGCCGCCCACTTCGATGTACAAGCCGCCCTGTTTCGCGATGGCGGCAATGCTCTCAAAATTCGCCAGGGTGCCGTCCTTGGCGCCGTCCAAATCGACAACGTGGAGATATTTAGCTCCGGCGGCGATGAAATCTCTGGCCACGGCGCAGGGGTCCTGGCCGTAGACGGTCATTTTGTTGTAATCGCCCTGATACAGGCGGACCACCTGTCCGCCGGACAGGTCGATGGCGGGAAAAATCTGCATATGTCCGCCCCCTTATAGCTCCGCGAACGCCTTGAGGAGCCGCAGTCCCGCGTCACCGGATTTCTCCGGGTGGAACTGGGTGCCCCAGACGTTGCCATTGCGCACCGCGCCGGTCACCGCCACATTGCCGTACCGAGAGGTGCCCAGGGTGCTGGCGGCGCAGTCTTTGGCGTAAAAACTGTGGACGTAGTAGACGTACTCCCCGTCCTGGAAATACTTGAACAGGGGGTCGTCCTTGACAATTTGCAGGCTGTTCCAGCCCATGTGGGGAACTTTCAGGGTCTTATCCTCCAATTCATTGTGGAGGTCCACCACCTGGCCGGGCACCAGGCCCAGGCCGGGGTGCTCGCCGTACTCGAAGCCCCGGTCAAACAGAAGCTGCATCCCCAGGCAGATGCCCAGGAACGGCTTGCGCTCCGCCTCCTCCAGCAGCACCGGCACCAGGCCGGTGTCGTCCAGCTTGGCTTTCGCGTCGCCGAAGGCCCCCACGCCGGGGAGGATGATGCGGTCCGCCGCCCGAAGTTTTTCCGCGTCCCGGGTGATTTCCGTCTCCAGCCCCAGGGACTTCAGGCTGGAGGACAGGGAAAACAGGTTTCCCACGCCGTAATCTACGATTGCTGTCATGGTATCAACTCACTTTTTAAAGAGTACCCTTGGTACTCGGGATCTCATCCAGGTGCTTTGCGTCCGGGGCCACCGCCATTTTCAGCGTCCGGCCCATGCCCTTGAACACCGCCTCCAGGATGTGGTGGGTGTTCTCCCCGGCCAGCTCCCGGATGTGGACGGAGGCGGGACAATTCCGCACGAAGGCCAGCCAGAATTCCTTGGCAAGCTCCGTGTCAAAGTCGCCCACCTTGGCCGTGGGCAGGTCCACCGACCAGCCCAGGTAGTCCCGGCCGGAGAGGTCACAGGCGCACAGCACCAGCGTCTCGTCCATAGGCATCAGGAACTGGCCGTAGCGGGTGATGCCCCGCTTGTCGCCCAGAGCCTCGGTAAACGCCTTGCCCAGGCAGATGCCGATGTCCTCCACGCTGTGGTGGTAGTCCACGTCGGTATCGCCGTGGCAGGTGACGGTCAGGTCAAAGTCGCCGTGGCGGGCGAACAGGGTCAGCATATGATTGAGAAAACCGCAGCCGGTGGCGATTTCCCCTTTTCCGGCGCCGTCCAGATTCAGAGTCAGTTCAATTTGGGTCTCCTTCGTGTCGCGCCGGATAACAGCGGTACGCATAGGCTCCCTCCTTTACAGTTCTTCCAGCAGGCGGGCGATCTCGTCCACCAAAGATGCCATCTGCTCCAGAGAGCCAATGGTGATGCGGACGTAGTCCCGGATGCGGTCAGCGTCGAACCAGCGCACCAGGATACCGTTCTCCTTCAGCTTGCGGTACAGGTCGCCGCCGGGAATCTTATTGGACTTTGCGAAGATGAAGTTGGCCTGGGAGGGCAGGACGGTGAAGCCCAGTGCCTCCAGCTCCCGGACCGTCCACTTCCGGTTGTTCCGGATGGCGGCGGTGCAGGTCTGGAAATAGTCCTCGTCCTCCACGGCGGCGGCGCCCGCCACGATGGACAGGCGGTTCACATTGTAGGGGTTGAAGCTGTACTTCACCCGGTTCAGGGCGGCAATCAGCTCCGGGCTGCCCAGGGCGAAGCCCACCCGCCCGCCGGCAAGAGACCGGCTCTTGGACATGGTCTGGACCACCAGCAGGTTGTCGTAGCGGTAGATCATGGGCACGCAGCTCTCGGCGCCGAAGTCCACATAGGCCTCGTCCACGATGACCACCCGGCCGGGGTCGGCCTCCAGCAGCCGCTGGATGTCTTCCCGGGCCACAGTCATGCCGGTGGGGGCATTGGGGTTGGCGATGACGATGGTGCCGGGGAAGTCCATGTAATCGTCCACGTTCAGGGTGAAGTCCTCCCGCAGGGGGATGACCTTGGCCTCCAGGCCGAACAGGGCCACCTGGGACTTGTAGAAGCCATAGGTGATGTCGGCGTAGGCCAGGGGCTTGCCCTCGCCGCAGAAGGCCCGGAACGCAAAGGCCAAAATCTCGTCGGAGCCGTTGCCGGTGATGACGTTTTCGGGCTGCAGCTCATACCGCTTGGCGAGAGCCTGTACCAGTTGTCCGCAGGTGGGGTCGGAGTACAGGTTCAGCTTCAGCAATTCCGCCCGGGAGATGGCCTTCACCACCTTGGGGGAGGGTGGAAAAGGGCTTTCGTTGGTATTCAGCTTCACATACTGCTGATCCTGAGGCTGCTCGCCGGGGGTATAGGGGGCCAGACGGCTGGCCTCCTTGGAAAGGAACTTGCTCATTTTGCATTTCCTCCTTTTTCATTTCGGATGAGCACGGACCGGGCGTGGGCCTCCAGGCCCTCCCGCCGGGCAAAATCGGCGATACGCTCCGCCACGGGGGAAAGCGCCGCCTGGTCATAGTAGAGAAAGCTGGACTTCTTCACAAAATCGTCCACGCTGAGGGGACTGGAGAACCGGGCCGTGCCGGAAGTCGGCAGGGTGTGGTTGGGGCCCGCGAAGTAGTCGCCCAACGCCTCCGGGGCACTGCGGCCCAGGAAGATGCTGCCCGCGTTGCGGATTTTCGGCAGCAGGGCGAAGGGGTCGTCCACGCACAGCTCCAGATGCTCCGGGGCGATGCGGTTGGCGGCCTCCGCCGCCTTGTCCAGGCTGTCCGTCACGATGATCTTGCCGTTTTCGTCGATGGATTTCCGGGCGATCTCCCGCCGGGGCAGGCTTTCAAGCTGGACCTCCAGCTCCTGCCGCACCTGCTCCGCCAGTTCCCGGCTGTCGGTCACCAGCACGGCGGAGGCCAGCACGTCGTGCTCCGCCTGGCTCAGCATGTCCGCCGCCACCCAGACGGGGTCGGACTTGCCGTCCGCCAGCACCAAAATCTCGCTGGGGCCCGCGATCATGTCGATGGCCACCTGGCCGAACACCTTCCTCTTGGCTGTCGCCACGAAGATGCCGCCGGGGCCGACGACCTTGTCCACCCGGGGTACGCTCTCCGTGCCGTAGGCCAGGGCCGCCACCGCCTGGGCGCCGCCGATCTTGAAGATTTTGTCCGCGCCGGCGATCTTCGCCGCCGCCAGGGCCTCGGCGCTGATATGCCCGTCCTTGTCCGGCGGCGTCACCACCACGATCTCTTTGACTCCCGCGATTTTCGCAGGAATGACGTTCATCAGAATGGTGGAGGGAAAGGCTGCCGGGGCGCTGGGCACACAGATGCCCACCTTTTCAATGGGGGTGTACCGCTGGCCCATGAGGATACCCGGCTTGTCCGTCAGCACGAAGTCCTTGTGGACCTGGCGCTCATGGAAATGCCGGATATTCTCTGCCGCCATTTCCAGAGTTTTGATGAACTCGGTATCCAGGGAGTTCCAGGCAGTCTCAAGTTCCGCATCCGTCACCTGCAAATTCTCCAGCTCCACGCCGTCGAACCGCTTGGTGTAGGCTTTCAGGGCCGCGTCGCCGTTTGCCTTGACCTCCGCCAGCACCGCGTCCACTGCGGCGCTGACATTCTCCTCGGCCTGGATGTCCCGGTTCAGGATGTCCTCCGGCGCCAGCTTGTCAAATTCTAAAATGGGTATCACCGCTCCGTCACCTCCGTCAGCTTGGTCAGGAGGGTGTCGATCTCCCGGCGCTTGAACTGGTAGCTGGCCCGGTTTGCGATGAACCGGGCGGAAATGGGCATGAACTCCGTGATGACCTTCAGGTTGTTTTCCTTCAGGGTGGTGCCTGTCTCCACGATGTCCACAATGACGTCGCTGAGGCCCAGAATGGGCGCCAGCTCAATGGAACCGTTCAGCTTGATGATGTCGATGTCCCGTCCCTGGGCGGCGTAATAGGCTTTCGCGATGTTCACGAACTTCGTCGCCACCCGCAGGGCCCGGCCGGGGTCGTCGGCAAAGTCCTTGGGGCCTGCCACGCACATCCGGCACTTGCCAAGGCCCGTGTCCAGCAGCTCGTACACGTCGGCGCCGGACTCCTGCAGAATGTCCTTGCCCACGATGCCGATGTCCGCCGCTCCGTGCTCCACATAAATTGCCACGTCGCTGGGCTTCACCAGGAAGTAGCGGATGCCGGCGGCGGGATTCTCCACCACCAGCTTCCGGGTGTCGTTGTAATTCTCGGGGCAGCCGTAGCCCACGCCCGCCAGCAGGTCGTAGACCTTGTCACCCAGGCGGCCCTTGGGCAGGGCCACGTTCAGCATGACCTTCTCCCCTGTCTCCGGGGCGGCGTCGGTCAGCCGGGCCAGCTCGTCCAGGTACAGGGCGAAGCCGATGGCCTTGGCACCGGGGCGGAACTGGGCCGCCAGGGGGTCGTACCGCCCGCCCTGGAGCACCGCCCGGGGCAGGCCCGCCAGATACCCCTGGAGCACCAGGCCGTTGTAATATTCCATATCGTTGACCAGGGACAGATCCAGCTTCAGATTCGCCGTCTCGCCCTGGGCCTCCAGCGCCTGGCACAGCGTCCGCAGCTCCGTGAGGGCCGCGCCCATGGCGGCGTTGAGGGCCAGCGGCTCCGCCGCGGTCAGCACGGTTTCCCAGTCGCCTGCGAGGGCGGACAGGCGGCAAAGGGCGTCAGCCCCCTGCCGGGAGAGGCCCGCCTCCGCGGCGCACTTTTGCAGCTCATGGGCATTCCGGTCCCGGATGCAGGTCAGGAGCCTGGGCCGGATGCTCTCCGGCGCGCCGACGGCGTCAAAGAGGCCGGTGACAAAACCCATGTGGCTGATCTCCAGCACGAAATCCCGCTCGGTGCGGGCAAGGCTCCGGATTGCCAGAGACACCGCCTGGGCCGTCACGGCATCGTCCACCGCGCCGATGCACTCCAGACCCATCTGGCTGATTTCCTTGAAGGTGTGGCTCTCCTGGCTGGGGCGGTAGACATTTTCCGCGTAGTAGAACCGTCCGCACTGGCCCGGCTCCACCTGGGCGTTCTTGGCAATGGACAGCGTCACGTCCGGCTTCAGCGCCAGCAGGCGGCCGTCCAGGTCTGTAAAGGTGATGACCTGCTCACTGGAGAGGAAACGCCGGTTTTCCTGATACAGGCCGTATTCCTCAAACCGGCCCATGTGGTACTGCCGGAACCCGGCCTTCTCATACAGCACCCGCAGCTGCAGGGATACCCGCTCCTGGGGCTTCAAAATATTCAGATCTAATTCCATGGAAGGCTCCTCCTCATGGGGCGCAGAAAGCCCCTCTTTCTTTCGGAGTTATTCTACTTTATTTTATTACCAAAGTAAAGTGGTAATTCGGTAGTAAGCGAAATTTTGCTATTTACACAAAACCCAACGGTCAAAAAGGAAAATACAGGGGCATTTTACACCCTGCGTCTCCCATTTGCAATTCCTATCCGAGGGCGGCCAGCCGCCGGGTGGGGTTCAGCTCCGCATCCGTCACCGGGGCGAAGCATTGGGCGCCCAGCACCACCATCAGCTCCGGCTGTTCTTCGCTCATGCGCTGCAGCACCCGCTCCAGCGCCGGGGCAAACCCGTTTTCCGCCAGTTCCGGCCTTACGGCAGCCACCGTGGTGTACAGTGTCTCTGTCACGTCCAGCACCGGGAGTTCGTCCCAGATGCTCTCCGTCCGGCCATAGCCCCGGACGCCGCCCGCCCCGGTGCGGGTATTGTCCAGCGTCCAGACCTCCGCCGCGTCTGTCCGCGCGTCATCCCGGATGGTCAGGGCGTCGATCTCCCCGTTGGCGGCAGCCCGGAACAAATCGTCATAGCTGCCGTACACCGTGACGCTGGCGAGGCCGGACACCCGGTCGCCCTGGTAATTGTCCGCCAGCCACAGGTCGAAGCAGCCGTAACCGCCCAGGGACGCGCTGTCCAGCACGCCCCAGCGGGCCCGGCCCAGCTCATTCCGGGACAGCGGCTTGCCGCTGGAGGCCCGGCCGGAGAGCTGGCCTCCGTACTCCGTGGGCGCGGCGCAGATCAGCGCCCGGGTGCCGGCGCGCAGGGAGCCGTCGTCCAGCAGGCGAGCGTCCGCCAGCAGCGCCGTCTCGCTCCCTTCTTCCGCGAAAACCTCCGCCGGGAGGAACGCCAGATCGATGTTTCCCTCTTTCAGCGCCTGCGCGGTGGCCGCCGGTGAGCTGCCCACGGTGACGGTGACACGCTCTACCTCCGCCAGCCCCGTTTCGTCAAAATAGGTTTTCAGCAGGTTCGGCAGGGTCTTGACCGCATCGGCGAGCTGCTGGGTGCTCAAACCGTTCCGGGGGAATTCCACGGTCAGTTCCTCCATGCGGAGAGGTTCCTCCTCCACGGGCTCCGGCGGTGTGGGAGGCGCAGGCGTCTCCGGCTCTTTTTTTCTGCAGGCGGTCAGAGTCAGCAGCAGGGCCAGCGCCAGCAGCAGAGATACTTTTTTCATATATTGCTCCTTTCCGGCGGCTGGACAAGGGACCGCCGGTCTGATATATTGTAGATAGTCTGATTTTACCATTACGCCTCCGTCCGCGCAAGGGCGGAGCGGAAGGAGGATGTTTATGTACACACTGTCTGAAAACTGTCCCCGGAAGGACGTCTGCGTCCGGGAGGGCAAGGGTCTCATCCACATCAAGGAGCTGACCGATAAGGAGGGTCTGTACGGCCACGGGCGGATGTTCGCCCATCTCACCGTGGACCCCGGCTGCTCCATCGGCTATCACGACCACCAGCATGAGACGGAGTTCTACTACATCATCAAGGGCGAGGCCGTGTTCAACGACGACGGCAGGGAGGTCCTGGTCCACGCGGGTGACATCTGCGCCACGGGCTACGGAGCTTCCCACGGCATGGAGAACAAAACGGATGAACCGGTGGAGTTGATTGCCCTCATTGTCATGGAATAAAGAAAAAAGAGCGGCGCTGCCGCTCTTTTTTCATGCGCGCCGAAAGTTTTTCCTCCTCCAGATCGTATCCCTTATGAGCGCGCTTGAAGGAGCTGATGAAATGAATCCAACGGAACGGGCGGAATACCTGGCGGAGACTTACGCCGATGCCATCCTCCGCCTGAGCTACACCTATTTGAAAAACACCCACGACGCCCAGGACATCTGCCAGACGGTGTTCGTCAAGCTGCTGGCGGAGCCCCGGGACTTTGAAAGTCCCGCCCACGAACGGGCTTACATCCTGCGGATGGCTGCCAACGCCTGCAAGGACATCCTGAAAAGTCCCTGGCGGAAGCGCACCTGCGGCCTGGACACCGCGATGGAGGTCCCGGCGCCGGAGGCGGCGGACGGCAGTCTCTTGGCGGCAGTGAATGCGCTGCCGGCCAACTACCGCTCCGCCATCTACCTCTATTATTACGAGGGTTATCAGGCGGCGGAGATCGGGCAGATCCTGGGCGCCCCCACCGCCACCATCCACACCTGGCTGGCCCGTGGACGGGCGCGGCTGAAAACCATGTTGGGAGGAACGGACTATGAACGAACTGTTTGAATACAGGCAGGCCATGGACGGCCTGCACTATACGGACGAGCAGAAGAAAACCCTGGCGCAGCAGGCCCTCCGGGCGGCGGAGCAGGCTGCGCCCCGGCGGCGCAGACCCGTCTGGCGGACGGCCCTCATCGCCGCTGCTGTGGCTGCGGTGCTGATGGTGGGGGCCGGAGCCACCGGTGTGCTGAAAAGCGCCGTGGACGCCCTGTCCCCCATTTTCGGCGGCAGCGCGGCCCAGACGGAGGTCATTGATAAGATCGGGCGGCCCATCGGCGCGTCCGCCACCGACAACGGCGTCACCATCACCGCCGACGCCATCATCGGCGACACGTACAACGCCGCCATCGTCTACACCATCCGCCGGGACGACGGCACGGCCTTATTGCCTGAGGGCACCGACGCCCGCTCCCTGCTGGTAGGCGGCTTCGGCTTTGCCAACTTTCCCGTCCGGGGCGGCAGCCACGGCAGCTCCTGGTTCATAGCGGATGAGAACGACAGCAGCGCCATTCAGATGGTGCAGACCATTACCGCCGATGTGCCGATCTCCAGTTGTACCGCCACGGCGGAGTTCGAGGACCTGTGCGTCTGGGATGACGCGGCGGGTGAAAGCGTCCCCGCAGTGGAGGGCCATTGGAAGTTCCGCTTTGATGTGGATTACGAGGATTCCTCCGTCACCCTCGGCGGCGGCGAGACCTTCACCCAGGACGGCATGACCTTCACCGTGGATTCCGTCACCGTCTCCCCCATCGCCGTCAATGTGGACTACACCGTGGACAGCGAGGTCCGGTGGAGCGACGCCCCCAGCGGCCGGGAGAACGAGGAAGACAGCCGCCAGATGGAGCGGTACTTCGAGAACGTGGAAATTCTGCTGACGAAGAAGGACGGCACGGTCATCGACATGTCCTCCTCCGGCGGCGGCATCCGGCCGGACCACGGCGTCACCGTCTGCGACAAGGGCGAGGTCTTTGAGGAGATCATCCCCCTGGAGGAGCTGGAGAGCATCTCCGTGGGCGGCATCGTGTACCCCATCTCCGCCGGCTGACGGACATAAAATAAGAGCGCCAGGGTGATCAATCCCGGCGCTCTTTTTTTCAGGCATGCCGTTCCCGGTCGGCAAGGTGTTTCCTGTCAGTGGGTCGCCCCACATTATGTATCATATTCCCAGACTTTTCCGAAGTCAACCGCAATTGTTGCAAGTCGCAACAATTTGTGCAAACCGCAGAAAACAGCCGTCGATAATTGACGGGCCCTGACAAAACCGCTATGATATGAGCAAAGAACACTCGTATATAAGGAGGCGGCATATGGACCCTACCAACCGGCGCATCCGCAAAATCGACCGGGACGCGCAGCGCTTTGTGTCCCTTGCGCTGGGCAATACCGATCTGACCCTGTCCGACTATGACATGATCCATACCGTCCAGCACCGCCCCGGCATCACCCAGGAGCAGCTGCGTCAAAAGTACGGCCAGGACAAGAGCACCATCGCCCGCCGGGCCGCCAAGCTGGAGGCCGGGGGCTACATTGAGCGCCGGCCCCATCCTGAGGACGGCCGCCGGAAACAGCTGTATATCACGGAGAAGGGCTCCGCCGTCCGCAATGCGAAGGTAGAGGCCGAGGCCTTCTATTTTGAGTGGCTCTCCGCCGGTCTGACGCGGGAGGAACTGGACGTCCTGTGCCCCCTTCTGAACCGGCTCCAGCTCAGAAGCCGGGACGAGCGCCGCCAGAAATTCGTCCATTTGCTGGAATTTTATGACCGGACCCACCCCGGCCCGGAGCCTCCCGACAATGAGACATAAAAAAACGGTTCCCACAAGGGAACCGTTTTTTTATGTCTTGGCATGGATCTGCGCACCGCATTTCGGGCAGGTGATGATGATCTTTCCCTTTCCCACCGGCACCCGGCAGATGGTGCCGCAGGTCTTGCAGGTGAAATACTTGTGGTCCTTGTCGGCGTGGCGGGCTTTGGCGCCGGCATTGCGGCTTTTGACGCCCCACCACCAGTTGACGAACTTCTGGTTCTCCGCCCGCCGCTTGGGCAGGTTTTTGGAAAACATCCGGAACAGGATCAGCACCATCAGGGGCCACAGCACGATCTCGCAGATCAGGGCCGGCGTCTGCAGGCGCAGGGCGGAAAACACCACCTGCCCGAAGAAAACGGCGATATATCCCCAGAACAGTGCCCGGTTCATCTGGTCCATGCCGTTGCGTCCATACATGAAGCGAACGATGGCGTTGCCGATTTTCTGGAAAAAGCTCATAGTGCGGGACTCCCCTTTTGATGAACTGGATTTTTTTCATATTTTACTCGCAAACCCACACCGAAACAACTCCCTCCAGCCAGAATTTACAAATTGGTCATTTATTTTTAGCACTCTCTGTGCTATAGTGCTAACTGTTATGAAAATACAATAAAGGAAGTGCAACTGTATCATGGCAAAAAAGCAATTCAAAGCGGAATCCAAGCGGCTGCTGGACCTGATGATCAACTCCATCTACACCCACAAGGAGATCTTCCTGCGGGAGATCATCTCCAACGCCAGCGACGCCTGCGACAAACTGTGCTACCAGGCACTGACGGACGAGTCCGTGGGCATGAACCGCAAGGATTTCAAGATTGAGCTGAAAGTGGACAAGGAGAACCGCCTCATCACCGTGTCCGATAACGGCATCGGCATGGACAAGGATGACCTGGAGAACAACCTGGGCGTTATTGCCTCCTCCGGCTCCTACAAGTTCAAGCAGGAAGTGGGCGACGACGCCAAGGACACCGACGTCATCGGTCAGTTCGGCGTGGGCTTCTACTCCGCCTTCATGGTGGCGGACCACATCACCGTGGTGACGAAGAAGTACGGCAGCGACACCGCCTACATGTGGCAGTCCGCCGGCGCCGACGGCTACACCATCACGGAGTGTGAGAAGGACACCGTGGGCACGGACATCATCATGCACGTCAAGCCCGACACCGACGACGAGAAGTACAGCGAGTTCCTGGAGTCCTGGCGGCTGCAGGAGCTGGTGCGGAAGTACTCCGACTATATCCGCTTCCCTATCCGCATGGAGGTCAGCAAGACTCGGAAGAAGGAGGATTCCCCCGACGACAAGCCGGAGTATGAGACCTACACCGAGGTGGAGACCCTGAACTCCATGGTGCCCATCTGGCAGCGCCGGAAGTCCAACGTGAAGCCCGAGGAGTACAACAAGTTCTACCGGGACAAGTTCCACGACTACACCGACCCCCAGCGGGTGATCGCCGTGTCCGCCGAAGGCGCCGTCACCTACAAGGCCCTGCTGTTCATCCCCGGCGCCACTCCCTACGATTACTACACCAAGGAATACGAAAAGGGCCTGCAGCTCTACTCCAACGGCGTGCTCATCATGGACAAGTGCGCCGACCTGCTGCCGGAGCACTTCCGCTTCGTCCGGGGCGTGGTGGATTCCCCCGACCTGAGCCTGAACATCTCCCGTGAGCTGCTGCAGCACGACCGCCAACTGAAGGTCATCGCCGCCAACCTGGAGAAGAAGATCAAGAGCGAACTGGTCAAGATGATGAAGGACGACCGGGAGGGCTACGAGAAATTCTGGAAGAACTTCGGCCGCCAGCTGAAATTCGGCGTGGTCAGCGAGTACGGTGCCCACAAGGACCTGCTGAAAGACCTGCTGATGTTCTACTCCTCCACGGAGAAAAAGCCCGTCACTCTGGGCGAGTATATCAGCCGGATGAAGGAAGACCAGAAGTATATCTACTACGCTTCCGGCGAGACCCTGGACAAGGTGGATAAGCTGCCCCAGACGGAGCTGCTGAAGGACAAGGGCATCGAGATCCTGTACTTCACGGAGGACATCGACGAGTTCTGCGCCCAGACCATCCGCAGTGAGGATGACAAGGAGCTGCGCTCCATCCTGGACCAGGAGATCGAGGAGGGCGCCGAGAAGAAGGCCGAGGAAGCCTCCGACGCCCACAAGTCTACTTTCGACTTCGTGAAGGAAGCTCTGGGCGACAAGGTCAAGGAAGTCAAGGCCAGCGCCCGGCTGAAGTCCCACCCTGTCTGCCTCACCGCCGGCGAGGGATTGAGCTTCGAGATGGAGAAGTATTTCCAGTCCGTCCAGCCCGACTCCACCATCAAGGCGGACCGCATCATGGAGCTGAATGTGGACCATCCTGTGTTCCAGGCACTGGAGACCGCCGTCACCGCCGACCCGGACAAGGCCAAAAAGTACGCTGAGCTGCTGTACAGTCAGGCGCTGCTCATCGCGGGCCTGCCCCTGGAGGACCCCTCCGGCTACACCGACCTGGTGTGCGAGCTGATGAAGTAAATCACAGCCTGCCTAATGTCTCGCTTTTCTGGCCGCACTGCGGCCCGAAAAGCTGCCGCTGCGCGGCGCAAACGCCTGCTGAGGCAGGCTTTTTGCAGACATTCGATCCAACACGAAGGGGCTCCCGCCCCCTCGTACTCCCCCTGCAAGCCAAAACCTTTCTGAACAAAACGGAAGTTTTTCGACAAGCTGGAATCTGCCCGCTGCTTGCGCAGCGGGCAGATTTTTTATCACGGTTTTTCGGGCATGGCGTCCCAGGCGTTGTGATCGGTATGCAGCAGATGATGGGCCTTTTCCCCCAGGGGCTTTTTCAGGTAGGCCCGGTACAGCGTCTGAATATCCGGGTTCTCATGGGAGAAGCGGATGTCTGCATTGGCGTCCAGCTTCCACAGCTGGCTGCTCCGGGACGACGCCATCTCCACGCCCTCATGGATGGGCTGTCCGCCGCCGCCGGCGCAGCCGCCGGGACAGGCCATGACCTCCACGAAGTCGTAGTCCGCCTCGCCGCTGTCCACGGCCTCCATCAGCCTGCGGGTGTTGGCCAGGCCGCTGACCACCGCCACCCGGACGTTCCCGGCACCGGGAATGTCAAACGTGGCTTCCTTCCAGGGCTTGCTGCCCCGCACCTGTTCAAAGGCGTCCGGGTCGGGGTTTTTGCCCGTCACCAGATAGTAGGCGCTGCGCAGGGCCGCGTCCATGACGCCGCCGGTGGCGCCGAAAATGACCGCCGCGCCGGTGCCGGAACCCAGGGGGCTGTCGAAGGGCTCCTCCTCCAGGTCGGCGGGCACGATGCAGTCGCTGCGGAACAGCCGCACCAGCTCCCGGGTGGTCAGCACCACGTCCACGTCCCGGTCGCCGCAGGCGTCCCGCATGGTGGGCAGCTCGCTCTCCGCTTTCTTGGCGGAGCAGGGCATGATGGAGACCACGCACATCTTGTGGGGGTCAATGCCCATCTTCTCGGCAAAGTAGCTCTTGGCCACCGCGCCGAACATCTGCTGGGGGGATTTGGCGGTGGAGAGGTTCTCCGCGTAATCCGGGTACTGGGTCTTGAGGAACCGTACCCAGCCGGGGCAGCAGGAGGTGAACATAGGCCAGCGGTACTTGCCCCGGTGAGTGAACCGCTCGATGAACTCGCTGCCCTCCTCCATGATGGTCAGGTCGGCGGAGAAGTTGGTGTCGAACACATAGTCAAAGCCCAGGCGCTTCAGGGCCGCCACCAGCTTGCCCACCGGCACCTGCTTGTTCTTGTTCACGGCGCCCAGCACTTCCCCCCAGGCTACCCGCACGGCGGGAGCCACCTGGACCACAGTGGTGATCTCTGGGTCCGCCAGGGCCCGCAGCACCCGGTTGGTGTCATCCCGGACGGTCAGGGCGCCGGTGGGGCAGTGGGTGACACACTGGCCGCAGAAGGTGCAGGCCGTGTTTTTCAGATAGCGGTTGTAGCTGACGTCCACGGTGGTGCGGGAGCCGGTGCCCGCCACATCCCAGATGTGCATGCCCTGAATTTTATCGCAGACCTGGATACAGCGCATGCACTTGATGCACTTGCCTGCCTCCCGGACGATGGGGACGCTCAGGTCCACCCGGGAGCGCTCCGGCTGCACGTCGTAGGGCTGGTAGTGGATGTTCAGGTCGTGGGACAGCTTCTGCAGCTCGCAGTAGCCGCTGCGGATGCAGGTGGTGCAGGTGGAGTTGTGCTGAGACAAAATCAGCCGAAGGTTGGTCTTCCGGGCCTGCCGGACCCGGGGAGAGTTGGTCTGGATGACCATGCCCTCCAGCACCTCCGTGTTGCAGGCGGGGACCAGGCGGTCGGTGCCCTCGATCTCCACCACGCACATCCGGCAGGCGGCGATCTCGTTGATGTCCTTCAAAAAGCACAGGTGGGGAATGGGGATGCCGGCCTTTTCAGCGGCCGCCAGGATGGTCGTGCCCTTGGCTGCGGACAGCTCCCGGTCATTGATCTTGAAGTTTACCATTTTTCCACACGTCCTCCCTTGAAGATTCCATACCCGAAGTGGTCGCACCGCAGGCAGCGGGAGGACTCCTGGGCGGCCTCCTCGTCCGTCATGCCGCATTCGATGCACTGGAGGTCGCACTTGCGCTCGCAGGCGTCCCGCTCCGTGGCGTCCACACGGCCCCGGGGCCGCAGGTCGGTGCAGCGGGGCGTGGGCACCGTGACGTCCACCTTGATCTCATGGTTGAAGCCCAGATAGTCGTCGATATTGGCAGCCGCCGCTTTGCCGGCGGCGATGGCCCGGATAACGGTGGCGGGGCCGGTGACGCAGTCTCCGCCGGCGAACACGCCCTCCATATCGGGGATCTGGGTGCTGGTGTTGGCGGCCACATTGCCGCCCCGCTGAATTTTGATGCCGCTCTCTTCCAGGCCCCGGGACTCGATGCCCTGGCCGATGGCGACGATGATGGTGTCCGCCGGAATGCGCAGAGGCTCCACGGAGGCGGTGCTGGGCCGGGGACGGCCCGCCTTGTCCACCTCGCCGATGATCTGGGGCTGGGTCCACAGGGCCGTCACATGGCCGTTTTCGTCCGCCTCGATCTTCAGCGGTGCCTGGAGGGTCAGGACCTCGGCGCCCTCCGCGATGGCGCCCTCCACTTCCTCCTGCTGGGCCGTCATATCCTCCTGGCGGCGGCGATAGACGCAGGTGACCTTGGCCGCGCCCAAGCGGATGGCGCTGCGGGTCACGTCCATAGCCACGTTGCCACCGCCGATGACCGCCACGTTCTGGCCGGTGAAGTCCGGCATCTCGTCGTCACCGATGCGGCGCAGCAGCTCCACGGCGGACATGACGCCCGCGCTGTCCTCGCCCTCGATGCCCGTCTTTTTGTCGGTGTGGGCACCGATGGAGATATACACGCAGTCGTGTTCTTTCTTGAGCTGGTCAAAGGTGACGTCCTGGCCCACCTTGACCCCGGTATGTACCTCGATGCCCAGGGAGAGGATGGAGGCGATCTCCGCGTCCAGCTTCTCCCGGGGGAAGCGGTAGCTGGGGATGCCGTAGCGCATCATGCCGCCCAGCTTGCTCTGCTGCTCGTAGACCGTGACCTTGTGTCCCATGAGCGCCAGGTAGTAGGCGGCGGAGAGTCCGCCGGGGCCGCCGCCCACGATGGCCACGGATTTTCCGGTGGCGGGAGCCTTTTTCGGCTGGGGCACGTCCCCGGCGTGGTCCACGGCGTAGCGCTTGAGGCCCCGGATGTTCAACGCGTCATCCACCATGTTCCGGCGGCAGCGGGCCTCGCAGGGATGCTCGCAGATATAGGCGCAGGCAGTGGGGAAGGGGTTGTCCTTGCGGATGAGCCGGACGGCGTCGGCGCAGCGGCCCTCGTTCACCAGGGAGATGTAGCCGGGAATATCCACACCGGCGGGACACAATGCCACGCAGGGCACGGGGTTTTTCAGAGTTCCCAGGCAACGGTGGTGGAGGATGTGCTCCTCGTAATCATCCCGGAAGCCCTTCAGACCCATCAGCACCAGGTTGGCGGCGTCGATGCCGATGGCGCAGTCCGCCGTATCCACGATGACCTGGGCGGTGGCCTCGATCCGGTCCAGGATCTTCAGCTGCGGTTCACCCTCCAGCACCTCCCGGATCATGTTGGAGAGCTGGGCCAGACCAATGCGGCAGGGGACGCACTTGCCGCAGGTCTGGGCCTGGCACAGGTTCAGAAAGTTCAGCGCCATGTCCACCGGGCACAATCCCGGAGGGCTGGCGGCGATCCGCCGCTCCATATTGCGGTATAACTGCTCCACCACGGCTTGGGCAGCGCCGGGCATTTTCACTTCTAATCTGCTCATATCTGTTGTCCCTCCTTCTGGCTGGTACCGCAAAAGCGTGGTAACCTTAACCGTATTGATGTCAAGTATAACGTAAACTTTGCGTAAAATCAATGTAATTCTAAAAAATTTTTAGGTTGTATAAAAATTTGTTATTTCACAAACCATGCGGTCAGATGCCCGAAACTCCCCTGCGAAAAAGCGCCGGACTCGTCCCTGCGGCAAGGATGAGTCCGGCGCTTTTGGCCGTATACAGGCGTGGGTATCGCGTTTCTCCTTTACAGATGGTGGTCCCGCAGGAGCCGCTTGGCCTGCTCCCACAGCTCGTCGCTGACGGTCTGAATGACCGCCACCTTCTCCACCAGCTCCGGCAGGGCTTTCACCACTTCCGCCTCCACCAGTGTCTCGTTGGTCAGGTCGGCGGAGGGGCATCCGGCGCACTGGCCCAGCAGCTTCACATACAGCACCTTGTTCTCCAGACGGTCCACCTGGATCTCCCCTCCGTGGGCCCGGAGGGACGGGCGGACCTGCCGGTCCAGCACTTCCTCAATGCGCTTCAGATCTTCACTCATGGCTTCTCTCCTCCAGTTCCGCCGCTTTCGCCGCGGCAATGCTCTCCCGGATGCGGTGCCGGGTGTCGTCAAACAGCAGTTCTTTATTATGCCGGAAATAGGCGTCACAGCCGAAATTCTCCACGAACCAGCTGGTGTCATACCCCGCCGTGACCTCCGTCACGAACAGCACCAGCTCCTGGTCCTGGCCGAAGGTCTGCTCCAGGAAGCGGAAGGTGTTGTCAAACATGGCGCCGGTGTCCGCGCCCAGGGTCTTCCGCTTCTCCACCTCGCCGCCGAACCAGCCCCGGACGGTCTCCATGGCCTCTGCCGGGTCGGTGACGTCCTCTTTTGCCAGCTGCTGGCGGTAGTCCTCCAGGGTGTTGACCTCCCACATCCCCAGGTCCCGAGTCTCCTTTTCCAGGCTCCCGGCCTCTTTCGCCTGCCGCAGCTTCTCCTGCCGCTGCCAGATGAGCTGGCCCAGTACCGCCTGGGGCTCCGCGCCGTCGGCGGTCTTGGCCTTGAAGTCCAGCAGGGCGGTGTGGAGGGCGGTGGTCAGGGCGTCCTGCTGCCGAACGGCCCGGGCCGATTCGGACAGGCGGCTCAGCAGCAGTCCCATGACGGACAGCTTTTCGTCAAAGGGGGCCTCCCGCAGCTCCAGCATGGTGATGTTCTGCCAGGTGCCCTTCACGATGTCGTCCACATGGTAGGTCCGCTGGTACTTGTAGTACAGCTCCAGATAATTTGCGAAATCCTTGGCGATGCGAGGCAGCTGGATGTACTGCCCCACCACCTCCCGGTCCACCCGCAGGCCCAATTTTTCATAGGCGATGATAAGCTCGGAGAGGTCCTCCCAGCCACGGGCGGTGGCAAACTGCAAGCCGTCCACGGTGGTCTCGATGCGGTAGAAGTTGTCCTTCTTGATGTCGAGATAGGAGATGACGGCGCCGTGGATGCCCTTGCGCCGGGCGTATTCCTTCCAGACGGCGAAGTCCTCCGTCACGTCCATGCGCTTCACCCGGTCCAGCGTCACCACGTCGAAGTCCCGGACGGACTTATTGTACTCCGGCGGGTTGCCCGCAGCCACGATGAGCCAGCCCTCCGGCAGACGCTGGTTGCCGAAAGTCTTGCACTGCAGGAATTGCAGCATCATGGGGGCCAGCGTCTCGCTGACGCAGTTGATCTCGTCCAGGAACAGGATGCCCTCTTTCAGCCCCGTCCGCTCCATGAGCTGGTAGACGGAGGCCAGTATCTCGCTCATGGTGTACTCTGTAATGGAATATTCCTTGCCGCCGTAGGTGCGCTTTTCAATGAAGGGCAGGCCGATGGCGCTCTGACGGGTATGGTGGGTGATGGTGTAGGCCACCAGGCCCACGCCTTCCTCCGCCGCGATCTGCTCCATGATCTGGGTCTTGCCGATGCCCGGAGGGCCCATCAGCAGCACGGGCCGCTGGCGGATGGCGGGAATGAGGTAGTTCCCCAGCTCGTCACGGGTGAGATACGCCTTTAAGGTGTTGGCGATCTCCTGTTTTGCCTGTTTGATATTCATATTGTAATTCCTCCGTTATAATGCGGGAAGTTCGTCCAGATCTATCATGTCCGGCAGTTCCTCCGCCGTCTCCCGCGCCGCCTTTTCCAGCCCCGGCAGGTCCAGTACCAGCCGGATGGCCCAGGGCGGGATTTTCACGGACATCGGCGGCTCCTCCAGCAGTACGAAGGCCGTCTCATAGGGCGGGCGCTTTTTCGGGTAGACGCCCATGCCGTCGGTGAAGTACACCAGCCCCCGGAGAGAGGTGAAAGCCCCCTCCTTCTGGAGCCGCGCCACATGCTCGAACACCGGACGGAAATCCGTGGCGCTGCCGCCGGCAAGCTGGAAGTGGTCCATGTATTTTCTCAGGTCCTCCAGGTCATGGATGACCGTGTCGGACCGCACCTGGTCATCGCACTGGAGGATACGGATGTTCACCTTCCGGGTAAATGTCTCGGTACTGCGCAAAATCGCGTAGGTGCATGCCAGAAACTGCCGCACCAGCTCGCCGGAGGTAGACATGGAGGTGTCTACGGCGATGACGAAATCCTCGATGCGTTTTTCCTCCCGGGTCTCCGTAGGCTCCACCAGGGGCATATTGCCGTAGAGCCGCAGACCGTAGGAGTAAAACCCGTAGTCAAAGGCGTCGCCGTCCACGCCCAGCACCTCCCGGGGCACGGCGAACCGCCGCAGAAAGGCCCGGTAGTCCACGTCGTCCCGGTTGGCCACCTGGATCTGCTCCAGCACCGCCTCGCCGCCGGTGGACTGGCCCGCCAGCACCGTCTCCATGCCGGTCTGGGTCTTTTCCGACAAATCCTTCCACTTCTCATCCTGCTGCTGGGACTGCTCCTGGTCGTCCTGCTTCTCCGGGTCCCAGAGGCCGTGGTCGTCCTCCAGAAACCGCCGCTGGAGCTGGGCCACCTCGTACTCCGGCAAGCTCAGCCGCAGCAGGCGGCGGTAGATGCCCTCGGCGGTAAGTACCGGCATATCCTGGCGGCACTCGCCGTAAAACTTCCGCTTGGCGGGCACGCTGCCGCCATCCAAGCAGGGGTAATTCAGCCCGTCCAGGATGCTCTCCACCGCCACATCGCAGGCCAAGTCCCACAACTCCGGCACCTTGCCCCGCTTCTTCGCCAGATGGCGGAGCATACAGTGGAGGATGACATGGAGGTACGCCCGGTTGGTGTACACCCGGCTCCGCATGTACCGCTCCGCTAGATACCCGCCGTCGTAGTATAGCGTCTCGCCGTCTGTGGCAACAGACAGCGTCATCCCGCCGCCGGGCTGGAAATCCAGGGCGCACAGCGCCACATCCAGGTAGGGCAGGTTCATATACAGTTCATTCCGGGCGGTCAGCAGGATGTCCCGCCCGATTTGGCTAAAGTCTTTCTGTTCGTCCATACCGTCTCACTCAAAGGTCAAAGCTCTTGTCCAACCCGGAGGGGAACCGCCTATGCTGTTCTTCCAGGAGCATCGCCAATGCCTCCGGGGAATCCTGTTCCCGGGCCTCGCCGCAGAGGGCCGTCAGATCGTCCCGGTCCCAGTCCAGTGTCCGCAGCAGGAATTGGAGGCCCTCTGTGTCCCGGCGTCCCAGCAGCCACCGCCCGGCGGCCAGGGGACGCTGGCGGAGGAAGTCCAGATAATCATTCTCCGCCTGCTCCGTCAGCTCCACGGGATACCGCAGCCTCCACCAGGCCAGACGCAGGGCGCAGTCCTCGTCGTGCTCCATGCCCAGCATGGGCCGCCACAGCTCATCATAGGCTTTGAAGCTCAGCTGCTTGCGGTAAAAACAATGGTGGTAGCCGTAACCCGCGCCGCTGATGTTGTAATCAAAATGATGGGCGGGGCAGTTCTCCTCGTAGACCTCCACATACTCCGGGAAAATCAGCCGCGCCGTCTGCCCATCCGCCCGGGTCAGCGTCACATCCAGCTCCCGGGGCAGTTCCTCCGCCAGGTAAGCCAGTAGCTCGCCCTCCTCCCCGGTGCAGGTGATGTGAAAGGTGTCCAGCGCCCGGCAGTTCATCAGGGCCCCGCCGCCCCAATAGCGGACGGTGTCCCGCAGCCGCAGGGTCTTCAGCGTCCGGCAGTTGAAAAAGCCGTAGTCCTCCACCCGCTCCAGGCTGTCCGGCAGGGTCAGATCCGTCAGGGCGCCGTTGTCCCAGTCCTCTTCGTTCACGGGGCCGCAGGTCACCAGGACCTCCTCCCCCTCCGGCATGGGACGCCCCGGCGTCAGGGCATGGTCCCCCAGCGCCGTCACCGGCAGGCCGAACAGCTCGTCCGGCAGGGCGGCTTCAGCATCACAGGTGGCCGCCCACAGGATAGCGACGCCCGCCGCCTCCCGGCGGATGACCAGTTTCCAGTTGTTGACGCCGCTGACACGCTCCAAAGGCCCTGACCTCCCATTTTTTATCCGGTTTCGTAGTATATCACAGTTTCCGCCCGTTTCCTAGTAGCGGCCCAAAAAGAAATTTCAAATTCCCTCTTGACAAGCCGTGCATACTGTATATACTGTACATGTACAGTACGAACGGAGGAATTCCATGGAGCTCATTATCCGAAATACCGCGGGCCAGCCCATCTATGACCAGATCAGCTCCCAGATCAAGGCCCAGATCATCGCCGGGACGCTGCGGCCGGGAGAGGCCCTGCCCTCCATCCGGGGGCTGGCAAAGGACCTGAAAATTTCCGTCATCACCACGAAGCGGGCCTACGACGAGCTGGAGGCCCAGGGCTTTGTCACCACGGTGGCGGGCAAGGGCTGCTTCGTGGCGGAAAAAAATCTGGACCTGGTGCGGGAGCATCAGCTGAAAGAGCTGGAGGACCACCTGTCCGCCGCCGCGGAGCTGTCCAAAAGCTGCGGCGTCTCCCGGGAAGAATTACAGGAAATGCTGCGCATTCTATTGGAGGAGGAAGCTCAATGAATGCCATTGAATTATCTCACATCAACAAATCCTTCGGCGATTTCGCCATCCGGGACCTGAACCTGACGGTGCCCAGCGGCACCATCTGCGGTCTGGTGGGCGAAAACGGCGCCGGCAAATCCACCACCATCCGCCTTCTGATGGGCGCCCTGCGGCCCGACAGCGGCACAGCCTCCGTGCTGGGCACGGACGTCTCCTCCCCGGAATTCCGGGAGGTGAAGGAGGACGTGGGCGTGGTGCTGGACGAGGCCTACTTCCCCGAATCCCTGAACGCCGTCCAGGTGGGGAAGATCATGGCGGCCACGTACCGCCGGTGGGACCAGAAGCTCTACGACGGCTATCTGAAGCGGTTTGACCTGCCCCCCAGCAAGCAGTTCAAGGACTTCTCCCGTGGTATGCGGATGAAGCTGGCCATCGCCGTGGCCCTGAGCCATCAGCCGAAGCTGCTGGTGCTGGACGAAGCCACCGCCGGGCTGGACCCCATCGTCCGGGATGAGGTGCTGGATATTTTCAACGAGTTCACCCGGGAGGAGGACCACTCCATCCTCATCTCCTCCCACATTCTCAGCGACCTGGAAAAGCTCTGCGACTACATCGCTTTCATCCACCAGGGCAATCTGCTGTTCTGCGAGGAAAAGGACCGCCTGTTGGAGGAATACGGCATTTTTACTGATTCCGCGGAGCAGCTGGAATGCCTGCTGCCCGAGGCCATCGTAGCCCGGGAGCCAAACGGCTACGGCGGCGTCCGGGCGCTGATACGCCGTGACCTGGCCCCCGCCGGGTTCCAATTGGAGAAGCCCTCGGTGGAGGACATCGTGCTGTTTCTGGTGAAAGGAGCGAAAACGAGATGAAGGCCCTCATTTTAAAGGATACCTATGTCATCTGGCGGCAGATGAAGTATTTTCTGGTGATGATCCTGCTGTTTTCCGCCCTGCCCAGCGGGTTTAACAACGCCTTCGCCGTGATCTACGCCGCCATGATGCCCTACACCGCCCTGGCCTACGACGAGCGGAGCAAATGGGACCAGATGGCCGCCATGATGCCCTATTCCGCACGGGACGTGGTGCTGGGCAAGTACGTGTTCGGCTGGCTGTGCATTGGTGCCGCGGCGGTGTTGTCCGGCCTGCTGCAGGCGGTCCTCTCCCTGGTGATCCACCGGGCGTTTCTCCCCAGTGTCATAGCCCTGTCCGTTCTGGGCGCCCTCTGTATCCTGGCAATCACCCTGCCGCTGATGTTCCGCATGGGTGTGGAAAAGGGGCGGCTGGCCATGTTCCTCATTATCTTCCTCGTCTGCGGCGGCGCCGGGGCCATTGCCTCCATCGCCGAGAGCATGGGCGGCGGAACAGCTTTCGCCTTCCAGGGCCCCATTCTGGCCGCCATGCTGATCGCCGCCGTGGTGCTGAACGTGGTTTCCATTCCGCTGTCTCAAAAGTTCTACCAAAGACGTCAGTCCTGAAAAAGAGGTCCGGGCCGCACGGCCCGGACCTCTTTGCATCTCTTTGGGATTTCAGCCCCACAGGGCGGACAGCGTGGGGATGACCTGCTTTTTCCGGCTCATGATCTTGGGCAGGAAGGCGCAGTTGTCCTCGCTCTTGATGTTGAACGCCTGGCGGATGGTGTCCTCATCGCCGGTGAAGATCAGCTGGGTACCCTCCAGCAGCACATCGGTGATCATCAGCACCACGGTATCCAGCCCCCGGGCCTTGCGGATGGCGCCCATGGCATGAAGGAAATCCTGTTTCCGGGCCAGCAGGCGGTCGGAATCCATGCAAGTGATCTGGCTCACCGCCAGGTTGTGCCCGGCGATGTGGAATTCCTTGTAATCGGTCTTCAGCATGGCGTCCACGGTCTTCTCGTCGCCGCAGGTGGCGGAGAAGATGGCCTTGCCCAGCTCCTCCAGGGACACGTTGGCGATGCGGGCCATGCGGTGGGCCATGTCGATGTCCCGCTGGGTGCAGGTGGGAGACTTGAACAGGACGGTGTCGGACACGATGGCGGCAGCCATCAGGCCCGCCATCTTCGCCGTGGGCATCAGGCCCTTTTCCTGGTACATCCCCGCCACAATGGTAGTGGTGCTGCCCACCGGCTCGTTGCGGACGTAGATGGGATTCTTGGTCTCAATATCCGCCAGGCGGTGATGGTCCACGATCTCCAGGATGTCGGCCTGCTCCAGGCCGACGACGGACTGGGCCCGCTCGTTGTGGTCCATCAGGATGACCCGCTTGCGGCGGGGCCGCAGCAGGTGGTAGCGGGACAGGGTGCCCACCACCCGTTCCTCCTCATCCAGGATGGGGTAGGAACGGAACCGGCTCTCCAGCACGGTGTCCTGCACGTCGTCGATGTAATCGTCCAGATGGAAGCAGACCATGTCCTGGGTCTTGCAGATGCTGCTGATGGGCATGGCGTGGTGGATGAGCCGCACCGCCCGGTAGGGGTCGTAGGGCGTGGAGATGATGCAGGTCTTTTCCGCCATCTCGATAAATTCCTGGCTCACCTCCGCCTGGCACACCAGCACGCAGTTCACCTGCTGTTCCAGCGCCCGGCGCAGCATGTCCGGCTGGTCGCCGCAGACCAGGATGACATCCCGCCCGGAGAACATCAGGTTCTCCCGTCCCGCGGGCAGGGCGATGGTCACGGCGCCGGAGACCTCCTCCCACAGCTCGCTGCCCTCGTTGAGGATCTGGCCCTCCAGCACGGACAGCAGGTTGTAAACGGGGATGTTTTTCACCAGGGGGTCCCGGACAGAGGTCATATCGTAGTTGGCCACGTCGCCGGCGGACAGCATGCCGTACAGGGTGCCGTCCTCATTGGTGACGGGCATGGCGGAAATTTTGTCCGTCTGCATGGCCTGCCAGCCCCGGCTGATGGTGGCGGAGGCGTCCAGCGTGGGCGGCGTGTCAAAGTCCAGATCCCGCACCTGGTTGCGCACATCGCTGATGAGCATGGGCGGCTGGAAACCAAAGCGGTCCAGCACGATCTGGGTCTCATCGCTGACCTGACCCAGCCGGGCGGCCTTGTACTCCCGCTGTCCCAGGGCGTTTTTCAGTGCGGCATACGCCATGGCGGACACGATGGAGTCGGTATCCGGGTTGCGGTGGCCGGTGATGTATACTGTTTCCATGTGAGTCATTCTCCTCGCATTTGTTTTCATTCTCATTATGCTTCCCCCAAAAAACTTTGTCAACGGCTCTTCCCGTGGGAAAAGCCCGCGGAAACGATTGCTTCCGCGGGCTTTCCGGAAAATAATTTTTTGTCAGAGGATCAGAAGCTCCTTGGGCGCTTTCGTAATATCCAGGCACCCGTCCTCCGTCAGCAGGATGACGTCCTCAATGCGGACGCCCAGCCTGCCCGGCAGGTAGATACCCGGCTCGGCGGAGATCACCGCGCCCGCGGGCAGAGGCTTGTCGTTCATGGGAGAGGCGTTGGGGGCCTCGTGGATCTCCACGCCCACGCCGTGGCCGAAGCTGTGGCCGAAACAGTCACCGTACCCGGCGGCTTCAATGACCGCCCGGGCCGCGCCGTCCACCTCCCGGCCGGTGACGCCTGCCTTGGCGGCGGCAATGCCCGCCTTCTGGGCGGCAAGGACCGTGTTGTAGACCGTCTGCATCTCCTCCGTGGCAAAGCCCACCGCCACGGTGCGGGTCATGTCAGAGCAATAGCCGCGATAGACGCAGCCGAAGTCCATGGTGACGAATTCTCCCCGCCCGATGACCCGCTCCGACGGGACGCCGTGGGGCAGGCTGCCGTTGGGGCCGGAAACCACGATGGGGTCAAAGGACATGTCCGACGCGCCGTAGTGGAGCATCAGGTACTGCAGGCGGGCGGCGATCTCCTTCTCCGTGACGCCGGGCCGGATCTCCTCCAGGATGTCCGTCAGGGCCCGCTCCGCGATGCGCTGGGCGGCCACCATGGTCTCCATCTCCTCGTCGTCCTTCACCATCCGCAGGTCCCACAGGAGCTGCGTGGCAGGCACCAGGTCGCAGGACAGGGCCTTGCGGTAACGCTCATGGTCCTGGACGGTCATATAGGCGTCCTCAAAGCCGATCCGACGGAGCTGCTCCTCGCCGATGACCTCCTCAATGAGGGCGGCATAGCCCCGGCCCCGGCCGATCTCCCGCAGCTCGGCGCCCTGTACGTACCGGGCGGCGGCCTCCGTGTACCGGGAATCGGTAAAGTAGTAGGCCCGCTTCCGGGTCACCAGCGCCACGCCGTCAGTCCCGGCGGAGTGGAAGCCGGAGCCGTAAAAACGGTTGGCCTCCCCGGTCAGCAGGATGGCGTCCAGGCCGCTGCTCTCCAGCCGGGCGGCAATTTTCTGAAAATGATTCATGCAAGCACCTTTCCATCAAACAGCGGGGTTCACTTTGTCTCCATTTTCTCCACGGCGGCCTTCACAAAACCGTAGAACAGGGGATGGGGTCTGTCAGGACGGCTCTTGAATTCCGGATGGAACTGGGCGCCCACGAACCAGGGGTGGTCGGGGATCTCCACGATCTCCACCAGATGGCCGTTGGGGGACAGGCCCGCCAGGGCCATGCCCGCGTCCTGCATGGCCTCCCGGTAGTCGTTGTTGAACTCGAAGCGGTGGCGGTGGCGCTCGGAGATCTCCTCCACGCCGTACAGCTCCCGGCTGTGGGTCCCCTCGGTCAGGACACAGGGGTACTTGCCAAGGCGCATGGTGCCGCCCTTTTCCGTCACGTTCACCTGGTCGGGCATCAAATCAATGACCGGGTGTTTCGTGGTCTCGGAGAACTCGGAGGAGGTGGCGTCCTCGTAGCCCAGCACGTGGCGGGCAAACTCGATGACCGCCATCTGCATGCCCAGGCAGATGCCGAAGTAGGGGATCTTGTTCTCCCGGGCATAGCGGCAGGCGGTGATCATACCCTCGATGCCCCGGTCGCCGAAGCCGCCGGGCACCAGAACGCCGGTACAGCCGGACAGCCGCTCCGCCACATTGCCCTCGTTGACCTCCTCGGAGTTCACCCACTCGATGTCCACCACGGCGTCGTTGGCGGTGCCGGCATGGTTCAGGGACTCCACCACGGAGAGATAGGCGTCGTGGAGCTGGGTGTACTTGCCAACCAGCGCGATGCGCACCTTCTTGTGGGCGGCTTTCTCCCGCTTCACCATGGCGCTCCACTCCCGCAGGTCCGGCTGGTGGGTGATGAGCCCCAGCTTGCGGCAAACCACCTCGTCCAGGCCCTCCTTGGCCATCAGCAGGGGCACCTCGTACAGCGTCTCCGCCGTGGCGTTCTGGATGACGCAGTCCGGCTCCACGTTGCAGAACAGGGCGATCTTCCTGCGGATGTCCTCGGTGATGGGGGTGTCGCAGCGGCACACCAGAATATCCGGCTGGATGCCCAGGGACAGCAGCTCCTTCACGGAGTGCTGGGTGGGCTTGGACTTCAGCTCCCCGGAGCCGGGGATCTGGACAATGAGGGGCACATGGATGAACAGCACGTCGCCGTGGGGCCGTTCGGACGCCACCTGGCGGATGGCCTCCAGGAAGGGCTGGCTTTCGATGTCGCCCACGGTGCCGCCGATCTCGGAGATCACTACGTCCACATCGTCGCCCGCCATGGCGTAGATGCGGCTCTTGATCTCGTTGGTGATGTGGGGGATGATTTGGACGGTGGCGCCCAGGTAGTCGCCCCGGCGCTCCCGGTTCAGCACGGACCAGTAGATCTTGCCGGAGGAGATGGAGGAATTGCCGCTGAGGTCCTCATCCACGAACCGCTCGTAGTGGCCCAGGTCCAGGTCGGTCTCGGCGCCGTCCTCGGTGACGAACACCTCGCCGTGCTGGTAGGGGCTCATGGTGCCGGGGTCCACGTTGATATAGGGGTCGAATTTCTGGTTGCGCACCCGGACGCCCCGCTGCTTCAGCAGCCGTCCCAGGGATGCCGCGCAGATGCCCTTGCCCAGGCCGGACACCACGCCGCCAGTCACGAATACGAATTTTGTTGACATTCCTCTCACCTTACCTTTTTCTATATTCCACACAACAGTTTTGCCGGAAATGGGATTTGTACGCGCAAAGCGGACAAACCGGCCCGCTTTTGGTAAACAAAAAAACACCACCGGACCATTTTTGCGGCTAAAAGTCCCAGTCTCTTTCGGGACTTTCAGCTGCGATCCGCGGTGTCGCTCGTCTGTTCGATTGTCGCCTTGCGGCTCACGCCGCAAACCGCCGCCTAAAAGCGTTCCAAAAAATACTTTTCCAATATAGCACCCCGCTTTTCCGTTGTCAACGGGAGATTTTTTCCCATGCATGCATGCCGCTGTATTTCGCCCAAAAGGAAAAAGGCCGCATTTCAAGTCTTTTCCCTTTCCTTCGCGGCTTCTCTGTGCGCTCCGTCCGATTCCCTCCCCTTATTTTGTAGAAAATGACGGTTGACTTCACTCCTTTAAAGCTATATACTGCAAAAGTAGCAAAACCAGCCGGAGGGCGGAAAGGAGTTTTCATATGAACATGACCCTCTCTGTTTCTATGATCTCCTATTCTTTTATGGAGGTCCGCTATGCGGGCCGACTTTATTACGCCCAAAAATAAATCGTCCGGTTTGACAGAACTTGTATGGAAAGCGGCTCTGTCCCATCGGACAGGGCCGTTTTTTATAAGATTTTCCAAATATAAAAGGAGATCATTGTGATGAAAAAGAAGATCCTTGCTCTTGCTCTGGCCGCTGTGATGGTCCTGAGCCTGGCCGCCTGCGGCGGCTCCAAGACGGAGGCCCCTGCCGAGGCTCCCGCTGAAACCGAGCAGACCGAAGCCCCCGCCGAGGCCGTTACTTACAACATCGGTATCTGCCAGCTGGCCCCCCACCCCGCTCTGGATGCCGCCACCCAGGGCTTCCGGGACGCACTGGAAGAGGCTCTGCCCGGCCAGGTGACGTTCGATGAGCAGAACGCCGCCGGCGAAAGCGCCACCTGCGCCACCATCGTCAACGGCTTCGTGTCCGCCGGCGTGGACCTGATCATGGCCAACGCCACCCCCGCCCTGCAGGCCGCCGTGGCCGCCACCAGTGACATCCCCGTCCTGGGCACCTCCGTCACCGAGTACGGCGTGGCCCTGGGCATCAAGGACTTCAACGGCACTGTGGGCACCAACGTGTCCGGCACCTCTGACCTGGCTCCCCTGGACCAGCAGGCCGCTATGGTGACCGAGTGGTTCCCCGAGGCTAAGACCGTGGGCCTGCTGTACTGCTCCGCCGAGGCCAACAGCCAGTACCAGGTGGACACCGTCCAGGCTGAGCTGGAGAAGCTGGGCCTGACCTGCACCCAGTATCCCTTCTCCGACACTAACGACATGGCTTCCGTGACCCAGAACGCCGTTGACAACAGCGACGTGCTGTATGTCCCCACCGACAACACCTGCGCCAACAATACCGGCATCATCGACAACATCGCCCGTCCCGCCGGCGTGCCCGTCATCTGCGGTGAGGAAGGCATCTGCGGCGGCTGCGGCGTTGCCACGTTGTCCATCAGCTACTATGACCTGGGCGTCGCCACCGGCAAGATGGCCGCCAAGGTCCTGACCGGCGAGGCCGACATCGCCTCCATGCCCATCGAGTACGCGCCCCAGTTCACCAAGAAGTACAACGAGACCATCTGCACCGACCTGGGCCTGACCGTTCCCGATGGCTACGAGGTTATCGCCTGATCCAGGCAAAAAAGCGCAAAACCACGCGAAATAACGTAAAAATCAGCGGAAAAGGGCTTCCCTTTTCCGCTGATTCACGCTATACTTATGAAGTCTATGACTTTCATCACCTGAACGGGGGGAACGCACGATTATGCTGAATTTCATCAACGCGCTGCCGGGGGCCATATCCCAGGGTCTGATCTGGGGCATCATGGCCATCGGCGTCTACATCACCTATAAAATTCTGGACATTGCCGACCTGACGGTGGACGGCTCCTTCTGCACCGGCGCCGCCGTGTTCGTGGTGCTGTACACCGGCGGGACCAGCCTGTGGATCGCTATGCTGGCCTCCACGCTGGCGGGTATGCTGGCAGGCTTTGTCACCGGTGTGCTGCACACCTTCTGCGGCATCCCGGCCATCCTGTCCGGCATCCTGACCCAGCTGGGCCTGTGGTCCATCAACATGGCCATCATGGGCATGAAGGCAACGGTGGCCATCAATGTCTCCACGCCGGAGCTGCTGGACAAGCTGCTGGTGTCCCTGCGGTTCGTCCAGGACGTTGCCAAGGGCGCCCGGCCCTTCTACCGCCATCCCATCCTGGTAGTGGGCGTCTTCACGGCCATCCTCATCGCCGTTCTCTACTGGTTCTTCGGCACGGAGCTGGGCTGCTCCCTCCGCGCCACCGGCTCCAACCAGAACATGGCCCGTGCCCAGGGCATCAACACCGACTTCTGCAAGGTGCTGGGCCTGATGATCTCAAACGGTCTGGTGTCCCTGTCCGGCTCCCTGCTGGCCCAGTACAACAGCGCCAGCGAGATCAACATGGGCCGCGGCGCCATCGTCATCGGCCTGGCCGCGGTCATCATCGGCGAGGTGGCCTTCTCCAGGCTGTTCAGCAACTTCGCCCTGAAGCTGTTCAGCGTGTCCATCGGCGCCATCATCTACTACATCGTCATTCAGGCGGTGCTGGCCATGGGCCTGAACCCCAACTACCTGAAGCTCCTCAGCGCCGTGGTGGTCGCCATCTTCCTGTCCATCCCCTTCTGGAAGAACAAGTACATCCGCGCCAGCGTCAAAACCACAAAGGGGGTATCCAACCATGCTTGAGATCAAAGAGATCTGGAAAACCTTCAACGCCGGAACTGTCAATGAGAAGCAGGCCCTCCGGGGCGTCAGCCTGACCCTGAACGACGGCGACTTCTGCACCGTCATCGGCGGCAACGGCGCCGGCAAGTCCACCATGCTCAACGCGGTGGCGGGCACCTTCCCCGTGGATTCCGGTTCCATCTCCATCGGCGGCACCGATGTGACCCGCCTGCCGGAGTTCAAGCGGGCCAAGTTCATCGGCCGCGTGTTCCAGGACCCCATGATGGGCACCGCGCCCACCATGCAGATCGTGGAAAATCTGGCGCTGGCTGCCCGCCGGGGCCAGAGCCGGGGCCTGAAGTGGGGCATCACCAAGGCAGAGAAGGAGCAGTATCAGGAGATGCTGCGGAAACTGGACTTAGGGCTGGAGGACCGCCTCACCAGCAAGGTTGGCCTGCTGTCCGGCGGCCAGCGCCAGGCGCTGACGCTGCTGATGGCCTCCCTGCAAAAGCCCAAGCTGCTGCTGCTGGACGAGCACACCGCCGCCCTGGACCCCAAGACCGCCGCCAAGGTTCTGGAGCTGTCCGACCGCATCGTAGCGGAAAACCATCTGACTACCATGATGGTCACCCACAACATGAAGGACGCCATTGCCCACGGCAACCGGCTCATCATGATGTACGACGGCCGCATCGTCATCGACGTCTCCGGTGAGGAGAAGAAGAAGCTGACGGTCCCCCAGCTGCTGGAGCTGTTCAGCAAGGTCAGCGGAAGCGACGAAGCCGACGACAAGCTGCTGCTTTCCTGAAAACGCACGGCGGACAGGTCCCCCTGTCCGCCGTTTTATTCTGACTGAGAGGAGACATCCCCCATGAAACTCGTTACCTATCTCCATGACGGCAAAGAGGCTGTGGGCGTCCTGCGTGAGGACGGCGCCGCTGTCCGTCCCCTGCCCTTCCCCGACATGAATGCGCTCATCGAAGCGCCCCGCTCCCAGCTTCTCTCCGCTGTGAAAGACGCGGACGCCTCCCTGCCCCTGTCCGCCGTCACCCTGCTGGCGCCCATTCCCCGGCCCCGGCAGGATGTCATCTGCCTGGGCATCAACTACAAGGCCCACGCTGAGGAGGCGGAGCGGTACAGCTCCGAGGCCTTCAAAAAGGAACGCCCCATTCCCATCTACTTCTCCAAGCGGGTCACTGAAGCCGTCGGCCCGGAGGGCTTTATCGAGAGTCACCCCGGCCTGGTGGAGCGGCTGGACTATGAGGCGGAGCTGGCGGTCATCATCGGCAAGACCGCCAAAAACGTCAAAGCCGCCGACGCGGCGGATTACATCTTCGGCTACACGGTCCTCAACGACGTCTCCGCCCGCCTGCTCCAGACCACCCATAAGCAGTGGTACTTCGGCAAGGGCCTGGACGGTTTCACTCCCATCGGCCCCTGCATCACCACCGCCGACGAGATCGCCTTCCCGCCTGCCCTGCGCATCTCCTCCCGGGTCAACGGCGAGCCGCGGCAGGATTCCACCACGGACCTCCTCATCACCTCCATTGCGGACATCATTGAGGAGCTGTCCTCCGGCATGACGCTGCTGCCCGGCACCATCATCGCCACCGGCACCCCCGCCGGCGTGGGCATGGGCTTCGACCCGCCCAAGTTCCTGAAGCCCGGCGATGTGGTGGAATGTGCCGTTGAAGGCATCGGCACCCTGCGGAACACCGTGCGCTGAACATAAAAAACCAGGCGGCTAGGCCGCCTGGTTTTTTCATGCGTTTAATAGCCTACGATCAGGCCCTTCTCCATGGCATAGAACGTCGTCAGGCCACGGCAGGAAATGATGTCCACGCCCTTTACCGGCAGGTCCTTCAAAATCTGCTCCTTCAGCTTCATGGCGCCCGCCAGGTTCTCGCAGTGGGAAATGACCACATGAGCCCCTTCGCAGTCCTTGCTGCCCCTCATCAGCTCCGTGATCGCCTTGTAGGTCTTGCCCTCGCCCCGGGCCTTGTCCGCAACGTGAATGGTGCCCTGGGGCGTGGCGTCGGCGATGACATGGATGCCCAGGCTGTGGAGCAGGGTGCCCACCAGCGGCCGCATCCGGCCGTTTTTGATGAGGTTGTCGAAGTTCTCCAGGGTAAAGCAGGTCCGCAGCGCCGCCTGGTACATCCGCAGCTGGTCGCAGATGCCGGCAAAGTCGCCCTGGGTATCGGCCTCCATCAGCTCCTTCGCCTTGCGGATCAGCAGCACCATGGCGCCGGCGGTAGACTTGGAGTCGATGATACAGATCTCCTTTTCCGGGTGCTCCTCCAGCACCATCTCCCGGCCCATGACGGCGGCGTTATAGGTGCCGGAGAGATTGGCGGAAATGGTAAAACAGACCGTTCTGTCGGCCTTTTCAAAGGCCCGCGCAAAGGCCGCCGGGGAAGGGCAGGCAGTAGAGGACGCGGTCTTTTCCGCATCCATTGCCGTCAGCAGCTCCCGGGTGTCCAGCTCGTCGTTATCAATAAATTCCCTGGCTCCCACCTGCAGACGCAGCGGGACCGTCTCGAACAGGACTTTCTCACTGGTGAAGTCGCTGACGCGCAGGTCGCAGCTGCTATCGCTCACAATGCTCCAAATCATATCTTTCTCCTTGTAATCTGGTTTTGAATATCATTTTTTATATCATACTCCCTGCTCCCTGTTTTGTCAACAAAAAGCGGCGTCCTTGACATTTCTCCCGTTCCGTGCTATTCTCATATAGTTTTATAATAAACTGTTCTGTTCAGAACAAATGGAGGCGTTCATGGCACTCACCTACACCCGCCTGCTGCAGTTTTACAAGCAGTTCGGTAAATACTATTCCCACCAATTCGCAGACTTCTCGGCCCGGACAGGTCTTTCCCTGGGGGAGGTCCACATTTTGCTGTTCCTGGTCAACAATCCGGACTGTGACACCGCCCGGGACGTTGCGGAGCTGCGGGGCCTGTCCAAATCCCAGGTCTCCCAGGCTGTGGAGCACCTCGTACGGGAGGGTCTGCTGCTCCGCACGCCCGACAGGTCGGACCGCCGGGTCGTCCACCTGTCCATCACCCCGGAGGGAATGCCCCTGGCGCTGGAGTGCCGGGACATTCAATGCGCCTGCGGACAGCGGCTTTTGGCCGGGCTTACGGAGGAACAGATCCAGCAGCTCTCGCTGCTGCTGGAAACAGTGCTTGAAAATGGCCTTGCAGAGGAGGAATTCGCTTGAAAGAAAAGAAAGCGGTGGACTTAGGCAGCGGCAGCGTGAAAAAGCTGCTGTTTTCCCTGGCTCTGCCCACCATCACGTCCCAGATCGTCAATATGCTCTATAACCTGGTGGACCGGGTCTACATCGGCCATATGCAGCCGGTGGACACCGTGGGCGCCCTGGCCCTCACCGGCGTAGGCGTGTGCCTGCCGGTCATACTGGTGGTCTCCGCCTTCGCGGCGCTGATGGCCATGGGCGGCGCGCCCCGGGCCTCCATCCAGGAGGGACGGGGCGACCTCCAGGGTGCGGAGCGCATCATGGGCAACTCCTTCAGTCTGCTCATCTGTACCGCCCTGATCCTGACCGTGGTGCTCCAGCTTTTCGCGGAACCGCTGCTGCTGACCTTCGGCGCCAGCGAAAACACCATCAGCTACGCGCTGGATTACATGAAGATCTACTCTCTGGGCACCGTCAGCGTGCAGGTGACGCTGGGCATGAACGCCTATATCACCGCCCAGGGCTTCACCACCGTCAGCATGAAAACCGTCCTGATCGGCGCCATCCTGAACACCATTCTGGACCCCATCTTTATCTTCGCCCTGGGTCTCGGCGTCCGGGGCGCGGCCCTGGCCACCATTCTCTCCCAGACGGTGTCCGCGCTGTGGGTCCTGCGGTTCCTCACCGGCTCCCGGACGAAATGGAAGCTCCGCCCGGCCAATCTGAAGCCCGTGCCGGCCGTATTTCTGCCCTGTATCGCCCTGGGTCTGTCCCCATTCATCATGCAGTCTACGGAGAGCCTGATCTCCGTCTGCTTCAACTCCTCCCTGCTGAAATACGGCGGCGACCTGGCGGTGGGCGCCATGACGGTGCTCATCAGCATCATGCAGCTGGCGATGATGCCCCTTCAGGGCCTGACACAGGGCGCCCAGCCCATCATCAGCTACAACTACGGCGCCCGGAACGCCCAGCGGGTGCGGGATGCCTTCCGGTGCCTGCTGGTCTCCTGTGTGGCCTACTCCATGACGCTGTGGGCCCTGGTGCAGCTCTTCCCCCAGGCTTTCGCCCTGATCTTCAACAACGACCCCGCTCTGGTGGAATACGCCGCCTGGGCGCTGCGGGTCTACATGGCCGCCACCGGCATTTTCGGGGTGCAGATCGCCTGCCAGCAGACCTTCATTGCGCTGGGCAACGCCAAGACGTCCCTGTTCCTGGCCGTCCTGCGGAAGATCATCCTGCTGATCCCCCTCATCTTCATTCTCCCCCATTTCTTCACAAACAAGGTGTTCGCGGTCTTCCTGGCGGAACCCCTCGCGGATGTGCTGGCGGTGTGTACCACAGCCGCCATGTTCGCCGTCCAATTCAAAAAGAGCATGGCGGAGCTGGAGAAAACATAAAAAAAACGGACGCATCCGCGTCCGTTTTTTCTTATTTTTCCTTGGGCAGGATCAGATTCAGCAGCACCGCCATCAGCGTGGCGATGACCACCGGAGACTTGCCGAAGATCATGGTGACCGCCGCCGGGAACTGGCTCAGCGCTGCGCTGGCCTGGGAGATGCCCACGCCCAGAGCGGCGGACAGGCCCACGATGGTTGTATTCCGGGCCGTCAGGTCCTGGGAGGCGATGAGCTTCATGCCGGTCATGGCGATGGTGGAGAACACCGTGACGGTGGCGCCGCCCAGCACACACTGGGGAATGGTGGTCAGCACCGCCGCGAATTTGGGGGACACGCCCGCCAGCAGCAAAAACGCGCCGGCAAAGGTGAACACCGTCCGGTTCACCACCTTGTTAGTGGTGACGATGCCCACGTTCTGAGAATACGTGGCCGTGGGCAGACCGCCGAACAGCGCCGCCAGGATATTGCTGGCGCCGTAGGCGATGATGCCGCCCTGAAGCTCGCTGTCCGTCGGCTCCCGGTTCAGTCCGCCCACCGTGGTAGCGGTAAAGTCGCCGATGGCCTGGATGGAGTTAATGGCAAACAGCAATCCCACCGCGATGCAGCTAGGCGCGTCAAAGGTGATGCCGAAATGCAGCAGACGGGGCAGGGAGAACCAGGCCGCGTCTCCCACGTCGGCAAAGCTGACCATGCCGAAGCACAGGGCCACCACGTAGCCAAACAGCATCCCCAGCAGAATAGACGCCAGCTTGCAGATGCCCTTGCCGTGGTGGTTCAGCACCAGGACCGCCGTCAGCGTCAGGGCCGCTACCAGCCAGTTCTGCCAGGAGCCGTATACCAGCGCCTCCGGCAGGCTCTTGGCCGCCACCGCCTCCGCCGTGTTGCCGGTGCCGCCGGCCATGTAGTTGATGGCGGTGGGATAGAGGGAAAGGCCGATGGTGAACACCACGGTCCCGGTGATGACCGGCGGGAACAAAAGCCGGATCTTCTTGACAAAAATACCGACAATGATGGCTACAATGCCGCCCACCAGCATGGCGCCGGCGATGGCGGACACCCCGCCGCCGGAGGCGGCAATGGCCTGCATGCTGGGCACGTAGGCAAAGCTGACGCCTAAGATGACCGGCAGGCCGGAGCCAAACCGTTTTCCGATGGGGAACAGCTGGAGCAGCGTCGACACGGCGGACATGACCAGAGACGCCTGTATCAGCAGCACGCGGTCCGCCTGACTGAGGCCGATGGCCCCGGCGATGATGATGGGCGGCGTGACACAGCCTACGATCATTGCCACCAGATGCTGCAGGGCCAGAGAGACAGATGTGCCGAGCGGCGGAGTGCCGTGAAATTGAAACAGCAGTTCCTGCCGGGATGCTGAAGGTTCCATGATAGGCAGAGCCTCCTTCTCAAGAATAGGTCTACCTCTCTATGGTAACATACCTCCGCAGAAAATCAAACAAAAAATTTGTTTTCCTTAAAAAATATTTGTTTAGTTTTTTGGTGACTTTTACAAGAAGGCCCGCCCACATCCCTGTGCGCGGGCCCTCTTTACGTCTTACAAACCGGCTCTGACGCGGTTGATGGCCTCGACAGCCGCCGCGGAGCCGCTGCGGGGATACAGCTCAAAGGCGATCATCTGGTCGTAGCCGTGGTCGTACAGGTCCTGCAGCACCGCCCGGTAGTTGATGCAGCCGGTGCCCGGCTCGCCCCGGCCGGGGGCGTCCGCGATGTGGATGCAGCCGATGAGGTCCTGATACTTCCGCAGCGTCTCGATGATCTTGCCCTCGTTGAGGTACATGTGGTAGGCGTCGTACAAAATCTTCACGTTGGGAGAGTTCACCATGCGGATGATCTCCGCGGCGTCCTTCGTGTACCGCAGGAAGTTGCCCAGGTGGTCCGTCTCCACGTTCAGGGCCTCCAGGCACAGGGTGACGCCCGCCTGCTCCGCCTCCGGCGCGATGGCCGCCAGGGAGCGGTACATGGCCATGGTCTTTTCCGCGTCGCTGTACTGGGGAAACAGGTCGGCGGCGTACTGCTTCGGCTCCGGCAGCAGCTCGTTGGAGTGGACCGCCAGCAGCTTACAGCCCACCTCCTGCGCCACTTTCAGGGAGCGGCGCAGATAGGCCAGGTACTCCTCGCCGTGGGCGGGGTCGCACAGGGAGATGGGGCCGTCGCCGCCCATGCAGGAAATTTCAAGGCCGTACTGGGCGCACAGAGCCTTCAACTCGTTCAGGTCCTTGGATTCCCAGTCCCAGATCTCCACATAGTCAAAGCCGTCCCGCCTGGCGGCGGCAAACCGCTCCGCAAAGGGCAGTTCCTTGTAAATGACCTCGATGTTCACGGAATACTTCATCGCTGTTTCCTCCTTGAATTTCAGTCGGGCACCACGGGCACCGCGTCCGCCGGGATGGGGCAGGTGTAACCCTCCGCCGTCTGCTTTCGGAACTCCGCTTTCGCGGCCTCCAGCAGGGACGGGTCGGTCAGCAGGTCGATAGCGGCTGCGGCCAGCACCTTGCCGGCGTGGACGGCGGCCTTGTGGCCCAGTTCCGTCCCACCGCAGGACACGTTCTGCCAGCTGTGGCCGGGGCTGCCGTTGGGCCAGGCCGCCACATGGATCTGGCCGGTGGGCGTCTGCCAGCTCACGTCGCCTACGTCGGTGGAGCCGGGTTCAAAGGCGGGGCCCTGGTACAGGGGCGCCAGGAAGTCGTTCAGGGCGCCGTTCGCTTTCGCCCGCAGCTCCCGCACCTGGTCCGCCACAGCGCCGTCGAATTCGGCGCCGATGCCGGGCAGCGCGTCGCTGCCGGGGTAAGTCTTGGACAGGGCGTCGGCAAAGGCCTTCTCCTCCGCTGTGTGAGCGGGGACGCCCAGGGCCTCGAAATTGCGGTACAGCACGGTCTCCAGCGTGTGGTTGGGCACGGTGTCCGCCAGGCCGTCGATGAACTGCTTTTCAAAGGTGGTGCCGGTCATCAGCGCCGCGCCTTTGGCGATGTCATCCACCCGCTTCTGCAGCTCCACCGCCTCGGAAACATGGTTGGAGCGAACCATGTACAGCACGCTGGCATAGGGCTGGACCACGTTGGGGCTGCGTCCGCCGGCGTCGGTGATGGCGTAATGGATGCGGGCCTTGGAGGGCATGTGCTCCCGCAGGAACTGGACGCCGATGTTCATCAGCTCCACCGCGTCCAGGGCGCTGCGGCCCCGGTCCGGGTCTCCGGCAGCGTGGGCGGCGATGCCGGTGAACTTGTACTGGGTCTGGATGCAGGAGTTGGAGGAACCAGTGACCACCTCGTTCACATCCTTGGGGTGCCAGGTCAGGGCCACGTCCAGGCCGTACCACAGTTTCTCCCGGGCCATAAACGCTTTGGCGGCGCCGCCCTCCTCGCCGGGGCAGCCGTACAGCACCACGGTGCCGGGTATCCCGGTGCGCTCCAGATACGCCTTCACGCCCAGGGCTGCGGCAAGGGCGCCCGCGCCCAGCAGGTTGTGCCCGCAGCCGTGTCCGCAGCCGCCGGGGACGAGCTCCTCCCGCTCCAGGCTCCCGGCCTTCTGGGACAAGCCGGACAGCGCGTCATACTCCGCCAGGATGCCAATGACGGGCCGTCCGCTGCCGTAGCTGGCGGAAAAGGCCGTGGGGATACGGCAAATGCCCTTTTCCACGGCAAAGCCCTCTTTTTCCAAAACCTCGCAGTATTTGGCGGCAGACTTCTCCTCCTGAAGGGACAGCTCCGCGTAGCTCCAGACGCTGTCCGCCACGTCGGCAATGACCGCCGCCTTTTCATCCACGGCGGCGATGGCCGCCTGCTTCTCCTTCGTCATAAACATACTCCTTCCTGAAAAAAAGGGCACGCACGGAAGTGCGTGCCCTCGAACCATCAAAGAACCTTGCTGAGGAAATCCTGGAGTCTGGGGTTCTGGGGATTGCCGAAAATATCCGCGGGAGTCCCCTGTTCCAGCAGCTTGCCGTCGGCCATGAACAGCACCCGGTTGCCCACTTCCCGGGCAAAGCCCATCTCATGGGTAACGACCACCATGCTCATGCCCTCCTGGGCCAGGCCCTTCATCACGTCCAGCACTTCGCCCACCATTTCGGGGTCCAGAGCGGAGGTGGGCTCGTCAAACAGCATGACCTCCGGCTCCATGGCCAGGGCCCGGACGATGGCCACACGCTGCTTCTGGCCGCCGGAGAGCTGGATGGGATACGCCCCGGCCCGGTCCTTCAGGCCCACCCGGTCCAGCAGCGCCAGGGCCTTTTCCTCGGCGGCAGCCTTGTCCATGTGTTTGACCTGAATGGGGGCCAGGGTCATGTTGTCCAGAATGGTCATGTGGGGGAACAAATTGAAATGCTGGAACACCATGCCCATCTTCTGGCGGTGCTGGTCGATGTCCAGCTTCACCATCTTGCCCTCGGCGTTTTTGATCTTCTTCTTGGTGATGTCCACGCCGTCAAAGATGATGGAACCGCTGGTGGGCTCCTCCAGCAGGTTCAGGCTGCGGAGGAACGTGGACTTGCCGGAGCCGGAGGGTCCGATGACCACCATGACGTCGCCCCGGTTAATGTCCACGGTGACGCCGTCCAGAGCCTTGATAGCGCCCTTGTTGTAGTATTTCTTCAGGTCGGTGACCTGGATCAGACTATCTCTTGTCGCCACGGCTCATTCTCCTTTCAAAGTAAGCGATCACCTTGGAGGTGGGGAAGGTCAGGCAGAAGTACAGCGCCGCGACCACCAGCAGGGGCTCCAGCACCAGGAAGGTGCCGGCCTGGGCCGCCTTTACCGCGGCCATCAGATCCTGGACGCCGATGGTATATGTAATGGCGGACTCCTTGATGATGGTGACGAATTCGTTGCCGATGGCGGGCAGGATGTTCTTGACCGCCTGGGGCAGGACGATGAAGCGCATGTTCTGGCCCTGGGTCAGGCCCAGAGAGCGGGCCGCCTCGGTCTGGCCGCCGTCAATGGACTGGATACCGGCCCGGATGATCTCCGCCAGATACGCGCCGGAGTTCAATGCCAGGGCAATGACGCCGGGCAGGAAGCGGTTCAGCTTCAAAAAGCCCAGGATCGTGACCGACGGCAGGTTGATGACATTCTTGTTGAACACCACCTGGTACACGATGAACAGCTGCACCAGCATGGGGGTGGCCCGGATGACCTCCACGTAGACCGTGGCGATAAACGAGATGGGGTTGAATTTGCTCAGGGCCAGCAGGAAGCCGCCGTCCCGGAGATGGCCGTCCTGATCCAGGCCCAGGGAGCGGAAGGGGCGGAAATTGCTCATCCGCATGACTGCCAGCACCAATGCCAGCAGGAAGCCCAGGACAACGGTAAAGAGGGAAAGATAGACGGTGCAGAGCATACCCTCTTTAAACATGCTGGCATACTGGAACACCTTCTCAAAGCCTGCCGCGGAAACACTCATGGCGCGAACTCCTTTCGGGGTTTTTTCTTGAACGCGCTGATTCCTCCCCACGTTTTTGTGGGGAGGAATCGGCGTTATTTCACATTTTTGGAAATCAGTCGACCAGGCCCTCGAAGATCTCGCCGGAAGCCTGCTCATTGGCCTGGGCCACGAAGTCATCCATGGAGCCGTCAGCCAGAGCAGCGGCGATGGCCTCGTTGACGCCGGCCAGCAGCGCCTCGTTGCCCTTCACAACGCCGACAGCGGAGCCTTCCACCTCATAGGGGACATCGAAAGCAATGTACAGGTCGGGATAGTTCTTGGCATAGCTCTCAGCCACCACGGTCTCAATGTAACCGGCATCCAGCTTGCCGCCCAGCAGCTCGGAGACAACATCGGTCACCTTAGCCAGCTGCACGATGTCGGCATCGGGGGTGTTCTCCTCCGCCAGATCATACTGGATGGAACCCAGCTGGGCGCCGATGGTGAGAGAAGGATCATTCAGCTCCTCCAGAGAAGCCCACTTGTCCTTGTTCTCCTGGACCACGACCAGAGACTGACCGCCCTGATAGTAGATATCGGAGAAGTCCATAGCTTCCATACGGTCAGGATCGGGAGACAGGCCGGCCATACCGAGGTCCACATTGCCGGCGGTCACTTCAGCCAGCACGCCGTCAAAATCCATGGGGACGACCTCCAGCTCCAGGCCCAGGTAATCGGCGATGTACTGAGCCAGGGCCATATCGAAGCCGGCCAGTTGGGCGTTGCCGCTCTCGTCGATGGCATAGAACTCATAGGGAGCAAAGTCAGGGCTGGTAGCCACAGTCAGCTTGCCCTCGGTCACGGTGGTGATGGCGGGCTCGGCGGGCTCTTCCGCGGCGGCAGGTTCATTGGTCTGTGCGGGAGCCTCTTCCTTGGAACCGCCGCAGGCGGCCAGAGACAGGACCATTGCCATGGTCATCAACAATGCAAGAAACTTTTTCATGGTACAAACTTCCTTTTCCAATCTAAATTGTTCTCCCCCATCGGGAGAGCATCGTATCCGTCTCGCAGAGAGGAAAGGTTTTCCTCCCGTTGACAATGCATACCTTACCACGCCGCGCGTATCATGTCAATACTTTTTCAAAAAAAATGTATAAATATTTGGCTTGTTCACATGTATTTCTAAAAAATTTCCGTAAAACAGTGGGTTTTCTGTTGTTCACTTGTGCATTTTGCCTGTACCTTTTTGAATACTTGGATGAATATTCATTTTTTCTCTGCATATAAAACACCCGCCCGCATGGTTGCTGCGGGCGGGTGCGGCATTCAGCTGAATATCAGGAAGCTGTCCAGGGTCGAGCCAGCGTCCGTCAGCTCCGGGACGAATTGTGTCGTTTCGTGGGCATTGCTCACCGCCTGGGCCAAAGCCGGGGCGTTCTCCTCTGTTGTAACAGCATAGATCCGGTCCACCTGGGGCGCGATCGCCGCCAGCAGCAGCCCCGCATCGTCGTCATACCCCTGAGAGATGACCGCTTCCGGCACTTCAATGGACAGCGCCACGCCGTATGGCTCCAAAGCCGCCCGCATTTCTTTCAGAAAGGCCGTCAGATTTGCGCTTTTCTCCCCTTCGCCGTAGTTGATCTTATCCAGTTTTCCCACGGTGGGGTAGCTGACGTCGGTCAGCAGGATCTCGTCAAAGCCCAGTTCCGCCGCTTCCTTCGCCAGTCCGCACAGGTATTCCCTGGCGGCGGGCTTGGCGGGGTCCAGCCACTGGCTGTTATTGCCGTCATAGAAAATATAACCGCCCGTGTTTTTCAGGCCCATGCCTTCCACATCCCAGTTGGCGGCCTTGGGGTCGTGGAAGCAGCTCAGGCGGGCAATGGTGCTGTCATAGCCGGCGCTGTCCCCGTTCATCAGGGAGATGGCCTCGGCCGTATCCTCCCCCAGGCGGACGGAGCCGGCTACCGCTGTGGCGGAATCAAAATACACGGTGCCGGCCGAACCCTTCACGGTAACTGCCATGGCGTTATACTTCCGTTCCGCGTTCTGCGGCATTTGGGAGATGCTGTACGCCTCCCCCCAGACAGCCTGGGTCAGCGGCGTCTCCCCCAGGGAAAACGCCCGGACGGGCTGCAGGTCCTCCGGTTCCTGGACCGTGATCTCCAGGGAATCCTCCGGTACGTCTTTCCCTGCCGGTGCGGTCTCCTCCTGCCAGGGCAGCTCCAGATGGGGCGTGCCCGTCTCGTCGTAGACGATATTCCGGGACAGAAGCATGACGGCAATGGCCGCCGCGATCACAACGACCAACAGTACCGTCAGCACGATGCGCCCTCTGGGCGTCCGTCCCCGGTAGCTGCGGTAGCCCCGCTCATACGCCATTGTCCGTCACCTCCCTGTCCAGTGTCTGGAAAACTCAGTCCTCCAGAGCCATCATCTTGTTGACCCGGCGCTCATGGCGGCCGCCCTCGAACTCCGTGCTCAGGAACACCTCCACCATGCGCTCGGCCATGTTCTTGCCGGTGAAGCCGGCGCCAATGGCCATCATGTTGGCGTCGTTGTGCTTGCGGGTCATCTCGGCCTGCAGGCAGTCGGCGCAGTGGGCGCAGCGGATGCCCTTGATTTTGTTGGCAGCAATGGAAATGCCGATGCCGGTGGTGCAGATCACGATGCCCCGGTCGCACTTGCCCTCCGCCACAGCGCGGGCGGCGGCGGCGCCGAAGTCGGGATAGTCGCAGCTCTCCAGAGAATAGCAGCCGAAGTCCTCGACCTCATGGCCAAGCTTTTCCAGGACCTTGATGATGTGCTGCTTCAGCTCATAGCCGCCGTGGTCACAGCCCAATGCGATTTTCATAGTAGTTTTCCCCCTGTTGTTTCAAATTTGCGAACTCATTTTACACGGTTTTCCCGTAAAAATCAATCATAGTTCATGCCAAATCGGGTTTTGCTTTTCAAACGTGCAGAAGCGGCTGAATCCGCACCGGCGCAGCAGCTCCTGCCGCTCCCGGACGGCACAGCCCACAAACTGCGGCCCGTGGGCGTCCGTGCCCAGGGTGATGATCTCCCCGCCCAGCTCCCGGTACATCCGCAGCCACTTTTCGTCCGGCAGCGGCGTGTTGCCCCGGTTGGTGTTCAGCTCGATGCCAAGGCCCCTGTCGATGAGAATGCCCAAAATCTCCTCGATTTCCCTTTCAAAGCCGTCAAAGGTCAGGTGGAAACCCCGGTTCTCGTTCAGATACCGCACCGGCAGCGTCAGGTGGCCCAGAACATTGAACCGCCCCCACTCCGCCAGACGGCGCACCTGGCGGAGGTAGTCCGCCATGCCCGCCCGGGCCTCTGTCTCATCCTTGGGGTCGAAGAAATACAGGTCCACACCCTTAAATTTTTCCGACAGCATATGGATGGAGCCGATGATGAAATCCAGCTCCGGCGCGGCGGCGATCATTTTTTCCGTATAGGCAAAGCTCCAGGGTGCGTCCCCCAGCTCGATCCCCAGCCGCAGCGTGATCCGATTGCCAACAGCTTCCCTGGCAGCACGGTACTCCGACTGCAGGGCGTCCCAGTCATAGGGCTCCTGCCGCAGCTCCGTAGACCCCCAGATGATGGGCTCCACATGGTCGGTAAAGCACAGCTCGTCAAGCCCCGCGGCAATCGCGGCCTCCGCCAGCTCTGCCATGGGCGCGTCCGCGTCGGGAGACATCCGGGAATGGGTGTGATAATCCGCCAGATACATAGGGCTTCCTCACTTCTTGAATTTCTTGAAGAACTTCTTCCGCTCCTCGTAGTTGTTGTCGCCCATGGTATCGGCGAACTTCTTCAAGGCTTCCTTCTGCTCCTTGTTCAGGTTCCGGGGCGTCTCGATATAGACGGTGACGTACTGGTCGCCCCGGCCGTGGCCGTTGATGGAGGGGATGCCCTTGCCCTTGAGTCGGAACGTGGTGCCGGATTGCGTACCCTCCGGCAGGTCGTACTTGACCTTGCCGTCGATGGTGGGGATCTCCAGCTCCGCGCCCAAAACCGCCTGGGCGAAGGTAATGGGTGCCTCGCACAGGACACTGGTGCCTTCCCGGCGGAACAGCTCATGGGGCCGGATGGTAATGGTGATCAGCAGGTCGCCGGCCGGGCCGCCGTTTTTGCCGGCGTTGCCCTGGCCCCGGATGGAAATGGTCTGGCCGTTGTCGATGCCCGCGGGAATGCTGGCCTGGATGGTCTTGCGCTTCCGGGCGAAGCCGGTGCCGTGGCAGTCCTTGCAGGGCTGATGAATGATCTGGCCCTTGCCGCCGCACTTGGGGCAGGGAGAGGTGCTGGCAAACACGCCCATAGGCGTCTGGCGCCGCACCTGGACCTGGCCGCTGCCGTGGCAGTCCGGGCAGACCTCCGGCGAGGTGCCGGGAGCGCAGCCGTTGCCGTGGCAGGTGCCGCACTGCTCCATGCGGTCCACGGTGACTTCCTTCTCACAGCCGAAAGCCGCTTCCTCAAAGCTGATGGTCAGGGACATGCGGATACTCTCGCCCCGCTGGGGAGCGTTGGGGTTGGTGCGCCGTCCGCCGCCGAAGCCGCCGCCGAAGAAGCTGCCGAAAATGTCGCCCAGGTCGCCGAAGTCGAAACTCCCGTCAAACCCGGCGCCGCCGGCGCCGAAGTTGGGGTCCACGCCCGCGTGGCCGTACTGGTCGTACCGGGCCTTCTTGTTGGGGTCGGACAGCACCTCGTATGCCTCGTTGACCTCCTTGAACTTCTCCTCCGCCTCCTTGTCGCCGGGGTTCAGGTCAGGGTGGTACTTCCGGGCCATCTTCTTATATGCTTTTTTGATCTCGTCCTCGCCGGCACCTTTGGTGATGCCCAGGACTTCATAGTAATCTCGTTTCTGCTCAGCCATATTGAAAACTCCTCGTATTCCAAAACGCCGTATCAGGGACAGGCTCCAACGCGCTGTCCCTGATACGTTTTATATGAGAGGGGGCTTACTTGTTCTTGTCGTCCTCATCGACCACCTTGTAGTCGGCGTCGTAGTACTGGCCGCCCTGCGCACCGGCGCCGGCATCGGGGCCGGGCTGCGCGCCGCCCTGGGCACCCTGGGGATTGGCCTGCTGGTACAGCTTCTCGCTGACAGCGTAGAACGCCTGGGTCAGCTCCTCGGTCGCGGCCTTGATAGCGGCGGTGTCGGTGCCCTTCAGGACCTCCTTCAGCTTGTCGATACCGGCCTGCACCTTGCTCTTGTCATCAGCGGGGATCTTGTCGCCCATCTCGGAGAGGGTCTTCTCGCTCTGGTAGACCATCTGGTCGGCCTGGTTGCGGACCTCGACCTCTTCCTTCATCTGCTTATCCTGGGCGGCATACTGCTCGGCTTCCTTGACGGCCTTCTCGATGTCCTCCTTGCTCATGTTGGAGGAGGAGGTGATGGTGATGTGCTGCTCCTTGCCGGTGCCCAGGTCCTTAGCGGAGACGTTGACGATGCCGTTGGCGTCGATGTCGAAGGTGACCTCGATCTGAGGCACGCCGCGGCGGGCGGGAGCGATGCCGTCCAGGTGGAAGCGGCCCAGGCTCTTGTTGGCGGCGGCCATCTCGCGCTCGCCCTGGAGGACGTTGACCTCCACGGAGGTCTGGTTGTCGGCGGCGGTGGAGAAGATCTGGCTCTTCTTCACGGGGATGGTGGTGTTGCGGTCGATCAGCTTGGTGCACACGCCGCCCATGGTCTCAATGCCCAGGGACAGGGGGGTGACGTCCAGCAGCAGCAGGCCCTTGACGTCGCCGGTCAGCACGCCGGCCTGCAGGGCGGCGCCCATGGCCACGCACTCGTCGGGGTTGATGCCCTTGAAGGGATCGGAGCCGGTGAAATTCTTCACGGCCTCCTGGACAGCGGGGATACGGCTGGAGCCGCCCACCAGCAGGACCTTGGACAGGTCGGAGGGACGCAGGCCGGCGTCGGACATGGCCTGGCGCACGGGGCCCATGGTGGCGTCCACCAGGTGAGAGGTCAGCTCGTTGAACTTGGCACGGGTCAACGTGACGTCCAGGTGCTTAGGACCGGTGGCGTCAGCGGTGATATAGGGCAGGTTGATGTTGGAGGTGGTGACGCCGGACAGCTCGATCTTGGCCTTCTCGGCGGCCTCCTTCAGGCGCTGCATGGCCACCTTGTCGGTGCTGAGGTCCACGCCGTCGGTGCGCTTGAACTCGCTGACCAGATACTTCATAATGCACTCGTCGAAGTCGTCGCCGCCCAGACGGTTGTTGCCGGCGGTGGCCAGGACCTCGATGACGCCGTCGTCGATCTCCAGGATGGAGACATCGAAGGTGCCGCCGCCCAGGTCGTAGACCATGATCTTCTGAGACTGCTCCTTATCCACACCGTAAGCCAGAGCAGCAGCGGTGGGCTCGTTGATGATACGCTTCACGTCCAGGCCCGCGATCTTGCCGGCGTCCTTGGTGGCCTGGCGCTGGGCATCAGTGAAGTAAGCGGGGACGGTGATGACCGCCTCGGTGACGGTCTGGCCCAGGTAGGCCTCGGCGTCGGACTTCAGCTTCTGCAGGATCATGGCGCTGATCTCCTGGGGGGTGTAAGCCTTGCCGTCGATGGTGACCTTGTAATCGCTGCCCATCTCACGCTTGATGGAAGAGACGGTGCGGTCGGGGTTGGTGATGGCCTGGCGCTTCGCCACCTGGCCCACCATGCGCTCGCCGGTCTTGGAGAACGCCACGACGGACGGAGTGGTGCGGTTGCCTTCCGCGTTGGCAATGACAACTGCCTCGCCGCCTTCCATAACGGCCACGCAGGAGTTTGTAGTACCCAAATCAATACCGATAACCTTAGACATAATGTTTTCCTCCTAAATATATCGAAAAGTTTATTTTTGTATCCGAAATCAATTTGCGACCTGAACGATGGCGTGCCGGATCACTTTGTCGCCCAGCATGAAGCCCGCCTGGAATACCTGGGTCACTTCGTTTTCGCCGAAGTTCTCATCCTCAATGTGCATGACCGCTTCCATCCGCTCCGGGTCAAAGGGCTGGCCCTTTGCCTCGATCTCCGTGACATCCAGCTTTTTCAGAATGTCCTGGTACTGGTGGAAGATCATCTCCAGGCCCTTTTTATGGGGGGAATCCTCGCCGCCCTCCGCGGCAGCGGCCCGCTCCAGATTGTCATAGACCGCCAGGAATGCCTTGATGGTGTCGCCCTTGGCGTCCTGATAGATGTTGTCTTTCTCCTTGGTGGTGCGCTTGCGGTAGTTGTCATACTCGGCGGTCAGCCGGACGAACTGGTCCTTGACCGATTCCAGCTGCTTGACGGCCAGCTCCGCGGCCTCCATCTGCTCGCGGGTCAGGGTGTAAGTCTTCTCTTTTTTCTTTTTCCCCTTGGCGGCCTTTTCCTCCTTCTCAGGAGCCTCTGCCGTTTCGGGAGTTTCCTGTTCGGTGGTTTCCGCCTGGTTCTCCGCAGCCTCTTCAGCGGTGGGCTGCTTGTTCTCTTCACTCATTCCTTGGTATCCTCCTTCGGGGGTAATTCCTGTTTTCCGAACAGCCGCGTCAGTCCCTCGGCAAAGCCGGAGAGCCGTGCGGCCACTGTGGCGTAATCCATACGGGTAGGGCCCACCACCCCGATCAGTCCCCGCATATCGTCTCCGATGTCATAGCTGGCGACTACCACGCTGGTGTCCTTCAGCGCCTCGCTGACGTTTTCCGGGCCGATCAGGATCTTCATGGGCCCGTCTTCCGGCATCGGAAGGTTTTCCTTGCTGTCGGAGAGGAAACTCATCAGCTCATGGGCCTTGTCAGCGTCCCGGAACTCCGGCAGCTTCAGCAGTTGATTGGCGCCCGCGGTGATGATCTCCCGCTGCCCCGCCTCGTCCAGGGCGTCCACCGCGTAGCCCACCGTCTGGGACAGCAGCAGAAACAGCTGCGGCGGCACCTGCTCCGCGATGTCCATGAGCCGCTGGTTCATCTCTTCGGTGGAAATGCCGGTAAAGTGGCTGTTCAGCACGCCCACCAGGGCGGGGAGCTGTTCCAGGTCCACCTTCAGCTGCAGCCGCAGCAGTTGGCTCTTCACCCGGCTGTCGCTCATCATCATGACCACGATGCAGCTGCGCTCATCCACCGGCAGCAGGTCGAACCGCCGGGCGGTCATCCGCTTTTTTCCGGCGGCGGCAACATAGGCGGGGTAGTTCACGAAGGACGATACCGCCCTGCCCGCCTGGGAGATCACCCGGTCCAGCTCCTCCATCTTCATCTGGAGGGACTGGTTGATCTTTTCCGTCTCCGCGATGGACAGCTTCTGCTGTTCCATCAGCTCATTGACGTACAGCCGGTAGCCCTTGGGTGAGGGGATACGGCCCGCCGAGGTGTGAGGCTGTTCCAGATAGCCCATGTCCACCAAGTCCGCCAGTTCGTTGCGGATGGTGGCGGAACTGACGCTGCCGCCCATCCGGGCTGCGATGGCCTTGGAGCCCACCGGCTCGGCGGAACGGATGTAGTCTTCCACGACTACCTTCAGTATTTGCCGTTTTCTCTCTGTCAGTTCCACAACAGCACCTCTGGCCGCTCTTCCGGGCTTTACAAGTGATTTAGCACTCGCTTTCCTGGAGTGCTAAACGCAGTGTACCACCACGGGAAATCATTGTCAATGGATGGATGATAAACAATTTGTGAACAAAGGTGCTGGATTTTTTGAACAGCCCCGTCTCGTCAAAAAAACCGCCCCTTTCGGAGCGGTTTTTGCGGTCACCAGGTGATTTTTTTCGGGGTCTGCTTGTCGATCAAGCCCGCCCGGCGCAGCACGGGAAGCAGCGCGCCGAACAGCAGCACCAGCAGCACCGTCTGGACGGGCAGCATGATAAGGTTCTTCAGTGCGCTGGCGCTGGCGGTCACATACCAGGCCTTGCCGCTGAGAATGGCCATCCACAGCGCGCCCAGCAGCACATTTTCGATATTGGTCAGCAGCTTTGCGAAAAAAATCTTGCGAACGGTGATGGGCGTCCGGTAGAAAAACAGCGCGTAGATCAGAACGCCCAGCATGGTCGTCAGGGTGTAGCCGGGGAAGAAGGGATACCCGCCGCCTCCGGTGAGGAAAAAGCTGAGGATGTCCTCGGCAAAGCCGAACACGACGCCCAGCACCGGGCCGCACACCAGGGCACAGACCGACCGGGCCAGGAAGCCCCAGGTGACCTTTGCCCCGCCGAACAGGGGCACGGAGGGGACGTGGCTGAGCACCACGCACATAGCGATCATCAGCGCCGCGAAGGTCAGCTTCCGCAGGTCCCGGAGCTCCCGGGCCGCGTCCCGCCAGTACTGGGCGGAAAAGGGATGTGGATACATAAAAAATCCTCCTTCTGTTTTCGGCAGTCCGTTTCCGGAGCGCCGCACAGAGGAGGGGAAATCGCCCGCGCCTTTATGCGGCAGCGGGATGCGGAACACACACTGCAAGGCTTTGCGCCCTTTCGTCCGGAAAACAACTCCCCGTTTTCCCGGCACTATTTCACACGTGTGTTCCTACTCTGCCTTGAATTGGTATTATCATAATCTTTCACACAGAAAAACGCAATACAAAAAGTGCCCCAAATCATCAGATTTGGGGCACTTTTTTCAGTAGAAGTTACTGAGCGGAAGCAGCGGCGGCTTCCTCGGCGGCCTTCTTGGCGGCAGCGGCCTTTTCAGCCTGTGCCTTCTTGATGGCCTTGTACTTCTCCTTCTCCTCGGCGGTAGCCGCGGGGAGGATGGCGTCGCGGGGGCAGACCTTGGTGCAGAGCTTGCAGCCCACGCACTTTTCATAGTCGATGACAGCAACGCCGTTCACCACATGGATAGCATCCTTCTTGCACTCCTTCTGGCACAGGCCGCAGCCGATGCAGGAGTTGGCGCAGACGCTCATGGCGGCCTTGCCCTTGTCCTGGTTGGCGCAGGCCACATGGACCTTCTTGGAGGCGGGGACAGAGGTGATCAGGTGACGGGGGCAGGCAGTCATGCAGGCGCCGCAGTTGGTGCACTTGTCGGGGTCCACCACGGCGGAACCGTTGGGGCCGATGGACATGGCGCCGAACTGGCAGGCGTTGACGCAGGAGCCGAAGCCCAGGCAGCCAAAGGCGCAGTCCAGAGGACCGGCGGCCACCTTGGTGGCGGAGATGCAGTCCTGCACGCCGCGGTACTCGAAGCGCTTCTTGGCGTTCACGCCGCCGTTGCAGCGGACGAAGGCCACCTGACGCTCGCCGGTAGGAGCCGCCTGGCCCATGATCTCGGCGATGGCGGCGGCATTCTCGGCGCCGGCGGGAGCGCAGGCGTTGACGGGAGCGTCACCGGCCACGATGGCAGCGGCGCAGCCGGCACAGCCGGGGAAGCCGCAGCCGCCGCAGTTGGCGCCGGCCAGATGGCTCAGAACAGCCTCTTCACGGGGGTCCTTTTTCACCTCGAAAATCTTGGAGGCGACGGCCAGGACCAGGCCGAACACGGCGCCCAGGATACCGAGCACCAGGATCGCGTAAATCACATTCATCATAGCGGCGTTACCCCCTTACCAGATCTTCAGGCCGGAGAAGCCCATGAAGGCCAGGGCCATCAGACCAGCGGTGACCAGAGCGATGGGGAAGCCTTCCCAGTTCTTGGGATAGTCGGCAAAGACCAGACGCTCACGGATGCTGGCGAACAGAACGATAGCCAGCAGGAAGCCCAGGCCGCCGGTGATGCCGTAGACCACGGACTCGATGAAGTTGTAGTTGTTCTGCATGTTCAGCAGAGCCACGCCCAGAACCGCGCAGTTGGTGGTGATCAGAGGCAGATACACGCCCAGAGCGGTGTACAGGGAGGGCATGGACTTCTGCAGGAACATCTCGATGAACTGCACCAGGGCGGCGATGACCAGGATGAAGGCCACGGTCTGCATGTAGCCCAGGTCGAAGGGAACCAGGATGAACTGGTTCACGGCCCAGGTAATGGCGGAGGCCAGGCCCATGACGAAGGTCACGGCGATGCCCATGCCCACAGCGGTGTCGACCTTCTTGGAGACGCCCAGGAAGGGGCAGATGCCCAGGAACTGGGAGAAGATGAAGTTGTTCGCCAGAATGGCGCCCAGCGTGATTGCCAGGAGTTCAAAAATCTGATCCATTATTTGCTCTCCTCCTTATTCTTCTTGGGCCGGGCCAGCGCCCACTGCATGGCGGCGATCAGGCAGCCCAGCACCAGGAAGCCGCCCACAGGCAGGGTCAGCACGCCGATGGGGAACTGCTCGGGGATGATGCGGAAGCCAGCCAGCGTGCCGGCACCCAGCAGCTCACGGATGAAGCACATGGCCAGCAGCACCACGGTGTAGCCGATGCCCTGGCAGATGCCGTCCAGGAAGGAGGCGCCGATGCCGTTCTTGTAGGAGAAAGACTCCGCGCGGCCCAGGATGATGCAGTTCACCACGATCAGCGGGATAAACACGCCCAAAGACTCGGCGATAGCCGGGACAAAGGCTTGCAGCAGCAGGTCGACGCAGGTAACGAAGCCGGCGATGACCACGATGAACATGGCGATACGGATCTTATCGGGCACGACCTTGCGGATAGCGGAAATAACCACGTTGGAAGCGGTCAGGATGATGAGCACGGAAACGCCCATGCCCAGGCCGTTCATGATGGAGGTCGTGATGGCCATGGTGGAGCACATGCCCAGGACCTGCACCAGAACGGGGTTGTTGGTGATCAGGCCTTCTTTAAACTGTTTCTTGAAGTTCATATCAGTTGCTCCCCCTTTCTCAGCCGATGGCGCCGGCCACGGCCAGCGCGGCGTTGACGCCGGTGGTGACGCCGCGGCTGGACACGGTAGCGCCGGAGATGGCGTCCACGTTGGTGCCCACAGCCAGGGTGCCGTCAGCGGCGCTCTTGCCCTCGAACTGGTCCAGCACGCCTACGCCCTTGGCGGTAGGCTGGTTGGTCATGACCTTGGAGCCGATGCCGGAGGTCTCGGAGTTCTTGACGATGGAAACACCGGTGACGACGCCGTCGGCGTCCACGCCGACCATCATCTCGATGTTGCCCTGGGAGCCGGAGGCCACGACCTTGATGGCGTAGCCGGCGCTCTCGCCGCCCACCAGGACTTCATAGACGGAATCCAGCGTGCCGCCAGCAGCGCTGGCAGCGGCGGTCATGTCGCTGGTCGGTTCCATTGCCTCGGAAAATTCCGCGTTTTCGGGGTCGGCCACAACAGCCTTCATAGCGGTCTGGGTATTCTCCCAGTTGATGGCCGCGATCTTATCCTCGGTCACCATGTTGACCAGCCCCAGCAGGCCGGCGACAACCACGCAGGTCACAAACAGGGTGACGCCCAGCTTGATGATGTACTTGGGGTCCATATTGACCTTTTCCTTGGTCTTGACTTCGTTGCTCATTTCGCAGCCGCCTCCTTCTTGTCGGATTTCACGACGCCGAAACGAGTGGGCTTCGTGTACTTGTCGATCAGCGCCACAAACAGGTTCATGACCATGATGGAGTAGCAGACGCCCTCGTTATAGGAGCCGAAGTAACGGATCAGCACGGTAAACAGGCCGCAGCCGATGCCGAAGATGAGCTGGCCCTTCTTGGTCACGGGAGAGGTGGCATAGTCAGTCGCCATAAAGAAGGCGCCCAGGAACAATCCGCCGCCGAAGATGCTGTACAGCATCCACTCCAGGCCGGAGCCCTGCTTGGGGAACAGGAAGGTCAGCACAGCCACAGTGGCGATGTAGGCCACAGGGGTCTGCCAGTTGATGACCTTGCGCCAGATCAGGTAAACGCCGCCGATGAGCAGAGCCAGAGCGGAGACCTCGCCCAGGGAGCCGGGAATGCCGGTGCCCACGAACATGCTGCCCACGGAATGGGCGCTCAGCAGCTCGGCGAAGTCGCCGGTCTTCATGATGGCCAGCGGAGTGGCGGTGGTGACGATATCGGCGTTGGAGCCGATGATGGCAGCCTTGTTGACAGCGGGATCGACCCAGCTGGTCATGGTGCCGGCATAGCTGGCCAGCAGCACGGCACGGCCGGCCAGAGCGGGGTTCAGGAAGTTCTTGCCGATGCCGCCGAAGAGCTGCTTGACCACCACGATAGCGAAGAAGTCGCCGATAATGATCATCCAGTAGGGCATCTGCACGGGGCAGACGAAAGCCAGCAGCATGCCGGTGACGACGGAGCTCAGGTCACCGATGGACTGGGGTTTCTTCATCAGCTTGCGGTACAGCCACTCCCAGAACACGCAGCCCACGACGGACACGGCGGTCAGGGTCAGGGCCCGCAGGCCAAAGTTGAAAATTGCGAACGCCAGAGCAGGCAGCATGGCGATGATGACGTCCAGCATGATAGAGCGGGTGGTCTCATTGCTGCGGATGTGAGGGTTGGAAGTGGCAATGAGCTTCAAATTCTTGTAATCCGTCATTTGTTCACAGCCTCCTTCTTCTCTTCCGCGGCCTTCTTGGCCTCGGCGGCAGCCTTATCGGCCGCGGCCTTGTTCTTCACCAGCTGCTTGCCGGTCTTGAACATATGAGTCAGGTGCATGCGGGCGGGGCAGACGTAAGAGCAGGCGCCGCACTCCATGCAGTCCATGATATGGGCGCCGTTCAGCTCGTCGACCATACCCTTAGAGGCATACTGGTACATGAACAGGGGCTCCAGGTGCACGGGGCAGGCGGAGACGCACTTGCCGCAGCGGATGCACTGGGGATGCTCCACGGTCTGCTCCTCGTTTTCGCAGAAGGCCAGGATGGCGCCGGTGCCCTTGGCAACGGGGATGTCGGCGGTATACTGGGCCATGCCCATCATGGGGCCGCCGGCAATCAGCTTGTATGTACCGTCCTTCACGCCGCCGCAGGCGTCCAGCAGGCAGGAAACCGGGGTGCCGATGGGGCACTCGATGTTCTTGGGCTCGATGATGCCGGAGCCGGACACGGTGACGATCTTGCGCACCACGGGCATGCCCTCGGTGATGGCGCGGAAGATGGCGCAGGTGGTGTTGATGTTGAACACGGCGCAGCCGATGTTGCTGGGCAGTCCTCCGGGAGGCACCTGCTTGCCGGTGATGGCCTGGCAGAGCTGCTTCTCACCGCCCTGGGGGTAGCGGCAGCGCAGGGCTTCCACGACCACGGGGGCCTTCTTCTCGGCAATGACCTGGTTCATGGCGTCGATGCCGTTTTTCTTGTTGTCCTCAACGCCGATGATGACCTTGTCCACGCCGAACATCTTGGCGAGGTAGGTGGCGCCGCCGATGATCTCCTCGGGACGCTCCAGCATGGTGCGGTGGTCGCCGGTGATGTAGGGCTCGCACTCGGCGCCGTTGATGATGACGGTGTCCACCTTGCCGATACCGCCGGAGATCTTCACGTGGGTGGGGAAGGTAGCGCCGCCCATACCGACGATACCTGCATTCTTGACGATCTCCACCATCTCATCGACGGTGAGGGCGTCAGGATCCGCGGGAGCCTGGACCTCTTCGCTGAGCTCGTCCTGGAAATCGTTCTCGATGATCACGGATGTCATGTTGCCGCCCATGGAATAGGGACGGGGCTCCACAGCCTTGACCGTACCGGAAACGCTGGCGTGGATCGGGGCGCCCAGGCCGCGGAACTCACCGATCTTCTGGCCAACCTTCACATGGTCACCAACCTTGACAAGCGGCGTACACGGTGCACCGAAGTGCATCGACATGGGGATGACCACCTCTGCCGGGGGTGCCAGCTGTTCGATGGCCTTTTCATTGGTCGCGGCCTTCATGTCATGGGGATGAACGCCGCCAAAGAACGCTTGTGCCATTGTCTTCACCTCATTTTTACTCCTGATAGCGTCCGGAGCACAGACAGTCCCATCCGCGAACGGAACAGGACCCACAAGCTCTGGCGATACTACCACATACTGCGCTTTATTCTACACCTGAACTCAAAAAATGTCCAGACTGTGAATGACATTTTTTGCAGAAATCCAGCCCCATTTACAGAGATGTTTAACACTTTTATACATTTTAACAGTGCCTGTGGAAATCTCCCCCTATTTCCGGCCATCCGTCTTGTCAATTCCGCCGAAATATGCTAGACTAATTGAATCTATCTGCCGGTATACACCGGCAAACCCATACATACGGAGGAACTTACCGATCATGACGGCTGAACTGATTGACAGAAAAAGGCTGAAGGAGGAAGTCCGGGAACTGCTTTCCGGCGCCCAGGTCTCCCCCAAGGCCATGACCGCGCTGTACGGCCTGCTTCTGCTGTTTTTGAACATGGTGTCCGCGTTCGCGGGTGATGCCGGTGTCCTGTCCACCTTTGTCTCCATCCTGACGGGGCTGCTGTCCATCGTGTTAGGAGCGGGATTTACCCTGTACTGCATGGCCATCCGCCGGAACGAACGGGCGGAGTACCTGACGCTGTTTGACGGCTTCTCCTTTGTGGGAAAGCTGATCGCCCTGACCATCGTCACCTACGCCTTCATCTGGCTGTGGTCCATGCTCTTTATCATCCCCGGCATCATCGCCGCCTACCGCTACCGCTTCGCGCCATACAATCTGTATGAAAATCCGGGCATCAGCGTCATGGAGGCCCTGGACATGAGCAAGCGGCAGACCATGGGCTACAAGGGCCAGATCTTTACCCTGGACCTGAGCTATCTGGGCTGGACCCTGCTGGCCTCCCTGCCCGTGATGGCGGAGACGGGCATGATGTACTATGGCCTGCTCTCTTCCGCCTACACCTACATGAGCGGCGCCGCCGCGTCCACGGCCGCGGATCTCACGGTCTACACCGCCCTGCCCGCCTGGCTGTGGACGCTGATCGCCGGCCTGTGGAGCACGGCGGTATCCCTGTTCTATCTGCCCAATTACCATTGCGTGGAGCTGGAATACTTTGAGACCGCCAAGCGCACCTCCGGCGTGGGTGAGGGCGCGGAGCCCTCTGCCATCAACGCCTGGGGCGGTTCAGGGCCCGACGGTCTGGGCGGCCTGTGAGACTCCCCTAAAACGTACAAGTCCCCGGCGGGTTTTAGAACCCACCGGGGACTTTTTCGCGGATCTTTACAGGTTGGGGAACTCCCTGCGGACGTAGCCGCTGCGCTTGAGCACCAGGGCCAGCAGCGTAGAGACGATCAGGCCGAAGGCCGCCTGGACGAAATTGCTGGGGAGGCCCGCGGCGCTGCCGGCCAGGCTGCCCACCAGAATGCCGTCAAACAGCCAGTAGCCGATCACCATGATAGCCTCCGCCGCCACGCCGCAGACCACCAGCGCCCAGTTCTGCTTTTTCAGCGCCCGGTACAGCAGAGCCGCCGCAAGGCCCATCAGGGCTTTGATGACCAGGGTGGCCGGCACATAGATGCCGTAGCCGGACAGCAGGTCCGCCAGAGCGGGGCCCACGCCGCCGGCGATGGCGCCGTACACCGGGCCCAGCAGGTAGGCGCCCAGGATCACCACCGTGTCGCCCAGATTCATGTATCCGCCGGTGGGAGAGGGGACCTGCAAGACCATGGTCGCCACGCAGCCCAGAGCCGCAAACAATCCCGTCATGACCAGCATTCGGGTCTGATTTCCGTTTGTTGTCTTTTCCATTTTCATTTTCTCCTTCCAGGTGTTTCTCGGTATTGCCATCATAGGCCGCATGTGATATGATTAAAATATCCAAAACAGGACTTTTTTGCAAGGTCAGAGGAGGAGTGTACATGCTGACCTACGCGATGGAAGACCGGGGAGACCTGTCTCTCTATGAATATCTGTACCGCTGTATCCGGCAGGACATCCTCAGCGGTGCGCTGGCCGCGGGAGAGCGTCTCCCCTCGAAGCGGGCTCTGGCGGAGCATCTGCACCTGTCGGTCATCACCGTGGAAGGTGCCTATGCCCAGCTGGAGGCAGAGGGCTATGTCTATACCAAGCCCAAGCAGGGCTTTTTCGTCTGTCCGGTCCAGCAGGCGCCGGAGCCTCCCCAGCAAGTCCCCATTGCTCCTGAGCCGCCCGGCCGGGTCTGGAAGGCGGACCTGGGCCGCAACCAGGCGGACGCCTCCCGCTTCCCCGCCGCTACCTGGGCACGGCTCACCCGGCAGGTGCTCTCCGAGGGCGGATTTCTGACGCCCGCGCCCCATCAGGGCCTCTACGCCCTGCGCCAGGCCATTGCCGACGACCTGCGGTCCTTCAAGGGCATGGCGGTCTCGCCGGAACAAATTGTCATCGGCGCCGGCGCGGAATACCTGTATATCCTGCTGGCCCAGCTTCTGGGGCCCCAGGCGGTGGTGGCGGTGGAGGACCCTGGTTACCCCAAAATTCGCCAGGTCTACGGCAAATGCGGCGCCGTCTGCCGCCCCATTCCCCTGGACCGGCAGGGCATGGACCCCGCCGCCCTGGCGGCCTCCGGCGCCACCGCCGCCCATATCTCCCCCAACCACCACTATCCCACCGGCATCATCACCACCATCGGCCGCCGTCAGGCCCTCCTGCGGTGGGCGGAGGAGCAGGGAGCCATTATCATTGAGGACGACTACGACAGCGAGTTCCGCTTCGCGGGCCGTCCCATCCCCGCCCTCCAGAGCATCGACACCGGCGGCCGGGTGATCTACATGAACACCTTCTCCCAGACCATCTCCCCCTCCATGCGTATCGGCTTCATGGTGCTGCCGCCCCGCCTGCTGGAGGTCTACCGCCGGGAGCTGGGCTTTTACGCCTGCACCGTCCCGGTGCTGGACCAGCATGTCCTGGCCCGATTCCTCTCCGGAGGCTACTACGAACAACACCTCTCCCGGATGCGGAAGGAATACCGCGCCCGGCGGGACGCGGTGCTGGCGGCGTTCCAGGCCAGTCCCTTCGCGGACCGGGTCAAATTCTCCGAGCAGGGCGCCGGGCTCCACTTCCTGCTGCGGCTGGACACCTCTCTTGATGACGAAGCCCTCCGCCGGAAGGCGGAGGGGCTGGGGGTGCGGCTGGCCTTTTTGTCGGAATACGCCGCCGTTCCGCAGGAAAACTACGGCCACACGCTGGTGGTGAACTACGGCGGCCTGGAACCGGAGAGCCTGGAGGAAACCACCGCCCTGCTGGCGGAGATTTTTTCCGAATAAAGCGCAAAAAAACAGGGGCGTCTTTTTCAGACGCCCCTGTTTTTTTGATCTGTCAGACGATCAGGAAAAACTTGACGAGGAACAGCGCGGAGATCACGTAGGTCAGCACAGAGACCTCCCTGGCCTTGCCGCTGAACACCTTGATGACGGTGTAGGAGATGAGGCCCAGGCCGATGGCATGGCCGATGGAGCCGGAGATGGGCATACCGATCAGCATGAGGGCCACGGGGACCATCTGGTCCATGTCGCCGAAGTCCACGTTCTTCAGGCCCATCAGCATCAGGATGCCGACATAGATCAGCGCGGCGGAGGTGGCGGCGGCGGGAATGATGGCCGCCACGGGGGCGATGAACATGCAGGCCAGGAACAGCACGCCGGTGGTGAGGGCCGTCAGTCCGGTGCGGCCGCCGGCCTCCACGCCGGAGGCGGACTCCACGAAGGTAGTGACGGTGGAGGTGCCGGTGCAGGCGCCGGCCACGGTGCCGATGGCGTCGGACAGCAGGGCCTCTTTCATGCTGGGCATATTACCGTCCTTGTCCACCATGCCCGCCCGGGAGGCGGTGCCCACCAGGGTGCCGATGGTGTCGAACATGTCGATCATGCAGAAGGTGATGACCAGGGTGATGGCCGTGAACCAGCCGATCTCCAGGAAGCCGGAGAAGTTGAATTTGAACAGGGTGGTCTCCACCATGTCGGCGAAGGGCGGCGCAAAGGAGGCGCCCGCCAGGGACGCGAAGGGATTCACGCCCAGGAAGATGGCCTCACCAGCCCAGTAGACTACAGACGCCACCAGCATACCCAGCAGCACCGCGGCCTTGATGCCCTTTTTCGCCAGGATGACCATGACGAACAATCCCACAAACATCGTGACCACCGTCAGCACCATGGTGCTGTAACCGGAGCCCATGGAGGTCTTTGCCACGCTGGGAGTCAGGGCGCCGAAGAAGTCCCGCATCACGTAGAAGGGGCCGCCGGTCTCGGACCAGACGCCCGCGTTGGAGCCCAGGCCGATATTCAGCAGCATGATGCCGATGGCGGGGGCGATGCCCAGCCGGACGCCCAGGGGAATGGCCTCCACGATCTTCTCCCGGATATTCAGCACGGACAGGATGATGAAAATGATGCCCTCCATCAGGATGATGACCAGGGCCGACTGGAAGCTGGCCACATAGCTCATGCCGGTAAGTCCCGCGACGTTTCCCACCACCACGGCGAAGAAGCTGTTCAGGCCCATGCCGGGGGCCAGGGCAAAGGGCTTGTTGGCCAGGAATGCCATGCAGAACATGCCGATGGCCGAGGCGATGCAGGTCGCCATGAACACACCGTTCCAAAGTGCCGAGCCCACGTCAAAGTTCGTCAGCAGATTGGGGTTCAGGGCGATGATGTAGGCCATGGTCATAAAGGTGGTCAGGCCGGCCAGGATCTCTGTGCGGACAGTCGTCCCGTTTTCTGTAAGGGTGCTTTTCCGGCCAACAACAAAAAACTGTCCCGCACGGTCAAAAACCATGCAGGACAGTCGCTCCCCTGTTTTCTCAGATCAGTCCCCGGTCACGGGCCAGGGCCTCCACGCTCCGGTCATAGGTGGCCTCGGCCTCCGGAGAGAAAAAGCAGCCGGGCACGCCCTCACCGTGGTCCCGGTGATGGGCCACACATTCACAGCATTTGCCGTGGCGGGGGCAGTTGTAGGTGCAGGGGCAGGGCCGGGTATTGTCACAGGCCATAGCGGTCTCCTCCTTTATGTATCTGTATTGTCAGTATACCAGACCGCCGCCGAAAAAGAAAGAGCGGCGTCACGCCGCTCTTCCCGTTCTCACAGATTCTTGTCCAGCACGGAGATGAACGCGTCCGGCGGCATCACGCCCACCTTCCGGTCGAACTCCCGGCCATTCTTCAGAAATACCACGGTGGGGATGCTCATTACGCCGAAGCGGGCCGCCAGGTCCGGCTCCTCGTCCACATTCACCTTGGCCACCAGGGCCTTGCCGTCGTACTGCTCCGCCAGGGCTTCCACCAGGGGGGAGAGCATCTTGCAGGGGCCGCACCAGGAGGCCCAGAAATCCACCATCGCCAGAGGAGCCGTCTCCACGGCGGCGTCAAATTCCGCGGTCTTTAAATGCTTGAGTGCCATGTTGTCATTCTCCTTTATCATTATAATTGTGAGATCACTTGTTTTTCCGTGCCAGCGCCGCGGCATAGGCCGCCGCGCTCTGTCCCGCCACCAGGCCCTCGCCTGCGGCCTTCGATACCTGCAAGGGGCCCCCCGTGCAGTCGCCAGCGGCGAACAGCCCAGGCAGATTGGTAGCCATCTTTCCGTCTACCGCCACATGTCCGTTTTCCACGGCCAGTCCCGGGAAGATGTCCGTGGGGGCCATGGTGGGCCGCAGGAGGAACACGCCCTCCACCGGCACCGTCTCCCCGCCGCAGGTCACGGACTCCACCCGGTCTTTTCCGGAGATGACGCAGTCCTTGGGCCGGTCAAAATAGGTGACGGAACAGCCAATGCCTGCCAGAAAATCCGCCTCATGCTGGGCGGAATCGCTGTATCCCAGCACGGCCACAGGCTTGTTTCGGTACAGCATCCCGTCGCAGGTGGCGCAGTAGCTGACGCCCCGGCCCAGGAATTCCGCCTCGCCAGGGAATTTCTTCCCCCGGCTGATACCCGCCGCCAGAATGACCGCCGGGGCGTTCTCCATGTCGCTGTCCACGCTGACATACCAAGTATCTCCCATGTGGACGGCATTCAATACCTTGCCCTGCCGGAATTCCGCTCCCGCATCCTCCGCATGGCGGCGCATGGCCGTCAGCAGTTCCCCGCCGGACACCCCGGGCAGGCCGATATAGTTGTCCACCCGTTCCGCCCGCCACAGGGGATTTTCCTCCGGGGGATTGGACACCACCAGAACGCTCCGTCCCCGGGCGCGGACATTCAGCGCCGCCGACAGTCCCGCCGGACCGCCGCCGATAACCAGTACATCATGTGCCATCTCCATCCCCCTCATTCGTACCGTTTGTATGATAGTATCATACACGTGCTTTTCTGTAAATAGCTGTTGTCTTTGCAACAGTGCAAAAATTTCGGCCCCCTTGGTTGCTTTTGACACAGGAGTTTGATACACTGTTGGCAGCGCAAAAGAGGAGCCGACGGACTGCTCCACCGGCTCCTTATTCAAAAAAGCGGCGGTGCCGGCCCAGGGGGCGGACGCTGCGCAGAAACAGTTGACTGGGGGCATCCGGGCCGCTTGCAACATCCTATGCCGCGCCGTTTCCACCCGTCACCGGGGCTGTCCGGCCCGTCCGACCACCGCCGCTGGAAAACAGACAGAAATGAGGGATTTCCATGATCAAAATCGCACCTTCCATCCTCTCCGCCGATTTTGCCAATCTGGAGCGGGACATCCACCGCATTGCCGCCGCCGACTACGTCCATGTGGACGTGATGGACGGCGTGTTCGTCCCCAACATCTCCATCGGCATTCCGGTGCTCCAGTCCATCCGCAAGGTGACGGACATGTTCCTGGACGTCCACCTGATGATCGTGGAGCCGGTCCGGTATGTGGAGCGGTTCTGTGACGCGGGCGCCGACCTGGTGACGGTCCATGTGGAGTCCGACACCGAGGAGAACATCCACGATGCCATCGACAAAATTCACGCCAAGGGCAAGAAGGCGGGCATCGTGCTGAAGCCCGCCACTCCCGCCGAGGCGGTGCTGCCCTACCTGGAGAAGGTGGAGCTGATTTTGGTGATGACCGTGGAGCCGGGCTTCGGCGGCCAGAAGTTCATGGCGGATATGATGCCCAAGGTGACGGCCATCCGTAAGCTCATCGACGAGAAGAATCCCGCCTGCGAGCTGGAGGTGGACGGCGGCGTGGCCCCCGACACCTGCAAAACCTGCATTGAGGCCGGTGCCAACGTGCTGGTGGCGGGCAGCGCCGTGTACAAGGCCCCCGACATCCCCGCCCGCATCGCGGAGTTGAGAGGTTGAACCATGTCTGAATTGAAGAATCTGCCCCATGTGGCCCTGGGCGTGTACCCCACGCCCCTTTACAAGCTGGAGAACATCAGCGCCAAATACGGCCGGAACATCTGGGTGAAGCGGGACGACCTGTGCGGCGTGGCGCTGGGCGGCAACAAGGTCCGCAAGTTGGAATACCTGCTGGCGGAGGCCAAGGCCGAAGGGTGCGACACGGTGTTCACCACCGGCGGTGCCCAGTCCAACCACGCTATGCTGACGGCGGCCTGCGCCGCCCGGCTGGGCATGAAGTGCATCCTCATCCTGAAAAAGCGGGGCGTGACGGAACATCTGGGCAACCTGATCCTGGACGACATCTACGGTGCCGACGTCCGCTTCATGGACACCGACAGCTACGGCGACATCTACGATGAAATGGACCGCATCGATACCGAGTTGGCAAAAGAGGGCCACAAGTGTTTCCACATCCCCGTGGGCGGCTCTACGCCTCTGGGTGCCGTGGGCTACACGAACTGCGTCCGGGAAATTGCCGAACAGCTGCACGGCGCCGAGGTAGGCCACATCGTCTCCGCCACGGGCTCCGGCGGCACCACCGCCGGACTGCTGCTGGGTGCCCGGATGTACCTTCCCCACGCCAAAGTCACCGGCATGGGCGTGGACACCGACCCCTTTGAGGACATCGTCCCCGACCTGGCGGCAGGAGCGGCGGAGCTGCTGGGCACTCCCCTGGACCGCGTTCCCGGCGATTTCCGCATGGTGTACCATGTGGGTCAGGGCTATGCCATCCCCAACCCGGAGGACACCCCGTACATCGAGGAGCTGGCCCGGCTGGAGGGCATCCTGCTGGACCCCGTCTACACTGGCAAGGCCTGGAGTGGGATGCTGAAGCTGCTGCAAAACGGTGATTTTGACGGCGACGGTGACATCGTATTCGTCCACACCGGCGGCGCGGCCGCTCTCTTTGCCATGGAGCTAGCTTAAAGAGGGGACTTCGTCCCCCCTTTAGATTCCCCCCTCACCAGTGAAGCGTTCTTCACTGGTGAACGCCGCCCAAGGCGGCTGAGTCAAAGTATTTTTGGCAGGTACACGCCCTGCCAAAAATAATTGAAATTCATTTGTTTGCGCTGGCAAACAAATTAAAGGAGCATCCCTGTTATGGAATACTTCCCCGCGCCTCTGGAAAAACTGGTGGAACAATTTGCCCGGCTGCCGGGCATCGGCGGCAAATCCGCCCAGCGGCTGGCCTTCTATGTGCTGGGTCTGCCGGAGGAGGAGGCCAAGGAGTTTGCCGACGCCATTCTGGACGCCAAGCACTCTGTCACCTGCTGTCCGGTGTGCCAGAATTTCACCGCCGGAGGGCTGTGCCCCATCTGCGCCTCCCCCAAGCGGGACAGCTCCACTATCTGCGTGGTGGCAGACCCACGGGACGTGGCGGCCATCGAGCGGAGCCGGGAATACGACGGCCAGTACCATGTGCTCCACGGTGTCATCTCCCCCCTGAACCATGTGGGCCCCGACGATCTCGCCATCAAATCCCTGGTGGAGCGGGTGGCCAAGGGCGGCGTCCAGGAGGTCATCATGGCCACCAACCCGGACACCGAGGGTGAGGCCACCGCCATGTATATCGCCCGGTTGCTAAAACCCTTCGACGTGCGGGTCACCCGCCTGGCCTACGGCATCCCCGTGGGCGGCCACCTGGAATTTGCCGATGACGCCACGCTGATGCGGGCGCTGGAAGGCCGGAGAGACATCTGAATACGCCAAAAAGGTTCCCCGGCGCGGTGCGCCGGGGAACCTTTTTAGCTAATATCACACCAGATTATACAGGATCTTCGCCATCTGGCCCCGGGTGATGTTGTTGTGGGGCCGGAAGCTGCCGTCGGTGTAGCCGCCGAGGATACCCTGGGCCGCCATGGTCTGGATATAGAACGTGGCGTAGGCGGGAATTTTCCCGGCGTCGGTGAAGGTCAGCTCCACCGTGGCGTAGCCCTTCTCCTGGGTGCGGCCGATCATAGTGGCGGCCTGGGCACGGGTCAGGGGGCTGTTGGGATTGAAGTACAGCTTCCCGTCGCTGCCCCTGGAGCCGTTGATGACGCCCTCGGTATACAGCGCCTTGATAGCGGGAATGGCGTACTCGCCGATCTTATCCACATCCGCGAAGGGCAGGACCACATCGGCGTACTTGCTCTCGTCCAGCTTCAGGTAGCGGAACAGCATCACGGAGAACTGGGCCCGGGTGATGTTCTGGTCGGGGCGGAAGGTGCCGTCGGCATAGCCGGTGGTGACACCGGAGGTGTACAGGAACTCCACGTAATGAGCGCCCCAGTAGTCCTTGGTATCGGTGAAAGCGGGCTGGTAGTCCTCGCCCACCGGCACGTCATAGGAGGCGCGGCCGATGTTGCCGGAGCCGTCCTTGGCCGTGATGGTGACGCGGTGGGGCCGCCCGTCGGAAATGATGGAGGTGGAGAGGGCCCCCGTCTCCGCGTTATAGACAAAGTCCTGCTTCTGACCATCCCAGGTCACGGAGACGGCGGACCGGGGCAGCACGCCGTCCACGGCGTCGGAGATCGTGGCAAGGAGCCGCCCGTTCTCCTGATCCAGAGAGGTAGTCACGGTGGGTACCGTCTGGTCCAGACTGCCGTAGGCCGCGGTGAACTGATCCAGGTAAATAGTGCCGCTGGTACTGGGCATGTAGGCGGTCTCACCGTTTTCATCCACATAGGCGGAGCCGTGGACATACACTCCGGTGATGGCGGTGGTGCCCGCCGGCATGTCGCTGAGGATGGGCATCCAACCGGTGAAGTCCAGCGTCACCTGGTCCGTCTTGGACACATTGCCGCTGATGTCCACAGTGCGCAGGCCCAACTCATTGCCGCTGCCGTCACCGTAGACCCAGAAGCTCACCATAGGCGCGCTGGTGGGGAACGCATAGTTCACAGGCACCTCCGCGAAGCCGTCGGCGGCGTCATAGACCAGCTTGCCGGAGGCTCTGCCGTAGCGCACATACTCCATGTTCTGATTCCGGGAGAGGCTGGCGGTGCCGCTCTCCTGGGGGGTAAAGGCCGTCTCGAAATCCGCCACCGTGCTGTACGCCACCTTGGAGACCGTCACGTTGACGGACGCGCTCTGCCCGCCGGCGGAAACGGTAATGGTGCCGGTGCCGGGCTTTTCAGCGTAGAGGATGCCGCCGGTATCTCCCACGCTGATACTGCCGATGTCTCCCTCTACCTTCCAATCAAAAAGGGCTTGGTCCGCTTTCAGCGGCAGGTGGCTGTACACCGCCGCGGCAGTCAGCGTTGTGGTGCTGCCGGGAGAAACCGTCAGTTCCTTCAGCGTCGTGCCGCTGCTGTTCCGGATGGAAACGGAATCCGGCGTTGTGATGGCGTGAACCGTTGTCTCACCCTGCTTGCCGCCGGCCTCAGCGGTGACGGTGATGTCGCCGCCCCGGCTGAGCGTGGTCAGCACATTGCCGTTCAGCTCGCCGTCGCTGGCCCACAGGTCATAGCGCTTCGCCATGGGGATGAAGTTGGTGTCCACGGCGGCGGCGGAGATATTCACCTTGCTGCCCGCCAGGACATAGTCGTAGTCCGCGCTGACATAGAAATGGCTCAGCTTGCCGGAGGGCTCGTTGTCCGCCACCAGGAAAATGTGGTTGGAAACCGCTCGCTCGCTGCCCTCGGAGGGCGTGTTGACGGTCTTGGCCGCCGTCTCGTCCGGCTCGGTGATGGTGAGGGTGGTGGAGCCGCCGCCGTCCAGACACAGGGCGGTGACGCAGCCCAGCTCGATGAGCCGCGCCGCCACCTGGCTCATGGTGGCGCCGATGGAGTGGCCGGACTTCCGTCCGTCAATGGTGTAGAACACCAGGGAGCCGTCGGCACGCTGGCCCACGGCGGTGCGGGGAGCGGCCCCGGCCTGGAGGCCGGAGACCACGGCGCCGTTCTCCACCAGGGAGTACAGGGTGCCCACGGCGTAGTCCACGTCGTTCCATTCCTCGCTGGCAGCGGTCACATTCAGAATGATCTCCGCCCCCACAGGCACGTTCCGCAGGGCGTCCACATGGTAAGCGTCGGATTTCAGATTCACGGACAGCACCACCTGTCCTTCCCGGATGGACGTGGCGGCGGAGGCCTCCGTCACCTGCTCCACCCGCAGCGTCAGGGTATCGCCGATGGACAGCTCGCCGTCCTCGACGGAACAAATCACATCAACGCCCGCCTCGGTGTTGCCGGTGGTGTGGCGGTCATTGAAGTCGTAGGTATAGAGGTAGATGCCGCCGGAGGAGACCCGGGCCTTGTTCACGCCGGCGAGCTGCCGGACCACCTGCAGGGACGCTCCGGCGCTGTCCAGCGCCTGATAGCCGAGGTCTGCGGTGACCTTGACGCCGGGCTTGCCCAGCACGGCGGTGCCGTCGGCGCGGAAGCCCACGGCGTAATAGCCGGCGTCACTGCTGCGCAGCTGGCCCTCCGTCACCACGATGCCCACCGGCAGGCCGGTACTGGTGTTGTAAAAGTCGCCGTTGATGCCGGCCACCACCCGGTAGCCCTGGGCCTCTAGTGTCCTGGACATGGCGGAGACCTTGGTCGTATCCGTCAGCACATTGCCGTAAGTGACAATGGGCGTTACGTCCTTGTTGGGCGTATAGGTGATCAGATTCTCTGTCCGGAGGTCGGAATAGGTGCTGCTCCAGAACACATTGGTGGAGAGCTGGGTCTTTTCGTTCAGAAGGGTGTCCTTGGCTGTCAGGTCGCTGCCCAGCGCCTCCGACGCGGCAGCGGGCACCGTCAGGGCGGCGGCCAGGGACAGCGTCAGCAGCAGGGAAAGGGTTTTTCGCAGTAAATGTTTCATAGGGTTCCTCCAAAAGTCCGCGCGTGTGGTCTACATAACGCCTATACCATAGCACATTCTGTTTTTAAAGTAAACGTCAATTTGTAAACAAAAATCCCCCAGTTTCGCCGGGACTTTCCTGTCTCTGATAAAGACGTCCCAAAAAGCGGAAAAGTTTCTCCCCCGCAAAAAGTTCTTGGAGAGCGGCCGGTTTTGCGGTACAATAAGGACAATCAAACACAAGGAGGCCCCGCCATGACCATCACCATCGACACCACCCGCTGCATCGGCTGCGGCATGTGCGCCTACGCCGCCCCGGAGGTTTTCCGGGTCGTAGGAAAATATTCCACCGTCATCTCCCAGCCGGAGGGCCGCCGGGACCCCAAAGTCTCCAACGCCGAAAACGGCTGCCCCGTCAATGCCATTTCTGTCACCCGCTAAGCACCCTCCTAGGAAAGGGGCCAGGGAAAACCTGCGGTTTTCCCGGTTCATTCGCCTCCGGCGAATGAAGAAAATGAAATCATTTTCGCCGCGGCGTGTACGTGGTGAAAATTCCTTGACCCGTTTTCCCTTGGGGCAAACACACCAGTCCGCAGACTGGTGAGGGGGGTCAGAAAAAGTAAAACAAGGCGGAGCCTAGCGGCTCCGCCTTGTTTTACTTTTTCGTCTAGGGGGGACGTCAGTCCCCCTTGGAACCTCTCAGCACTTCTCCACGACGACAGCGGTACCCATGCCGCCGCCGATGCACAGGGTAGCCAGGCCCTTCTTGGCCTCGGGGCGCTTCATCATCTCGTGCACCAGGGTGACGATGATACGGGCGCCGGAAGCACCAACGGGATGGCCCAGGGAGATGGCGCCGCCGTTGACGTTGACCTTGCTCATGTCGAAGCCCAGCTCACGGGCCACGGCGATAGACTGGGCGGCGAATGCCTCGTTGGCCTCGACCAGGTCGATGTCGTCGATGGTCACGCCAGCCTTGGCCATGGCAGCGCGGGAAGCGGGAACGGGGCCGACGCCCATGATCTTAGGATCAACACCGCCCTGGCCCCAGCCGATCAGCTTGACCATGGGCTTCAGGCCGTACTTCTCAACAGCCTCGCCGGAGGCCAGGATGATGGCGGCAGCGCCGTCGTTGATGCCGGAGGCGTTGGCGGCGGTGACACGCTGCTGGCCCTTATCCTCAGAGTCCTTGCAGCCGGTGGGCTCGAAGGTGTGAACGACCTCGGGGTTGGGGGACTCGGGACCCACGGGGAAGGCGCCGCGCAGCTTGGCGATACTCTCGGCGGTGACGCCGGCCTTGGGGAACTCGTCCTTCTTGAACTCCACGATCTCCTTCTTGACCTTCACGGGCACGGGCACGATCTCATCGTCGAACTTGCCGGCAGCCTGAGCAGCCTCAGTCTTCTGCTGGGAAGCGGCGGCGAACTCGTCCTGCTCCTTGCGGGAGATGCCCCAGATGTCGTTGATGTTCTCAGCGGTGGTGCCCATGTGGTAGTTGTTGTAAACATCCCACAGACCGTCCTTGATCATCTCGTCCACCAGCTTCTTGTCACCCATGCGGGCGCCCCAGCGGGCGTCAGTGGACAGGAAGGGAGCGGCGCTCATGTTCTCGGTGCCGCCGCAGACCACGATGTCGGAGTCGCCGGCCAGGATGGAGCGGGCACCCTCGATGACGGACTTCATGCCGGAGCCGCAGACCATGCCCACGGTGTAAGCGGGAACGGAATAGGGGATGCCGGCCTTGATGGAGACCTGGCGGGCCACGTTCTGGCCGAGGCCGGCGGTCAGGATGCAGCCGAACATCAGCTCGTCAACCTGCTCGGGCTTCACGCCGGCGCGGTTCAGCGCTTCCTTGACAACGATAGCGCCCAGATCAGCAGCGGGAGTGTTCTTCAGAGAACCGCCAAAGGAGCCGATGGCAGTACGGCAGCAGTTCACGATGTACAGGTCTTTCATAGTGTTCCTCCGTTTTTATTATAAGATTGGCGGCCCATCACCGCCCTGGATCACTTGGGGAGACGGCTTTGTCAAACTCTTGACATAATTGCTAATTTTTTGACAATGCCGTATGTCTTGTTCCCTCACAAAATGGATTATAGTTCGTTTTCCATTTCTCGTCAATGGAAAACTGCCGCTCCGCTATAATTTTGTTAAATCTTTGACAAAATGCATCTGGTTTTCGTCAAGGTGACGAAAACCAGATGCATTTTATGACTTGTATGCGCTACTCTCCGTCTCCTTCGGTTCGCAGCGTCTCCAGGGCTGTGTAGAATGCTTCCGTGTCCAGGCCGTCATAGCCCTCCGTCAGCGTCGTCCGGGCCTCGGAAGCGGCCTTCTGCAGGAGGCTGTCCAAATAGTCATCCACCAGGTCCTTTGTCTCCGGAGCCAGACGGCGAAGGATGGAAAAACCCTCATCGGATTCCAAAATCCCGGAGCACTGTCCAACGGCCAGAGACCGGGCGGCCTCTTCCAGTTCCTGCGGAAGCTGGCCGTCTCCCGGCAGGACCGTCCGGGGACCGGCGGTGTCGTCCCCCGCTTTTGCCAGCGTGTCGAATACCGCCCCCTGGTCCTCCGCGCCGTTGAGCCGGGCAAAAGCCTCCGCCGCTTTTTCCCGGGCGGCCTCCCGGTCATCCCCGGCGGCAATGAGGATCCTGTCCACGGTCATGCGCCCGTCCCCGGCGGCGAAGGCCGCCAGCGCCTCCTCCCCGGGCGCCAGGGCACTGCCCGGCTGGTTTGCCAGGGCGCACAGCTTCGCGTACAGCTTTCCCACGTTCTCCAGCTCCAGCGCCCGGGCCTGGTCCAACCCCATATCCGCCAGTTTCTCCAGATACTCCGGCTCCTCATGCTCCGCGGCGGCCTGCTGTTCCGTTTCGGAAAGCCGGCAGCCGTATTTCTCCGCCCAGTTCTCCACAGTAGCGTACAGCGCGGTGTCCGCCAGGGCCTGGTCCTTGGCATAGTCGGCCAGGGTGCCGCCCTCCAGAGGCGCCCGCCAGTCCAGAGTCACCCCGGCGTCCCGGTAGCGGGCCGCCACCCGGTCGCAGGTGTAGGCCAGCCAGTAGAGATACCGCCAGGCCGGCACCTCCCTGCCGTCCACCGTCAGCAGGACCTCCTCTTCCTCCAGGCCGGAGGCCTGTCCCAGAATACCGCCCGTTTCCGTGGGAGCGGAACAGGCCGCCAGGCACAGGCACACCAGCAAAGCAGCAACCGTCTTTTTCACCATCCTCGCACCTCCCGTCCCTCCATGGATATGCGGGAGCGCGGACAGCTATGCCGCTTTCTGAGCAGTCTTCCCTGCGCGGCGGATACGGCCGGAAACAAAAAAAGCCCTAAGGCTTTTTCATCGCCTTAGGGCTTTTTCTGATCTCTATCAATGCGGCAAAATGCGTGTTTTCAGCGTCAACCGCGAACCCAGCGAAGCGGATCGCGGTTGGAAAGGAGGAGCAGCGGAATGAGTGCGCTCCGACTTTTAAAAAAAGTCGGAGCAAGCGATATGCAGCTTGCTCCGACGTGGAGCGGCTGAGGGGAGTCGAACCCCCCTATGCAGCTTGGGAAGCTGCCGTTCTACCGATGAACTACAGCCGCGTCTGGATGGTATGATAACATACTTCCGCCGAAATTGCAACACGAAAAATAGCGTCCGCCGCAAATGCGGCGGACGCTGATTTTCTGATTATCCGTTTCAACTTGCGGAAAAGCGGAAGCTCAGTCCTCCTCGGGAGCCAGCTCCGTAGACTTCACCTTGGGCGGGAAGATCTTGGAGAACACCAGGAAGAACACCAGAGCCACGACCAGGCCGGGGATGATGGGCTGAGACACCTTCATGCCGAAGAGCATGCCGCCGGAGATCTTCTCCAGATACACAACAACGATGGAGCCGGAGATCAGGGAGGCGATGGTGCCGGCCAGAGAAGCGCCGGTCCAGTAATGGCCCAGCACATAGGGGAAGAACGCGCCGGCAGCACGGAGGGTGAAGCAGAACATCAGCAGGTTCACCAGGCTGGAGGTGTTGAACAGGGCGATGAACATGGAAACCACGCCCACGATGGCCATGACGATCTTGGTGACCTTCATGACATCCTCGCTGGTGGCGTCGGGCTTCAGCACGGCACGGTAGATGTCGTTGGCGAAGATGGAGCCGGCGCCCAGCAGGTCAGAGTCGGAGGAGGACATGGTGGCGGAGATGATACCGGCGAACAGCAATCCGCAGATGACGGCGGGCATGGCCTCCATAGCCAGCACCGGCAGCGCGTAGCGGGCGCCCACGTCGGCGAAGTCCTCAGCGTTGAACTTGCCCATGTTGATGAGGGCCAGGGTGATGATGCCGAGAACGGCGGGGATGAACGCATAGATGAAGTTGATGATGGCAGCCAGGATGGAGCCCTGCTTCGCGGCCTTGCCGTCACGGGCGGCATAGTAGCGGGAAACGGCCTCCTGGCCCACGGTAAAGGTCGCCACATACATGATGGTCAGGGAGATGACCGCCATGGGGCTGTATCCCTTGAACATATTGAAGGTCTCGGCGGGAACGTTGGCCACCACATTGCCCCAGCCGCCGGCGAGCCGCATGGCGAAGGGCACGGCGATGATCATGCCGATGATGATGAGGAACACCTGGATGAAGTCCGTCAGGGTAACACTCCACAATCCGCCCATGATAGAGTAGATGGTGACGACCACGGCCACGATGATAACAGCGGTCTTGTAGCTGATGCCCAGCATGGTAGAGAGGATGACGGAGGAGGCGATGAACTGGCCGGCGGTAAGGCCGATCAGGGGCAGCAGCATGATAATGGCGGTGACGAGACCCGCGCTCTTGCCATACCGCCGCCGGAAATACTCAGGCACGGTCTTGACGGTGGCAGCCCGGAACTTGGGCGCCAGGAAGGTCAGGATCACAAAGGCAAAGCCCATGGTGATGATGTACCAGGCGGCGGAGATGCCGTGGTTCTGCATGCCCTGCTGGACAACGCCCAGGGAGCTGCCGCCGCCGATCTCCGTGGCAGCCAGCGTGCCCGCCATCAGGAAGGGGCCCAGCCGCCGTCCGGCGACCATAAAATCGGTGTTGGAAGTGATCTTCTTGGAAGAATACCAGCCGATGAACAGCATCACCAGCAGGTAGAATACCACGATCACGCTAACTGTCAGGTTAAATTGCATAGATTTTCTCCTTTCTCACATCACATTGAAGAGTTTCCCGGTCTGCGCTCTCCTTTCCCCTCAAAATTCACCGTTAAACGGCTGTCCGCAAAATTTTAACGGTTTGTTAACATTTTACAATCATTTTTGTCAAATGTAAAGTGCTGGCGGCGAAAAAACCGGCACGCGCCCCCATTTGGGGCGTGTGCCGGTCTTCTCATCGGTTCAGAAACGCGTCCGGGTCAACGGCGTCGCCGTCCTTTGTAACGGAAAAATGAAGGTGCGGGCTCTGGCCGGACTCCGCTTTGGCGGTGGTCCCCACGGCGCCGATGATCTGTCCGGCGGACACCGTGTCTCCCTCCTCCACCGTGGGCTGCGCCTGGAGGTTGGCGTAGGTGGTCTGGTAGCCTCCGTCATGGCTGATGGTGACGGTGGTCCCCATCATGGGGTCGTCCTCCACGGCCAGGACGGTGCCGGAGCAGGCGGCCAGCACGGTGGTGCCGGGCTTGGCGGAAATATCCACGCCGTCATGGATGCGCCAGTCGTCCATGGTCACGTCATAGACCAGCCTGTCCACGGAAAACGCCGTCAGCACCTGGCCGTTCAGGGGCGAGACCACCAGCCGGGGCGCCTGGGCCACCACCGGCGTGTCGTCCACCTCCACCTCCGGCATGGGGGCCGTCTCCACTTCTATCGGTTCCGGCTCGACCGTCTCCACCACCTCCGGTTCCGGCTCCGTCACCTCCGGCGCGGGCGCGGACACCTCCGGTACAGGGTCCTCCTCCACGATGGCAGGCTCTTCTCCCCGGCCGGACAGCAGCGCCCATCCGCTGACGCCCACCACCAGCAGGCACACCGCCAGCGTGATATAAAACCCGGCGCTGCCCCGCAGCGCCTCCCACTTTTTCTTGTCCATGTAAAATTTCCTCCCTTGCATTTTGGGTTCAAGGGAAGTATGGACATCTTTTCCTCGGCTTATACAAAAAAAGCGGCGCGTTTGCGCCGCTTTTCAGGGAAGTTATTTTACGATCAAAGTCTTCCCGTCCATTTCCTCGGGGCAGGCCAGGCCCATCACATCCAGGATGGTAGGCGCGATGTCCGCCAGGCGGCCGCCGGTCCGCAGCTCCGTCCCGGCGCCGCAGAGGATAAAGGGCACGGGGTTTGTGGTGTGGGCGGTCATGGGAGAGCCGTCGGGCTCCACCATCTGCTCGGCGTTGCCGTGGTCGGCGGTGATCATGGCGATGCCGCCCATCTTCAGCGTGGCGTCCACCACCCGGCCGACGCACGCGTCCACGGTCTCCACGGCCTTCACCGCGGCGTCAAACACACCGGTGTGGCCCACCATGTCGCAGTTGGCGAAGTTCAGGATGATGACGTCATAGGCGCCGGACTCGATGCGCTCCACGCACTTGTCGGCTACTTCCACGGCGCTCATCTCCGGCTGGAGGTCGTAGGTCGCCACCTTGGGGGAGGCCACCAGCACCCGGTCCTCGCCGGGGAACACCGTCTCGCTGCCGCCGTTGAAGAAGAAGGTCACATGGGCGTACTTCTCCGTCTCGGCGATACGCAGCTGGGTCATGCCCATCTGACTGAGGTACTCGCCCAGGCCGTTGCGAACGGTATTGCGGGGGAAGGCCACCTCCACATTGGGCATGGTGGCGTCGTACTCCGTGTTGCACACGAACGTGACGGGGAAATACTGGCGGGTAAAGCCGTCAAAATCCGGGTCCACCAGGGTCCGGGTGATCTCCCGGGCACGGTCAGGCCGGTAGTTGAAGAAAATGACGCTGTCGTTGTCGGAGATGGTACCCTCGGTGTCGCACACCACAGGCTCCACGAACTCGTCGGTGACGCCGGCGGCGTAGGAATCCTTCACGGCGGCCACAGGCACGGGATTGAACACGGCGCTCTCGCCGTAGACCATGGCGTCATAGGCCTGCTCCACCCGGTCCCAGCGCTTGTCGCGGTCCATGGCGTAATAGCGGCCCATCACCGTAGCGATCTTGCCCACGCCCAGCTCCCGGCACTTCTCCACCGTCCGGGCCACAAAGTCGGCGCCGGAGGTGGGAGACACGTCCCGGCCGTCCAGAAACGCATGGATATAGACCCGCTCCAGGCCCTTGTCCTTGGCCAGCTTCAGCAGGGCGAACAGGTGCTCAATGTGGGAGTGGACGCCGCCGTCGCTCAGCAGGCCCATCAGGTGGAGGGCAGTGCCCTTCTCCTTGCAGGAATCCATGGCGTGGTTGTAGGCGGGATTGGTGAAAAAGTCCCCGTCGGCGATGGACTTGGTGATGCGGGGCAGGTCCTGGAATACCACCCGGCCGGCGCCGATGTTGGTGTGGCCCACCTCGCTGTTGCCCATCTGTCCGTCAGGCAGGCCCACATCCAGTCCGGAGGCAGACAGCTCCGTGTGGGCAAATTCCTGGAAGAACTGGTCCAGCCGGGGCGTATTGGCGGTCTGGACGGCGTTGCCCACGGTGCTGCCGGGTGCCATGCCGAAGCCATCCATAATAATCAAGGTAGTCGGTGTTTTGTTCATAAAAACCTCGTTTCGCTCAAGCCCATCCCCCATTCGCAAACAGCGGAGGGGGACTAGGGGGAACCAAGGGTTCCCCAGTTGATTTGCCAAAGGCAAGTCAAGAACATGAAATCATTTTCGGCAGGACATGTGCCCGCCGAAAATACCTCGACCCAGGCGCCCTGGGCGCCGACACCAGTGACCGAAGTCACTGGTGGTGGGGGAGGTCGAGGGGGAGCCTGCTCCCCCTCGAAAGATTACTCCTGGTTGGCAGCGTTGATGATGTCCACGAACTGCTCGGGCTTCAGAGCGGCGCCGCCGATAAGTCCGCCGTCGATGTCGGGCTGGGCCAGCAGCTCAGCGGCATTCTTGGGATTCATGGAGCCGCCGTACTGGATGGTGACGGAGCGGGCAACGCGGGCCCCGTACAGGCTGCGGATGGTGGCGCGGATGTTGGAGCAGACCTCGCCGGCCTGCTCGGCAGTGGCGGTCTTGCCGGTGCCGATGGCCCAGATGGGCTCATAGGCGATGATGCAGCGGCGCATCTTGTCGGCGGGCACGCCGTACAGGGCGCTCTTGACCTGCAGGGCGATCCACTCGTTGGTGATGCCGGTCTCGCGCTGCTCCAGGCTCTCGCCCACGCAGATGATGGGGTTCATGCCGGCGTTCAGAACGGCGTGGACCTTCTTGTTCACGGTCTGGTCGGTCTCGCAGAAGTACTGGCGGCGCTCGCTGTGGCCGACGATGACGTACTTCACGCCCAGATCCTTCAGCATATCAGCAGAGACCTCGCCGGTGTAGGCGCCCTTCTCCTCAAAGTAGACGTTCTCGGCGCCCACGGAGATCCGCAGGTCCTTGAAAGCCTTGGAAGCAGCGGAAATGTTGCAGGCGGGGACGCAGATCAACGTCTCGCACCACTTGGCGCGGGGCATGATCTTCTTGATCTCCTCGGCAAACTTCTTGGTCTCGGTAGCGGTCATGTTCATCTTCCAGTTACCGGCGATGACGGTCTTGCGGTATCTGCGGTTCATGTTACATATCTCCTTTTATGTGTATGTCATATTCTGGGCCACGCCCATAGATGTGCGAAACGAAAACCTATTATTTTATAACGAAAAAAGGGATAATTGTCAAGCATTTAGTCATATTTTTTGTAAAAACATGCGCCGTGCTGACGTCTGCCTTTCATCACTCCGCGTCCAGCAGGCACGCGACGCCCGGCAGCTCCTTGCCCTCCAGGAATTCCAGGGAGGCGCCGCCGCCGGTGGAGATGTGGGTCATCTTGTCGGCGTAGCCCAGCTGCTCCACGGCCGCCGCGCTGTCGCCGCCGCCGATGATGGTAATGGCGGAGGTCTTGCTCAGGGCCTCGGCCACAGCCTCGGTGCCCTTGGCGAAGGCAGGGAACTCAAACACACCCATAGGGCCGTTCCAGATCACGGTGCCGGCGTCGGCCACGGCGTCGCAGTACAGGGCCACCGTCTCGGGGCCGATGTCCAGGCCCTCCCAGCCGTCGGGGATCTCGCCGGCCTTGACCACCTGACTGTTGGCGTCGGCGGCAAACTTGTCGGCGCAGACGGTGTCCACAGGCAGCAGCAGCTTCACGCCCTTGGCCTTGGCCTTTTCGATCATGTCCTTGGAGTAATCCATCCAGTCGGCCTCCAGCAGGCTGTTGCCCACCTTGCCGCCCATGGCGGCGGAGAAGGTGTAGGCCATGCCGCCGCCAATGATGATGGTGTCGGCGATCTCCAGCAGGTTGTTGATGACTCCGATCTTGCTGGACACCTTGCTGCCACCCAGGATGGCCACCAGGGGGCGCTTGGGGTTGGCGATGGCGCCGCCCAGGAACTCCAGCTCCTTCTGGATCAGGAAGCCGGACACGGCGGGCAGGTAAGCGGCCACGCCGGCAGTGGAGGCGTGGGCGCGGTGGACCGCGCCGAAGGCGTCGGACACATACAGGTCCGCCATGGAAGCCATGGCCTTGGCCAGCTCGGGGTCGTTCTTGGTCTCGCCCTTTTCAAAGCGGGTATTCTCCAGCAGCAGGATCTGGCCGGGCTGCAGGGCGGCAGCCTTAGTCTTGGCGTCCTCGCCCACCACATCGTGTGCAAAGATGACCTCCTGGCCCAGCAGCTCGCTCAGGCGCTTGGCGACGGGAGCCAGGGTCAGCTTCTTCAGGGACTTCTCCCAGTCCTCTTTCTTGACGGAAGCTGCGTCCTTGCCCTTTTCCACCTGCTTCTTCACATAGGACTCAAAGGTCGCCACGGGCTTGCCCAGGTGGGAGCAGGCGATGACGGCCGCGCCGTTCTCCAGCAGGTACCGGATGGTGGGCAGGGCGGCAACGATGCGCTTGTCGCTGGTGATCTCGCCGGTCTCCTTGTCCTGGGGGACGTTGAAATCGCAGCGCAGCAGGACCTTTTTGCCGGCCACATCCACGTCACGAACAGTCTTTTTGTTGTAATTCATGTGGAATTCCTCCATACATAGATATAATTGATAAGTTCACGGCGCTCAGCGCCGGGTATCATAAGTTCAGTTTTCTGCCATCTCCCCGGTTCCCATCAGCCCCGGGAAATGGTTCTGCCGCAATGCCTCGTAGACGCAGACCGCCACGGTGTTGCTCAGGTTCAGGCTCCGGGCCTCCGAGATCATGGGCAGCCGGATGCAGCGGTCCCGGTACTGTTCCCGTAACGCCAGGGGCAGCCCCGCGGTCTCCTTGCCGAAAAACAGCCAGCAGTCCGCCGAGAACTCCGCCTCCTCATAGGAGCGGGGCGCCTTGGTGGTGGTGAGCCACAGGTCTGCGGCGGCCTCCGGGTGACGGGCGAAAAAGTCGTCCAGATTTTCATAATCGGATACATCCACCAGGTGCCAGTAATCCAGGCCCGCCCGTTTCACCGCCCGGTCGGAGATGTCAAAGCCCAGAGGCCGGATGAGGTGCAGGCTGCTGCCGGTAGCGGCGCAGGTGCGGGCAATGTTCCCGCAGTTCTGGGGGATCTCCGGTTCCACCAGCACGATATGAAGCATGGTCAAAATCCCCCCGTTTTGTACGAATGGATTACATTGTAATCCTTTGCCTGGGTAAATTCAACCATATTGTGTGAAAAAAATTCGTTTTTTATTGAAAAGCCCGAGCAAATCCGCCGCGTTTCTGCAATTTGCTGAAAAAAACTCCGAAATTTCTCTTTTTTCCGGTATTTCCGTTGCCTCCCACAAAAACGAAGCCGTTCGGCGAAAAGATTTCAGAGAAATTTCTCGGACAAATTCGCCGGAAACACTGGATTTCCGGTAAAAGTTTGATATAATACCCGTGTGTGTATAATTTTTTACCAAAGGGAGGGAAGCGCCATGATCCGCCTCCAGCGCGCTGTTTTCTTTATGGAAGAAGAACCCGCCGCGGGTGACTCCAAACCGCTGATGCTGAACGCCGTTCTCTCTTGCCCTATCTTGTCATGGATGAGCAACCAGTTGCTGGCCGAAGGCGTACAGCGGTTTTTCGTTGCCTGCGATGACCGCTTCGCGGAAGAGGCCAGAGCGTGTTTTCCGGAAGGGGCCGAAGTCGTGATCTCCAACCGGCACAGCGATCTTCTGGCATTTCTGGACACCGACGAACAGGTGGCGGTGCTGCCCCGCTCCGCGCTCCCCATGGCGGAAGCGGGCCCCGGCTTTGCCTACGCCGCCTCCGGCCGCGAGCTGCGGGAGGTCTGGCAGGACAGGATGACCAACTCCGTCACCGGAGCGCAGCTTCTTCCCGGCTGGCTGCCCGTATACAGCCGGGCCGTCATTAACGAACTGGAGCCCCTTCTGCGGGAGCGGGCATCATCCGGCGAAAGCAAATCAATTTGACATATTAAATCACATATAAATCACAGAAAGAGGGCGTTTGGAATGATTTCTCACGGCAAAGATATCAAAGTATTTTCCGGCAACGCTAACCCCAAACTGGCTGAAGAGATCTGCAGTCTCATGGGTACCAAGCTGGGTGAATCCGAGGTCGGTACTTTTTCCGACGGCGAAGTTTTTGTCTCCATCTATGAGACTGTCCGCGGCAGCGACGTGTTTGTAGTTCAGTCCACCTGCACCCCCGTTAATAATAACCTGATGGAGCTGCTCATTATGATCGACGCCCTGAAGCGCGCCTCCGCCGGCCGCATCACCGCCGTCATCCCCTATTTCGGCTATGCCCGTCAGGACCGCAAGGCCAAGGCCCGCGATCCCATCACCGCCAAGCTGGTCGCCAACATGATCACCACCGCCGGCGCTGACCGCGTGCTGACCATGGACCTGCACGCCAACCAGATCCAGGGCTTCTTTGACATTCCCGTGGACAACCTGGCCGGCAACCCCATCTTCGTTGACTATTATGCCAAGAAGTTCGGCGACCGCTGCGAGGATATGGTCGTCGTCTCTCCCGATGTGGGCTCCGTGGCCCGCGCCCGCGCCTTCGCCCAGAAGCTGCACATGAACCTGGCCATCGTGGATAAGCGCCGCCAGAAGGCCAACCAGTGCGAGGTCATGAACGTCATCGGCGACGTGAAGGACAAGGACTGCATCCTGTTCGACGACCTGGTGGATACCGCCGGCTCCCTGTGCAACGCCGCCAAAGCCCTGATTGAAGTCGGCGGCGCCAAGAGCGTCCACGCCTGCGCTTCTCACGGCGTGCTGTCCGGCCCCGCCATTGACCGCCTCAACAGCAGCCCCATCCAGGAGCTGGCCCTGCTGGATACCATTCCCGCCATTGACCCCGCGAAATCCGACAAGATCAAGTACCTGTCCGTGGCTCCCATGTTCTGCGAGGCCATCGAGCGCATCTACCAGGAGGTCTCCATCTCCAAGCTGTTCCGCTGAGGAAACGCGGGCAATATTCCAATATATGTTTACAAAGGCGGGGAAGACTTCTTTCCCGCCTTTGTGGGCTGTCACCATTGAAAAGGAGCTTTTCCTATGCTGTTCGGAAACAAATCCTCCGCCGTGGACTGGCTGATCGTGGGCCTCGGCAACCCGGGTCAGAAATATGAGCACACCCGCCACAACATGGGTTTTTTGACGGTGGACCTGCTGGCGGAGAAGCAGGGCGTGAAATTAAATAAGGTAAAATTCAAGTCCGCCTTCAACATCATGCACTTCGCCGGATGCAAGTGCCTGGTGATGAAGCCCCAGACCTATATGAACCTCTCCGGCGAGGCAGTGCGGGAGGCGGCCCAGTTCTACAAGGTCCCCGCGGACCATGTGCTGGTCATCTACGACGACGTGTCCCTCCCCGTGGGCAAGATCCGGGTGCGTCCCACCGGCTCCGCCGGCGGTCACAACGGCATCAAAAACATCATCTCCCACCTGGGCACCCAGGACTTCCCCCGCATCAAGATCGGCACCGGCGCCCCCGGCGAGGGCGGCGACATGATCGACTGGGTCATCGGCGTGCCCTCTCAGGCGGAGCGGAAGGTGCTCCTGGAAAGCTTTGAAAAAGCTATTCAGGCGGCGGAGTGCGTCATTGAATACGGCTGCCAGAAAGCCATGAACGACTATAACTGAGCCGGCCCTGCAAATTTTCCCCCTCCCCCGCATAAAGATATTCTGTGGCCGTATTTTGCGGCCCAGCCGCGCCAATAACTTCCAAATTTTTACAAGAAAGGCACTCCTATGGAACACTTCCTGCAGCAACTGCAAACCATCCCGGAAGCGGCGGAGCTGATCCGCCGGGTGGACGGGGGCGGCTGCCCCGCGGCGGTCTCCGGCCTCCAGCCGGTGCAGCGGGCCTGTGTGGGCGCTGCCGTGGCCCGGGGGACAGGCCGCCCCGCCGTCTTTGTCTGCGGCGACGAGCGGGAGGCCCGCCAGCTCACCGCGGACCTGGCCGCCCTCACCGCTCAGGCGCCGGTACTGCTGCTGAGCCGGGAGTGGCAGTTCCGCCCCGGGGCCGTCAGCTCCCGGGACTGGGAGCGCAGCCGTCTGGCGGCGCTGTACGCCCTGGCAAACGGGGATGCGGCTGTCACCGTCGCCACCGCCGACGCTCTGATGGCCCGGACTCTGCCGCCGGAGCTGCTGCTCTCCCTCTCCATGACGCTTGAGGCCGGCGGACAGGCCGACCTGAAGCAGCTGACCGGCCGCCTCCTGGCGGCGGGCTACACCCGGTGCGACCAGGTGGAGGGCGTGGGCCAGTTCGCCCTGCGGGGCGGCATTCTGGATGTCTTCTCCCCCCTGATGGACCAGCCCGTCCGCTGCGAATTCTTTGACGACGAGATCGACTCCATGGGCACCTTTGACCCCGCCACCCAGCGGCGGACGGCCAATGTGACCTCCGCCCTGCTGCTGCCCGCCGCCGAGGTGCTGCCCCGCAGCGCCGAGGGCGGTCTGGAGGGGCTGGGCGAGACCCTGCTCCGTCTGGCCGACAAGCTGGCAAAGAAACAAAAAACCGAGACCACCGTGGCGAGACTACGGGAGGACGGCGAGCGCTTAAAAAACGGCGCTGTCCCCGGCGGCATGGACCGCTATCTTGCCGCCGTCTACCCGAAAGTCACCGCCGGCGTCCACTATCTGCCCGGCGACGCGGTGGTGTTCCTCTGCGAGAGCGGCCGGGTGGACGAGCGGGTAAAAAACGCCCTGCTCCAGAACAAGCAGGACACGGAGGCCCTGCTGGAAGCGGGCCTGCTGGCGGGCGACTACGCCAAGCTCCTGCTCTCCGGTGAGGAGCTGTACGCCGCCCTGGAGGACTTCCCCGTCATCATGGCGGACTCCCTCCCTACCTCCCGGCATCCCCTGAAACCCCGGGGCCTGCTGACCATGAACGCCCGGCAGCTCTCGTCCTACGGCGGCAGTCTGGAGACCGCCGTCACCGACCTGGAGCATTACCGCGCAAACGGCAGCGCCGTGCTGGTGCTGTGCGCCGGGGAGAGCCGGGCCCACAACCTCCACCGTCTGCTGGAGGAGCGGGGCATCCCCGCCGCGGTGGACCTGAAAAACGCAGCCATGCCCAAAGCCGGGGAGGTCCGCATCTCCCTGGGGGCTCTGTCGGCAGGCTGCGAGTGGCCGTACCTGAAGCTGGCGGTGCTGACCGAGGGCCAGCTCACCGCCCCCACGCAAAAGCGGCTGAAGCTGAAGAAGGAATCCAACCGCCAGAAAATCCAGTCCTACACCGACCTCTCCCCCGGCGACCTGGTGGTCCACGTCCACCACGGCGTGGGCCGGTTCGCGGGCATCCAGCGGATGCCGGTGGATGGCGTGGAAAAGGACTACATCAAAATCGACTACGCCGGGGGCGACTGCCTGTACGTCCCCGTCACCCAGCTGGACCTGGTGAGCAAGTACATCGGCGGCGGTGAGGACCAGGAGCGCCAGAAGCTGAACAAGCTGGGCGGTACGGAGTGGGCCAGGCAGAAAACCAAGGCGAAAAAAGCGGCCAAGGACCTTGCCAAGGGCCTGACCCAGCTGTACGCCGAGCGGCAGCGCCGCCCCGGTTTCGCCTTCTCCCCCGACTCCCCCTGGCAGCGGGAGTTTGAGGACGCCTTCCCCTACGCGGAGACCGACGACCAGCTCCGGGCCATTGAGGAGATCAAAAAGGACATGGAAAAGCCCCGGCCCATGGACCGGCTGCTTTGCGGCGACGTGGGCTACGGCAAAACGGAGGTGGCCCTCCGGGCGGTGATGAAATGCGTGCTGGACGGCAAGCAGGCCGCCATTCTGGTGCCCACCACCGTCCTGGCCCAGCAGCACTACGCCACCGCCTGCGGCCGGTTCAAGGACTTCCCGGTGAAAATCGAGGTCCTGTCCCGGTTCACCACAGCCAAAGAGCAAAAGCGCATCCTGGACGCGGCGAAACGGGGCGCCGTGGACCTGCTGATCGGCACCCACAAGCTGCTACAGAAGAATGTGGAATTCAAGGACCTGGGGCTGCTCATCATCGACGAGGAGCAGCGCTTCGGCGTGACCCACAAGGAGCGGCTGAAAGAGATGAGCCGCCAGGTGGACGTGCTGACCCTGTCCGCCACCCCCATCCCCCGGACGCTGAACATGGCCCTGTCCGGCCTGCGGGACATGAGCACCATCGAGGAGCCCCCCGCCGACCGCCAGCCGGTCCAGACCTATGTGCTGGAGCACGACTGGGCCATTCTGGAGGACGCCATGCGCAAGGAGCTGGCCCGGGGCGGGCAGGTCTACTACCTCCACAACCGGGTGGAGTCCATCGACCTTACCGCCTCCCGCATCCAGAAGATGCTGGGGCCGGAGGTCCGCATCGTGACGGGCCACGGGAAGATGGGCGAGCAGGAGCTGTCCTCGGTCATGCAGGCCATGGTGGACGGCGAGGCGGACGTGCTGGTCTGTACCACCATCATTGAAACGGGCATCGACATCCCCAACGTCAACACCCTCATCATCGAGGACGCCGACAAGATGGGCCTGGCCCAGCTCCACCAGATCCGGGGGCGCATCGGCCGCAGCGCCCGCCGGGCCTACGCCTACCTCACCTACCGCCGGGGCAAAATTTTGCAGGAGACCGCCGCCAAGCGGCTCTCCGCTATCCGGGAGTATGTAGAGTTCGGCTCCGGCTTCAAGATCGCCATGCGGGACCTGGAAATTCGGGGCGCGGGCAACCTGCTGGGCCCGGAGCAGTCCGGGTATCTGATGAGCGTGGGCTACGACCTCTATTTAAAGCTGCTGGAGGAAGCAGTTTTGGAGGAGCGGGGCGAGGAAAAGCAGATCGAGACAGAGTGCTCCGCCGACCTGACCGTCAATGCTAATATCCCGGAGCGGTATGTCCCCTCTGCCGAGCAGCGGATGGACCTGTACCGCCGTATCGCCGCCATCCGCACGGACGACGACGCCTCCGACCTGCTGGACGAGATGCTGGACCGCTACGGCGAGGCGCCCAAGTCCGTCCTGGCCCTGCTGGACGTGGCGCTGCTGCGCGCCGCCGCAGCCAAGGCCGGTATTTCCGACATCTCCCAGAAAAAGGACGTGCTGAAATTCACCCTGGGCATCTTCCGCCCGGAGGCGCTGGTGTCCGTCTGCAACCTGGCGAAGTACAAGTACCGCCTGACCCTTGCGGCAGGCGAGACCCCGGCCCTGTCGCTGAAGCTGAAGCCCGGCGCCAACGTGCTGGAAACGGCCACAGAGCTGGTAGAGGATCTGAAGCTGGCCTCCCAAGGCTGAAATCTATCCAAATAACGCCACAGGGCGCCGGATATCCGGCGCCCCGTTTATATCAAGAAAATCCCCGGAGCAAACTCCGGGGATTTGTAAGCGTCAATTCTAACAGCGTATAAAAATCTCCACCTTGGCGCGAATGCGCTGAGGTGGAGATCAATCATTATTGAG
>NZ_JAFBIS010000011.1 GCF_021531435.1 Oscillibacter valericigenes
GGGGAACTTCCTCCGGCGGGGCGGCCTTTTTCACCTTGCGCTTGCCGGTGCGGATGTTCTTCTCATGGGCCTCCTGCTCGGCGCGGCGCTCCGCCGCCCGCTTGGCTTTCAGCTCCAGCTTTTGGGCCGCTTCGCCGTAGGCTTCCGGGTCCAGCGCGGCCAGCTTGTTCACCACCGCCGAGGCGAGGCCCACGTCGGTGACGGCGGCCACGGCCACGGAGGTGCGGCCGAACTGCCGGCCCAGCTCCGCCTTCGTAAAGGGAACACGGAGCCACAGGCACGCGCCCGCTTCAGCGAAATGCTCCACCCGGCGGCGGGTGTTGTCCGCCGCGTCGGAGGCCAGCAGCAGCACCCGGGCGTCCCGGGCACGGGCCACGGCTTCCACAGGCTCCTCGCCCATCACCAGCCGTCCGCCCCGGAGGGCCAGGCCCAAGAGGGATAGGATGTTATGACTGTCCATCCGCGCCTCCCAGTTCCGCCTCCATGGCGTCGTAGACCTCGGGGGGAATGGCCGTCTCGAAGGCTCGCTCCAGCGCCCGGGATTTCCGGGCCTTTTTCAGGCACTCCACATTGTGGCACACATAGGCGCCCCGGCCGGGCTTCTTCCCGCCAAAGTCCAGGCTGACGGCCCCTTCCGGGGAGCGTACCACCCGGAGCAGGGCCTTTTTATCCTTCATTTCACGGCAGCCCACACACTGCCGCTGGGGAATTTTTTTCACTTTCGGCATCTGTCGGACCGCCTTTCTGACTTACTCTTCGGCGGCTTCCTCGTCCAGGAAAGCCACGTTGTCCTCATCCACGCCGTCCTCGGGGTCCTTGTAGCTCTGGGGCTTGATGTCGATCTTGTAGCCGGTCAGCCGGGCGGCCAGGCGGGCGTTCTGGCCCTCCTTGCCGATGGCGAGAGACAGCTGGTCGTCAGGCACGATGACCCGGCAGGCCTTGCCCTCGTCCGCCATCCAGACATCCACCACATCGGCGGGGGCCAAGGCGGCGGCGATGAAAGTGGGAGCGTCCTCGCTGTACTTGATGATGTCGATCTTCTCGCCCCGCAGCTCCTCCACGATGCTGCCGACCCGCTGGCCCTTGGGACCTACGCAGGCGCCGATGGGGTCCACGTTCTGGTCGTTGCTCCAGACGGCCATCTTGGTGCGGCTGCCGGCTTCCCGGGCGATGGACTTGACTTCCACGGTGCCGTCGTAGATTTCGGGGACCTCCAGCTCGAACAGGCGCTTCACCAGGCCGGGATGGGTCCGGGAGATCAGGATCTGGGGACCGCGGGTGGAGCGGCGGACGTCCACCACGTAGACCTTCACGTGCATCCCCTCGGTGAGCTCCTCGCCGGGGACCTGTTCGCCCGCCATCAGCAGCGCCTCGGTGGACTCGGTGCCGGTGCCAATGCGCAGGGACACGTTGCCGTTCCGGGGGTCGATGCGGGTGACCACACCGGTCAGAATTTCATGCTGCTTGGAGTTGAACTCGTCGTACACCTGGCCCCGCTCGGCTTCCCGCAGGCCCTGAATGATGACCTGCTTGCCGTTGCCGGCGGCGATGCGGCCGAACTCCGTGTTGTCCACGGGGATGTTCACGATGTCGCCGATCTCATACTTGGCGGAGAGGGCCTTGGCCTCGGCCAGCGTCATTTCGTTGGCGGGGTCCACGTAGTCCTCCTCGTCCACCACGTTCTTCTGGACGTACATCTTCAGGGTCTGGCGCTCCTCGTCCACATCCACGATGACGTTCTCCACGCCGTCGTGGTCCCGCTTGTAGGCGGTGGTGATGGCCTGGATGATCTTGTCCAGCATAAAGGACTGGGGAATGTTGCGCTCTTTCTCCAGCAGAGCCAGAGCCGCAAAGATCTCCGCCGGGTTCATGCCGGCGGGTTCCTTCTGCTTTTTGCCTCTCATGTCGATTCTCCTTATTCTTTTTTTCGATACGTCTTTTCCTGACTGTTTGGTGACTTGTTAAAATTCCACCCGGAGGCGGACCAGGGCAATGTCCTTCTTGGCGAAGGTCATGTCCTGCTTGCCCACGGTGACGGTGACGTTCCCGGTGGCCTCGTCGTAGGCGGCGAGGGTGCCGGCGAACTCCTTGCGGCCGTCCTGGGCACGGTAGAGCTTCACCAGAACGGGGCTCGTCAGAAATTTTTGAAAATCAGAGGGACGCTTCAGCGCCCGCTCGGCGCCGGCAGAGCCGACCTCCAGGGTGTAGCTGCCCTCGATGGGGTCCACTTCGTCCAGCAGGTCCGAGAGCTTCCGGGACACGGCCTCGCAGTCCAGAATGTCCACGCCGCCCTCCTTGTCCAGCAGTACCCGGAGATACCAGGTGCCCGCTTCCTTGACGTACTCTACGTCCCAGAGGGTGCAGCCCTGCTCCGCGATGGCGGGGGCCGCCAGCTCGGCGGTGAGTTCCGTGATTTTTTTCATGGGGTTCCTCCCTTTCTCTGGCAGGATCTTCGATTTTTAAGCAATCGAAAAAGGCCAACAAAAAGAGCGGACCATGGGGCCCACTCCGTAACTTACACTCTCTAATATATGCAATATAACACGGTTTTATGGAAAACGCAAGAGGATTTTCGTATTTAATTAAAATTAGTATAGGGAAGGGGACTGGGCCCCCGTTTCCTTCGGGCGTGGCCCAAAGAAAACGGGGGGTCATCTCCGGCGGAGAAAACCGAGCAGGCAGGAGACCAGAAACACCGTCAGGTCGGCGGCCACCACCGTGGCGCCTACCGGGGTGGAAAAGGCGAAGGAGATGGTCAGCCCCGCGCAGAAGCAGGCCACCGAGGTGACGGCGGCGCACACCACCACGCCCCGGAAGCTGCGGAACAGCCGCATGGCGGTCAGTGCCGGGAAGATGATGAGGGAGGAAATCAGCATGGCGCCCATCATCCGCATCCCCAGCACGATAGTCAGGGCCGTCAGGATGGACAGGAGGGTGTTGTACCGCTCCACTTTCAATCCTGTGGCCCGGGAGAAGCTCTCGTCAAAGGTGACGGCGAAGAGCTTGTGGTAAAAGAGGATGAACAGCACCAGCACCGCCAGACACAGGATGACGGACAGGACCACATCCGCTTTGCTCATGGCAAGGACGCTGCCGAACATATAGTTGTCCACGTCGGTAGTCATGCCCGTGGTGCGGGAGATGACCAGGATGCCGATGGCGAGAGAGGAGGCGCTCATGGCGGCGATGGCCGCGTCGCTGTTCCAGCGGGGGTTGTCCGCCACCCGCAGCAGCAGAAACGCCGCCAGAATGACTACCGGGATGGAGAACCACAGGGGCGTCACCCCCAGGGCCACGGCAATGGCAAGAGCGCCGAAGGAGACGTGGCTCAGGCCGTCGCCGATCATGGAGTACCGTTTCAGTACCAGGGACACGCCCAGCAGGGCGGCGCACAGACTCACCAGCACGCCGGCGATCAGCGCCCGCTGCATGAAGGGGAAGGAGAACATGGTGAGGATATTCATGGCTCCACCTCCCGGAAGCGCCGCCCCTGGGGGGAGGCCAGATAGTCCGCCACGGTGCCAGAGAACAGATCCCCCCGGCGGCCGATGTGGAGGACGGTTTTCGCGCTGCGGAGGGCGGAGCGCAGGTCGTGGGTCACCATGACCACCGCCATGCCCTCCTTTTCGTTCAGGTAGGCCAGGGTCTTGTACAGGTCCTGGGCGGCGGCGGGGTCCAGGCCGGTGATGGGCTCGTCCAAAATCAGCAGGCGGCTGGCGGCACACAGCGCCCGGGCCAGCAGCACCCGCTGCTGCTGGCCGCCGGAGAGGTCCCGGTAGCTCTTGTCCTTCAATTCCAGAATGCCCAGCTTGCCCAGGTTCATCAGCGCCTCGGACTTCTGGGCGGCGGTGTAGAAAAACCGCATCCCCTTCCGGTTCAGGCAGCCGGAGAGGACCACCTCCATCACCGTAGCGGGGAAGTCCCGCTGGGCCTTCGTCTGCTGGGGCAGATACCCCACGGCGCCTTTTTTCAGCTCCGGAGCACGCCAGATTTCCCCGAACTGGGGAGACAGCAAGCCCAGCAGACCCCGCATCAGGGTGGATTTGCCGGAGCCGTTGTCGCCCACCACGCACAGGTAGTCCCCGCAGCGGACGGTGAGGTCCAGGTGGCTCAGGACGGTCTGGCCCTCATAGCCCAGGGATACGTCCCGGCAGACGATGAGTTCAGCTTGCTCCATGGGGGGCCTCCTTTCCGGCGCAGCTTTGACAAAGACCCGTCAGTACCGTCTGCCGGGGGTCCACCCGGAAGTGGTGTTCGACTGCCAGATGGTCGCACAGGGTCTGCAGGTGGCCGCAGTCCAGGTGGCTCACCCGGCCGCAGCGCTCGCACCGCAGCAGAAAACAGCCGTGGGGCGCCGACGGGTGGGGGCAGTATTGGTACAGCGCGCCCTCCCCGGTCTGGATGCGGTGGAGGAGCCCGGCGGACTCCAGCTGTTCCAGCTGGCGGTAGACGGTGGCAAGGCCCACCGGACTGCCCGCCCGGCGCAGTTCCTCCGCCACTTCGCCGGGGGTCAGGGCGTCGCTGGCCCGGTCCTCCAGGCACTGGAGGATGGCCCGGCGCTGTTTGGTGGTATAGGGCATATGGGTCGCTCCTTTTTTAAATTGAGAATCGTTTTCATATTATAGCCGCCGGCGGAAAAAAGTCAAGAGCGGTTGCAAACCCCGCGAAAAAGAGCTATGATAAAACCACACGAAAGAAAGCGGGGACTTGTTACATGAAAGTTTCACTGGTCATCATGGCGGCGGGCCTGGGCTCCCGCTACGGCGGCAGCAAGCAGGTGGACGGCATCGGCCCCCACCATGAGATCTTGATGGAATACTCCATCCACGACGCCATCCGGGCGGGGTTCAACAAGATCGTGTTCATCATCAAGCCGGAGATGGAGGAGATGATGGAGCGGCTGTGCGGCGGCTATCTGCGGAACAAGACGGCGAAGGACGGCGGCCCCGTGGAGGTGGCCTACGCGTTCCAGGATTTTTCCTCCGTGCCTGATTTTTACACCATCCCCGAGGGGCGGACGAAGCCCTTCGGCACCGTCCACGCCCTGCTGTGCGCGGCGGATGTGGTGCATGAGCCCTGCTGCGTCATCAACGCCGATGACTATTACGGCATCGACGCCTACAAGACCATCTACGACGAGCTGGTGCGCCTGCCGGAGAACGGCGGGGCTACCATGGTGGGGTATCTGCTGAAGAATACCGCCAGCCTCCATGGGACCGTGTCCCGGGGCATCTGCACCGTGAAGGACGGCAAGCTCCAGTCCGTGCGGGAAGCACTGAAGGTCCAGCTTTACCCCGACGGGTCCTTAAAGGACCTGGCGGAGGACCGGGATCTGGCGCCGGACACGGTGGTGTCCATGAATTTCTGGGGATTCGCTCCGTCCATCTTCCCGGCGCTGCGGGCGTATTTTGAGGATTTCCTGCGGAATGAGGCCGGGGACAACATCAAGGCCGAGTGCCTGCTGCCCATGATGGTAGACGCCCAGATGCGCGCCGGCAAGCTGGAGGTATCCGTCCTCCACTCCGCCGACCGCTGGTTCGGCATGACCTACCAGCAGGACCGGGAGACCGTGGCGGCGGAGCTGCGGCGGCTCCATGCGGAGGGTGCCTATCCCGAGAGCCTGCGGGAGTGAGCCATGGAGGAAACGCTGAAATGCCTGCGGTGCGGGCGGGACATGGTTTGCTGGAAACGGAATATGTATTTGGACCTGGAGGAAGGCATGATTTTTCGCGTTCCTGACTGGGTCCAGATAGATGTTTACAGATGTCCGGGCTGTGGGAAACTGGAATTTTTCCAGGCCGGCTTTTCATCCAAAGCGGAGGAGCATCTTCCCGTGGCGGCGGAGCCGGATCCTGTGGATACCGCCGGATACTATACGCCTGGCTTCGGACCGGATGTCAAGTGCCCCGTTTGTGGGAAGGAACACCCGGCGGACGACCCTTTCTGCCCGCTGTGCGGAACGCGGCGGGACCAGCCCTGCGAGTGGTGCGGAAAATGGTTTCCGGCATCGGAGGAGGTTTGCCCCCACTGCGGGAGCAAAAGAAAGAAATAAGCGCAAAAACGGCCGCGGAAGCGGCCGTTTTGTTTATCCGGATACGACATGGGAGGAAAGAAGGCGTATCCGGGACAACACGGGATTGCATATCCTGATGGAAAAGCACCTTAGAGGGCACCGTCATTTTTGATAGAATTTGTTACCGAAATTTTTGCATTTTGTTTCGACTTTTTCCGCCCGGTTTCGTCTATAATAGTAGATAAGAAAAGAGGGCCCGGAGGCACGGCGGCATGGTGGGAAAAAGAGTTCAGAAAAAGAGAATGAGGGCGCCGGCGGTCCTGGCGCTGCTGGCGGCTGTGACGGTGGTGCTGGGCACCGGGGGCTCCCGGGGCGTGGCGGCGGATTCGCCCCTGCAGTCCCCGGCGGAGCCGGTGCTGGAACAGCAGCCGGAGAGCACCGCGCCGGAGACACGGGCCATCCCGGAGGAGACCGGAGATGGGACGGAGATTTCAGAGGAGAAACCGCTCTTTGCCCCTGTCCCGGAAAGCGAACCGGTGGAGGATACATATTTCGATGACATCGCGTTTCTGGGGGATTCCCGGACGGAGGGGTTCCAGATGTACAGCGGGCTGAAGACCGGGACGTATTACTATTCCGTGGGCGCCACGGTGGAGTCCGTGTTCTCTAAGGCTGTGGATACTCCGGCGGGGAAAATGCCCCTGCTGGACGCCATGGCGGAAGAGGATTTTGGCAAGATCTATGTGATGCTGGGCGTCAACGAGCTGGGGTGGAGCAAGACGGAGACCTTCCACGACCAGTATGCCAAGGTCATCGACCGGCTGCGCGCCGACCATCCCGACGCGGAGATCGTTTTGCAGTCGCTCCTGCCGGTCAGCGCCAAGCAGGAGGAGAAAAAAAGCTACGTCAACAACGGCCGCATCAGCCTATACAACGAGGTCATTTACGGGCTGGCCGAGGAAAAAGGCTGCGATTATTTGAACGTGGCGGAGGCAGTGACGGACGAAAACGGCTGCCTCCGGGCCGAGTGGAACTCCGACGGCGTCCACCTGAACGGGAAGGGCTGCCGGGTGTGGCTGGAGTACCTGCGGACCCATCCCGTGGGGGAAACGGAGGCCCCGGCGGAGACGGAGGCCCCTGCTGAAACAGAGACGGAAGAAGATTCGGAAAATCCATAAGCATCAAAAAAGAGCTGCGAAAGCAGCTCTTTTTTTCTTGAATCAGGTCAAAAGTGGGCTTCAAAATAGAACCAGCCGGGGGACAGTCGGTGGGTGGAGCCGCGGTCATCGCCTTCGGCCTGCCACTGCCAGCCGTTGGAGGATTCCTCCAGAGGAACGTGGACATTCTGGAAGGCCAGGGGAACATCGTCCGGGGAATAGTAGAAGCCGTAATAGCCGAAGCCGGTGAGAAGAATATACTCCACCATGGGGTGCTGTCCGGGCCAGTGGTTCACGGCGGGAATGGCACTGTCATATGAGAGGGGCCGGCCCTGGTCAAAGTAGGCGTCCATAGACGATTGAAGCTCTGTCTGGTGGGACGCCACGTAGCGGGCTACCCGCTTTTCCGGGGTGAGTTGGGAGAGGGCAAGACAGAGGAGGAGCACCAGCGCACAGCAGGCAGCCGGAATTTTGGCTTTTTTGGACATATGGGGGCCTCCGTTCATGTTCGGCCCGCCGCGAGACAGGCGGAGAGAGACCAGGTGTGCCAGTCGGCGCACTCGGCGGCGGCTTCGGCGCGGCGCTGGGAGACGAGGACGGACAGGCGGCGCTGACCGCCGTTTCGCCAGTCCTGGCAGATCAGGTTGCCGTCCAGACGCTCCAGCTGGGAGAGGGTGTCGTAGGACAGGTCGTAGAGCAGGTATTCGGCGTCGATGGCGGCGCTTTCCCCGGAGAGGTAGCGGTCTACCTGATTCTTCGCCACCAGATAGTCCACGGGGACACAGTTGATGACCAGCCAGCCCGCCAGGGCCAGGGGGAAGGCGGCGCGGCAGAAGGAGAAATCCGGCCTTTGGACCTTTCGCAGAGCCGCCAGCAGGAACAGGGCCATCATCACCATGCCCCAGTAGGTCATCAGGCGCTTAAAGCTGAGGCCGTAGGCGGACACATACAGGGTCATCCGCCAGCAGGCGGAGGCCAGCAGCACCAGGCTTTCCACCGCCAGCAAAGCGGAGAGGAGGCGGAGGGCTTTCCAGGCGCGGCCCTCCCGACGGGAGAAGGTGAGGGCGGACAGCAGCACCGACAGATTCAAAATGGTGACGCCCACCATCTGGAAGAATCCGCTGCGGGCCCAGTCGGCGTAGGAGATGCCCCGGGCGGCCAGGTAGTCCGGCCCACCGAACAGACCCGCCGACTGCACGCCCAGAAACAGGAGGTACAGGAGATTCAGGGCGGCCAGCACCAGGACAAAGGCCAGACTGTCGGTTTTCGGCGCTTTGGCGGCGGTGTCCGGGCCGGGGCTGCGGAGACTGACCAGCAGGCCGAATACGAAGGGCGTCAGCACCAGGCCCCAGAGGAGCTCCCACAGGGCGGTGGTGAAGTGGAGGCGGATGAAGCTCCGCAGGCCCTCCGTGGCGGCGGCGAACAGGGCGTCCGCCGAGGCCAGAACAGGCAGGAGCAGGGCCACCAGCGCCAGGGCACCGCAGACGCCCGCGGCAACCGTCCACGCGCGGCGGCTGTCCTTCGCCCTTTTGCCGGCGGTGAGGACGGCGAAGGGGGCGCTCAGGCGGCCGAACAGCCCCCGGAACAGGAGCCGGAGCCGTTCCCACAGCATGGCGGGCCGCCACCAGGGGAGCCGGCCCGTCACGGACAGGGCGTGGAGGGGCAGGAGCACCAGCAGGGCCAAAAGGTTCCAGAGGCGGAAATACCAGTTGGAGCCCAGGGCAAAGGTCAGGCCCAGGAACAGGTCGAACAGGAACAGCACCCGGCTGGAGGGCGGCAGCAGGAAGCCGGGGCCCAGCCAGGCCAGCAGCAGGGCGTACCAGGCGAACACGGCGGCGGTCAGCCCGGCGGCGGGGCCGTGGAACACCAGAGTGTCCACCAACAGCAAACAGAAGACGGCGGTCAGGGCCAGGAACAGGCGGCCGCGGGGGATGGGTTCCATGATTTTTGCCGGATTTTGGGCAGGCTTCGCCCCACCCTCCGGCGGGAGGGCGTTTTTAAAAGCATCCATATCAAATTCTCCTATTCACTGTCCGCCGTGGGCGGACGAAATTTTGGGCTTGGGACAGAGAAGAATTTAGATTTCTTCGCCGTCGGGGGCGTACTCCAAAATGTCGCCGGGCTGACAGTCCAGGGCCGCGCAGATGGCCTCCAGGGTGGAGAAGCGCACCGCCTTGGCCTTGTTGTTTTTCAGAATGGACAGGTTGGCAAGGGTGATGTCCACTTTTTCGGAAAGCTCGCTGAGGGACATTTTCCGCTTTGCCATCATCACATCCAGGTTTACAATGATCGCCATGGGCCGCCTCCTTAAATCGTCAGGTCGTTTTCTTCCTTCATGGTCGTGGCCTGACCGAACAGACCGGACATGAGAAGGAACAACAGACCCGCCATAGCAAACAGGGGGACAAACAGTGCGGTATAGGACATCAGCGCGGCCCCGGCGCCTCTTAAAAAGACTGTGGACACGGTCCGGGCCAGGGCAGCCGCGGAGATCAGAAAAGCGCAGACGGCGGCTCGTTTCAGACTGACGGCGTTTTCCGGTGAAAACGGCTCGCTGCGGAGAATGGTACGCAGTACCCGGCGGCCCTGCCAGAGGATGACGGCGGCGCAGACGCCGGAAAACAGCAAAAACAGCGTCAGCATCATCGTATAGCCGTCCGCGGTCCACACATACTTCCAGGACATCAGGAAGATGGCCAGCAGCCAGGCGGAAATATCAGGCATTCCGGAAGCGGCCAACGCCCCCAGAGGCTCTATTCCGTCCAGAACCACCAGGACCGGCACCAGTGGAAGGATGAGCAGATCGCAGATAAAGGCAAGCAGCAGCAATGCGCGCAGAATTTTCGTGATGTTTTTCGAAATCATTTGCTTCACAGCCTCCCGTCAAATGATTAGATCGTTTTCCGCCTTTAGCTCCGCGGCCTGGCGGAACAGGGCGGACATGATGAGGTACAGCAGCCCCGCCATGGCGAAGATGGGGACGAACAGGGCGTTATAGGTGGTCAGCGGCAGGAGGGAGCGGGTATAGAACAGGCCGAACACCACCCGGATCAGGGCCGCGGCGGAGATCAGGAAGGCACAGACGGCGGCCCGGCGGAGACTGACGGCGTTTTCCGTGGAGAAGGGCTCGCCCCGGAGGATGGCTTTCAGCACCCGGCGGCCCTGCCAGAGAATGCCGGCGACACAGACGCCGGAAAACAGAAGAAATAAGGTCAGCACCAGGCTGTAAGCGTCAAATTCGAACCAGCCTGTCAGCCAGATGAGCGCGCTTCCGGCGACAGCGGCTATGACGATGTCATCCTCACCGGGATGAAGAAGGCCGCTGAGATAGGAGCAGATACCCTCCAACAGACCGCAGCCGCCGCTGACAAATACAGCGGTTGGGATCAGGTACAAAATGACGAGGCTGCTGGCAAAGGCGATCAAAACCAGAATGTTCAGCACTTTGGCTATTGTTCGGACGGATGTGGGCCGCATGGAAATCTCCTCCTTTTGCCTGTATGGTACCACGGGAGTTATTGATTGTCAATGATTATTTATCGAAAAACAATAAATTGAAAGAGGCGGACAAAACAAAACAGGAAAGCGGACGGCCCGTTGGGACCGCCCGCTTTCCTGTTTGATATAGAGAAAGGAGAGGGAAAATGGTGTGTGTCTTTCAAGCTTCCTGCTTGATGTATTCATCATACAAGGCTGAAAAAGGAAAGTCAACGGCCCGGAGCCAACCTTCACAATTTGTTTACAAGAATGGGAATTCTATGGATTTTCATTCACAAAACGTTCAAAATATATCGTGGTTTTGCACATTGACAGGGTGGCCCCAGCGTGGTAATATTTAGCGTGCTAATATTTAGCGTACTAAATAAAAAAGGAGGTGACCGCCATGCACTGCGGATATGCTCTGGGGCCCATGCTGGGGCGCTGCGCCCATCTGGCCCGGGAGCGGATGGACGCCCGGATGTCCCGGTTTGGCATGACGCCCGCCCAGACCCATGTCCTGCGGTTCCTGCGGGAGAACGGCGGGCAGATGCCCCAGCGGGCGCTGCTGGAAAAATTAAAGGTGAAGCCCTCCACGGTAAACGGCATTCTGGACCGGATGGAGGAAAAGGGCCTGGTGGAGCGCTCCGTCAGCGGCGCCGACGCCCGCCAGCGGCTGGTGGCCCTGACCCCTGCCGGCAGAGAGCGGGAGGAGCAGGCGAAGCAGAGCTTTCTGGAGGCGGAGGCGCTCATTGCCAAGGGCCTGACGGAGGAGGAGACGGACACGCTCCGGGCTCTGCTGGAACGGGTGATACACAATCTGGAGGAGGACCGAACCCTATGCTGAAAAAACTTTGGCCTCACGCCCGGCCCTACGCCAAATGGATCGGCGTCGGCGTATGCTGCTCGGCGGCGGAGGCGATTTTTGAACTGCTGATCCCGCTGGTGATGAGCGACATCGTGGACATCGGCATCGCCTCCGGCGACCAGTCCTTCATCCTGCGCAAGGGAGGGCTGATGGTGGTCATGGCCGTGGTGTCCCTGTGCTTCGGCGTGGGGGCGGCGATCTGCTCCTCCGTGGCGGGCCAGGGGTTCGGCGCGAACCTCCGCCGGGCGGAGTACGAGCATATCCAGGAGTTTGCCTTCTCCAACATCGAGAAGTTTTCCACCGCGTCCCTGGTGACCCGGCTGACCAACGATGTGAACAACATGCAGATGTCCTTGATGATGGGGATGCGGCTGCTGGTCCGGGCGCCGGTCATGCTCATCAGCGCCCTGGTGCTGTCCGTCCGCATCAGCTACCAGCTCAGCAATGTGTTCCTGGTGGCGATCCCCCTGCTGGCGGCGGTGGTGGCCCTCATCCTGGTGAAGGTGGGCCCCATGTTCCGCTCTTTGCAGGAAAAGACCGACGCGCTGAACCTGGTGGTGCAGGAGAACCTGACCGGCATCCGGGTGGTGAAGTCCTTCGTCCGGGAGGACCATGAGCGGGAGAAATTCGCCAAGCGGAACCAGGACCTGAAGGGCACCTCCCTGCGGGCCTTCGGCACCGTGGTGGTCAACATGCCCATTATGATGCTCATTGTCTACGGCACCATCATCGCCGTCATGTGGTTCGGCGGCAAAATGGTCTACGCCGGGACCCTGGAGACCGGCAAGCTCATCACCTTCTTCACCTATATCACTCAAATTATGATGTCTCTGATGATGGTGTCCATGGTGTTTATGATGCTGACCCGCTCCGTGGCCTGCGCGCGCCGTATCGTGGAGGTGCTGGACGAACAGCCCGCCATCACGAATGACCGGGCGGCGGAGGGCGCCGTGGTGGAAAACGGCAGCATCGACTTCGACCATGTGTCCTTCAAATACAACGGGGAAAGCTCCGAGTGGATTTTACAGGATGTGGACATCCACATCCGCTCCGGCCAGACCGTGGGCATTCTGGGCGGCACCGGCAGCGGCAAGACCAGCCTGGTGTCCCTCATCCCCCGGCTGTACGAGGCCCAGGAGGGCACGGTTTCCGTGGGCGGCCGTCCGGTGGCGGACTATACGATGGAGCACCTGCGGGACGCGGTGAGCGTGGTACTGCAGAAGAACACCCTGTTCTCCGGCACCATCCGGGAGAACCTGCTGTGGGGCGACCCCCACGCCACGGAGGAACAGCTCTGGGCGGCCTGCCGGGCCGCCTGCGCCGACGAATTTCTGGAGCGGATGCCCGAGGGCCTGGACACCGACCTGGGACAGGGCGGCGTCAACGTCTCCGGCGGCCAGAAGCAGCGGCTGTGCATCGCCCGGGCCATTTTGAAGCAGCCCAGGGTGCTGATCCTGGACGACTCCACCAGCGCGGTAGACACTGCCACCGACGCGAAGATACGAACTGCTTTTGCCAATGAACTGAAGGATACGACGAAGATCATCATTGCCCAGCGGGTGACCTCCGTCATGGACGCGGACCTGATTTTGGTGATGGATCAGGGCCGGGTGGCGGCCCAGGGCATCCACAGCGAGCTGATGGCGGACTGCGATATTTACCGTGAGGTCTACCAGTCCCAGCAGGAAGGAGCGAGCATCGATGGCTGAAAATAAACATCCCGGCCCCGGCATGCCGCCTCCCGGCCCCCACGGCCCCGGCCACGGACCCAAGGGCGGCTTCCGCAAGCCCAAGGATATGCGGGGCACCCTGCGCAAGCTCATGCGCTACCTGGGGCGGTACAAGGCCCATTTGACGCTGGTGGTGGCCCTGCTGTTCATCAGCTCCGCCTGCACCGTGGGCGGCTCCTACCTGATCAAGCCCCTCATCAACGACTATATCCTGCCCGGCGATTTCCGGGGCCTCGCCAGAATGCTGTGCGTCATGGCGGCGGTCTACATCCTGGGCGCGGCCTGTTCCTTCGGTTACGCCCGCATCATGGTGCATGTTTCCCAGAACACCGTGGCGAAGATCCGGGCGGAGCTGTTTGACAAGATGCAGGCGCTGCCGCTGAAATACTTCGACGCCCATACCCACGGCGAGCTGATGAGCCGGTACACCAACGACATTGAAACAGTGTCCGAGGCGCTGAACAACAGCTTCGCCAGCGTTATCTCCTGCTCGCTGAACTTCCTGGGTACCATCGCTATGATGCTGGTGCTGAGCCCCCTGCTGACCCTGATCACCTTCGCAGCCCTGGCGGCGATGCTGATGGTGGTGAAGGTGGTCGGAGGGCAGAGCCGGCGGTACTTCGCGGCGCAGCAGAAGGCTGTGGGCGAGGTCAACGGCTACATCGAGGAGATGATCGAGGGCCAGAAGGTCATCAAGGTCTTTAACCACGAAGGCGCCGCCAAGGAGGGCTTCCACCAGCGGAACGAGACCTACCGTCAGGCGGGCACTCGGGCCCAAATTTACGCCGGCATGATGATGCCCATTATGGGCAACCTCAGCTATATCAACTACGCCGTCACCTGCTGCGTGGGCGGTTTGCTGGCCATCCGCAGCGGCGACCTGGGTGGTCTCGCGGCCTTTTTGCAGTACACCCGCCAGGTCAGCCAGCCCATCACCCAAATTTCCCAGCAGGTGAATACCATCCTCTCCGCCGTGGCCGGCGCGGAGCGGGTCTTTGAGGTCATGGAGGCCCAGCCGGAGGTGGACGGGGGCAAGGTCACCCTGGTGCGGGTCACCGAGGACCATGACGGCAGCCTTGCCGAGGCGGACTTCGACACCGGGGCCTGGGCCTGGAAGAAGCCGGGCGGGGAGCTGGTGCCCCTGCGGGGCGACGTGCGGTTCGACCATGTGGTGTTCGGCTATGACGAGGACCAGACGGTGCTCCACGGCATCTCCCTGTTCGCAAAGCCGGGCCAGAAGATCGCCTTCGTGGGCTCCACCGGCGCGGGCAAGACCACCATCACCAACCTTATCAACCGCTTCTATGAGATCCGCAGCGGCACCATCACCTATGACGGCATCGACGTGCGGGACATCCAGAAGGAGTCCCTGCGGCGTTCCCTGGGCGTGGTGCTCCAGGACACCCACCTGTTCACCGGCACCGTGGCGGACAACATCCGCTACGGACGGCTGGAGGCCACCGACGAGGAGGTGGAAGCCGCCGCACGGCTGGCGGGAGCTGACGGCTTCATCCGCCACCTGCCCCACGGGTATCAGACGGTGCTCTCCGGCGACGGCGGCAGCCTGAGCCAGGGCGAGCGGCAGCTGCTGAACATCGCCCGTGCCGCCTGCGCCAACCCGCCGGTGCTGATTTTGGATGAGGCCACGTCCTCCATCGACACCCGTACGGAGAAGCTCATCGAAAAGGGCATGGACCGCCTGATGGCGGGCCGGACCGTGTTCGTCATCGCCCACCGGCTCTCCACCGTGCGCAACGCCAAGGCCATCATGGTGCTGGAACAGGGCGAGATCATCGAGCGGGGCGACCACGAAGACCTCATCGACCAGCACGGCAGATACTATCAGCTTTATACAGGCCAATTGGAGCTGGACTGACGCGAAAGCGCCCGGATGTGAGTCCGGGCGCTTTCACTTGTGAATGGCTGAGAAAAAGGAGGGAATTTGGGGGAAATCACAGTTGCCGGGGACGTGGGGGGCGTGCTACACTGGGGAACGGCAAAAACGCAAAGGAGCGTGAGGGATATGGCGGCGCAGAAGGACCTGACCACAGGCCCTCTTGGAAAGCAGGTGCTGGTGTTCAGCGTCCCGCTGATCGCATCGAACCTGCTGCAGGTGCTGTTCAACATGGCGGATGTGGCGGTGGTGGGACGGTTCGCCGGGACCATCGCCCTGGGTGCCGTGGGCTCCACTACCATCCTGGTGTCCCTGTTCACCGGGCTGCTCATCGGCCTTTCCAGCGGCGTGAACGTGCTGGCGGCCCTCCATTTCGGCGCGAAAGCGAAACGGGAACTGGCGGAGACCGTCCATGCATCGGCGCTGGTGTGCGCCCTGGCGGGGACGCTGCTGCTAGCGGTGGGCGTGGTGTTCGCCCGGAGCATCCTGGCGCTGATGGGCACCAAGCCGGAGCTCATCGGCGGCGCGGTGCTGTATCTGCGCATCTACCTCCTGGGAATGCCCGCCCTGGGCGTCTACAACTTTGGCAACGCGGTGTTCAGCGCCGTGGGCGACACCCGGCGGCCGCTGGTCTATCTGTCCGTCGCCGGAGCGGTGAATGTGGCGCTGAACCTGTTCTTCGTCATCGTGTGCCGTCTGGATGTGGCGGGGGTCGCCATCGCCAGCGTGACATCCCAGTACATCTCGGCGGCGCTTATCGTCCGGGCCCTGTTCCGGGCAGGAAGTGAGCCTTACGGCCTGCGGGTGGGCGAGCTGCGGCTTTACCGGAAGCGGGTAAAGTCCATTCTGGCCATCGGTGTGCCCTCGGGACTGCAAAGTGCCATCTTTTCCCTGGCGAACCTGTTCATCCAGGCGGGCGTCAACACCTTTGACGCCGTCATGGTGGCGGGCAACTCTGCCGCCACCAACGCCGACGCCCTGGTTTACGACACCATGGCCGCCTTTTACACCGCGTGCAGCAGCTTCATGGGCCAGAATTTCGGCGCGGGGAAGAAGGCGCGGATACGGCGGAGCTACCTCGTCAGCATGGGCTACTCCTTCGGCTTCGGCCTGGGGCTGGGACTGCTGCTCCTGGCCTTCGGGCCCCAGTTCCTGTCCCTGTTCACCAAAGACCCCGCGGTGGTGGAGGCGGGCATGAAGCGGCTGACCATTATGAGCGTGTCCTACGGCTTCTCCGCCTTCATGGACTGCACCATCGCCGCCTCCCGGGGACTGGGCCGGAGCCTGGGCCCCATGGTCATCGTCATTCTGGGGTCCTGCGTGTTCCGGGTGATTTGGGTGTACACCGTGTTCGCCTGGTTCGGGACCATCACGTCGCTGTATCTGCTGTACATCTTCTCCTGGGCCATCACCGCGGCGGCGGAAATTTGGTATTTTATCCGGGCCTACCGGAAAGAGACGGCGGGCATGACATGAAAAAATGCCTGGAGCAGTGCTCCAGGCATTTTTTACAGCTTTTTTTCATAGCAGTTCAGGACTTCCCGAATGATGCCCTGGAAAAAGAATTCCGAAGCGCCGGCGTATCGGTAGCCCAGGGAGGGATACAGGCGGTTGGCCGGGAGATTGCCCTCCCAGGTGTCCAGCCGCATGACGGCTTTACCCCGGCGGCGGGCCTCCTCCTCGCAGAAGGCCACCATCCGCCGGGCCAGGCCCCGGCCGCTTCGGTCAGGATGGATGCAGAGCGTATGGAGCACGCCCACCTGCTCCGCTTCGGCGGGGATGATCCAGGGGATGCGGGCGTATTCCGGGGGCTGGATGCCGTTGAGGGTCGCCACGCCCCAGAGGAAGCCGTCCTCCTCCCCGACATACAGGGTCCCGGTCTCCAGCGACTGCCGGGCGGTATCGGCGGTGGGGTACTTTCCCCGCTGCCAGTTGGTGTAGACGGGTCCGGTCTCCTCCCGGTCCAAAATGGCGTCGTAGACGGCGGCGATGGCGGGCAGGTCGGCGGCGGCAGCGGGTCGAATGGTCATAGGCGTCTCTCCTTGTGAAACCAGGCGCGCCCGGATAAGGCGCGCCTGGTTTGGTTTTATTCGTTGGGCTCCTTGGGACTATCCGGCGATTCGCCGGCTTCCGCATCAGGTTCGGCCGCTTCTTCGGCGGGCTCCTCCGGGGCTTCGATCTTCTGGGAGATCATGTGGACCTTCTTGGCGGGAGCCTCAATGACCTCCGGCTGGGAGGGGCGGAAGCCGCTCTCCTGGGAACGGGTGGAGGCGTAGGAGTCTTCCACCAGCTCGGGGTCCCGGCCCTCGATGATGGCCACCATCTCGGCGCCGGTGATGGTCTCCTTTTCCAGCAGGTAGGCCACGACCTTGTCCATGTCCTCCCGGTTGGCCTTCAGAATTTCCACGGCCTCCCGGTAGCACTTGTCCAGGATCTCCTTCACCGCCTGGTCCATCCGGGCGGCGGTGTCCTGGGCGCAGTCCATGCCGTAGCCTCCGTCCAGGTACTGGTTGCGGCGGGAGGCCAGGGCCATCATGCCGAACTCGTCGCTCATGCCGAACATGGCCACCATGTTTCTCGCCACATTGGTTGCGTCCTGAATGTCCTGGGACGCGCCGTTGGTCATGGTGTTCATCACCACTTCCTCGGCGGCACGGCCGCCCATGGAGACGGTGATCTTCGCCATCAGCTCGTCACGGGTGCGCAGCTCCGTCTTGTCCTCCTCGGGCATCAGCAGGGTGTAGCCCAGAGAACCCTGGGTGTGGGGGACGATGGTGATCTTCTGCACCGGCTCGGTGTTCTTCTGCTTGTAGGCGACCATGGCGTGGCCGACCTCGTGATAGGCCACCAGTTTCTTCTCGAACTCGGTGAGGACGCTGCCCTTTTTCTCCGTGCCGGCGATGACCAGCTCAAAGGCGGCCAGCAGGTCCTCCTGGGTCACCAGCTTGCGGCCCTTGCGGACGGCCCGCAGGGCGGCCTCGTTGACGAGGTTTGCAAGGTCGGCACCCACGCAGCCGGCGGTGGCCAGGGCCACCTTCTTGAGGTTCACATCCTCCGCCAGCTTGATGTTGCGGGTGTGGACCTGGAGGGTGGCGAGACGGCCAGCCAGGTTGGGCCGGTCGATGATGATGCGGCGGTCGAACCGGCCGGGACGCAGCAGCGCCTGGTCCAGGACCTCGGGCCGGTTGGTGGCGGCCAGCAGGATGATGCCCTTGGTGGGGTCGAAGCCATCCATCTCCGCCAGGAGCTGGTTCAATGTCTGTTCCCGCTCGTCGTTGCCGCCCATGCGGTTGTCGCGGGATTTGCCGATGGTGTCGATCTCGTCGATGAACACGATGCAGGGGGCCACCTTGGAGGCCTCTTTGAACAGGTCGCGGACACGGGAGGCGCCCACGCCCACGAACATCTCCACAAAGTCGGAGCCGGAGATGGAGAAGAAGGGCACGTTGGCTTCGCCGGCCACGGCCTTTGCCAGCAGCGTCTTGCCGGTGCCCGGAGGGCCTACCAGCAGCGCGCCCTTGGGGAGCTTGGCGCCGATCTCGGTGTACTTGCCGGGATTGTGGAGGAAGTCGATGATCTCCGTCAGGGATTCCTTGGCCTCGTCCTGGCCAGCTACATCGGCAAAGGTGACGCCGGTGGACTTCTCCATATACACCTTGGCGTTGGCCTTGCCCACGCCGCCGATGCCGCCGATACCGCCCATGCCGCCTTTTTTCGCCATCCAGCTCATCAGCAGGGACATCACCAGCAGAATGATGATGAAGGGCAGGATGTTCAGGAGGATGACCATGAGGGTGCTCATGGGAGGCTCATACTCGGTGATGATCTGAATGTCCGCGTCTTCCAGCCGGGCGATGGCGGCGTCGTTGGACTCCTTCTGAACGGTGAAGAAGCGCAGGGTGGTCTGCTGCTCCTGGCCGATGGGGTTGTCATAGGTATAGAGGACATTTCCCCGGTCATCCGCGCCGGTCTTGGTGTAGACGGTGCCCTGGCTGTCTGTGTAGGTGTAGCCGTCCCTGGGTGTGATGACCAGGATGGACTCGTCGTTGTCGAAGGCCACGGAATCCACCTGGCCGGCCTCCACCATATCCAGGAAATCGCCGTATACCAGCTCCACGGAGGAGGACGAGTGGCCGGCGCTGGTCATGTAGGTCCCGGCGTAACTGATGATGGCGGTCAAAATCACCGCCCAGCAGAGCAGGGAGATGACGCCCCGCCAATTGCTGCCGCCCGGTTTGTTTCCGCCGGGTTTATTGGGCTTGTTTTTGTTGTTCTGGTCCATGTATGAAAACTCCTTTCAGGGTAACGAACATTGAAAATATTTATGTTGCAGTATACCACAAAGGAAACGGAGCCACAAGGACGGCGGCGGCTTTTTTGATGAAGTTTCTGTAAATTCATGCTTTATTGTGCCCCGCCTCTGTGGTATACTAACACAGAATATGACAGAATTTTCGACTGCGAGGGTTACGATATGGACGAACAGAGAAAAAACGGACTGACCGCCGAGGCTGACGGCATCATCGAGGGACGCAACGCCGTCATCGAGGCCCTGCGGGCGGGGGAAAACATTGACAAAATTTACCTCCAGAAGGGGGAGACGGACAAGACGCTGGGGCACATCGCCTCCAAGGCCCGGGCGGCGGGCGTCGTGGTGGTGGAGGCCGACAAGCGGAAGCTGGACGGCATGAGCCGCACCCACGCCCACCAGGGCGTCATCGCCCTGGCGGCGGTGCGGGAGTACGTCAGCGTGGAGAGCATCCTCCAGGCCGCCGCCGACAAGGGGGAGAACCCCCTGCTGGTCATCTGCGACGAAATTTCCGACCCCCACAACCTGGGCGCCATCATCCGCACCGCCGAGTGCGCCGGGGCCCACGGGGTCGTCATCCCCAAGCGCCGCAGCGCGGGCCTCACCGCTGTGGTGGCGAAGACCTCCGCGGGAGCGGTGGCTCACGTGCCCGTGGCCCGGGTGCCCAACATCCCCGCCCTGCTGAAGGACCTGAAAAAGCAGGGCGTGTGGGTCTTCGGCACGGCGGCGGACGGCACCACGAACCTGTATGACGCCGACCTGAAAGGCCCCGCCGCCATCGTCATCGGCAGCGAGGGCGAGGGCATGACCCGGCTGGCGGCGGAGAACTGCGATTTCCTGGTGAGCATCCCCATGCGGGGAAAGCTGAACTCTCTGAATGCCTCCGCCGCGGCTGCGATCCTGCTGTACGAGGCGGTCCGGCAGCGTGGATAAGCGGGGGAGCGTGTCATGGCTGACAAAAAAGACGACCTGCGGCTGGACGACACCCTGCTGACCGACGTGCCGCCGGAGGGGGAGGACTACTCCCTGGAGGAGATCCTGGCGGAGTTCGGCGACCGGCGGGAGCCGAAGCTCCTGACTGAGGAGCCAAAACCAGAGCCAAAGCCGGAACCAAAACCGGACCCCGCACCGGACCCCGCCCTGGCGGCGGAGCAGGCCCGGCAGGAGGCCCGGGACAAGCTGCTGGCCCAGGCGGTGGACCTGGAGAAGCTGGAAAAAGATCTGCCCAGGGCGCCCCGGCCCGTCTCCCTGGAGGAAGTGGTGGGCAGTACCGTGGACGCGGTGATGGAGGACAGCCGCGAGCCGATCATGAAGCCGAAGCGGGGGCTGTTCTCCCGGCGGCCCCTGGAGGAGACGGAGACGCTGTACGGTCCGCCGGAGCCGGAACCGGAGCCTGACCCGGAGCCCATCGGCCCGGAGGAGGACCTGTGCAACGCGGCGGCGGACTGGCGGGAGCGGTATCAGAGGACCCGGGGCACCCTGGTCCCGGCGCTGCTCATCGGCCTGGTGCCTACGCTTCTGGCGGCGGTGGAGCAATACGGCATTACCGTGCCCATGTGGAGCGGGGACATCCGCTTCCAGAGCATCGTGGTGCTGACCTGCCTGGCACTGAATATCCTGCTGTGCCGGAGCGTGTTCAAAAAGGGCTTTTTGATGGCGGCCCGGAAGCGGTGCGTCAGCGAGCTTCTGATTTCCATCTCCGCCCTGGCGGCGGCGGCGGACTGCGCCGCCTGCCTGCTTGTGCCGGAGCGGACGGCGGTGCCGCCCTACGGCGGCGCGGCCTGTCTGGCCCTGGTGTTCGCCCAGTGGGGCGTCAGCCGCCAGTGCCGGGGCATGTACGATATGTTCCGGGCGGCGTCTCTGGACGACGAGCCGCCCTATCTGGTGACGGACACCGACCGGGGCGCCTGCAAGCAGCGGGGGAGCGTGCCGGGGTTCTACACCACCTCCATGAAGGACGACGCGGCCACCCTCTGGCAGACGGCGTTTCTGCCGCTGGTGCTGGTGGGCACCGTGGTGTTCGCGGGCCTCAGCTCATTGGGCCAGGGGCGGGGAAACGATTTCCTGCTGAACTGGTCCGCTATCCTGGCGGCGGGGGGCACCTTCGCCCTGCCCCTTTGCTGGTCCCTGTCCTGGTCCCGGCTGTCCCGCCACCTGCAGCAGACTGGCTGCGCCGTGGCGGGCTGGGCCGGCGCGGAGAAGATCAGCCGCCGCCGGACTATGATCGTGACGGACGGCGACCTGTTCCCGCCGGGGACCCTGCGGCTCAACGGCGAACGGTTCTACGGCGAGGAGCGGCGAAAGGCGGTGGCCTACGCCGCCGCCATGGCCCGGAGCGCCGGCAGCGGCCTGGAGCGGCTGTTCAGCTCCCTGCTGCGGGAGGAGAACGGCCGGCATGAGACCGCCGACGACTTCAGCTTCTTCGAGGAGGGCGGCTGGTCCGCGGCCATCCACGGGGAGTCCGTGCTGATGGGCACCGCCTCCTTCATGCGGAAGATGAACGTGCGGCTGCCGGGGGATGTCAACCTGAAAACCGGCGTGTTCCTGGCGGTGGACCGCCAGCTCATCGCCATTTTCGCGGTGAAGTACGAGCCGGCGGAGAACGTGGACTACGCCCTGCGGATGATGCGGCGCAGCCATATCACCCCCATTCTGGCGGCCCGGGACCCCAACATCACCCCGGCGCTTTTGAAGCGCAAGTTCCACAAGGGCGTGAAGGTGGAGTACCCCGACCTCACCAGCCGGGTGGCCCTCAGCGAGGCGGAGAACGACCGGGACCTGCCCCGGGCGCTGCTGTTCCGGGAGGGCCTGCTGCCCTACGCCGAGACGGTGACGGGCAGCCGGAAGCTGTGCAGGTCCGTCCATCTGGCGGCGGTGCTGGGCATCCTGGGGAGCGCGGCGGGGACGCTGCTGGCGTTCTACCTGGTGTTCCTGGGGTCCTACGAGCTGCTGACGCCGCTGTCGCTGGTGGTGTTTCTGCTGCTGTGGCTGGTGCCGGTGCTGCTGGTTTAAAGAAAAAGAGGAGGGATGGACATGCATCTCTCCTCTTTTTTTGCTTTCCTTGCCAAAAATTTGGGGCTTTTTTTCTCTCTCCTGCCCAAAATGTTGAACCTGCCAAAATTTATGTTGTATTGGGCAGGGGAACGTTGTATAATTTCTACATTAGGGCTGGCGGCGCCGGCGGCGCCGCCGCGGACCACAGCACAACATAAGGAGTGGAATGAACAATGAGCTATTCAGTACAGAACATCCGCAACGTCTGCCTGCTGGGACACAGCGGCAGCGGTAAGACCGCCCTGGCGGAGAGCCTGCTTTATATGACCGGCGCCATCGACCGGATGGGCCGTGTGGCGGACGGCAACACCGTCTGCGACTATGATCCCGAGGAGACCAAGCGGCAGATCTCCCTGTCTACCTCTGTGGCGCCCCTGGAGTTCACGGGCTGCCGCATCAATGTGCTGGACACCCCGGGCGCTTTTGATTTCTCCGGCGAGGTCATGGAGGCCCTGCGGGCCGCCGACGCCGCCGTCATCGTCTGCTCCGCCAAGGACGGCGTTTCCGTGGGCCTGGAGAAGGCCTGGAAATACTGCGAGGAGCGGAATATGCCCCGCTTCCTCTATATCTCCAAGACCGATGAGGAAAACAGCGACTACAACGCCACCTTCGAGGCCCTGCGTGAGCACTTCGGCAAGAAGATCGCCCCCCTGGTGGTGCCCATCTGGGACGACAACAAGAAGGTCACCGGCATCATCGACGTGTTGAACAAGCGCGCCTACGAGATGCAGAACCTCAAGCGGGTGGAGATCGAGGTCCCCGCCGACAAGGAGGCCGTCATCACCGAGTTCAACGACGCCCTGAAGGAGTCCGTGGCCGAGACCAGCGAGGAGTTCATGGAGAAGTTCTTCGGCGGCGAGGATTTCACCTACGCCGAGATGATCCAGGGCCTGCGCCAGGGCGTCCGGGAGCTGAGCCTGTTCCCCGTGCTGTGCGGCTCCGCCGTCAACTGCATGGGCAGCCTGATGCTGATGGACTACATGGTGGACCTGCTGCCGAACCCCATGGAGGGCAACTACCACAAGGCCACCAAGTCCGACGGCGAGACCGAGGAATTCGTGGTCTCCCCCGGCGGCGTGCCCACCGCCTTCGTCTTCAAGACCGTCTCCGACCAGTACGGCAAGTATTCCTTCGTGAAGGTGCTCTCCGGCTCCATCACCCCCGATATGGCCATGGTCAACGCCCGCACCGGCTCCACTGAGAAGCTGGGCCGCCTGTACACCATGCGGGGCAAGAAGGCCACCGAGGTCAAGGAGCTGACCTGCGGCGACATCGGCGCCATCGCCAAGATGGACAAGGTCAAGACCGGCGACACCCTGTGCGACCAGCGCAAGGTCGTGGCTCTGAAGAACATCCCCTTCGCGGAGCCCTGCTACTCCGTGGCCATCTCCCCCAAGACCCGCGGCCAGGAGGACAAGATCGCTCAGGGCCTTGCCCGCCTGAACGAGGAGGACCCCTCCTTCTCCGTGGCCAACAACGCCGAGACCCACCAGATGGTTCTCTCCGGTGCCGGCGATATGCAGATCGATGTGCTGATCTCCAAGCTGAAGACCCGCTTCAACGTGGAGGCCGAGCTCAAGCCCGTCCGCGTGCCCTACCGTGAGAAGATCCGCAAGACCGTCCAGAAGCAGGGCCGCCACAAGAAGCAGACCGGCGGCAGCGGCCAGTTCGGTGACGTGTGGATCCGCTTCGAGCCCCAGATGGAGCAGGACGACATGATCTTCGCCGAGGAAGTGTTCGGCGGCTCCGTGCCCAAGAACTTCTTCCCCGCCGTGGAAAAGGGCCTGCGCGAGGCCTGCGTCCACGGTCCTCTGGCCGGCTATCCCGTGGTGAACCTGAAGGCCGTCCTGTACGATGGCTCCTATCACCCCGTGGACTCCTCTGAAATCGCGTTCAAGACCGCGGCCCAGCTGGCCTACAAGGCCGCTCTGCCCGAGGCCAATCCCGTCCTGCTGGAGCCTGTGGGCGAGCTGAAGGTCACCGTGCCCGACAGCTACATGGGCGACGTCATCGGCGACCTGAACAAGCGCCGGGGCCGTGTCATGGGCATGGATCCCACCGGCGACGGCAGCCAGGTCATCTCCGCCGAGGTGCCTATGGCCGAAATGGGCAGCTACGCCATCGACCTGCGGTCCATGACCCAGAGCCGCGGCAGCTTCACCTTCCACTTCGTCCGCTATGAGGATTGCCCCCCCGCGGCCCAGGAGAAGGCCATTGCCGAGGCCAAGGCGCTGGCTGAGAAGGAGTAAAATGAACCAGAAGTCCGGGGAGCGCAGCTCCCCGGACTTTTCAGAAAAAAATTTCAATATGTTGCATAAGCAACTAGCCGAAGCGGGGTTAGTCTGCTATAATCATACCATCCTGAGAGGGATATGCGAAAACGTTTTTTCGATTTTATAATCAACATAAGGAGGATACAACTATGAAAAAGTGGGTTTGCCAGGTTTGCGGCTATGTTTGGGAAGGCGAGACTCCTCCCGAGAAGTGCCCCCAGTGCGGTGTTCCCGCCTCTAAGTTCACCGAGCAGAAGGGCGAGCTGAGCTGGGCTGCCGAGCACGTTGTGGGCGTGGGCAAGTCTTTCGGCGCCGATGTGCCCGAGGAGGTCCAGAAGGAGATCATCGACGGCCTGAACGCCAACTTCATGGGCGAGTGCACCGAGGTCGGTATGTATCTGGCCATGGCCCGTGTCGCTCACCGCGAGGGCTATCCCGAGATCGGTGAGTATTGGCGCCGCGCCGCTCTGGAAGAGGCTGAGCACGCTGCCAAGTTCGCCGAGCTGCTGGGCGACGTCGTGACTGACTCCACCAAGAAGAACCTGGAGATGCGCGTCGAGGCCGAGAACGGCGCCACCGCCGGCAAGTTCGAGCTGGCAAAGCTGGCCAAGAAGTACAACCTGGACGCTATCCATGACACCGTCCATGAGATGGCCCGCGACGAGGCCCGTCACGGCAAAGCTTTCGCCGGCCTGCTGAAGCGTTACTTCTGATCGGCTGAAATCCCTGATACAGTAAGGATTTTCCAAGAGGAGATCACGAAAGTGGTCTCCTCTTTTTTGTGTCCTCCGCCGTTGGAATGGAATTTCTGTGGAAGTCTATCTCTGTTTTCCTTCTAAAAATGCCAGATGTGGAAGTCAGCAATGTGGATGTCTGTATTATAAACTTTTAGGTGTTCAGGAAACCAGATGTTTGAACTAAAATATACATCTTCGCACATCTTTTATCGCCTTTGAAGAACAACGAACAAGTGCGGAACAACTTTGAACTTAAACCGCACATCTTCCAAGAGAAATAAAGAAAAAGAATATGAATTATCTTTATGGGGTATCCAGCAATATTGGATACCCCTTTTGCTATAATAAAGCCAGAAAGTGAGAGATGAAGCAAGACAAAAACCTCACTTAAATAATTAAAGGGTCTGGCTCCCGAATAACAGCCACCGTTCCAAAAGGAACAAGAAAGGAAACATTATGAAGAACACCGCCAGCACCGTCCGTTTCACCATCAACTTCATCGAGAAGCAGATCATCGGCACCAAGGCCAGTTTTGACAAGGCCAGCAAGGGTTTCGGCCCCATCTACGAGGAATTGGCCGAGAAGGCTGCCAAGCATCCCGACTTCGCTCTGATCGTTAAGGAGCAGAAGAAGCACACCACCAAAGCCAAGAAGACCTACTACGGTATGGACTTCGACTTTATGGAGGCTTACATCTCCACCCGAAAGAACTCCAAGCAGTTGATGGAAAAGTATGAGGCTGTTAAGAAGAAGGCCGAGGATAGCAAGATCAGCGTTTATCCCCTCACCAAGAAGTGGTTCCTGGGCGAGTTCGACCCCGACAAGCAGGGCTTTGATATGGAAAAGGCCAAGAAGGAGATCAGCGATTATCGCATTGCCAAGGCTGTTATCAGTGCCACCCCCGCTCCCGCCGTGGATGACGAAGATCAGTCCAACGAGCAGAGCAAAGTTGCTTAACCAAACCAACTGACAATAAATTTTAGGAGGATATAAAAATGAAAGGCTACAAGGTTGATTTTACCGCCAGCACCATCACCATTACCGCAGACTTCGCCAAGAAGATGAATGACCCCACCTCCGCCGAGTATAAGACGATTTCTCTCATCAAAAAGGATTTTCCCCAGATGAAGATTATCAACAAGACCCACAAGACCCCCCGAAAGTATGTTTCCAAGAGCACGGGCGAAACCTTTAACTGTAATCAGTTTAAGAACCTCAAATACGAGAATATGGAGGGCTTCATCAATGGCCTTTCCAACAGCGAAGATTATATGAAGCCCTACCTTTTCCTGAAAAACTGCGGTAGCCTCCCTCTGACCTCTCGCTATACTGCCGTCCGCCGTTGGTTTGTGGCACAGTTCCCCGAGTTCCGCAAGAACCCCATCTTCTATCTCTACAATGAGGTTAAGGTGATTGAGGTTACACCTTTCTTCCAGCAGGCAAAAGAAGAGGCGGAAGAGAACGCCCGGAAGAAGGAAGAGGGGGTTGCGTGATGATGAATTTCACCGAGGATGGAAAGAGAGCCTACGAAGTATGCTTTCAGCACTATGTTGAACGGGGCAACACAGATGAAGAAATACACCGATTTCTTGACCATCTGGACGAAGAATACATTCTTTGTATTGCCAAGAGAATCCAAGAGGAACAGAAGATGGAGCCAGTGGCCATCGTCGTTGATTGGAAAGAGTTTCATCGTGATAAAGGCAAAGACCAATGAAGACAATACACAGATACCGTTGTTTCTACGAATGGAAACTGCGGTATCTTTTTTTGTTTGCCGAAAGGCCGGATAGTGTAAAAACTTTGGACAAAACAGGATTTTCAAATAGGAGGAAATTTTATATACAAGTGAAGGGGTTATAAAGGCGAAGTATATTTAGGGGGTTCCCCCTAAAAATCTCCGTGGGGGCTTCGCCCCCTCACCCCCATTGGAGTTATTTATAAAATCCTTCGCTCTACGGGCTCAGGCTTTTATAAATAACTCTTCCAGAAGTAAAGAGTAAAAGGAGGACAATAAATGTCAAATTATATGAAATACGCAAAGATGCGTGGGTTAGTGCCGAATTGGGTATGGTATCAAATCAACGGGTAGTCCGCTCAATAGAATTGGATGGAACAGCGTCAGGAAATGGTCGATAGGCTTGCGGAAGAAAACGATGCCGATGATGTTGTTCCACATTTTACCTTTACCAGTGAGGTGAAAATAAAATGAGCAATAAGAAGATAAAAGACAAAGACAAAAAGAAGAAATAGAAATCCGTATTGGAAGCCGAGATTTTCAGCTTTATGGAGAAAAGTATGAAAACGGCTTTGGATATGGCATTAGATGATATTTTCAAGGACTGGAAATAATCAAGGCGGAAGCCGTTCTGAAAAGAGCGACTTCCGCCTTTTTTCGTTTTCTGCCGCCCGACGGCAAGTGGTTCCCCTGCCGATCACAGCCAACAAAACCGTTTTCTGGATTGAAAATGCCATTTAGCGGGAGCGTAGCCCACGCCAAAAATGAAACGGCAAACAATTTTTTGATTTTCACGGAATATAGCCCCCGGTCATCCGTCCAGAAAAACAAATGATTTCCCGCACACTTTTGGAGCAGAGAAAACCGGGCAGAAGACCGCCAAAAGCAGGCTGATTTCGTCCAAGAAACAGATTAGCCCCTTTCCTGAACGCCGTCCTCTTTCACATACTCAATTAAATCTCCGGGCTGACATTCCAACAGAGAGCAGATTGTGTTAATCGTCTTCCACGACACTAATTCTCCGTGCCGTATCTGTTGGAGGTAAGATTGCCCGATCAACTTCTCTTCACGGATTTTGGTGGATGAATACCCCTTCTTTTTTAGTTCAGACATTATATCGACCTTGTAGCGGATTGCCATAAAATGAGCCTCCTTTCCCATTGTCCTTATTGTAGCATAGAATAGCACTAAAAACAAGTGCTAATTTTACACAAAAATAGCACTATAAATTAGTGTTATTTGCCAATAGACAGCACTATGTATTAGTGCTACAATAAAGACAGTTAAGAGAGATCGGGTGGCTGCGACGGACGGGCCGAGGACGAATCGGATATTCCCTCTATAATCCACCCGATCAAACAAAGAAAAGGAGAAATGAAAAATGAGTAAGAACGAAATGATTTCTATGATTGAGACGATGAACAACTACGACGATCTGGCTTCCAAGGCAAAGGCCAAGGCCGACGCCATCCGGGAGGCCATCAAAGAAGAGATGGTTCGGCAGAACACCGAAGAGTTGGTTGCCGGGGCTTACATCGTCCGCTTTACCAATGTGATCTCCAACCGCTTCGACAGCACCACCTTCAAGCGTCTGTATGCTGACCTCTACAAGGACTTCACAAAGCCCGTCAGCAGCCGCCGTTTCTCCGTATCCTGCTGATAAGAAAAACGCTCCACGGGCAGCACAAAGCCCGTGGAGCAATCCAGAAGGGAGACAGATTAAATGAATCACGGATACGCAAGATGCTCTACCAACGAAACCAAGCAGGACATTGACCGCCAAGTGCGGGAATTGAAGCAGGCCGGGGCGGAGGACATCTTTTTAGAATACGAACACGGGGACGCTGCCGTGAAGTGCCAGTTGTCTTCTCTTCTGGAACAGGCACAGCCGGGAGACACGATTATTACTTTGGAGGTGTCCCGCCTTGCCAGAAGCACAAAGCAGTTGTGTGAGATCATCGAAATTATCAAGGCGAAGCATTTGCGGTTGGTGATTGTGGGAAGCATTACCGTGGATTGCTCCAACGGAGAAATTGACCCTATGACAAATGCTTTCATTCAAATGTCCGGGGTGTTTGCCGAATTGGAGTTGCGTATCATCCGGGAGCGTGTCAGATCGGGAATGGCAAACGCCAAGGCAAAGGGAGCCAAGATCGGCAGACCGCAGGCAACGGCAGACGATATTCCCGCCGTGTTTCTCCGCCACTACCCCGCATACAAAAATGAGCAGTTGAATCTGAGTGAGTTGGCGAGGGTGTGCGATTTGAGCCGAACAACGGTTTATAAATACATTGGCCTTTTGGAACGGTAAAAGCAAAAAGGCGGCAGAGATAATCCTCTGCCGTCTTCTTGCTTCTATCATGTTCTATCAATCGAAGATAAACCAGGAATCAATGTTTTGTGCCAGCGGATGATTGTTGCCCCAGTCGCAGTAATAGGTCTCGCCATCCAGGATAACGCGGCTCAGCGCGTGGCCGGTGTCGGCTCCCTTAATGCTGCCAACGACACCCTGCGCAGAAATGCCTTCCAGATGCATCAGCAGATTGAATGCGCCCGCTTTGCCAACGCAGTCTGCCTTTTTGAGAACCAGACAGGCGTAGGGAGAGTCGAATTCGACACTTTTCCCCTGCTTTGCTGCCTCCGGACCGCCGCCTACGGATACGTTCATTCCTCTGAGATGGTCATAATATACCTGCGCGATCTGCTTTTGGGTCATGTCGTCGGTAATCTTTCCTCTTTCGTGCAGCTCGTTCTGGATTGCCTGCGCCGCACCCAAAGCGCCTATCTGCTGGACGTAAATTTCCTCGATACTCAGGGAAGACTGAGGAAAGTCAATAAATACACCGTCAGGGTTTGCTCCACAGCCAATAAAGGTGTTGGAGAATACACCTGCCAGCTCCGGATAGGTGATGCTCAGTGCTTTGATGCGAGTCCGCATGGTATTGATTAGGGTTCGAGCATCTGCTTCCTCTGTAATACCTATGTTGCTGAAGTTCAGGGAGTAGTTGCCGAAGAGGAAAGAATATAGTATGTTGTTGTCCAGATCCGCTTCCGTCTTCGGTTCGGAAATCCAGCGGATGTTGGCGGGAAGACCCCAGTAGGGGGCGGTCGCCACTACTTCCTGAACCTCGTGGGCATTCAGGGAAATTTTTGCCACATCACCTCGAGTAAAAGCGGAGGCATTGGCATATTCACCACTGGTGATGCCCAATTGGTCGGAAAGCAGATAGGATGTGCCTACCTGGAAGTCCTTGCCAGACTCATAACCCAGCGCACGAAGAACAAAGGTAATATACTGATTTGCCTTGATCGGATTTGTGCCGCTGTAAGTAGTTGCGGTAGTTCCACTGGTCAAGCCGTTGGCGTAAGCATAACCGATGTAAGGATAAGCTGTGGAGCCCTTTGCTACATCCGCAAAAGGAAGCTCCCAATTTCCGGCAAGAGCCTCTTCTTCCTTGCCTAGCAAACGTACCAGCATGATAACCGCCTGATTACGGGTGGGGGTTTGTTCCAGAGCAAAAATAGGGGTGCCATCGGGATTGGTGCCTGTTCCCCTGAACAGACCCAGCTCGTACAGGGTCTGGGCGGCCTGTGTTGCTTCATCATTTGCGGCAACAGCAGAGGGAACTAAACTGAAAACCATAACAAGAGTAAGCATAAGACACAAGAATTTCTTTTTCATGACGAAACCTCCTATGTTGATGTAAATATCATAATAGCATATTATTCCATAAATGTCTATTATCGCAGACTTAAATTACTTCTTTTTCTCTTAAACTATGGAAGAGAAAAGAGGTGATTGTGTGCAGTTCGATAACTTTGCTGTTGGAAAGGCAATTAGAGACCTCCGCAAAGAAAAGGGAATTTCCCAAGATGTGTTGAGCGGCTTTGCGGGAATTGCACGCACCCACCTGACAATGATCGAAAATGGGACGAAACAGGCAAATTTTGAAACGCTGTGGAAAATCGCATTGGCTCTAGATATTCGGCCCAGCGAACTGGTTGCCAGGATAGAAGAAGAGATTGAAAATCATACTTAAAGGGCAGGCTCATCCTGCCCTTTTTCTTTTTCCTGTTGGCGTGGTATAATCGTGAAAACAGCATGGGAGGCGGAAAGTATGGCACAAGGGCAAGGATGATCCTCAAAACAAGGGGTGAAACTGCTTTACATCCGGGATTATCTCTATACCTATACCAATAAGGAGCATCCGAAGAACGCAAACCACATTGTTGAGTATCTTGCCTCCAAGGGGATTGATGCCACCCCAAAGACCATCTATAATGACATTTTACGGCTTCAAATAGACTTCGGCGTTCCAGTAGAATACAATCCCAAGAAATGGGGCTACTACATCACAAAGCCTCAATTTGAACCGTATGAATTGCGGTTGATGGTTGATAGCATTCAGTCTTCCAAGTTCATCACGCAAGAAAAAGCAAGGGAGATCACAAACAAAATTAAGAAAATGGCGGACAACTACACAAAGGACACCCTGAACCGTCAGGCGTATGTTGCCGGGCGTGTCCGCAGTCTAAATGAAAGCGTTGTGAAAGACGCTGATCATATCCACGAAGCGATTGCCGCAGACCGCAAGATTGCGTTCCGCTATTTCCATTACACCCCCAACAAGGATAATCCGCAAACCTATTCCAAGAGCGGTGAAAGAATTATTGTCAGCCCCTACGCCCTGATGTGGAACGATGGCAATTATTATCTTTATGCCTACGACGGCAAAAAGTTCAGGACATACCGAGTGGATAGAATGGAGGGTATTTCTCGCCCGCTATTGGATAAACGAGAGGGCAAGGATGAATACGACAAGAAAAACCTGACCGACCAAAGGGCAAAAGTATTCAGTATGTATCACGGAGAAGCCTACAATGTGAGGATACGGGTTCATAATCGGCTGGCGGATGCTGTTATAGATCAATTTGGCAAGGATACAATGATGGTTCCCTATGACGATAGCCATTTCACCATCAATGTGCCTGTTGAGTTAAGCCCACCGTTTTATGCGTGGGTTGCTACTTTTGGAAAATCAATGAAGATATTAAGCCCGGAGCCAGCAGTTGAGGGAATGAAAAAGTTTCTTCAAAAGGCTGCGGAGATGTATCAAGACGAGTAAAGATGAAGGGAAGGTGTTCAATCACCTTCCCTTTTGTTCGTAGATGTAAAAAGATGTTCCAAGATGCTCCTCGCAAATCAAAGACAATTCAAATTGCCCTGTAAAATCTCAATTCCACTTTTGGAAACCGCAATGTAATATCTCTGGGTCGTATGGATGTGTCCGTGTCCCATTTGATTACAGAGCAAGTGCGTGGGAGTATTCATTTCCGCCATTAAGGTTCCGTAAGTATGCCGGAGAAAATGATATTTGAAATTGATGCCTAATTTGGCCTTGATTTCACGGGACGGGTATTTCATAGAATTGACGGTTTGAAGTGTTCCGTCGGGCAGACAATTCACCAAATGAGACCGCCGAAAATTCTGTGTAATCGACGAACCTCGACAGTATGAAAATCTTCGACTACGTCAAGAATGAGAACAAACATTCAAGACGAAGGAGACGAAGATTATGCAGCCAGTACCACAGGATTTGTTAAAGGAATACGTTCAGAGCCAGCACTTTACCAGCACAACGGAGATCTTGGATGCCATGAAGGAAATGTTCCGGGACGTCATCCAGACCGTCATGGAAGTGGAGATGGATGAGGAGCTTGGTCGAGAGCGCTGTGAGCGTTCAGGCGAGCCGGAGGGCACCCCCAGAAACTACCGCAATGGCTACACGAAGAAAACCGTCAAAACCCAGCTGGGCGAGGTAGACATCAAGGTTCCTCGTGACCGGAACGGTTCTTTTGAGCCCAAGATCATCGGCAAGTATGACCGGAATGCGGACGGGATGGAAGATAAAATCCTGGCGCTGTACGCCTGCGGCATGAGCCAGCGGGATATCGCTGAGCAGATCAAGGAACTGTACGGCGTGGAGATCTCTCCGGAGCTGGTAACGAAGATCAGCGAAAAGATCATGCCGGAAGTCACAGCCTGGCAGAATCGTCCTCTGGAGCCGGTGTATCCGTTTTTGTTCATGGATGCCATTCGCTACAAAGTGCGGGAGGATCGGCGGTATGTGACCAAGGCTGCCTATGTGGCCCTGGGCGTCACCATGGACGGCAGGAAGGACATCCTGGGCGTCTGGATCGGAGAGCACGAAAACAGCAAATTCTGGCTGAATGTGCTGAATGACCTCAAAAGCAGGGGCGTTTTGGATGTATATCTGTTCTGCACGGACGGCCTGTGTGGGATGATGCAGGCTATCGAGGCTGTCTTCCCCAAAAGCCGGCTGCAGCGCTGCATCGTCCACCAGGTGCGCAGTTCCACCAGATATGTCAGCTACAAGGACATCAAAAAAGTCGTTGCGGATTTAAAGAAGATCTACGGAGCCGTCACGCTGGAGGAAGCCGAAAAAAATCTGCAGACCTTCGCGGAGACCTGGCGTAAGCAGTACCCCTCCTGCGTGAAAAGCTGGGAGGAAAACTGGCCGGTTTTAAGCACGTTCTTCGAATACCCCGTGGAGATTCGGAAAATCATATACACGACGAACATCATCGAGGGCCTGAACCGCCAGTTCCGGCAAATCACGAAGAACAAGCCTTCCTTCACGAATGACGACTCCCTGCGCCGGATGCTGTATCTGGCCTCACAGCGCATCGTGAAGCACTGGCACGCCAGATACCAGAACTGGGATCTGGTGCTCAGCCAGCTGGAGATCATGTTCGCCGACCGGGCTATAGGCTGACTCCCTTGTCCTAGTATGCCACAGCGGCCAGACCGGCATTCACGCCGCGTCGGCGCGCATACCGTTCTGACCGCCATGGCTTTCGGTAATCAAGGGATTCAGGCCAGAATCCGCCCTGCTTTCCAGCACCATTCTTGACTTTGTCGAAAATCGCTTACACAAAATTTTACGCCCGGCCCACCAAATCCGTAGAGGGGATTTTCCTGCCGTCCAGATCATCAATGAACCGTGTTTTCTGCTTCCGCAATTCAGCAAACTGCTTTTCGTCTTCCGCCCTCTGTTGGAACTTCTTTTTCAAATGCTCTTGAAGCGTGGGACAAAGGAAGATCGTCCGTTTGGAATTGCGGGTTTTGGGAGAAACTAATTTGATAAGGCCATCCTGATACTGCATTTGCCTGTCGATGATAATTGTGCCGTTCTCCAAATCGACATTTTCCCATTTCAGGCCAAAGGCTTCATTGATACGCAGACCGCAATAGCGTCCCAGCAGGTAAGCGGTCTCTGCGTTTGTGCCTTTGAAATAATCATCCAGAAGAACAAGTTCCTCACGGCTGAACGCCACAATATCGGTATCATCCTCTGTCTTCATCTTTGGCATTTTGATGCGGGTGTCTTTATTTACACAGAGTTTGTTGTAGGTATCTACTTCCAGATAATTGCGGGAATAGGCTTGCCCGAAGATCAGGTAAAACATTTTCAAAAAGGCTTCGGTGTATTGATACGAAAAACCTTCCACATAGTAAAGATCGGAGAGATAATCATTGACCTCCGCCGCCGTAATTTCATCCACGAACCGCTTGCCGTATTTCGCACAAAGGTGATTATTCCAAAGGCTGTCCTGCTTTTGTTTGGTTCGGTAGGCTCTGTCTTTCCTGCCGTTTCCACAGTATTCCTCATACACTTCTTTGACGGTTTTCCTGCTAATTTGTTTTGCTTTTGGAGTTTGCTCTTCTTTGATGGCTTCGGCTCTTGCGAGGATAGCAGACCGCTTTGTTTTCATTGGGTTCCCGTTTGCGTCCCGAACTCTTTTTACATCTTTTCTTTTGCCATTGACTGAAACTGTATAGCGAAAGCCCCATCCGCCGCCGTCAAGTTGATAAATACCAGTATCGTTTTGTGCCATAACAAAGCCCTCCTGTGGAAGTTGATGTGGAAGATTTCCACATTGCTACGGCATTTCAGGTTGAAAACTGAATAGACAGAAACACGAAAAAAACCTTATTTTTCAAGGCTTCCCCCATAGGACGCGAAGCGGCCTGCCCGTCGGCGAGACAGATGGCCCGCGACGAAGCCCGCCACGGCAAGGCTTTCGCCGGCCTGCTGAAGCGGTACTTCTAAGCAAGAGTCAAAAGGCACATAAAAAGGGCAGGACGAACGTCCTGCTCTCTTTTTTTGATACTATTTTCCAACAAAAAGCAGATACTTTTTATTGGAAAGGCGCCGCTTAAAGCGCCGCCCATCTGCGCAAAGAGCGCAGATGCCGTCTCATGCAGACTCCGACGCGCTGACGCGCTATGAAAAGCAGACTTTGTCTACTTTTCATGGGAGTCTGGTATGAGCCGGTATTCAGAGCTGGTACAGCGTTACCATCAGCGGCATGGTGATGATGCACAGCAGAGTCGTCACCGCGTAGATGGCGCTGGAGTATTCCGCGTCGCGGCCGTAGACCTGAGCCATCTGGGTGATCGTGGCGGCAGAGGGGGCGCAGGCGGCCAGGAAACTGATGAGGAGGATCGTCTCCCCGTTGGGGACCAGGGCCGCAAAGCCGCCGAGCTTCAGAATGGCCAGGACCACCAGCGGGTATCCCACGAGACGCAGGGCCGTAGCTTTCCAGACGCCGGGGGTCAGAAGCCGCCGGGGGTCCATGCCGGCGATCAGCATGCCGGCGATGACCATGGAGAGGGGGCCCACCGTTCCGCCGATGGAATCCATGGCGCCAATCAGAACGGAGGGCAGGGAGACCCGGCACAGGAACAGGAAAAGGCCGATCAGAATGGAAATGATGTTCACATTGCAGAGAAGCTTTTTCAGGGAAAAGGACTTCTCGCCGCTGACGAGGAAGCGGAGATGACTCCATAACAGAGGTATCTGGACGATGGTGAAGGCGCTGGTGTAGATGAGCCACTCCTTGCCGAAGAGGGCGATGACGATGGGGATGATCAGATTGCCGGCGTTGGAGTAGATGGAAGTGGCCTGTTCGATGGTATTCAGGCGCAGGGGGCGTTTCAGCAGGGCGGTGAGCAGGAAGCAGATGATATGGACTCCCAGCGCGGAGCCGAGAGCCAGCAGCAGCCCGTGTACGATCTCCGGAGAGTAGTCCAGCTGGAACGAGCTGATGATGATACAGGGCATTACGCCATAGAGGGACAGCAGGGAGAAAACGCGGCTGTCCTCCGGCTTCAGGATCCTGGTCTTGACCAGCACCCAGCCCAGGAAGATAGACAGAAATAACTGGGCGATCTGTTTCAACAGCAAAAGACTGATCACAGCAAAAACTCCTTTTGCAAAAATGACGTCGAAAACGCTTTGATTATAGCCGCTTGTTTCAAAGAATACAAGGGGCTTTTCCGGGAATATCCACGCTTCGTAGATAAAATCCCGGAACGGGGGATGGCCATATCTCCCGGAGTGGTGTATCATCAAAACAGAAAACCGAAAGGGAGCGTGAGGCTGTGGACGCCCAAAAGACCGGGACCTATCTGGCAATGCTGCGAAAGACAAGGGGGATGACCCAGCAGGAGGTTGCCGACCAACTGGGAGTATCCAACAAAACCGTCAGCAAGTGGGAGTCCGGCGGCGGATTTCCGGACATCACCGTCCTGCCCGCCCTGGCGGAGCTGTACGGCGTCACCGCCGACGACATATTGGCAGGGGAGCGCGTGAAACGGGGACAGCCGGAGAACGGCGGCCCCACGGAGGTACAGAAGTACCTGAACCGCCGGGACGAATTCCGGTTCCGGCTGGGGGCCGCACTGTCGATGGTGTGCGCCATGGCTGCGGTGTGGTACCGGGGGGACTGGACGCTTTGCCCGCTGCTGATGGCGGCCAGCCTGCTGGCAGTCTGGGTGGGCTGGAGCAGCGGCGGATACCGCCTGGCCCCGCGGCTGCGGCTGCTGCTGCCTATGGGAGCCGCTCTGCTGTATGCGGCGGTGTATCGTTTCGGAAATTTCAGGTGGCTGGGAAATCTGCTGTGGAAAGAGGAAATGTATGACCAGCCATATTTTGAGGTTTTTCAAATCCTCAAGGAACGGGGGATGTGGAGCCTTTGGCTCCTGCTGCTGCCGGTGCTGTACGGAGTGCTGCGGCTGCTGCTGAAACGGTACGGGGAGAGGGAGCCGCTACTGCCCCGCCCATATTTTGGCATTACCCTGGCGGGCTGGTGCGCTTCGGCGGGGCTGTGTGTGCTGCGGTGGTGCCTGGAGGTGCCGAAGTGGCAAGCGTACATGGCACTCAATTCGTTCTCGCGAGAGCGAAAGAGAGCTCTGCTGCTGTATGCCCATATGGATCTGGACGGCGCGGCAAAGGGCATCCTTTGGGCCACGGGGATCCTTCTGGTTTTGGCGTGGCTGTGGAAAAATGCCCGCCGCCCCCTTGCGGAGCCGCAGAAATGATGATAAAATCTCCCCGACAGAAAGGGAGAATCATCATGTATCATTACATTTTTTTCGATTTGGACGGCACTTTGACCGATTCCAAGGAGGGCATCCTCAACTGCCTGCGGTATGCCCTTGAGAAGCTGGGGGAGCCGGTCCCGCCGGAGAACATCCTCATCAAGTTCATCGGCCCGCCGCTGCAGGACTCCTTCATGCGCTACTGCGGCTTTGACACGGAGAAAGCCATCCGGGGCATCGAATTGTTCCGGGAGCGGTACGCGCCCATCGGCAAATTTGAAAATGCCGCCGCGCCGGGGATGGCGGAGCTGTGCGCACGGCTGAAGGAAAAGGGATATGTGCTGGCCCTGGCGTCCTCCAAGCTGGAGGAGATCTGCGTGTCGATCTGTGAGAAGTTCGGATTCGCCCCCTCCATGGAGACCATCACCGGCAGCCCGCCTGTGGGCGACTGGGAAAAGACTGACGTCATCCGGGAGACCATGCGTCGCCTGGGCTTGTCGGAGGCGGACAAACCCGCTGTTCTGATGGTGGGCGACCGGAAGTTCGACGTGCTGGGCGCCAAGGAGTGCGGCATCGACTGCGTGGGCGTGGAGTTCTTCGGCTACGCCGCCCCCGGCGAGCTGGCGGAGGCCGGCGCCGTGGCGGTGGTGCGGACGGCGGAGGAGCTGGAACAGTTTATTTTGAGCCATTAAAAAAGGGGCGTCCCCGTGGTGGGGGACGCCCCTTTTTGCCCGTTATTCGCTGTATTCGATTTTTGCCACCTCTTCCAGCGTCAGGCCGGGGACGGTGAGGTCGGCTTCCATGACAGGGTCCGCCGGGACAGCCAGATACATGTTGTTGCCGTATGTATAGGCGCCGGAGGTGACGGCGATGACGTGGCCGTAGACGTTCAGCAGGGCGCCGCCGCTGCTGCCCTGGGAGATGTCGGCGGTGTTCATCACGCAGGGCAGGGCGTACCGGTACACATCCCGGTTCGTGGCGCTGATGATGCCGGAGCTGACCGCCAGGCCCAGACCCAGGGGGTTGCCCAGGGTGTACACCGTGTCGCCGGAGCGGATGTCCGCCGTGCCCGCCAGCTCCAGGTAAGCAAAGGCGGAGGCGGTTTTGCCGTCGGTGGAGGTGGGAGAGATGCGGAGGACGGCCAGGTCAATGTCCGGGTCGTACCAGACCACGGATTCCACGGGGAAGGTCTCGCCGGTGGAGAGGGTGGCGGTGGCGTAGATGGTGCCGTCAATGGAGTGGTAATTGGTGACGGCAAGGCCGTCAGAGGAGATGAAGAAGCCGCTGGCGTTGCCGGAGGGCGTGCCCTTGTCGATCTCCGCCTGGGTGTCATATTTGTCCAGACAGAACACGGCGGCCATGTGGCGGTCCGCCACCTGCCGGGCGGTCAGCTCCCGGTCCAGCAGGCCCAGGGCGCTGACAGTGGCCTGGGACGCGGTGCCCCGCTCCACCAGCCGCTCCGCCACGGTTGCGGAGCCGTCCTTGTAGGAGAAGGTCAGGGCGTCCCGGATGGACTGGAACAGCTGGCCCCGGGTCAGCTCGCCGGAGAGAGGCTGGGACAGCAGGCCGATGCGCTGGGCAAAGACCGCCGCGCCGGAGGGGGTGAAATCGCCGGATCTGTCGCTGTATCCCAGCATCCGCAGCAGCATGGAGCACCAGGCGTCGGCGGTGACGGGCTCGTCGGGACGGTAGGACTGGGCGGTGAGGCTGGTGATCCAGCCCCGGGCGGCGGCATAGGCGATGGAGGAACGGGCGTAAGCCGGGGCGGTGTAATAGGGAGAGCGGGCGGTGACGGCCTGCCGGGAGGCCTCCTGCTCGGCACCGGCCAGACGGACCAGCAGCACCGCGGCGTGGGCACGGGTGGCGGGGGCGTCCAGGGCGTAGTCTCCCCGGACGATATTGAGAGCGGCCAGGGTGTCGGCGGCGCGGGCCGCCTCTCCCTCCAGAGCGGAAGCGGCGGGAACGGCGCCTGCCAGCAGGACCAGGGCGCACAGCAGGGCAAAAAAGCGTTTTTTCATGGGGATGCCTCCAAATATGTAGTACAGCGTTATTTTAACACCGGCGGAACGGCTTGGCAAGGCCGGAAACTGCCGCTGCGCTGGACAGCGGGGGGAAGGTCTGCTATAATTTGATTCCAGAAAGATACCAGACCAAACCTGCTATTTTATGATAAAGGAGATTTCTCAAATGGAACTGAAAGACATTTTGAGCAAGTGCGACCACACCCTGCTGACCCAGACGGCCACCTGGGACGAGATCCGGGCCATCTGCGACGACGGCATGAAGTACGGCTGCGCCAGCGTGTGCATCCCCGCTTCCTATGTGAAGCAGGCGGCGGAGTATGTGGCGGGCAAGCTGCCCATCTGCACCGTCATCGGCTTCCCCAACGGCTACGACACCACCGCCGCCAAGTGCTTCATGGCCGCCGACGCTGTGGACAACGGCGCGGAAGAGGTGGACATGGTCATCAACATCGGCTGGGTAAAGGACAAAAAGTGGGACGACCTGCTGGCGGAGATCAAGGGCGTGAAGGAAGCCTGCAAAGGAAAGCTGCTGAAGGTCATCATCGAGTGCTGCTTCCTCACCGACGAGGAGAAAGTCAAAATGTGCGAGATCGTCACCGCCTCCGGCGCGGACTACATCAAGACCTCCACTGGCTTTGGGGGCGGCGGCGCTACCCGGGAGGACGTGGCCCTGTTTGCCAAGCACGTCGGCCCCAACGTGAAGATCAAGGCCGCCGGCGGTATTGCGAATATTCAGGACGCGGAGGACTTCATCGCTCTGGGCGCCTCCCGCCTGGGCACCAGCCGCATCGTGAAGGCCGTTAAAGCCATGGAGTAACATCAAAAAAGTGTAAGCACTTTTTTGAAGGATGCAGTCTGCTGCGCGCACTCGCTGCGCTCGCACACTTGCAGACTGAGAGGTGTTTTCCGCCACGCGCATGTCGCGGCGGAAAACAGATTTCATTGCATTTTACGTATGGAGGTTGAAAATTCATGGGTACTCCCCACAATGAAGCCGCGCCCGGCGCGTTCGCCAAGACCGTTCTGATGCCCGGCGACCCCCTGCGGGCCAAATTCATCGCGGAAACCTTCCTGGAGGGCGCGGAGCTGGTGAACAACGTCCGGGGCATCCAGGGCTATACCGGGAGCTACAAAGGCACCCCTGTGTCCGTCATGGCCTCCGGCATGGGCATCCCCAGCATCGGCATCTACTCCTATGAGCTGTTCCACTTCTACGATGTGGACAACATCATCCGGGTGGGCAGCGCCGGGGCCATCTCCCCAAAGCTGAAGCTGCGGGATGTGGTGATGGCCCAGGGCGCCTGCACAGACTCCAATTTCGCAAAGCAGTACGGCCTGCCCGGCACCTTTGCGCCCATCGCGGATTTCAGACTGCTGGAGACCGCTGTGGCGGCGGCCCGGCGGATGGGCGTGGAGCCGCCGGTGGGGAACCTGCTGTCCTCCGACGCGTTTTACAACAAGGCGGGCCGGACGCTGGACTGGGGCGCCATGGGCGTGCTGGCCGTGGAGATGGAGACCGCCGCCCTCTACTGCAACGCTGCCGAGGCGGGCAAGCGGGCGCTGACCATCTGCACCATCTCCGACAGCCTGGTCACCGGCGAGGAGCTGCCCCCCGCCGACCGGCAGTCTACTTTTACCCAGATGATGGTAATTGCGCTGGAGACCGCCGTGGAGATGGCGAAGGCTTCAAAAATATGACAAAAGGGAAAACATTCCGGAAACCCTGTTGAAATCGGTGTAGAGAATTGATATAATGGCCTCGACCTTTCGGGGTCGTCCTCCGGCGCTGCCGGAGAAAACTATTTTGAAGGAAGGTAGATCCCAATGAAGAAGTTTCTTGCGTTGATTCTGGCATTGGTCATGTCCCTGTCTCTGGTCGCCTGCGGCGGTTCCAAGACGGAGGAGAAGCCCGCGGAAGAGAAGCCCGCCGAAACCGAGCAGCCCGCCGAGGAAGCCGGTGCTGATTTCAGCGTGGCCATGATCACCGACTACGGTGACATCACCGACCAGTCTTTCAACCAGACCACCTATGAGGCCTGCAAGGCTTACTGCGACGCCAACGGCGTGGAGTTCAGCTACTTCAAGCCCGCCGGTGACTCCACTGCGGAGCGTGTCGCCATGGTGGAGTCCGCTGTGGACGAGGGTTACACCGTTGTTGTGATGCCCGGCTACGCTTTCGGTGAGACCATCACCCAGGTGGCTGACGAGTATCCCGACATCACCTTTATCGCTCTGGACGTGGGCGAGGGCGACCTGGGTGACTACACCCTGCCCGGCAATGTCTACTGCGCTGTTTACCAGGAAGAGCTGTGCGGCTACATGGCCGGCTACGCCGCTGTGAAGCTGGGCTATGCCCACCTGGGCTTCCTGGGCGGCATGGCCGTTCCCGCCGTCGTTCGTTACGGCTACGGCTTCGTCCAGGGTGCTGACGCCGCTGCCGCTGAGACCGGCACCGCCGTTACCGTGGAGTATGCATACGGCAACCAGTTCTATGGCGACGCCGACATCACCGCTTACATGGACAACTGGTATCAGAACCTGGGTGTGGAAGTCGTGTTCGCCTGCGGCGGTGGCATCTACTCCTCCGCTGCTGAGGCTGCCGCCAAGGTTGACGGCAAGGTCATCGGCGTTGACGTGGACCAGGCCGGCATCATCGACGGCGGCTACGGCGAGGGCATGACCGTTACCTCTGCCATGAAGGGCCTGGCTCCCACCGTGGAGCACATGCTCTCTGAGGTCGCTGCCGGCAACTGGGGCAGCTACGGCGGCAAGATCGAGACCCTGGGCCTGGTGTCCGGCGACGATCCCGAGGCCAACTATGTCCAGATCCCCATGTCCTCCACTCAGTGGGGCGACGGCTTCTCTCAGGACGACTACAAGGCCCTGGTGAAGGATATGTTCGACGGCAAGATCACCGTCTCCAACGACATCTCCGCCATGCCCGGCGTTGCCATCACTGTCAACGAGTACGGCAACATCAAGTAAGTTACCCCTGCGTCAAAGAGGACGGGAGTCATTCCCGTCCTCTTTTTTTGTGCAAAAGTGGAAATTTCTTTTGAATTATAGGGCCGGATATAGTACAATAAAATATCATCATATTTGCCGTCAGGCAATCAGGGGGAGGTCGTGGAAATTGGAACAGACCTATGCCATTGAAATGCTGAACATCACCAAGCGTTTCCCCGGCATCGTGGCCAATGACAATATCACGCTGCAGCTGAAAAAGGGCGAGATCCACGCCCTGCTGGGCGAAAACGGCGCCGGAAAGTCCACGCTGATGAGCGTGCTGTTCGGCCTGTACCAACCCGAGGAGGGCGTCATCAAGAAGGACGGGCAGGCCGTGGAGATCAGGGACCCCAACGACGCCAACGCCCTGGGCATCGGCATGGTCCATCAGCACTTCAAGCTGGTGGAGTGCTTCACCGTTCTGGACAACATCATCATGGGCGTGGAGCCCTGCAAGCACGGCTTCCTCCAGAAGGCCGAGGCCCGGGAGAAGGTGCTGGCCCTGTCTGAGAAATACGGCCTCCGCGTGGACCCTGACGCCCTGGTGGAGGACATCACCGTGGGCATGCAGCAGCGCACCGAAATTTTGAAGATGCTGTACCGGGACAACGAAATTCTGATCTTCGACGAGCCTACCGCCGTGCTGACGCCCCAGGAGATCGAGGAGCTCATGCAGATCATGCGGAACCTGGCGGCGGAGGGAAAGAGCATCCTCTTCATCTCCCACAAGCTCAACGAGATCATGGCGGTGGCGGACCGCTGCTCCGTCCTCCGCAAGGGCAAGTACATCGGCACCGTCAATATCAAGGACACCACCCGGGAGGAGCTGAGCCGGATGATGGTGGGCCGGGATGTGGAATTCGTGGTCCACAAGGAGCCCGCCAAGCCCGGAAAGACCATCCTGGAGGTGGAGGACATGACGGTGGCCTCCAAATCCCACGGCAACAACGCGGTGAAAAACGTCAGCTTCCAGGTCCGGGCGGGCGAGATCGTCTGCATCGCAGGTATCGACGGCAACGGCCAGACGGAGCTGGTCTACGGCCTCACCGGACTGGAGCCCCTGAAGGGCGGCAGAATCACCCTGGAGGGCCAGGACATCACCCGCGCCCCCATCCGCAAGCGCAATACCATGGGCATGAGCCACATCCCCGAGGACCGGCACAAGCACGGCCTGGTGCTGGACTACACCCTGGAGGACAACATGGTGCTCCAGCGGTATTTCGAGCCGGAGTTCGTCAGCAAGGCGGGCTTTTTGAAGCGGAAGGCCATCCGGGACTATGCCGAGCGGCTCATCGACCAGTATGACGTCCGCTCCGGCCAGGGCCCCGTCACCGTCGCCCGGAGCATGTCCGGCGGCAACCAGCAGAAGGCTATCGTGGCCCGGGAGATCGACAAGGACCCGGAGCTGCTGATCGCCGTCCAGCCCACCCGGGGCCTGGACGTGGGCGCCATCGAGTATATCCACAGGCAGATCGTGGCCCAGCGGGACGCCGGAAAGGGCGTGCTGCTGGTGAGCCTAGAGCTGGACGAGGTCATGTCCCTGTCCGACCGCATCCTGGTCATGTACGAGGGTGAGATCGTGGGCGAGCTGGACCCCAAGACCACCACCGTAGAAGAACTGGGCCTGTACATGGCAGGCGCGAAAAGGGAGGGAGCATAAGCCATGAAAGAACACAAGCGTTCCCTGCTGCGGAACAACGCGGTGCAGTCGCTGCTGGCGTCCCTGCTGTGCATCCTCATCGGACTGCTGGTGGGCTATGTGGTGCTGCTGCTCATCAATCCCGCCGGAGCAGGCGAGGCCATCACCACCATCGTCAAGAACTTTATGACCTATTCCCGCCGGAATGCCCAGCTGAAATACCTGGGCAGCACCCTGGTGAAAACGGCGCCGCTGCTGATGTGCAGCCTGTCCGTCCTCTTCGCCTACAAGGTGGGCCTGTTTAACATCGGCGCCGCCGGACAGTATGTGGTGGGCGCGGGCGCCAGCCTCTACTGCGCCCTGGCCTGGCATATGCCCTGGTATGTGTGCCTGCTGGCGGCCGTCGCAGCCGGCGCGGTCCTGGGCGCCATCTCCGGATTGCTGAAGGCTTACTGCAACGTCAACGAGGTCATCTCCTGCATCATGCTGAACTGGATCAGCCTCTACATGGTCAACACCCTGCTGACCCGGGTGAAGGAGAGCGCCAGCCCCTATACCATGACGCTTGCCAGCACCAATCCCGGCGCCATCCTCCCGGAGCTGCCCGCCTTCTGCATGGCCTGGTTCAACGACAACCAGTATGTGACCATCGCCATCCCCCTGGCGGTGCTGGCGGCCGTGGCGATCTGGGTGCTGCTGGAAAAGACCAGGCTGGGCTATGAGCTGAAGGCCACCGGCTGCAACAAGTTCGCCGCCAAATACTGCGGTATGCGGGAGAACAAGAACCTGATTTTGACCATGGCCATCGCCGGCGGCCTTGCCGGTATGGGCGCGGCCATGCTGTTCCTCACCGGGTTCGAGCAGTGGCAGTGCACCCAGTCCTCCATCCCCGGCATGGGCTTCAACGGCATTGCCGCCGCCTTCCTGGGCGGCCTGAACCCCCTGGGGACCATCCTCTCCTCCTACTTCATCCAGCACATCACCAACGGCGGCGCCTACGTGGACAAGACCATGTATTCCGCCCAGATCTCCGACTTTATCTCCGCTCTCATCATCTACCTGTGCGGCTTCGTGCTGTTCTTCAAGTTCGCGCTGAACAACTGGCTGGACCGCCGGGAGGAAAAGAAGGCCGCTGAGGAAGGAGGGAAGGCGAAATGATCCTGCTGCTGCAATATACGCTGATCTTTGCCTCCGTTCTGGTGCTGGTGGCACTGGGCGGCTGCTTCTCCGAACACTCCGGCGTCATCAACATCGGTCTCGAGGGCATCATGGTCATGGGCGCCCTGGGCGGCGCGCTGATGATGAAGTTCCTGCCGGACAGCACGCCCGCCTTCGCCATGATCCTGCTGGTGGTGCTGGCCGCCATCCTGCTGGGCATGATCTACTCCCTGCTGCTGGCCGTGGCCGCCATCAACTTCAAGGCGGACCAGACCCTGGTGGGCACCGCTATGAACCTGCTGGGCACCGCCGCCGCCACCGTGTTCGTCAAGGCCATGAACACCGCCGAGAGCGTGGACAACGTGTCCTCCACTATCCAGTACATCAACGCGAAAAAGGCGTTTTTGGTGAACATCGGCGGCTTTGAGTTCAACTGGTTCATGCTGATGGCCCTCATCGCCCTGGTGGTATCCTATGTGGTGCTGTACAAGACCCGCTTCGGCCTGCGGCTCATGGCCTGCGGTGAGCATCCCCAGGCGGCGGACAGCGTGGGCATCAACGTGTACAGGATGCGCTACGCCGGCGTGCTGATCTCCGGTATGCTGGGCGGACTGGGCGGCATCGTGTATATCACCGCCGGCGTCAGCGAGTGGAAGTTTGAAAACGGCGTGGCCGGTTTCGGCTTCCTGGCATTGGCGGTCATGATCTTCGGCCAGTGGAAGCCCACCCGCATCGCCCTGGCGGCGCTGCTGTTCGGTTTCTTCCGGGCCCTGGGCAATGTGTACACCGGCTTTGATTTCCTCAAGGCCCTGAACCTGCCCAGCTCCGTGTACAACATGCTGCCCTACATCATCTCCCTGGTGGTGCTGGCGTTTACCTCAAAAAAATCCCGTGCTCCCAAAGCCGAGGGTATTCCCTACGACAAGGGACAGCGCTGAAAAAACAGGAAGGAGCCGCTTATGGAACCGAAATTTTTCAAGCTTCCCGTCTGTGTGGGTGATGTGACGCTGAATGTGGCCCGGGGCCACTTCGCCACCAGCCACAGCCATACCAACTACTTCATCGACGTGACGGCTCAGAAGGCCAGCCTGAAAGAGGCGGAGGCCGTGGCCCAGCAGCTTGTGGAGCACCATCTGTCTAACACGATGGTGGATACCATCCTGTGTCTGGACGGCACCAGGGTCATCGGCACCTGCCTGGCCCGGGAGCTGACCCAGGCGGGGTACTGCTCCATCAACGAGGGGCGGGACATCTATATCCTCCGGGCGGAGGTGAACGCCGACGGCAAGATCCTCTTCCGGGACAACGCCCGCTTTATGATCGAGGGGAAGAACGTGCTGATCCTGGCGGCCTCCCTGACCACCGGCGGCACTGCCCGCCGGGGCATGGAGTGCATCCGCTACTACGGCGGCACTGTGGCGGGGATCGCCGCCATTTACAGCCACCGGACGGAGCTGGACGGCATCCTGGTGTCGGCGCTGTTTGACTGCGCCGACCTGCCGGACTACGCCAGCTACCCGGCGGAAGCCTGTCCGCTCTGCCGCAGGGGTATCCCGCTGGACGCGGTGGTGAACAGTTTCGGCTATTCCAAAGTGTAAACCGCACAATCAAAAATACCCTCTGTTGTCGGAAATGACGGCAGAGGGTATTTTTTATCCCAGCACATAGCCGGAGAGGGCCAGGGCCAGACCTGCGGAGAAAAGGGCCTGAAGAGCTTTTCCCAGGGCGCAGGGGGCCAGGCGCAGCCCGGTGCCGTCCAGCACCGCCGCCGTCTGGCACAGGACCGACAGCCCGCCCCAGCCCGCGCAGGCGGCGGAGAGAACAAAGCCGAAGGCGTCCGGCGTCAGCAGGGGCGTCAGGGAGAACAACTCCACGGCTCCCACCAGCACCGCGGACAGGTGGCCTCCCCGGGCCGCCAGGGGGCTGACCAGCACGTAAAAGAGGGTGACGAAGGCGCAGACGGACAGCATCCCATTGGCGGCGGAGCGGACGGAGGACACCACCGCGGCGGGCAGGGACACGGTGCGGCAGGAGACGGCCCGCACTTTCTCCCTGCGGGCGGGGGCCTTGCCGCCCCGGAACAGGAGGCCCGTCAGCAGGGCGGAGAGCAGATGGATGAGCCACAGCCACACCCCCACCCGGACGCTGCCGAACACGCCGCTGCCCAGGACGCTGATGAGAAAGATGGGGTTGGAGTTGTTGCAGAAGGCCAGCAGCCGCTCCGTCTCGTTCTTTGTCAAAAGCCCCTGTTGGTACAGCTCCGCCGCCGACTGGGCGCCGATGGGGTAGCCGCCCACCAGTCCCAGCAGCAGCGGACCGCTGGCCTGCCCCGGCAGGCGGAACAGGGGCGTCATCAGCCCGGACAGGTAGGGCGACAGCCACTCCCCGAAGCCCAGGGCGATCAGGAGGCCGGAGATCACCAGAAAGGGAAACAGGGAGGGAATGACCGTCCCGGCGCAGAGAGACAGGGCCCGGGCGGCCGCTGTCCGGACGTGCTGCACGTCCCGTAAAAGCCACAGCAGCACGCCGCACAGCACCAGGCAGGCGTCCCGCCGCCAACGGTTTTTCATATACATCACCGCCAGATTTCTATGCGCCGCCGGGCAAGTTTAGGACTGCCGCGTCATAGAGTTGCAGCAGAGGTGAGTATATGGAACGGAATCGGAGAGACAAAGAGGGCGGCGTTCTCAGCACCGTGGCGGAGCTGTTCGACCTGCCGGCGGACGTGGTGGCGGGCCTGCCCCGGCTGGAGATGGTGGGCAGCCGCCAGCTTTACCTGGAGCACCACACCGGCATCCTGGCGTACAGCCAGGACCTGGTGGACGCCAATACCTCCGCCGGCGTGCTGCGCATCCGGGGGGCGAACCTGACGCTGCTGGCTATGACGGCGGGGGAGCTGCGCATCGGTGGCCGCATCGACGCCGTGGAGTGGCTGGGAGCGGACGGATGATGCAGGAACTGATCAACCGCCTCCGGGGACAGGTGCGCGTCCGGGCGGAGTGCGCGTTCCCGGAGCGGGTGCTGAACCTGTGCGGCGCCCGGGATCTGGCGTTCTGGGACCTGGAGTGGGAATCCCCCACCGCCTTTACCTGCCGCCTGAGCCGCAGCGACTACGGGAAGCTCCGCCGGGCGGCAGAAAAGCTGGACTGTGAGCTGACGGTGGTGGGCCGGGAGGGAGCGCCCTTCTTCCTCCGGCGGTTCCGCCACCGGACGGCCCTGGTCACCGGTTTGGTGGCCTGCGGACTGGGCCTGTTCGTGGGCTCCTTTTTCGTGTGGGATTTCCGGGTGGAGGGCAACGAGACGGTGTCCACCGAGCGCATCCTCCGGGCCCTGGAGAAAAACGGCGTGGGGCTGGGGTCCTTCGGATTGTCCCTGGACGGGGAGGACATCCGCAACCATGTGCTGCTGGACATCCCGGAGCTGAGCTGGATCGCCGTGAATGTCTCCGGCTGCCGGGCCAACGTCCAGGTGCGGGAGCGGGTGCTGCCGCCGGAGATCGTGGACGAAAAGACGCCCAGCAACGTAGTGGCCCGGCGGGCGGGGCTGGTGCTGGAGGTCCGGGCGCTGGACGGCGTGACCTGTGTGCTGCCGGGGACCTCCGTGGAAAAGGGACAGCTCCTCATCTCCGGCGTGGCGGACACGGACACCTTCGGCGCCCGTATCCTGGCGGGCATGGGCAAGGTGCGGGCCAGGACCTGGTACACTCTGACCACGGAAGTGCCCCTGACGGCCCGGACAAAGCAGTACACGGGAAAGGAAAAGACCTGCGTCTCCCTGATCCTGGGGACCCGCCGCGTAAAATTCTTCCGAAACAGTAGCATCGAAGGGGAGAAATATGATAAAATAACCGAAAGGCATCCCTGGTCCCTCTTTGGCATCCCGCTGCCGGTGACGGTGGTGACGGAAACCTGCCGCTTTTATGAGACGGCGCCCCAGGCCCGCTCCCCGGTGGAGGCGGAACGGGCGGCGGAGCAGGTGCTGACGGAGCAGCTCCAGCGCATGGTGGAGCCTTACGGCACCGTGCGGTCCACGCTGTGTTCCTCCCGTCAGCGGGGGGATACCCTGACCGTCACCCTGACGGCGGAGTGCGAGGAGGAGATCGGGGAGAGCGTTCCTATCTATACGGAAGATACACAGGAGTGATACAGTTTTGGAACAGAGGATCAGCATTGAGCGGCTGGAACAGGCCGTGAATATCTTTGGCTCGTTTGACGAGAACATCCGCCTGCTGGAGCAGGAATTTGACGTCACGGTGGTGAACCGGGACGGCGAACTGCGGGTGGACGGCGATGCGGAGAACACTATGCTGGCCTGCAAGGCCATCCAGGCCCTGCTGACCCTGTCCAGCCGGGGCGAGGCCATCGGCGAACAGAACGTGCGCTATGTCATCGGCCTGGTCCGCTCGGGCAAGGAGGAACAGATCACGGAGCTGACCGGCGACGTGCTGTGCATCTCCGCCAAGGGCCGGCCGGTGAAGCCCAAGACCATCGGCCAGAAGGAATATATCAAATCCGTGCTGAAAAACACGGTCACGATCGGCGTGGGCCCGGCGGGTACCGGCAAGACCTACTTGGCGGTGGCCGCCGCTGTCCAGGCGTTCCGGGACAAGCAGGTGAACCGCATCATCCTGACCCGCCCGGCGGTGGAGGCCGGTGAGCGGCTGGGCTTCCTGCCCGGCGACCTGCAGAGCAAGGTCGACCCGTACCTGCGGCCCCTGTACGACGCCCTGTTCGACATGCTGGGGGCGGAGACCTACCAGAAATACCTGGAGCGGGGCAACATCGAGGTGGCGCCCCTGGCCTATATGCGGGGCCGGACCCTGGACGACAGCTTCATCATTTTGGACGAGGCCCAGAACACCAGCCGGGAGCAGATGAAAATGTTCCTGACCCGTCTGGGCTTCGGCTCCAAGATCGTCATCACCGGCGACGTGACCCAAATCGACCTGCCTGACGGCAAGCCCTCCGGTCTGCGGGAGGCCATGCGGGTGCTGAAAAACGTGGAGGGCATCGGCATCTGCGAGCTGACCAACGCCGACGTGGTGCGGCACGTCATGGTCCAGCGCATCGTGCAGGCCTACGAGGACTACGAAAACGCCAAAAACGGCGGAAAGGGCAGAAAATGAGCCGGGCCGCGTTTCGCGGGGCGTGCCCGGAGGACACGGCGCTGATCCTGCGCTTTATCCGGGAACTGGCTGCCTATGAGCAGCTGGAGGATCAGGTGGTGGCCGACGAGGAGACGCTGCGCCGCTGGATCTTTGAGAAGAAGGGCGCGGAAGTGCTGTTCGTGCTGGAGGACGGCAGGGAAGTGGGCTTTGCCCTGTACTTCCATAATTTCTCGACCTTTCTGGGGCGCTCCGGTGTCTATCTGGAGGACCTGTTCGTCCTGCCGGAGTACCGGGGCAGGGGCTATGGCAAGGCCCTGCTGTGCCGCCTTGCCGCCATCGCGAAGGAGGAGGGCTGCGGCCGGCTGGAGTGGTGGTGCCTGGACTGGAACAAGCCCAGCATCGACTTTTATAAAAGCATGGGCGCGGAGCCTATGGAGGACTGGACCGTGTACCGGGTGGCCGGAGAGACACTGGACAAACTGGCAGAGGAGGCAGCGATATGAAACGGCATTACATTCCCATTACCGCCGATGTGCCGGGAGCGGCCGGCGAGAGCCGCTGCGCCTTTATCCGCAAGGTCATCCGTACCGCCCTGGCGGCGGAGGGGGTGGACTTCCCCTGCGAGGTGGACGTGCTTTTGACCGATGATGGGAACATCCACACCATCAACCGGGAGATGCGGGAGGTGGACCGGGCCACGGATGTGCTGAGCTTCCCGGAGTTTGACCTTGCCCCCGGCGAGCTGCCAACGGAGGAGGACGCGGACCCCGGCACCGGGCTGGTGCCCCTGGGGGACATGGTCATCTCCATGGAGCACGTGGCGGCCCAGGCGAAAGAGTACGGCCACTCCCAGCGCCGGGAGCTGGCGTACCTGGTGACCCATTCCGTGCTGCACCTGCTGGGCTACGACCACCTGGACGAGGGGCCGCAGAAGAAACAGATGCGGGAGAGAGAAGAAGCGATTCTGGCGGAATTGGGCATCACCCGGGAGAACTGAGGAGGGCCTGTCAATGAAAAGCCGTGTTGTGACCTGGATCGGTATTGCCGCTGCGGTGATATTGCTGTTGCTGCTTTTTTCGGATTTGGGGCCGGTTCAGAGCATTTTGAATCTCCTGCCATTTGCGGTTCTGACAGCTTTGCTCATATACAATTTGGTAAAGTTGGACAGAGTGGAAAAGAAGCTGGACAAGCTGCTGGAGGAGAAGGAATCTCAGAAGTGAACTTGTCCCTGCCGGGGGAACCTCTGTTTTGAAATCCGCATACACTGTCCCGAGGTGATGCGGCATGACATTGTTACAGGATGGCATTCTGGCGTTTTTCTCGGCGGTGGGCATGACCACCGTGGTCTGGCTGCTGTCCGGAGCCCTGCTCCACGCCGGGCGGCCCACAGTGCCGGGGCTCCTGCTGGTGCTGCCCCTGAAAGGGGAGGCGCTGGCCATGGAGAACGACGTGCGGGAGCTGCGGCGGGTCCAGGGACGGCTGCCGGGGGCCAAAATCGTGCTGGCGGACTGCGGCATGACGGAGGACGCCCGGGAGCTGGCGGCGTATCTCGCCGAACGGGAGAAAAACGCGGAACTGGTGGACGCGAAAACATTTCAAGTAAAGTAGGATGAGACATGGAAGAACTGGTCACCTGGGAGGGCACGGTACATAGCGTCATTTTTCAAAACGCCGAAAACGGTTATACGGTGCTCCGCCTCCTCACCGAGGAGGGCGAGGTGATCACGGTGGTGGGATGCATCCCCTGCGCCGCGCCGGGGGAGCATCTGACCGTCTCCGGCGTGTGGGAGCAGCATCCCCAGCACGGCGAGCAGCTGCGGGCGGTGGAGCTGGAGCGGAGCCTGCCGGAGGACGAGGAGGAGATCTTCGACTACCTGTCCTCCGGGGTGTGCAAGGGCGTGGGCCCCGCCACCGCCCGGCGCATCGTGGACCGCTTCGGTCCGGAGACGCTGGACATTCTGGAGCAGGACCCGGGGCGGCTGACCTCTATCCGCGGCATCACGGAGAAGAAGGCCCAGGAGATCGCCGCCAGCTTCCGGCAGGCCATGGGGCTGCGGCGGCTGATGGCTTTCCTGGCCCAGTACCAGCTGCCCCCGGTGCTGGCCATGCGGCTGCGGCAGGTCTACGGCGACGCGGCGCTGGAGAAGGTGCGGGAGAACCCCTATCTCCTGTCCTCCGACGACTGCGGCGTGGAGTTTTCCGCCACCGACGAGATCGCAATGAGTATGGGCTTTTCCGCCGACTGCGGCGAGCGGCTGCGGGCGGCGGTGACCTTTGAACTGAGCCACAACGAGAACAACGGCCATGTGTTCCTGCCCCGGTCAAAGCTGGTGGCGGCCACCTGCCAGCTTCTGGACTGCGGCGAGGAGCTGGTGGAGGGCGCCCTGGACGAGCTTATCGAGCGCCGGGCCGTGGTGCAGGAGCCGGTGGCCAACGTGGAGGCCTGCTACCTCCGGCGGCTGTGGGAGGCGGAGGTGTCCGCCTGCGTGCGCTTAAACGGCCTGCTGGCGGTGGACGCCGACAGAAGCCCCCAGGCCGGCAAGACCGTCTCGGAAATCGAGGCGGAGCAGGGCATCACCTACGCGCCCCAGCAGCGGCAGGCGGTGGAGCTGGCGGCGAGGACCGGGGTGGTTATCCTCACCGGCGGCCCCGGCACCGGCAAGACCACCACCGTCCGGGGCATCGTGGCGCTGTTTGAAAAAATGGGGCTGGACATCGTGCTGGCGGCCCCCACCGGGCGGGCAGCCAAGCGCATGAGCGAGCTGACGGGCCGGGAGGCCCAGACCGTCCACCGGCTGCTGGGGATGAGCTGGAACGAGGCCACCCAGCAGGTGGCGTTTACCAAAACGGAAAAGGAGCCGCTGGAGACCGACGCCGTCATCGTGGACGAGATGAGCATGGTGGACCTGACGCTGTTTTCCGCCCTGCTGCGGGCCCTGCGGCCCGGCACCCGGCTGGTGCTGGTGGGAGACGCCGACCAGCTGCCCTCCGTAGGGGCGGGCAACGTGTTCTCCGACCTCATCCGCAGCGGGCGGGTGGAGACGGTTTTCCTGCGGGAGGTGTTCCGCCAGGCGGAGAAGTCCGCCATCATCCGCAACGCCCACGCCGTCAATCTGGGCCAGCCGCCCCGATTGACCAACGACCAGGGAGACTTTTTCTTCATGTGCCGCAGGGACGGCGAGCGAACGGTATCTACCATCGTGGAGCTGTGCAGGACCCGCCTGCCGGAGAAAATGGGCATCCCGGCGGACCAGATCCAGGTATTGACCCCCACCCGGAAAGGGGCCAGCGGCACCATCAGCCTCAACCGCTGCCTTCAGGAGGCCCTGAACCCCGCCGGACCGGACAAACGGGAAATTCAATGGGGGGACAGGCTGTTCCGTGAGGGCGACCGCATCATGCAGACCCGGAACGACTACAACGTGGTCTGGGGCCGGGAGGACGGCACCATCGGCACCGGCATTTTCAACGGCGACGTGGGGAAAATTCTGCAGATCGACCCCTCCGGCGAGTGGCTGGCGGTGGAGTTCGACGGCCGGGCGGCGACCTACGGCGTGGAGATGCTGAACGAGATCGACCTGGCCTATGCCATGACCGTCCACAAGGCCCAGGGCAGCGAGTACCGCTGCGTGGTGATGGCGGCCATGCCCGCGGCCCAGTCGCTGATGGTGCGGGGCGTGCTGTACACCGCCCTGACCCGGGCCCGGGAGCTGCTGATCGTGGTAGGCGACGACGCGGCCATCCGGTCCATGGCGGCAAACGACAAGCAGCAGAAGCGCTATTCCGGCCTGCGGTGGCGGTTGGCGCACAGCGAGAGGTGACCCCGGAGGGGGCCACCTCTTTTTTGTATAGAATAGGACAAATAGTCCAAAATAGCGCAGTACAATATGTCCTAAGAATAGAATCATTTCGGTGATTCAAATGAAGTTGAGAATTCGGGACCTGCGCGAAGACCGGGATTTGAAGCAAGCTGTGATTGCCGGGCATTTGATGTGCGACCAGTCTCTTTACTCCAAATATGAACGTGGAGAGCGGGAGCTCCCGCTGCGTCTGGCGGTTCAGCTGGCGGAGTTCTACGGCGTCAGCGTGGACTATCTGGTGGGCCTGACAGACGAGCCGGCACCGTATCCCCGCAAAAAGAAATGAAGCTGCTGGACTGTATCCTGGACCTCCTGTTCCCGCCGAAATGCCCCTTCTGCGGCCGGGTGCGGGAGCATGGCGGCATCTGCCCGGAATGTGAAAAAGCCCTGCCCTGGACGGCGGAGAACGACGCCTGCTGGAATATTTCCAGTGGGCTGCGGTGCGCTGCGCCTTTATGGTATGAGGAATTGGCCAGGGAGGGCATCCTGCGGTTCAAGTTTCAGGGGGCGTCCGCCTCGGCAACGGCGCTGGGCGAATTACTGGCCCGCTGCGCCGCTGAACATCTGGCGGGGGAGTTCGACACCGTGACCTGGGTGCCTGTCAGCCGAAAACGGCTGCGGAAGCGGGGCTATGACCAGGCGGAGCTGCTGGCCCGGACCGCCTGCCGCCTGTGGGACACGGAGCCGGTGCGCCTTTTGAACAAGACCGCGGACAACCCCGCCCAGTCCGGCATTTCCGACGCCGCCGCCCGCCGGGCCAACGTGCTGGGCGTCTATGAGACGTGTGGAGACCCGGCGGGGAAACGGGTGCTGCTCATCGACGACATCTGCACCACCGGGGCCACCCTGTCGGAGTGCGCCCGGGTGCTGAAGGACGCCGGGGCGGAGAGCGTGGTCTGCGCGGTTGTGGCGAAAACACGGGAAAAGTTCACAAAATAATGTTGCATTCCCGGAAAACTATCGGTATAATATACGCTGTATGATTGCGCACGGAAAAACCGTTTATAATAACGATAGAAAGATCAAATGAGGTGGATTTATGCCTATGGCTAAGGATATTGGTATCGATCTGGGTACCGCGTCGGTTCTGGTTTATGTGAAGGGCAAGGGCATCGTGCTCAACGAGCCCTCCGTGGTGGCGCTGGACAAGAACACCGGCAAGCTGCTGAAGGTGGGCACCGAGGCCCAGGCGATGCTGGGCCGCACCCCCGGCAACATCGTCGCCATCCGTCCCCTGCGGGAGGGCGTCATCTCCGACTACGACATGACGGAGCGGATGCTGAAGGAATTCATTCATAAGGTGGCCGGGGTTTCCTTCTTCAAGCCCCGGGTCATCATCTGCGTGCCCTCCGGCATCACCGAGGTCGAGGAGCGGGCCGTTATCGACGCGGGCATCCAGGCCGGCGCCCGGAAGGTGTACCTCATCGAGGAGCCTGTGGCCGCCGCCATCGGTGCGGGCATCGACATCGCCAAGCCCGACGGCCACATGGTGGTGGACATCGGCGGCGGCACCGCCGACATCGCCGTCATCTCCCTCAGCGGCGTGGTGGAGAGCGCCTCCATCAAGATCGCCGGCGACCAGCTCAACGAGGCTGTGGTGAAGTACATGCGCCGCACCCACAACCTGCTGGTGGGCGAGCGCACCGCCGAGGAGATGAAGAAGCAGATCGGCTGCGTGTTCCCCAAGGACGAGGAGGAGACCATGGACGTGAAGGGCCGCTGCCTGCTCACGGGCCTGCCCAAGGTGGTCACCGTCAGCTCCACCGAGATGATGGACGCCTTCGAGGAGCCTGTGGAGCGCATCATGGAGGCCATCCACTCCGTGCTGGAGCGGACGCCCCCCGAGCTGGTGGCGGACATCTCCACCAATGGCATCGTCATGACCGGCGGCGGCAGCCTGGTCGCCGGCTTTGACAAGCTGGTCTCTGCCCGCACCGGCATCCATACCGTCATTGCGGATGATGCCATCTCCTGCGTGGCGTTGGGCACCGGCAAGAGCCTGGATTCCCTGAACAACATGCAGGACGGCACCATGAACCTCTCCCGCCGCAAGCAGATGAACTGAAAACCAGGGGGTACGCCTCACTTGGACAGAAGGTCCGGGCTTCTGGCCCGGACTTTTTTTAACGCCGACTGCCGGGCGGCATAGGGCAGATGACCGGGAATGGACGGAAATCCCTTGCATTTAACTATGAATTTGAGTATAGTAATACTATATTCCGCAATTTGCCGCAGGCGGATAAAAAACGGAAGCAGAGCCGGCGGCTCTGCTTCCTGTTGCGGAAACAACTGATTTTTTTCGGGATTTGATGTAAACTGCCGGGGCACACTGGGATGTACGCTTACCGCTCCTTCCGCTTGGGGGAAGTGAACGCCGCGATCCAGGCGAGCACCACCACCGCGGCGCCGATGCCGTAGCCCACGCCGTACATGGAGCGCTCGGCGGTGGAGAAGTAGTCGCCGATCTGACCGCCCAGGATGAAGGCCATGGCGATGGGCACCACGAACATCAGGCAGAAGGTCAGGAACTTGTCGATCCACTTGGCGGAGCTGCCGATATGGACCTCCTCCAGGATCTTGTTGGTGCCGATCTCCCAGCCCAGCATGACGCTCATCAGCAGGGCACCCAGAGGCATGGCCAGGCCTTCGGACAGGCAGTCCATGAAGTCCAGCCAGCAGTCGTTGAAGCTGCCCACGATGCCCAGGGAATTCTGGAAGGGCACCCAGACGCCGTTGCTGCCCAGGCCGTCCACGGCCACGACAGCGGCTTCTACCATGATGGCCAGGCACACCAGCAGAACGATGCGGTGCCGGTTGCCCTGTTTGCCGTTGGCGCCTGCACGGTCCATGAAGAAGGTGACGACCACTTCCACCAGGGAGATGGCGGAGGAGATGGCGGCCACCAGTACCAGCAGGTAGAAGATGACGCCGAACAGGGGGCCCACGGTGCCCATGGCCTGGAACACATCCTGCAGCGTGATGAACAGCAGCTTGGGGCCGCTGAGGGCGGCGCTGGGGCCGTAGGTCGCCACGGCGGCGGGAATGACGGCGAGGCCCGCCATCAGGGCCACGATGGTGTCCGCCACCACGATGACGGCGGAGTTCTTGATCAGGTTCTCCTTCTTATCCAGATAGGAGCCGTAGGTGATCATAACGCCCATGGCCAGGGACAGGGAGAAGAACATCTGGCCGCCGGCGGTGGCCATGACGGAGCCGATGCTGGGCTGCGATTCGATGAAGCCGGCTTCCACGGCGTAGCCGGGAACGAACATGAATTTCAGACCCTCCACGGCGCCGGGCAGCGTCAGGGAGCGGATAATGATGATGACCAGCATCACGAACAGGGCGGGCATACCGATGTTGTTGAACTTCTCGATGCCGCCGGAGATGCCGCCCCGGTTGATGAGGAAGCAGATGAGCAGGAACAGCAGCGTGAACATCACGCAGCCGAAGGGATTGGTCAGCATGGAGCCGAACAGGTCGGCGCCGGTCTTGACCTCCGCGCCGGAGAAGGCCAGGTTGCTCAGGTTCAGAGCCATGTACTCGATGCAGTAGCCGCCCAGAACGGAGTAGAAGCTCATAATCACGAAGGGCGCGAACACCGCCAGCCAGCCCACCCACTTGAAGCGGTTGGTCATGGCGCGGTAGGCGCCGATGGTGCCCTTGCCGGTGCGACGGCCCATGGCCAGCTCAGCGACCATGATGCTGAAGCCCACAAAGACCGCCAGCAGCAGATAGATCAGCAGGAAGGTGAAGCCGCCGGACTTGCCCATTTTGTATGGGAAGCCCCAAATATTGCCCAGGCCCACGGCAGAGCCGATGGCCGCCAGCAGGAAGCCGATGTTGCTTCCCCAGGAACCACGTTCATTTCCCATAGAAACCCCTCTCTCATTAAAAAAATTCATACCAAATATTAACTTTCTTCATACAGGATACGATATTTTCTTAACGCCGTCAAGAGCGATGAAAGACGAATTTGGAAAAAATGTTCGCTAAATAACGACAAAATTTTCACAATAGAAGCAGAGGATGAGACGATGTACCAATTCAAGCCTGTAACACAGCGGGATGGCGGGAAACTCCGCAAATATTATGCCAACTGTCAGTACGGCCTTTGCGAGTATTCCGTGGGCACGAAACTGATGTGGCGGCCGGTGCTGCACCCCGCCTGGGCGGAGATCGCCGGGTGTCTGGTGATCCGGAACGAGGACGACGGCCGCTGGGTGTTCGACTACCCGGTGCCCGGCCCCGAGGGGGACGAGGACGCCGCCCTGACCGCCATTGAGCAGTATTGCCTGGACCGGGGCGTTCTGCCGGTGATCTCCGTGGTGCCGGAGTGCAGGGCGGCCCGACTGCTGGCCCGGTATCCTTACGTGCATGTCAGCGACATTCGTACCTGGCGGGATTATGTCTACTACCGGGAGGACCTCCAGCTCTTTGCCGGGCGGCGGTATTCCGGCCAGCGGAACCACATCAAAAAATTCCAGGCCCGGTGCCCGGACGCCTATTTCCGCCGCCTGACGGGGGCGGATGAGGCGGTCATCCAGCAGTTCTGGACGGACTATGAGGCGGAATTCCCCAAGGGGGACAACGCCAAGGCCCGGGGCGAGCTGGAGCTGGCGAAAAAAATGCTGCGGCTGGTGGGCAAGCCCTGGTTCATCGGCGGCGGCATGTTCGACGGTGAGAAGCTGGTGGCCCTGGCCCTGGCGGAGAAATGCGGGGACACCCTCATCATCCACATCGAGAAGGCGCTGTACTCCTATCCCGGCGTGTATCCCGCCATGGTGCAGGCCTTCGCCGACAACTGCGGCGACGGCTGCCGGTGGATCGACCGGGAGGATGACGCCGCCGACCGGGGCCTGCGGACCTCCAAGCTGCAGTACGGCCCCGCTAAACTGGCGCCCAAGTACTGCTTTGAGCCTCAGAATGAGCTGCTCAAGCATGTGCGGGAGATCCCGGAGCTGAAAACGGAGCGGCTGACGCTGTCGGCCCTGACCGAGGCGGACATCCCCGCTTACAACGCCCTGGTGCTGGACGGAGAGCGGAACCGCTGGTGGGGCTATGACGACGTGGGCGGGCTGGGCGGCCCGGTGGAGGAGCGGAGCTTCTTCGACGTGGCCCAGCGGGATTTTGAGAACCGGCAGGCCGCGAACTTCGCCGTCCGGCTGGACGGAAAGCTCATCGGCGAGGCGGTGCTGTACCGCTTCGACTGCCGGGGCGGGGCGGAGCTGGGCTGCCGTATCGACGCGGCCTACGCCGGCCACGGCTACGGCACCGAGGCATTTGCAGCCGTGGCGGACTGGGCACTGTACAAGGTCAAACTGACGCGGGTGGTGGCCAAGTGCTACAAGGAGAATCAGGCGTCCTACAAAATGCTCTCCTCCTGTATGCGGAAAAACGGCGAGGACGAGACCTTCTTCTACTTTGAAAAACTGGTATAAAAAATCAGCAGTGGAACCTTCCACTGCTGATTTTTTTGATTCAGGGATGTAAATCGGCTCTCCGGCAGGTGCAGCCCTCCGTCAGCCCCAGGGCCTCCACCCGGGTCTCCGGGATGTCCAGGGAGAACTTCTGCCCATCGGCGGTCTGGCACAGCAGCCACAGCGGTGCCGGTTCCCGGTGCTCCTCACAGCCGAAGTCCCCGTCCTCAATGCGCAGGACGCACACGTCGTGCTCCGGCGCGGCGGCAAGGCGGGCCGCCACCTCCGCGTCCGTCAGCCTCATGCCAGGAACTCCGGCCCGAAGCTGTGGGGCAGCAGCTCCGGCAGGGTAAAGATTTTTTCCTCACCGGCACCGTTGAGGCAGATGACCTCGATGTCCGGGGCAAACTCCCGCAGCACCTGGCGGCAGACGGCGCAGGGCACGCAGTAGTCCTTGCTGCGCCCGGCCACCACGATGCGGACGAAGTCGGTGTGGCCCTCGCTGACGGCCTTCGCCACGGCGGTGCGCTCGGCGCAGATGGTGGGGGAAAAGGCGGCGTTTTCGATGTTGCAGCCGGTGTAGACCGTGCCGTCGGCGCACTCCAGGGCGGCGCCCACGGCAAAGTGGGAGTAGGGACAGTAGGCCCGGTCCAGCATGGCGATGGCCGCGGCCTTCAGTTCTTCACGGGTCATACAGGTTCCTCCTTACTGCCAGCCCACTTCCCGCTGTGGGCGGACGGACAGGTCGATGATGTCCTTGGCGTCATAGAATTTCATGTACCGCTCCCGGGCTTTCGCGGAGCGGAGGGTGGTGCCGTCGGGGTGGAGGCGGTCGCAGATGACGGCACTGATGTCGCTCTTGCACTTGGACCAGGAGTCGATGCCCACGGAGCAGAAGATGCGGAAGCCGTGCTGCTGCATCCAGCGGAAAGCGGGACCGGACTGCTGCACATCGTCGCCGTCCAGCCGTCCGCCGAAGGGATAGAACAGCACCGGGGTCTCGCCCACCAGGGAGCCCACCTCGTCGAACCACTTCTGCATATCCGCCGTTACCACATCTACCGTGCGGGTGTTCAGGCTGATGTGGCCCCAGGTGTGGCTGCCGAAGGTCCAGCCGGTGCGTTTCAGCTCCGCCACAATGGGCTTCACGGCTTCAATTTCCTTCTGGCGGTTGGCCTCCCGCTCGGTCGTCCAGTTCTCCCGGTCCGTCTGGGTGCGGTAGCCCAGGATGCCCTCGTAGCCCGTCAGACTCAGGCAGCCCTTGGCGCCGAAGGGGGAGAAGTCCGGGTGCTCCTCCACGAATTTGTCCAGAATGGTCACGGCGTCCAGGTCCCGGCTGACCACCTCGTTGCCCTGGGGGTCCAGGCCCCAGGACCAGAGCTTGCCGTCCTCGCCGATGATCAATTTATATGTGAAGCCGTTTTCCAGCATGTACTCATAATAATTCACATCGTCGTAGGAGAGGATGAGGGGCTTTTTGCCCTCGGGCAGGTACAGGGTGTTTTTCACCATGCGGGTCTGGCCGTCCTCACCCGTCTGCTCGCTCCAGCAGTCCGCGATGTCCACCAGAACGTAGCCCTTGTCGTAGACGCTCTGGAGGATTTTCAGGTACTCCCCGGCGGTGACCATCCAGTCGTCGATGCCGTCGGACTTGTAGTCCCCGTCAAAGGCCAGCTCCGGGTAGGCCACCACGGGATGGAAGAACAGGTGCTCCACCACGCCGTCGTAGGCAACGTAGGTCACGCCGTCCCGGACGCCGCCTTCCGGCTGGACGGTGGGGTCCAGGATCGTGTAAGGTTCGGGCTCCGGTTCGGGTTCAGGCGGCGCTTCCGGGACTTCGGCAGGCGGCTCCTCCGTCTGGGAGGGTGCATCGGCTGCAGGAGCAGGGGCGGAGCCGCAGGCCGCCAGGCTCAGCAGCAGGAGCAGGGCAAAAAACAGGCTGATGGCACGGCGCATATGGATAGTTCCTTTCTTTTGTTTGTTTATTAAAATCAGTATAGCAGAGCTTCCCCGAAAAAAGAAGAACAAAAGAATTACAAAAAACACGGATGGCAGAAGCCACCCGTGTTTGGAGAGGGTCACCGCTTTTCTCCCGGCTTGAACAGCAGCGCCATGAGGACGCCGAACACCACGGCTGCCGCGATGCCGCCGGCGGTAGCGGTGAGACCGCCGGTAAAGACCCCCAGCCAGCCCTTTTCCGCGACAGCTTTGGAAACGCCCTTCGCCAGGGCGTGACCGAAGCCCGTCAGGGGCACCGTGGCTCCGGCGCCGCCCCAGTCGGCAAGGGGCTGGTACACGCCCAGGGCGCTGAGAATGACGCCTGCCACCACGTAGCCCGTCAGGATGCGGGCGGGGGTGAGCTTGGTCTTGTCGATGAGGATCTGGCCGATGGCGCAGAGGATGCCGCCGCAGAGGAACGCGTTGAGATAGTCCATGAGGATGCCTCCCGCAAATGGTTTCTGCGGTCAGTATTTCCCGGAATGGAGAAGTTATGCGAAAACGCCCGGCCGATCAGCCGGGCGTTTTCTGTATGAAGGGAGAAGAAAAGCAAATTAGTGAGTAGCCTCGTCCTGGAGGGCGTCGTAGCCCTGCTCGCCGGTACGGACCTTGATGACGTTCTCTACGTTGGAGATGAAGATCTTGCCGTCACCGAAGTTGCCGGTGTAGAGGACCTTGCGGGCGGTGTTGACCACCAGGGAGACGGGCAGCTTGCTGACCACGATGGACACCTGCAGGCTGGGCAGCATGGTGGCTTCCACCTTGGCACCGCGGAAGTAGCCCTCGGTCTTGCCCCGCTGTTCGCCGCAGCCCATGACGTTGACGGCGGTCATGCCGGTGATGCCGATGTCGAACATGGCCCGCTTCAGGGCGTCGAACCGCTCCATCTTGCACAGGATGTCGATCTTGGTCATCTTCACGCCGCCCACGGGAGCGGGCTCCACAGCGGCAGCGGCGACCTCCACGGGGACGGCCTCCTTGACGGGGACGTCGCCGGTGGCCTGGGCGATGAGGTCGGCGGGGGTGTCGTCGTAGACGAAGGCGAAGCCGCCGTAAGCGGAGGGCAGGCCGTGCTCGGTGATGTCCAGGCCCTTCAGCTCCTCCTCAGCGGAGACGCGGAGGCCGATGGTGTGCTTGATGATGACGAAGACAATGGTGATCATCACGCCGGCCCAGACAGCGGTAGCCAGAACGCCCAGGCACTGGATCAGGAAGAAGTGGAAGCCGCCGCCGTAGAACACACCGCCGTCCACGGCCAGCAGGCCGGTGAGGATGGTGCCCAAGGCGCCGCAGACGCCGTGCACGGAGATGGCACCCACGGGGTCGTCGATCTTCACGACGGAATCGAAGAAGTTGACGGAGATGGGGAGCACCAGGCCCGCCACGATGCCGATGATGGCGGCGCCCACGGGGGAGACGGCGTCGCAGCCGGCGGTGATGGCCACAAGACCCGCAAGAGCGGCGTTCAGGGTCATGCCGACGTCGGGCTTCTTATAGCGCAGCCAGGTGTAGAGCATGGTGACGCAGGAGGCCACAGCAGCGGCCAGGTTGGTGTTGACGAAGATGAGGCCGGCGGAGATCAGGGCCTCGTCGCTGTCCATGGCGACGGTGGAGCAGCCGTTGAAGCCGAACCAGCAGAACCACAGGATGAACACGCCCAGAGCGCCCAGGGACAGGTTGTGGCCAATGATGGCGCGGGGCTTGCCGTCCTTGTCGTACTTGCCGATGCGGGGGCCCAGGAAGGCGGCGCCGATGCAGGCGCACACACCGCCCACCATGTGGACCGCGGTGGAACCGGCGAAATCATGGAACCCCAGCTGGCTCAGCCAGCCGCCGCCCCAGATCCAGTGGCCGGAGACGGGATAGATGAAAGCGGAAATGCAGAAAGAGTAGATGCAGTAGGAAATGAACTTGGTGCGCTCTGCCATGGAGCCGGAGACGATGGTGGCGGCGGTGGCACAGAAGACTGTCTGGAAGATCAGGAACGCGAACAGGGGCACGCCGGAGGGAAGGACGTCGGCGTAGTCGCCCAGAACGAAGGGATCGAAGCCGCCGATGATGGCGCCGGCGCCGCCGAACATCAGGCCGAAGCCCAAAATCCAATAGGTGGGGGTGCCGATGCAGAAGTCCATCAGGTTCTTCATCAGGATGTTGCCGGTGTTCTTTGCCCGGGTAAAGCCCGCTTCACACATGGCGAAGCCCGCCTGCATGAAGAAGACCAGGGCCGCGCCTAACAGGACCCAGATCGTGTTGACTGCTGAATACATAATGTTTCCTCCTTACACACAAAAAAGCAAGAGCGCCGGAGAGATCGTCTCTCTCTCAGGCGCCCTTGCCTTAACGATGGTATGACTTTACCACTGCAAAGCGTCCTTCGTCAATGGGCGGTTTTGACAAGCATTTTGCGGTTTTGACGAAAAACTTCTAAAAAACTTATATAAATTGACAATGGCCGATGCGGTTTCCACCGCACCGGCCAAAGTTTTGTATTAAATGGTCCGCACCAGATTCGTGTAGCCGATGAGGTATTCGTCCACCTCGGCGGCCACGGCCCGGCCCTCGGCGATGGCCCATACCACCAGGGACTGGCCCCGGCGCATGTCGCCGGCGGCGAAGACCTTTTCCACGCTGGCGGCATAGCTGCCCTCCGCCGTGGTGACCGTCCTGTCTGCCTCCACGCCGAATGCCCGGCACACATCCTCCCGGCAGCCGGCAAAGCCGGTGGCGCCGATGAGGAGCTGGCAGGGCAGGGTGTCGCCCTCGGTGGTGACGACCCCGGTGAGATTGCCGTTTTCGTCCTTCACCAATTCCTGGACCTGCACGCCGAAGCGACGGGGGTCATGGCCCATGACGGCCAGAGCCTCCTCATGGGCGTAGTCCAGAGGGAGCTGGCCGTTTTGCAGGTAATCGCTCTCCGGGCGGCGTACCAGCTGGGTGACGGAGGCGCAGCCCTCCCGCAGGGCGGTGGCCACGCAGTCGCTGGCGGTGTCGCCGGTGCCGATGATGACCACATCCCGGCCCTCCGCCGTGGGGACAGCGGGAGTCAGACCGAACTGGTGGCGCTCCACGGCGGCCTTCAGGTACTCCGTGCCGAAGTACACGCCGCTGACGCCCTCGGTGTCCAGTCCCAGGGGCCGGGGCTTGCCCGCGCCGCAGCAGAGGATGACGGCGTCATACTCCCGCAGCAGCCGCTGGGCGGTCTTGGGGTCTGCCGCGTCCACGCCGCAGACGAAGCTGACGCCCTCGTCGGTCATCAGCTCCACCCGGCGCTTCACGATGCTCTTGGGCAGCTTCATGTTGGGGATGCCGTAGGTCAGCAGGCCGCCGGGGCGGTCCTCTTTTTCGATGACGGTGACGGAGTGGCCCCGGTGGTTCAGCTGGTCCGCGGCCGCCAGGCCCGCCGGGCCGGAGCCTACCACGCAGACTTTCTTGCCCGACCACTGGGGCGGGCGGCGGCGCTTCATGGTCTTGTTGGCGTAGGCCTCCTCAATGACGCACAGCTCGTTGTCCCGGACGGTGACGGGGCTGCCGTAGATGCCGCAGATGCAGCTCTTTTCACACAGCGCCGGGCACACCCGTCCGGTGAACTCCGGGAAGTTGTTGGTTTTCAGCAGGCGGCTCAGGGCGTGGGCCCGGTTGCCCGCGTAGATCATGTCGTTCCACTCGGGGATGAGGTTGTGCAGGGGGCAGCCGAAGGTCTTGCCCTCGTATGTGATGCCCGCCTGGCAGTAGGGTACGCCGCAGTTCATGCAGCGGCCGCCCTGCTGGGCCCGGTACTCGTCGGGCAGGGGGAGGCGGAACTCCTCCCAGTCATGCACCCGCTCCTGGGGAGGGCGGTGCGCTTCATCTCTGCGGATATATTCCAGAAATCCGGTGGTCTTTCCCATATCGTTCGCCCTCCTTTCTCAAGCTCTGGTGTTGGCGTAGAACGCTTCGATCTCCGCCTGCTCCCGGCTCATGCCCTTTTCCTCGTACTGGGCGATGGAGCGCAGCATCCGGTCATAGTCCTTGGGCATGACCTTCTTGAAGCAGGGGATGTAGCTCTTGAAGGCCGCCAGAATTTTTTTGCCCCGGGGAGAGCCGGTGGCGGCCACATGCTCTTCGATAAGAGTGCGGAGCTCCTGGATGTCGTGATCCTCCGTCAGGGTGTCGGTCAGCACCTGCTCCTTGTTCAGCCGCAGGTACAGGTCGTGGTGCTCGTCCAGCACGTAGGCGATGCCGCCGGACATGCCCGCCGCGAAGTTCTTGCCCGTGGGGCCCAGAATGACCACCCGGCCGCCGGTCATGTACTCGCAGCCGTGGTCGCCCACGCCCTCCACCACGGCCACCGCGCCGGAGTTGCGGACGCAGAACCGCTCGCCGGCCATGCCGTTGATGTAGGCCCGGCCGCTGGTGGCGCCGTACAGGGCCACGTTGCCCACGATGATGTTCTCACCGGGCTTGAAGCGGGTGCCCTTGGGGGGATACAAGATCAGCTTGCCGCCGGAGAGACCCTTGCCGAAGCCGTCGTTGCAGTCGCCCTCCAGGGCCAGGGTGAGACCCTTGGGGATGAAGGCGCCGAAGGACTGCCCGCCGCCGCCGTGACAGGTGATGACGTAGCTGTCATCGGGCAGGGTGTCGCCGCAGGTACGGGTGATTTCGGAGCCGAACAGGGTGCCGAAGGCTCGGTCCGTGGAGGAGACCTGCAGGTCCAGCTTGCCGGACTTCTTGCCCTTCAGACTCTTGCCCAGCTTTTCCAGCAGCACGCTCATGTCCACCGTCTTTTCCAGGTGGAAGTCGTAGACGGTGCTGGGGTCGAAGTGGGGCACATGGTCGCCGTAGGGGTTCTGGAGCAGGGCCGTCAGGTCCAGCGTCTCCGCCCGGTGGGTGACCAGCTTTTCCCGGACCCGCAGCAGGTCGCTGCGGCCCACCAGCTCGTCCACGGTGCGAATGCCCAGTTTCGCCATGTACTCCCGCAGCTCCTGGGCCACGAAGTACATGAAGTTGATGACGTATTCCGGCTTGCCCGCGAACCGCTTGCGCAGCTGGGGGTTCTGGGTGGCGATGCCGGCGGGGCAGGTGTCCAGATTGCACACCCGCATCATGCAGCAGCCCATGGTGACCAGGGGCGCGGTGGCGAAGCCGAATTCCTCGGCGCCCAGCATACAGGCGATGGCCACGTCCCGGCCGGTCATCAGCTTGCCGTCGGCCTCGATGACCACCTGGGTCCGCAGGCCGTTTTTGATGAGGGTCTGGTGGGCCTCCGCCACGCCCAGCTCCCAGGGCAGGCCCGCGCCCATGATGGAGTTCCGGGGGGCAGCGCCGGTGCCGCCGTCGTGACCGGAGATGAGGACCACCTGGGCGCCCGCCTTGGCGACGCCCGCGGCGATGGTGCCCACGCCTGCCTCGCTCACCAGCTTCACGCTGATGCGGGCGTTGCGGTTGGCGTTCTTCATGTCGTAGATGAGCTGGGCCAGGTCCTCAATGGAGTAAATGTCGTGGTGGGGCGGGGGAGAGATGAGGCTGACGCCGGGGGTGGAGTACCGGGTCTTGGCGATCCACGGATACACCTTCTTTCCGGGCAGATGGCCGCCCTCACCGGGCTTGGCGCCCTGGGCCATTTTGATCTGAATTTCCTGGGCGCTGCACAGGTACTCGCTGGTGACACCGAAACGGCCGGAGGCGATCTGCTTGATGGCGGAGCACCGCTCGTCCCGCAGCCGGTCCGGAGATTCGCCGCCCTCGCCGGAGTTGGACTTGCCGCCGATGCGGTTCATGGCGATGGCCATGCACTCATGGGCCTCCTGGGAGATGGAGCCGTAGCTCATGGCGCCGGTCTTGAACCGCTTGACGATGGATTCCACCGGCTCTACCTCGTCGATGGGGATGCCGCCGTCCTCCGCGAACTGGAAGCCCAGCAGACCCCGGAGAGTGTGGGGCTTGTCCGCGAAGTCCACCAGGGCGGTGTACTCCTTGAAGGTCTCGTAATTGCCCTCCCGGGTGGCTTTCTGCAGCAGCAGGATGGTCTTGGGGTTGTACATGTGGTCCTCTTTGTCGGGACCGGAGCGCAGCTTGTGGATGCCCATGGAGTCCAGGGTGGGGTCAAAGCCCAGGCCCAGGGGGTCAAAGGCCTGGTTGTGGTTCCACTCCACGCCCTCGCCGATCTCCTCCAGGCCCACGCCCTCCACACGGGAGACGGTGTTGGTGAAGTACTTGTCGATGACCTCTTTGTTGATGCCCACGCACTCGAAAATTTGCGCGGACTGGTAGGACTGGATGGTGGAGATGCCCATTTTGGAGGCGATCTTCACGATGCCGTGGAGAATGGCGCTGTTGTAGTCGTTGACGGCGGCGGTGGGGTCCTTGTCCAGGAGGCCCAACGTCACCAGCTCCTCCACGCACTCCTGGGCGAGGTAGGGGTTGATGGCCTGGGCGCCGTAGCCCAACAGCGTTGCGAAGTGGTGGACGTCCCGGGGCTCGGCGCTCTCTAAAATCATGGAGACGGCGGTGCGCTTTTTGGTCCGCACCAGATACTGCTCCAGGGCGGAGACCGCCAGCAGGGAGGGGATGGCGACATGGTTTTCATCCACGCCCCGGTCGGACAGGATGATGATATTAGCGCCCTTCTTGTAGGCCCGGTCCACGTTGACGAACAGCTGGTCCAGGGCGTTCTCCAGGGGGGAGCCCTTGTAGTACAGCAGGGAGATGGTCTCCACATGGAAGCCGGGGCGGTTCATGTGGCGAATTTTCATCAGGTCAACGGAGGTCAGGATGGGGTTGTGGATCTGCAGAACGGTGCAGTTCTCCGCCTTCTCCTGCAGCAGGTTGCCGCTGGAGCCCACGTAGACCGTGGTGTCGGTGACGATCTCCTCCCGGATGGCGTCCATGGGCGGGTTCGTCACCTGGGCGAAAAGCTGCTTGAAGTAGTTGAAGAGGGGCTGGTGGCGCTCGCTCAGCACCGCCAGCGGCGTGTCCACGCCCATAGCGGAGGTGGGCTCGGCGCCGTCCCGGGCCATAGGCAGGATGGAGTCCTTGACCTCCTCGTAGGTGTAGCCAAAGGCCTTGTACAGCCGGTCCCGCAGCTCCTGAGAGTGGGTCTCCACCCGCTTGTTGGGGATGGGGAGGTCCTTCAGATAGACCAGGTGGGCGTCCAGCCACTCGCCGTAGGGCTGCTGGAGAGCGTAGCGGCGCTTGAGCTCGCTGTCGTCCACCAGGCGGCCCTGGCGCAGGTCGGCCAGCAGCATCCGGCCGGGCTGGATCCGGGATTTCTTCACGATTTTTTCAGGCGGGATGTCCAGCACGCCCACCTCGGAGGACAGGATGAGCTGGTCGTCGTCGGTGAGATACCACCGGCAGGGCCGCAGGCCGTTGCGGTCCAGCACCGCGCCCACGGTGTCGCCGTCGGAGAACACGATGGCGGCGGGGCCGTCCCAGGGCTCCATCATGGTAGCGTAGTAGTGGTAGAAGTCCCGCTTCTCCCGCTCCATCTTCTTGTCGTTGGCCCAGGGTTCGGGGATGCACATCATCACCGCCTGGGGCAGGTCGATGCCGTTCATCATCAGGAACTCCAGGGTGTTGTCCAGCATGGAGCTGTCGGAGCCGCTCTGGTCGATGACAGGCAGGACCTTGTCCATGTCGTCCTCCATCACAGCGGAGGACATGGATTCCTCCCGGGCCAGCATACGGTCCACGTTGCCCCGGATGGTGTTGATCTCGCCGTTATGCATGATGTAGCGGTTGGGATGGGCCCGCTCCCAGCTGGGGTTCGTGTTGGTGGAGAACCGGGAGTGGACCAGGGCGATGGCGCTCTCACAGTCCGGGTCCGTCAGGTCGGCGTAGAACTTGCGGAGCTGGCCCACCAGGAACATGCCCTTGTAGACGATGGTCCGGCTGGAGAAGGAGGAGATGTAGGTGTTGACATTGGACTGCTCGAACACCCGGCGGGCCACATACAGCTTGCGGTCGAAGTCCAGGCCCTTTTCGCAGTCGGCGGGGCGCTTCACGAAGCACTGGCAGATAGTGGGCATACAGGCCAGGGCCTTCGCGCCCAGGACCTCCGGGTGGGTGGGGACGTCCCGCCAGCCCAGGAATTCCATGCCCTCCTTGGCCACGATGATCTCCATCATCTTCTTGGCCTGGGCGCGCTTGAGGCGGTCGTTGGGGAAGAAGAACATGCCCACGCCGTAGTCCCGCTCGCCGCCTAAGGTGATGCCGTCGGCGGCCGCGGCCTTTACCATCAGCTTGTGGGGGACCTGGAGCATCAGGCCCACACCGTCGCCGGTCTCACCGGCGGCGTCCTTGCCGGCGCGGTGCTCCAGCTTTTCCACGATCTTCAGGGCATTGTCCACGGTCTGATAGGATCTCCCGCCCTTCAGATCCACCACCGCGCCGATGCCGCAGGCGTCGTGCTCAAACCGGGGGGAGTAAAGGGGATAGTTTTTCTGGTCAGTTCCCGTCATGGGGATCACTCCAATCGATTAGGAATTAGGGAATATTCGCCGTAGGCGAATCTATTCTAATTATTTTTGCCGCGACATGTGCGTGGCGAAAATACCAAGACCCGTGCGCCCTTGGGGCGCACACACCAGTGACCGATGTCACTGGTGGTAGGGGATTTAAAGGGGGAGCCTGCTCCCCCTTTAACGGGTATAGGAATCGATGATGTATTGGGCCATCTCCGCCAGCTTCATGCCGCTGTCCATGCTGCGCTTCTGCAAAAAGCGGTGGGCTTCGGCTTCCGTCATGCGGTTGACGTCCATTAAAAGCTCCTTGGCGGTGCGGATGAGCTTTTGCTCCTCCTCCTTTCGCTTGGGAGGCGGATGGTGCAGGTTCTTTTCCTCGAACCGCCGGAGCATATCCAGCGTGGCGAAGAAGTCGGACCGGGCGGCGGGGGTGGCCAGCTTGTAGAGGTTCTCCCCCTCGCACATGTCCAGGTTCACGGCGGAGGACACCACCAGCAGTACGGCGGTGCCCCGCAGGTCGGCGGCAAGGTCCGTGGCGGTCATGTCCCGGAGCTTGAAGCCGCAGATGACGATGGCGCTGCCCAGTTTCCGGGCGGTGCGGATGGCCTCGGCACCGGAGGCGCAGCACGCGGCGGGCTCCCAGCCGTCGGATGCCAGCAGGCGCAGGATGCGGCGCTGGGCCTCTTCACTGGCAAAGGCGACCACGATCCTGTCCATGACTTCATCTCCTCTCCGGCTGGGGTCTTACACGGCTTAGTACGTTACCAGATATTTGTCCAGCTCCCACTGGGAGACCTGGGTGCGGTATTCCTCCCACTCCCGCAGCTTGCCGTTGATATACTGGGCGGAGGTGTGGGGGCCCAGGGCGTCCAGCACTACGCTGTCCGCTTCCATGGCGTGGATGGCGGCCTCCAGGGTACCGGGCAGGCTCTGGATGCCACGGGCGGCCCGGGCGTCGGGGGTCATGGCGTAAATGTTCTCCGCGATCTCCGGCGGCGGGGTCAGGCCGTGCTCAATGCCGTCCAGTCCGGCGGCCAGGCATGCGGCGAACACCAGGTAGGGGTTGCAGGAGGGGTCCGGGCTCCGCAGCTCCACCCGGGTGCCCTGTCCCCGGGGGGCGGGGATGCGGATGAGGGCGGAGCGGTTGGAGGAGGACCAGGCCGCGTAGCAGGGGGCCTCATAGCCCGGCACCAGCCGCTTGTAAGAATTCACCAGGGGATTCGTCAATGCGCAGAAGCCCTGGACATGGGCCAGCAGGCCCGCGATAAATTGATAGGCCAGGGGGGAGAGCTGTCCGGGGGCGTCGGGGTCAAAGAAGGCGTTTTTGCCGTCCTTGAACAGCGACATGTTGATGTGCATGCCGCTGCCGGCCGTACCGGGCACGGGCTTGGGCATGAAGGTGGCGTGGAGGCCATTCTTCTGGGCCAGGGTCTTCACCGCCAGCTTGAAGGTCATGATGTTGTCGGCGGCCCGGAGGGCGTCGGCGTACTTGAAGTCGATCTCATGCTGTCCGGCGGCCACCTCGTGGTGGCTGGCCTCGATCTCAAAGCCCATCTCCTCCAGGGAAAGGCAAATTTCACGCCGGGTGCTCTCGCCGTGGTCCAGGGGGCCCAGGTCGAAGTAGCCCGCCTCGTCGCTGGTGCGGGTGGTGGGACGGCCGTCCTCATCGGTCTGGAACAGGAAGAACTCCAGCTCCGGGCCGGCGTTGAAGGTGTAGCCCATGTCCTCCGCCCGCTTGATGACCCGCTTCAGCACGTTCCGGGGATCGCCGGCGAAGGGGGTGCCGTCGGGGTTGTGGACCTCGCAGATGAGCCGGGCCACCTTGCCGTATTGGGGCCGCCAGGGGAGAATGGCGAAGGTGTCCAGGTCGGGGTAGAGGTACTGGTCGGACTCCTCAATGCGGACAAAGCCCTCGATGGAGCTGCCGTCCATCATAATTTCGTTGTCCAGCGCCCGCTGGATCTGGGAGGCGGTGATGGCCACGTTTTTCAGCTGGCCGAAGATGTCGGTGAACTGCATCCGGATGAACTGGATGTCCTCGTCCTCGACCAGGCGGAGGATGTCCTCCTTGGTGTATTTGCCCATGAACAGTCTCCTTTCACATTGAAAGTCTGTGTTTTATACTTTAAAGTAACATCGCCTGAATAAACAAAAAATGAGCGCGGACGACCCAAGAGGGGGCGCCCTTGCTCTCTCTTTTTTGAATTATACGAGCAAAAAACCCGCTCTGTCAACGGTTTTGGCCGTGACAGGGCGGGCTTTCGACAGATTTCGGGAACTCTTCTAAATGCGGCCCCCGCATGGAAAAAACCTTTGTGCAATTTCCATACGGCAAACAGATGTGCTCCTGGGACACACATTATTTTTCGGCGGAGAGGCAGACCACGTGGCAGATGCCGGGGATGGACTCCCCCTGGAAGCTGGAGGTGGGGGACAGCAGCGCCCCGGTGGGGGCGAAGAGGATGCGCTTCCATTTTCCCGACCGCATCCCGGAGAGCAGATAGCCGTTGAGCACCGAGGCGGAGCAGCCGCAGCCGGAGGCGCCGGCGTGCATGTCCTGGGCCTGGCGGTCGTAGAGCAGCAGGCCGCAGTCCTGGAAGTTCTCCCCCAGGTCCACGCCGTCCCGGGAGAAGAAATCCCGGACGATGGCGTGGCCCAGCTCCCCCAGGTCGCCGGTGACGATGAGGTCGAAGTCTTTCGGCTTCGTCCCGGTGTCCCGGAAGAAGGCCGCTAAAGTATCGTAGGCGGCGGGGGAAGAAGTCAAGGGTGCACCATGTGGAAAATGTTTTCAGTTAAATTCAACGCATATTCCTCCCCTGAAGCAAGACGATTTTGACACTATGGCTTTTTTACCAATTAGTCAGGCTTAAACTTGACTATTCTGCCATATTATGGTGTCCTATGCAGTTTTTGTGGAATCTCAGGCGGTCAAAATTGCTTCCTTGTTTAGTTCAATATACTCGAGGGCCTTTTCATAGGCATCTGTGAACTTGAAAGAGATAGTAATGCGGCCGCCCTCATGAACGTATATCTTGTCAATCAATTCGACTACCATCGCTCGCGTGAGAGTATCTATTTTCCCATATTTTTTGAAGTGAGAAATAAAATCGTTGTCTTCGGTAATGCCATTTTTGAACTCCTCATTCGTTCGCTTAAGGTTTTCAAGTGCCTTTTCAAGAGAAGTGGTTTTCTCGGTTAATTGTTCCTTCAGCGTAAAGTATTCTTCTTTAGAAATGATTCCACTTTTCCAATCGGGGTACAGGTCGATTATCATTCCTTTGAGCTTTTCGAGTTCTGCGGTGTGAGTATCGATAGCTGAGCAGATGTGTGAGGACTCTTTCTTTTTTACCGGACTAGAGTTGATCCGCTTGATCAACTTATCCATTTCAACCGCAGAATCAATCATCCCTTGAATAGATGCAAGTACTGCCAGTTCCATTTTATCTATTCGGATAGTATGATTCGTACATGATGATTTTTTCATCTTTCTTGAGGTGCCACAGCGATAATAGTGATACGTCCCATATGGGTGGGAATTTGTTTTTTTGTTCATTGCACGCAGACAGTCCGCGCATCGTACAAATCCGGAGAACAAATCAACTTCACTTTTTTGGGGGGCTTTACGAATGAATTGATTGAAAAGCGACTGCGCCTTATCAAAAGTCTCACGGTCAACGATTGCCTCATGGGTGCCTTCAACTATTATCCAGTCCTCTTTTGGAATTGCCCTGCATTGCTTAATCTTATAGCTTATTGTCGTGTTTTTACCTTGAACCATGTTCCCAACATACATTTCATTGCGAAGTATACGACGAACAGAACTATCTGGCCAAAGCCCATCGAGCTTTTTCCCAGCTGGATGTTTGTAATTGAAACCTTTAAGCTTTTTATATGCGGTAGGATTAGGAATGCCCATTTCATTAAGATCTTTTGCGATGCCAATGATACTGCAGCCATCAATAAATTTTTCAAAAATCATACGCACGACTGGTGCGGTCTCAGGATCTATGATTAGTTTGTGATGATCGTTAGGATCTTTCATATACCCATACGAGGCAAAAGACCCAATGAATTTTCCCTGCTCACGATTGACATTCAGCGTTCCACGAACATTGACAGATGTCGTAGCAGCTAAGCTTTCGTTAATTACATTTTGAACGCCAACCGTAATACACCGGGTAGCAGCATTCATATTATTTGTGGCAGTATCTATTCCGTTGTTGAGTGCTATAAATCGGATCTGGAGACGAACAAAGATATTATCCAAATAATTACCAGCATCAGTATAGTTTCTGCCAAAGCGCGATAGGTCTTTTACTATGACGCAGTTTACATCCCCGCTATAGATGTCTTCCATCATGCGGATAAACCCAGGGCGGTCAAAATTGGTTCCAGACCAGCCATCATCAATATAGAAATCGTGTAACTCAATGTCTGGATGGAGTTTGAGATACTCTTTGAGAATTTCTCTCTGGGATGTGATTGAGTTACTTTCGACCTTATCGCCGTCCTCTCGGGAGAGGCGAATATAAAGAGCGGCTTTCCATGGTTTTGCAACCTGTGGAAGCCGCTCAAGTAGTTCTTGATATTTGGCCGAAGCCATATAAGAGCACCTCCATCAACTATGATGGCGGTATGCGTTCTTTTCTACACACCAAAAGTATAGCATATCGCCCGGAATAATGCAATTGGATAGATTTTACAGTTTCAGTTTGAACTTAGTAGCGAAGCCAATAATGCTTCGAAACTCTTTTCACCCGCAAATTCAATTTTCACAGCAATGTCTGAAACCTTGAAAAGATAGGGGTTTTTGATTTGCTGAATATAGGAATCGAGGCGTTTTTCTACGCTGTCAGAAGGATTCAGTTTTACGGTTGTGATATCAACCAGTTGTTCCTTATCGCAATTCTCAATTTCAGACTTGCTGAGTTGCTTTAGTTCTTCTGAGCTGATCATCATACACCAACCTTTCCTATGCGAAGTATTGCCAACAATCCCTAAATTAACCAAGGGAGATAGTTTTACGCCCTTCTATAATGAATGTAGAAAAGAGGGGGTCTTTGACCACCCATCAAGAAAACTTTTTTTGATAATATAAAGAAAAAAGGCGGAGGCCCTGAAGTTTCACAGGGTCTCCGCCTTTTGAGTGTTTCTGAATACTAGATCGCAAGGAGCGAATTATGTTTATTAGAGATTAACTGTCTTTTTTCAAAGTGTTCTTAATGATCTTTAAGCATGGAGCTTGTTTTTGCAATTAGTGATTGTATTTCTTTTCCGGTCTGAACTGAATCCCGAAACTCCGGAGCAAGAAACAGCAGAGCGCTTCTGATGTTTAATAAATCCGTCCTGTCAATAGTCTCCTCTTGAAGATGTTTGTGCGTCTTAAAATATCTTAGTCTGATTGGCTCACTGACAGACTGGGGTGCGAAATACGAGACGATGATCCCATCGATCAGAGCCGTTTCTTCAGCAGAAAAACACATGATACTCCCTCCCAATTCCTACATATGGTAGCACAAGTATGTCCACCGTACAAGATACTCGGCGAGAGAGAAATAATCAAAAACCTCGTATGATTTCACGCATTGACAATTAGAGAAATCTGTGCTAAGGCACCTCACCTTCTGATACCAAAACAAGGTATCAGAAATTTTTTTATTTTTTTCTTCTTGGGAGGGTGGTCAAAGAGGGGGGCATTTCTACATTCATTACGAGAGGTGCATTTGAAGTGTTTTACATCTTCTCAACCGCAGTCTCTCACTCTATCCCCTGGCAAGTGTACCTTGAAAAATGAATACGACTCCAAGACATCACCGTGTTCGAGCCACTATGAGCAAGTGAAAGAAGATCGGTCAATCTTCGTTGCGACGACAGCACGGGAAAATAATGGTACTCTCGTCCGGCTAGGTCACAAGCCGAGGGACGACGCACCCACAAGCATGGGCCGAGGCTGAAATGCCTGTGCCCCCGAGACCAGGGGGCTTGGAGTCGATTTTTAATTGCGAGAAGGGAGGTGTATGAGATGAGCTGCAAACAGAAGAGACAGTTGGTTCGATTCCCCAAAGTCCGTATACTGAAACAGTGGTTCAGACATTTCAATGATCATAAAGAGTTCCATAATGAAGGGAACCTTCATCTTTTTAGCCTGATGGCACTTTTCAGCTATGCGAACTTCAGATCGAATGAGCGAGTCATCAATGGGGTGAGATACATGGAGGCACCCGGCCAGTGGGTCTGTAAACTGGGTTCTTTGCCCAGAATCCTTCGGGTTCACTCCAAAGCACAGGCACTGGATCTGATGAAGTACTTTGAGGAAAAAGGCTTCCTGCAATTCGAAGTTATTGATGAAGATCAGGAGATCATCCGGTACACCATCAATGACTGGAAACGCCACTGTACGCATTTGGCGTATAACTACTACAGTTACAAAGGATCTGGCTTCTTTTTCTTCCCGCTGCCGATAGGCCGACTTCTCCTAAGAGCCGCAAAAACTGAGGGACGAATTGTGTTCAGCGAGTTAGACGCACTCATGGACATGTGGCTTCACACGATTGTCAATGACCCGTCTGTGAAAGGATCGGAATACATGCCGGTCGTCTACTACTCCAATATGCACGGTATGCCGCTCCTCTCATATACCTACCTTGCAAAGCGCTGGGGTTGGTCTAAATCCCGAGTCGGTCGATTTATGATCAAAGCCGGTGAATATGGAATCATCAGCCGCGTGAGCTTTTCCAGTTCTCGCGGCTCTGTTATTTCTGTATGTCGGTATCGCGAGATGATCTACGGAGATGCCTGTGAAGAACTGGAGCTCCATGGAATCGGAGAAATCATAGGAATTGGCAAAGCGATTGATGTGGTCAAAGAGGGCCATGAGCAGATCAATGTCAGCATCGAAACTCGCGTCCCACCGGCAAAAACAATCGGTCGAGCGAGGAAAGCCTTGAAAATACAGGTGTTTGTCGTATCTCGATCCTCTTTTTTTGCGCGGCAGATTCCTTTAGTCTTCTATACGGCTTTAGACTGGGAAGTGTGTAAAGAAGAACAGGGTAATCGTGACCCGCCCAAAAATGCAGCAGAAAGAAGGGAGATGAAAGAATGAAATCTGATAGCGTGCCTGCATTCGCACTTGAAAAGGAAGCCTTGAAAACTGAGATTGAGGCTGGTATTCAGACAGGTGTTGAGCAGATGGCGTCTGGCCAGAAAGACAAGAAACCTGTGGAGAAATATCACAATACCCGGCACCTTCTTCGACAGTATCGGAAGGTAGCCTATGCTGTGGAAATCTCTGAAACCGACATGAATGTCAGAATGGAGATGGAGCATGGTATCAGGTTGTCCACACTAAAAGTCAATGCGGAATTGGCAGGAGTGGACTTGTCCGGCTCCAAGATTGAGAGCTATGCGAGGACTGTCATTCGAAGCAAGAATATGCTCCAGATCATTGAAAATGCGTTGGATGCAGTGAGAAAGGATCCGGATCATGGGGAATTGATGTACCAGATTCTCTATCTCACATACTTCACGAAAAAGCGACTGCCGAATCGAGATGCCATTTTGATTGAGCTCGATCGTCTGGGTTTTCCTATGTCGATGGTGACTTACCATATACGGCCTTCCTCATTCCGACAATGCTGAGCATGATTTCGACACGCGCCTTTGCCGCTGATACCATTTGGACGAAGGCGAGCGCAATCATGCAGGATGTGTATACGCAGATCCTGGGCATCAGCACGGTTGCAGCGGTTGTGACTGCTGCAGTTGCACTCCTTCTGATGAACTTCTCCAGATCCGGACGGACAGTCGATGAGTCCCGTGCCTGGCTGAAACGGATCATCATCACCTGGGCAATTTTGAATAGCCTTGGCTTCATCATGGCCTATGTGACGCCTTTCTTCGCCGGTGGCACCTGGACACCTTGATTGAAAAGGAGAAACACCACATGAAGAAGAACATCATCTGTTTGGTATCCGGAATTGTCGCAGGCATTGCCATGTGCCTGACGGCGGCATACTTCCTGCCTGAAGACAGCCACGACAACGAGTTCGGCTGTTTCTGATGTGATGCAGGAGGTGCTACATGGGTATCTTAGACAGCATTGTTGAATGGATTGCCACGCAAATCATGAACTTGCTGGATCTGGTCACCGGCTCTGTGCTTGGCGCACTTGGCTGTGATATGAGCACTTTCTTGCGTTACTTTCCTGCCGCAGAGACTCTCTACGATGTGTTCGTAGCCATCGCTGTCGGCTTCATCCTGTTGAACCTGGTGTGGCAATTGTTCAAAAACTTTGGGCTTGGTGTGGGCCTCAGTGCGGAGGATCCCATCAAGCTCTCCATCAAATCGATCATCTTCATCTTTCTGGCGCTTTTTGCTGACCAGATCATGGTGATCATCCTCAATATTGCTGGAACGCCTTACAGTTGGATCGTTGACACCGCTCTGCCTCCAATTGATTTTGCAAGTTTCGGGAGCGTTCTCACTGTCATCATCGGGTGCCTCGCATCCGGATCTGTGAGTCTCATTGTCATCATCCTGGTGATTATAATTGCATGGAACTTTATCAAACTTCTCTTTGAGGCAGCAGAAAGATACATCCTGGTCGGTGTCCTCGTCTACACCGCACCAATTGCATTCGCAACGGGTGCCGCCGAGAGCACATCGAATGTGTTCAGTGCATGGTGCCGGATGCTCGGAGGGCAGTTGTTCCTCTTGATCATGAATGCATGGTGTTTGAGGCTATTTACCAGCATGGTTGGTACATTCTTAGCCAACCCGCTGTCCATCTGAGGAGGAGAACGATGAAACGAAAAAGAGTATTGATGCCTTTGCTGCTGGTATTGCTGCTGTTTGCACTATCCACAACTGCTTTTGCCATCGATGAGAGCGAAGTGGAAAGCGCCATCGCAGCATCCAGTCGTGAAGAAGTTGCCGGCAATGTCTTCATCTGGTTCCTCTGCGCAATTGGCTTCTTAAAAGTCAGCCAAAAAATCGATAGTTTTATGGCTTCTCTGGGAGTCAATGTTGGAAGAACCGGTGGAAGTATGCTGGCAGAACTCCTGGTTGCCGGCCGTGGGATTGCAACGGCAGCCGGTGCCCTGGGCGGAACTGCCTTTAATCGGCATTCTTCGCACAACACGCAAGGGAGCAGTCAAGCCGCTGGTGCAGCGTTTACTGGCGGAGGAAATGGCATTGTCAGCGTCACAAGGCGCGCAGCCGGGAATGCCGCTGCCGCAAGTGCGACCGGATCCGGCTCTGGATTGAGCGGTTTAGTCGGTGGCGCAATGTTCGGCTCCAGCTTGAAAAACGGGGGTCATTTTGCTACGAGTGTCATTGGTGCAGTCGCAAAAGGAAATATTTCTACGGTTGGCTCCATCACTGGCGAGAAGGCTTCGGAGGCTCTGAGCAGTTACATGGGATATTCCGTTGCAGCCAATGAAGTCAACTCTGACGGAGGGATTTCCGTTCCCACTGCGCCGGGCCCTGCTGGGGATGAAGTGACGCTTGACGGTGGAACCGCTGCGGGTGCTTCTCCCATCGCGGTGCCCACCCAGGGCGGCAGTATTGGAACTTCGCCCGGTGCCTCTGCCAATACGGCAGGTGTTGAGCAGCAGAGGGCTGCAAGCGGCGGGAGTACTCCCGTAGCCAGCACTCCGCCCACGTTCCGTGATGTCGAGATTGGTGGGGGTCGGATTACCGGACATGAGGTCTCAGCAGATGGGCAATCCGATCGCGAGTTTGCCATGTATAGTGCTGAACAGTACATGCCTCCAACCGGCCCATATGAAACCGTGCAGACCGTAGACGGTGCCTCTTGGTACCGCCAATACGCACAACCCGTCGTTGAGAAGACCCCGTATCAAGGGGCGGATGACAAGATCAAGTATGATGAACGGATTGTTTCTCAAATGCCCCCTGTACCGAAAAGAAAGGACAAAATCTGATGAGTGATGAAACCAGGCAGGAGAAGTCTTCTGTCGAATCCACAGTTGGCGGCGCTGCTAAGACCGGCAAGGCGATTGCGAATATCGCAAAAGGAGCCGCAGTAGGTGGTGCCCACGGTGCCGCTATTGAGGCCGCGAAGACTTCGAAAAAATGGATAGTAGTCATTGTGGCGCTGATCGCACTCCCTATCATCATTGTTGCAATGCTGCCGTCCGTGATCTTTGGCTCACTTCTGGGAGATGGAACCGATACGCCCAACGGTATCAGTGATAATGCTGCCTTGATACAGAATATGACTGATATCAACAGCGGTATCAGCATGATCCTTTCCGAAGGATTGACCGATGTGCTCGATCGTATCGAAGCTGACTTTGCTGCTTCCGGTTGTGATGGGAAAGAGATCAACAATCCGTTCGGATCTGATGTCGTGTTCAATGCCAACGCTTTTGTCTCCCAGTATTGTGCCTATAAAGACACTGACGCAGCCTCTATCTCGCAAGAAGACATGGAGGAACTGCTTTCGGCAAACAAGGGCAAGCTCTATTCCTTCACTTATACTGATGAAGAGCGCGAAGTGACCTCCGAATCCTCTTCTGAGGATAGAGAGGCGGAAACGAGTGAGGACGGTTCATCCGAGGGTGAAACTTCCGAGACCACTTACGAGACGATTCGAGTTTACACCATCGCCTATAATGGCGAGGCCTACTTTGCCGACCAAGTGTTTCACCTTTCTGACGCTCAGAAACTCCTGGCAAGTCAATATGCACAGAACCTCACAGTCCTTCTGGGCGATGGTGTTTATCAGGGTCTCAGCGACACCGAGTTCTCTGCCATGGGCCTTTCCTATGATGGAGTTGTATTTTCAGATGGCTCCACGCAGGTTGTGTATTACAACCAGCTGGACGAGCGTTGGAAGTATGAGCCCTATGGTACAGATACGATCGGAGGCTATGCATGTGGGCCTACTTCGATGTCTATCGTTGTCTCCAGCCTTACATCCGAGACCGTTGACCCACCGCACATGGCCCAATGGGCTTACGAGAACGGCTACTGGTGCAGCGGCAGTGGTTCCTACCATTCACTCATTCCCGGGGCTGCTGAAGCTTGGGGGCTGACTGTCGAAGGATGTACGGCATCTGAACCGCAGCGCATTGTGGATGCCCTGACGGACGGGAAACTGGTTGTGGCGCTTATGACAAAGGGCCACTTTACCTCCAGCGGACACTTTATCGTCCTTCGCGGCTGCACTTCTGGTGGCAAGATCCTCGTTGCCGACCCAGCCAGCTATCAGCGCTCTGAGAAGTCCTGGGATCTCGCCATCATCATGAATGAAGCCAGCAAGACTGCTGGCGCAGGTGGTCCTTTCTGGATCATAGGTAACTAATTGCAGAATTGAGGCCAAATATGAGCAAACCGAATGAAGAACGGGATATCTACTATATCCCGCCAAACTTTCTAACAAGTGGGCGCTTATTTGGCGGCATGATTCGAGCACGCAATGCTATTGAGGCTTGCGTGCTCGTTTTACTATCAGGCTTTCCCATTATCAAGTTGCCCCTTTCACTTACTACACGAATCATCCTTCTCTGCCTGATCTCGCTGCCGCTGGGTATTTTCGCAGTAGTGGGCTTTGAGGGCGATTCCCTGTCCGAGTTTGTGGTCAACTGGCTGAGGTGGCTCATCCACCGCAGAACCCTATACCGTTCCGATGCCCAAGCGCCCGAGCCCGAAACCAAGCCGCCCAAGGCAAATCCGGCATCTGCGCAGCACACGCCTCCTGAGCAATTGGGGATCCGCATCAAGCAAAAGCCCCAAAAGCGTAAGCGGCGCAAAAAGCCCAGACAGCCTGCAAAGCATACCTCCAAGCAAACCTCCAGGCCTTCCAAGAAGAAACAGCCCCCCAAGGCGGAAGACTTTATCCCAGTCAAGGATATCAGAAATGGCATCATTGAGACCACGGATGGTCGATATATCCGTGTAATCGAGGTTGAGCCGATTAACTTTCTGCTTCGCAGTGTCTCTGAGCAAAAAAACATCGTTGCCAATTTCGCGAGCTGGATGAAGATCTCTCCGGTGAAAATTCAAATCAAGGTTCTCACTAAGAAGGCTGACATTGAGAAGCACCTCAGGACGATTGAGAGAGATATGGAGGCAGAGGAAAACCCCAAATGCAGGGAATTGCAGCTGGACTACTACCACCTCATCCAGACAATTGGCTCACGGGAGGCGATCACCCGTCGTTTCCTGGTTATCTTTGAGTATGAGGCTGTGACCAACCGTAAGCCTGAGTACTCTGAGATTGTCTCTGAGCTGGAAACTGCGGTTCAGACAGCAAGGCAGTATTTCCTGCACTGCGACAACGCTGTGGTCGCTCATGAGGACGAAAATGCCTTCCTCATGGAGATCATCTATACCGTGTTTAACCGTGCCACCTGCGAGTTGAAGCCGGTTGAACGGCGCGTAAGAGAGCTTCAGGCAGCCCGTCCAGACACAGACATTTCTGTTCCAATCCCGTTGAAGAGCGTCCTGGCACCTGAGTCCATTGACCTGACGCATGGGTCGTATGTAGTGGTGGACGGTGTTTACCACGCATATCTGCTTGTTCCCTCAGAAGGCTACAACCCTCGTGTTGTTGCGGGATGGACAAGCATCCTGGTGAATGCCGGAGAAGGAATCGATGTGGATTTCTTTTTTACAAGAGAACCGAAAGAGAGAATTCAGACCAAGCTCGGCCAGCAGATCCGGATCAACCGAAGCCGCATCAAGGATGCCTCGGATACGAATACAGACTTCGATGACTTCGAGAGTGCAATCCGGTCCGGCTACTTTCTGAAAGAAGGCCTCGCCAACTACGAGGATTTCTACTACTGCAATACTTTGGTTACCATCACCGCAGACACCCTTGAGAATCTGGAATGGCGTATTTCCGAGGTTCGTCGCCTCATGATTTCTCAGGATATGGATATCCGAATCTGCCGTTTCAGACAGGAGCAGGCGTTGCTCTCTGTTCTGCCATTTTGTAAGCTGGACAAGAAACTCTTCGAGACCAGTAAAAGGAATATGCTCACATCATCAGCTGCAAGCTGCTATCCATTCACTTCGTTTGAGATGAGCGATGAAAACGGTATTCTGCTGGGCGTCAATCAGCACAATAACAGTCTGGTCATCGTTGATATCTTCAACAGCCGCACCTACAAAAATGCCAATATGGTTCTGCTTGGCACCTCCGGAGCCGGCAAGACCTTCACCCTCCAGTTGATTGCCTTACGAATGAGGCGCAAGGGTACGCAAGTGTTTATCATCGCTCCTCTGAAGGGCCATGAGTTCCTCAGAGCCTGCAACAACATTGGTGGCGAGTTCATTTCCATCAGCCCTGCTTCGAAGCAATGCATCAATGTCTGCGAGATACGCAAGCAGGATCAGAGTGCGAATGAGCTAATTGACGGTGTCGTAAACGAGAATTCCATTCTGGCCAAGAAGATCCAACAGCTTCACATTTTCTTCTCCCTTCTGATTCCAGATATTTCCCATGAGGAGCGGCAGTTGCTCGATGAGGCGCTTATCCGCACTTACGAGAAGAAGGGAATTACCCACAACAACGACTCACTGATCGATCCGGAACATCCTGAGAAGTACCGTGAGATGCCTCTCCTGGGTGATGTCTATGAGATCCTCATGGAATCCCCAGAGACAAAGAGGATGGGAAATATCCTCAATCGCCTGGTCAACGGATCCGCTAAAACCTTCAACCAACACACGAACGTCCAACTGGATAATCCCTATACTGTCCTGGACATCTCGGAGCTGACCGGCGAACTTCTTCCTGTCGGCATGTTTGTGGCGCTTGACTATGTCTGGGATAAGGCGAAAGAGAACCGCACCAAAGAGAAGGCAATCTTCATTGACGAGGCATGGGAACTGATCGGAGACGATGACACCAATAACCCCAACAACGCGAAAGCGCTTGCTGGCGAATGGGTTCAGGAGATTTTCAAGATCATCCGTGGCTACGGTGGATCTGCTGTGGCAGCCACACAGGACATCGGTGATTTGGATCGAAGCCGTTTCGGCAAAGGCATCCTGAATGTTGCAAAGACCAAAATCATTTTGAATTTGGAGGATGATGAGGCCCGACGAGTCCAGAATATCCTTCATCTCTCCGATGCTGAGATCATGTCCATCACCCGCTTTGAGCGAGGGCAGGGGCTGATCTCAACCAATTCCAACCATATCACTGTTTCGTTCAAGGCTTCCCCTCTGGAGAAGCAGCTCATCACTACGGATCGCATGGAGCTGAACCAGATACTCCGTGAAAAACTGGCTCAGAATACACATAATGTCGAGAATTGACAACGCACATTCCGTCGCACTTACAATTCGTCTACATTATGCGTAGCAGCATTTTTTCTCTACACTATGCGGTTTTCTAAGTCTACACAAAGGAGCTTAAAATGAAGTTCGCAAATGAAGTTCGAGGGCATGAGGTGGCCGTGATCATCAGGTTATTGACCATCTTCGGTGTCGTTGAACAGCGTCAGATGCGATTGCTCTTCAATCATATGAGCAACCGTGCCTACGGCCAGGCTCTCTCGCTACTTCGGCGTGAGGGTCTGGCCTACTTTTCACCGGATGGCCAATATCTCGCGACCAGCCGTTACTCCTTGGACCACAAGAAGACGATTGAGTCGGTCATGACATTCTGGGCGTTCATCAAAATGCGAGATAAAGTACAGGAATTCTGTGCAAGTGAGCCGCCCGCCATCCTTTCATTCTCATCGGCTGCCAAGGATTATGACCTGATCCCCGGTAGTCGGAACAATATCCCTTCCATCAATGTTGCTCGCGCTTCAATCCCGGAGGCGACTGTTCGGCTGATTGTGGTCGATAAGTTGGCCTTCCTGGATGAAATCATTCCAAGGTCTGCCAATGACTTCGGCTTACTGGTGGGATCAGATGGCGTAGAGCAAATCTATCAACTGTGAGGTGCCGACATGGAAAACCCCAAATATATCCTCCTTATGAGGCAAGTCGCATCTGACTTCGATGGCATCAGTCACGAGCTTTTCCAGATTGCAAATGACCTTGAGCGTATTGAGCAGTTCAATCCCCAGCAGAAGCTGTTCGGTCTGGTTCGTGGCGCTGAAGTATCAACGGTGTCCCTGAGAAACCTTACTGCGAGAACGGTTCACGACGATGTGGCCCCGTTTTACAGTGAGGTTGCTGACCTTCTCGGAATCAAAATCGAAGAAAGCCACGACTGGATCAAAATTACAGTTCCTGCGATCCTTCCCAAGCGGAATCAGCGTGACAATCAAGCGTTTCTGACACGTCCTCTGCGGTATGCGCTGCTTGACTTTCTCAAGGAGAATCCGATGGAGCGCTTTGGAGCGTGTGCGATCTGCATTGTCCACCAGTATGATGAAGCACTCGGAATCAGGCGGATTCGTGATTACGATAACATCGAGACAAAACGCTATCTGGATGTCATCGAGTCGATGCTGCTGACCAACGACAGCGGCCTGCTTTGCACTGTTCTGCAGGCAACGCAGGTGGCTGACCGGGATTGCACGGAGTTCTATCTCATGCGTCCGGAAAGCCTTCCTGCATGGGCCAAAACCCACATCAAATCAACTACCAAATTCTGCTCTGAGTGAAGGGCAGAAATAGGTAGTGATTTGGCGCACTTCGACTGTCTGAACTTAAGGAACGCAGAAATAGGCAGTGATTCGATGTGCGATTTTTGCCTGGGTGTTTTTGGCTTGGGCAGTTTTTTGCTGCATGTTCGAATGATTGGAATTGACAGGAGCAGCCTCTGGGCAGCCTTGTTATTGAGATTGGAGTGCCTATGATTACTTGTAAAAATGATCGTCTTCTTGAACTGTTGTGGTTCGTCGGTTACTGCATTGAGTTTCCTGCTCAGTTGGCGGTGCGTATCGGTGGGGGTGCTGAGTGGAATCGGAGAGTCATGTATCGGGCAATCAGAGAGGGTTATGTAAAGCTCTTTCGGAAGAAGCATCATCGGCATGTGATTCGGTCTCTGAGTTTGACGGAAAAGGGATTTGATTATGTGGCACAACATGATCCTGAGGCATGGGCAATGATCCATTCGCGCATCAGCAATTCCGACCCTGTCTATCATGCATGGATTGAAAAGATCCTACGTCTCCATGCCATTGCGATTGGAACGGTCATGGCCAATGCTGCAGGCGCTGAGATCCTGCAGTCCAGGAAGCCATCACTCATGTCTCCCGCAAAGCGTGCAAAGAACTCCATCACCCCTGATCCACAATGCGCCTATTATTATGTGCCTCATGAATTGCGAACTGCTATTGAAGAGTACTCGCCGGAATCTGTTTCCAAGAGTTCCCGAACGATAGGCATCATTGTAAAAGGAAGGCAGTGTTACTTCCTTTATTATACTGGTATCAGCCGTATCTATGGCTGTTTTGTCAATAGCAGCCGTGAAATCGTTTCATACATCGATGAATCCATGGGGATTCTCCCGCAGGACGAAGCTGAGAAGTACTTGAACCTACTGAAGAAGGCTCTTTCCGGCAAACTTGGGAAGAACCTGATCGATATTATCTTCTCTACTGAACAGGTAGCTGACAGCGATGAGCATCGCCTTCTCATGGCACTGCGCGATTCGGAACTGAAAGACGGTGAGATCCGTGAGGAGTTCTATCAAAAAGTCATCGAGTCTCTTGACCTTGGGGACAGCAACTACCTCATCCTCCTGGCACATGACACATACGATGTCCCCCATAAGAATAAAAACGACGAGATGGATGCAGATGCATCCGATGCCGTATTCGCTTATGTCGTTTGCTGTGTCTGTCCTGTGAAGGAGCGCAAAGCGGAGTTGGGTTTCTTCCCCGGAGACAATGAGTTCCACAGCTGTGCCGGCCAGATCGTTGCCGCACCGGAACTTGGATTCTTGTTCCCAGCCTTTGACGATCGTGCGGCCAATATCTACAATGCCTTGTTCTATTCCAGAAAGGCAGATGAGATCCACCAGGAAGTCATCGACAGCGTATTTCATACCACAGCCCCCATGTCTGCCGCTGAGCAAAAGGAAGCGTTCCAGAATGCTCTCAGCGAAGCTTTGGGTGATGCCTGCAATATGGAACTGGTCCAGTCTATCCATGACAGGCTCCGCGACCAGATTGAACAGCATAAGGAGAGCCATGCCCCCGAACCGCTGGAACTCTCCGTCAGTGATGCGGCAGCAATCCTGCGCGATAACGGTGTGGAAGAGGAGAAGATCCTTGCGTTCCGTGATAGTTGTGCCACTCAGTTCGGTGATGGAGCAACGCTGAACCCGGCCAATCTGATTGATAGCGGCCGCTTTGAAGTTAAGACCGCCGATGCGACAATTTCGGTCGATCCGGAGCATAGCTACTTGGTTGAGACAAGGATCATTGATGGCCGGAAGTACCTGCTCATTCCCGCAGACGAGGATATTGAAGTCAATGGGTTCGGTGTACGGGTCAAAGGCGAGTAAGTGAAGATCGACCATACCCACATAAACATTTAAAATACATTCTTCAGATAATGGTGGCTTATTTGTCCGACCTGACAAACAAAGTCGAGTTGATTTGAACTTAAAAATTGCTACACTAAAAGATTACCGTAGCGGGGCTGATTTCACGCCATATGTGGTGTATAGAATCAAATTCGGAAGTACCAATTAACTGGGATAATTGTGTTTCCCAAAGATGGACAGCCCTTGTTCAATTTGAGGGCTGTTCATTTTTTTTGGTGGATAAGAATATACCTGCAATCTGGTGATCAGGTATTTGCGTGTCCTAAAGACTGGGTCCGTATTATTGGACAGCCTTGGTGGTATTTTTATTGTACAACCACTGAAAGGAGCATCTGTATGGGATTGTTTGGCAATTTGTTTGACTTTGATGGCGATGGTTCGACTGATGCGCTTGAAACGGCGCTCGGACTGAGTATTGTATTCTCTATTGGCGCGGACGAGAAGGAAAACACAACTGCTGAAGATGACGATTTTAATGAACTCGGTGAAGACTTGTTTGAATCGGGAGTTGAAAAACTTGAATCCTCGCGCGAGGAACTGTCTGAGCTTGAGGAGCAGTTGATGGATATGGAGTGCCGTGAACCGGATGATATCTTATCGACTCGGTATGAACGGTGGGAATCGAGAAAAGAGCAGCTTGAAGAACAAATCTCTGACCTCAATGACGAGATTTCAGATCTTGAGCTGGAGTATGAGGTGTAATCATGTACGATGAACACGATTTCGATGATTTCTGCGATGACCATTTTGATGAGTGCGAAGAATGTTATGAAGAAGGTTATGATGAGGGTTTCGAGGCTGGCAGACGCAATTCAAAAAAGTGCAGCAGCCCTATTAAAAGTAGCTCGGACGGCTGCTATATTGCGACAGCCGTCTATGGTTCGTATGATTGTCCGGAAGTCTGGACACTGAGACGATTCCGCGATGAAGTTCTCAGGGCAAGCGTTCTTGGCAGATTGTTTATTCGAAGTTATTACGCTGTATCGCCTGGATTGGTTAGACATCTCGGGTCTAAATCACTGTTCCAAAAAACTGTCAAAAGGGTCTTAGATTCATTTGTTACCCGCCTCAAAAAAGCTGGCTTTCGTGACACACCTTATCATGGCAGATAATGAAGTAGATGTGGCACATATTTGTATGCTTGTCGGCGGTTTGAAAGTAAAGTAGGCAATATTCTTATAGACCGTCTGGCGGACGTTTGGATCGGCCCGATGGAGCAGTACCGAAATTATAACCAGTTCCAGAAATGCTCTAAATGTGAACTGCTTCCGTATTGCAGAGGCTGTCCGGCTGTAGCATATGGGGAAACAGGTAGTTTCTACTGTGCTGATCCTCAGTGCTAGAAGATAAACTGAGCGGTTTTGCTCAGAAGCATGCTTTCAACTGGGAAGTGAATGCAAAATGTTGAATCGGGATTTGTTCAACCGCGCTTTCGAATATGATTTTCAAGCAATCGTTGATTATGTAAAACTCGGCGGCGATTTGAATGTGATAAATGGTGATGGCGAGTCGCTGTTCTGTGTATTCTTGGAAGGATACACAAACGAAGGTGATACTTCACCAGAGGAGCAACGAGAACTTGAAAGTCATAGTGATGATTATGATTTTTGGGAAAGTCATCTGGATGCTCGTCTGACAATACCATTGGAAAAGAGAAAGAGCGGTATCTTGTCGCAGCTGGACTTTTTCTTTGAACATGACGTTGATGTAAATCTCTGTAAGCTTCCGAAGAATGGTTCTGTGATGACTCCTTTGGCAATTGCTGTTTGTGACGAAGACTATTATCTGACCGAGTATCTCTTAAAGCATGGAGCGGTTCCCAAAGTGCGACTCTTTGATGAGTGGTCAGTAAGACAAGATGAAACGTTTTTAGCTGATCACATGTCTTCTCTTTTGGAAGACGCAAGGGGGGAACGGGCACGCAATGCAGAGGCTATCGATAAACTGCTTTCTGATTACGGGCAAATCTAAGAAATAATCATTCTTCTGCTTTGGTTGCATCTTGACGAGGTATGTCAACCACAGATACCATACCATCAGGATGAGCGCGCATCCAGAAAAGGAGAGCCACAATGAAGACTGCTCTTTACTATATCAGGACCCGCTGCAACTATTCTCAGGGTATGGTAGCCAGAGAATTGGATGTATCCCGTCAGATGCTTAGCGCCTGGGAAAATGGGACAAAGACTATTCCAAAGGCGAGAAAAGAAGAATTGGCGATGTTGTTCGGAGTCACTGTTGAGATCCTGGAAGAACAGGATGGATCTACTATCCGAAGCTATTGTGACAGGCCTATGTTTTGCTGTGTTTGCCAGGGACGCCAGGTGTTCTCTTTCCGTCCGAAAAGCGATCATTCCAGGGTGTGGCTTGAGACACCTCGGGAGGATCGTCCCGAAGCCAGGTGCAGAGAACTGATGGACCGGAAAAACGCAGTGTTGGAGCTTATCGATCAAACCATGCGGTTTGATCCTGAGCATCAGGCAGAGCAGCTTCCTGCCATGGAATTGTCTGTCTCATTACTCGAAGAATTCGGAAAGCTCCTTACCTGCTGCGGCAGTATGGAACCGGAATACCGAGGACGCTTTTTGCAATTTGTTCTGGAGCAGGAGGAGATCCTCACTGCCGTTTTAGGTGAGGGCACCAAAGAACACTGGGATGAGTGGCAGAAACAGCAGATCCATCTGCTGCGTTGCCGGTGGGGGAAAACGAATCGGACGGCAGATCGCAGGAGAATCGGCGTTGAAAAGGTTGACCCGCGTTCCGTTTGGGAGCAGATCAACCAGTGGTATCAGCGGGCTAAGACAGCCGGCTGGGACCGGGCAGAGATAGAGTGGCGTCTCAATCAAATTCTGGAACAGGAGCATGAACATGAATTGGATTGAACTTCATACAAACACAAGGTACTCCGATGTGCTGTCATTCATTGAACCGAATCAGATGGTTTCTGCGTGTGCAAGGCATGGCTGCCAGGCAGTGGCAATCACGGACCGCAACACAGTCCAGGCTTACCTGTCTGCTGAACAGGAAGCAGCCAAAAGAGGTATTGCTCTGATCTATGGGTTAACGATTGACTGCATGGATCGGGATGACCGGTATGCAGTCACTTTACTGGCAAGGAACCTGAAAGGGAGAGACCAAATCTTTGACCTTGTAAAATTGCTGAAGGAAAACGAGGCTTCCTTTGGACGGTGTGTGACCCGACAGCAGATAGAAGAGCATCGAGATGGTTTGCTCATGGGGGCAAGTGCCATGGACGGCCAGCTTGTCCGTGCAATTCAACTGCGCCGAAGCAATACAGTAATCAAAAAAGCCGCATTGCGCTATGATTACATAGAATTGCCGCTGGAGCCCTATGATGTGTCTGCTCAGCTGTGCCGTGTCGCTATGGAGTGCCGTATCCCGGTGTGTGCCGTTCAGAATGCGACGTTGGAAGAGTACTGTGACAGCGCACAGCACCATGCTTATTGCGCCATTGCTCATTTTTGGGGCAAGCAGGAGGAAGCTGCTTGCTACATGCCACCGGAAGAAATTGCAGAGAGCTTTCGGGAACTATATATCCTCCCGGAGGAACAGCCTGTGATCCAACAGGCGCTGGAAGATGGGCCGAAGCAGATCATTTCTATGATTGAGCCAATGCCGTCACTTGGAGAACTGCTGAGGGAAGGAAGGCTCCGGCGACATAAAATCGAGGTGGAGAAGCTGCGCGAAGACGCAGCGCAGAAGCTGGAACAGCAATACGGTCAGGCTGTAGACCAAGCTGTCCGGGAACGATTGAACTGGGAACTGGAGCAAGTGGACCGCGCTGGTGCAGCCGGCACGATCCGCCTGCTGCGGGAGATTCGTGCAGCGCTGGCTGATGAAGGCCGCTATATGCTGATAGCGGGCACCTGGAACAGCTCCTTCCTGCTTTACCTCCTGGGGATCACAAATATTGATCCGCTGCCGAAATCTCTCTCGGACAGCGGCTATGGTCTGTGCCCTGTCTCCCTGTTCTGCACGGGAGATAACCTCCTGTCGATAGAGATCCGCGTGTCCGCTGATTCTGTTTCTATTGTGAAAGAGAGGCTCGCAAGTCTATGCGGTGGGGAAATGGTTGAGGTCTGTCCCACGGACCGCCGAGTGGAGGATGATGAACTGCTGACAGAGATCATGGACCGCTATTTTCAGGAATGGTGTAATCCGGAAGAGCAAAAAGCGCTTCGGGAAGATGGCTCATTTTTCTGGCGTATCACTCATGAAGCAAATGAGGTCCAGTTGCACGGTGCGATGCCGCTTTTGTGTTGGATGCCGGATACAGAACACCTTCCGACCACTCGGAGGCAGGATGATCTGCAAATCGAGTTGGAGTTGGAGTGCTGGAATATTGATGTACCTCATATTCGCCTTCTGTCTTCTGCTGTACTGGAAGCTTTAGAGGCATGTGAGCGGAAGACTGGTGTTCGCTCGAAGTCCATTCCGCTGGACAGTCCGGATGTGTTCCGAGCAATTGTAAGCGGACCGCCTGAAGAAGAATTGGCAGGCATTGATGCTGCTTGCCTGCTTGCAGGCAGCAGGAAAACCAAACGGTTCTCGGAGATGTGTGATGCCCTGAACGTTCATGATGTTGGAAGTCTATGCCGGGCATTGAGCCTGAATCACGGGACTGGCATTTGGATTGACAACCAGGACAAACTGTACCAAGAGGGCAGAATAATAGCCGAACAGATCATTACCTGCCGCGAAGATGTATATCGCTACCTTACGGCAAGAGGCGCATCTCCGGAAGAGACCACGTCCTTTATGAACGTAGTTCGCAGAGGCAAGATAAAGGGAAGAGACTTTACAGGAACAGAGCGAACTTTGCTGAAGCGCTGTAAAGCAGAAGAATGGTTTATTGCCGTTTGCCAGAAGGTGGAATATCTCTTTCCGGAAAGCCACTCCATTGCATATGCAATCCTGATGATTCGACTGGTGTGGTATGTGCTTCATTATCCGGATGTGACTGAATCCCTGATGATAGATGCGGCAATGCAACTGCTGCAGGAATGATCGTTGGTTACGGTAGCAGGTAGATATCTGCTGGGCGGTTGATATGACTCAAAAAGAGATGTAAAATCATGTCAAGAAAAGGCTTCTTGGGACGACTGATATCCTGCAATGCTCATGAGGGGTAAAGGAAGGAGACTATTATGCTTGCTTTCATTATTCTTGGAATCATAATCTTGATTGTGATCGTTGTTCGTGCTGGAACGCGCAACACAAACTCCGCTGGTCATAATACACCAGCGCCGAAGACGATTCGTTGTCCAAACTGTGGAAGCCAGGCGACGGTGAAGGGTGACCATTGGGAATGCGGTTGGTGTGGTGATTATGGGCCGTTACGCTAAGAAAATGATGTGGTCGGTACACGATGAAAAGGAGAAAAATGCTATATGGAATACGACAAATTGATCGCAGAGATGTCTCTTTCGGATGATGTGGAGGGCTACTATGTTTTGAAAGCTGCATATCCCAAGACGACCGCTACCGGTAAGCCGTTTCTGAGTGCCTCCCTGTCGGATCGATCCGGCTCCATCGAAATAAAAGTATGGGACTATTCGGGTCCCATTTCCTCTGCAGATGAAGGCAATGTTGTGAAGATCCGTGGCACTGTCTCTGAGTTCAGAGGTGCACTGCAGATCACGGTTGATCGGATCCGTTTGGCTGACGGCAACGATACATATGATCTTTCCGCATTGGTCCCGGTGGCGCCCATTGATGTGGATGCCACCATGGCCGAAGTGCAAAGACTGATCAATTCGATCGCTGATGCCGATTACAGGAAGATCTGCAGCACAATGATGGCCCGACATAAGGAGTCCCTGAAGACGATCCCGGCCGCCAAAAGCGTCCACCACGGCTTTATTTCCGGGCTCCTGATGCACACTGCGACCATGATGAAAACGGCTGATTTCCTAGCTGGCGTTTATGGGGATATCATCGACCGCAGCCTGCTGCTTGCCGGCACGTTCCTGCATGACTTCGCCAAAGAGAGTGAGTTTGCCTTCTCTCAGCTCGGCCTCGTCACAGAATACTCGGTGAAGGGGCAACTCCTTGGCCACCTCGTGATGGGCGCACAGGAAGTTGCCAACGTAGCTGCGGAGCTTGGTATCCCTGAGGACAAGTCCGTTTTGTTGCAGCACATGATCCTCTCCCATCACGGGGAACCTGAATTCGGCGCGGCAGTGAAGCCTATCTGTGCGGAAAGCGAGCTGCTCTCCCAGATCGATATGATCGATAGCCGGATGGAAATCTACCGTGAGACCCTGGCCAACCTACAGCCGGGCGAGGTTAGCAATCGAGTATTTGCACTGGATAAGCGTGTCTATAAGCCGTAACACATCTCCACTGTGGACGATTTGATCCGCCGCTCGTGGTAGATTTGCAAGGGCACGGGAGTATCTGAATGTCACTAGTGTGTAGCCTGTGGTATGATCTGATAAATCGAGTGATTAGTTTTCGTGTAGCTTTGTGTGGTAGCAATCGTGGCAGTGATTAGAAAAATAAAAGGTGTGGTTCCTTATGGCTATGATTCTGATCTATGGCGCTATTATTTATGGGTTTGCTGTAGGGATAATCAAGTACACAATTATTCCATTGCTTCAGTATTTCCGTGACAAGAATAATGAGAAACAAGAAGATGACCAAATGCCAAAATGAAATGAACCCCGTATATACTATGTCAGGTTTTTGGGGCAGATATCTTTGCTGCAGAATGGGAGTACAATATGCCGTTTGAAATTGTCCGAAACGATATCGCCAATATGCAGGTAGACGATATTGTCAACACGGTAAGCCGCAAACCAAGCATTGGTTATGCTTGTTCTCTTTTATTGATGATGTCGTTGATGCAACACGGTCTGGTAAAAGCTTTGACGATGAATTGAGAGCCTTTGAAGCGGAGGAGACAAAGAAAACCGGAAAGAGAAAGAAGGAAAAGAAATGATTGGAGCAATCCTGGGTGATATTATCGGAAGCCCGTATGAGTTTGATGCGGGCGATAAGACAAAAGACTTTCCTCTGTTTTCCGAAGAATCACAGTTTACTGACGATACGGTCATGACGCTGGCGGTTGCACAGGGATTCATGGATAGCCCGGAAGGAGCGGATGATGAGACAATCCGTGAAAACATTGTCAGGACTATGCATGAACTCGGGCAGCGCTATCCAAACGTCGGGTATGGAGGACGTTTTGGCATGTGGTTGTTTCTGGAAGGGTACGAGCCGTACAACAGTTTCGGGAATGGTTCGGCTATGCGTGTCTCCTCGGCAGCCTGGCTATATGATAATCTGGATGCGGTTCGGCACGCCGCTCGGCTCTCTGCCGAAGTGACGCACAATCATCCGGAGGGTATCAAGGGGGCAGAGTCAACGGCAGCGGCCATTTTTCTGGCCCGTACTGGCCACAGCAAGGACGAGATAAAGACCTATATTGAGGAGAATTTCGGCTATGATTTGAATCGTACCTGTGATGAGATCCGTCCCACCTACCATCACATTGAAAGCTGTCAGCGGACTGTTCCAGAGGCCATCATCGCATTTCTGGAAGGAATCGATTTCGAGGATGTTATCCGTACAGCGGTATCTTTGGGCGGCGACTGCGATACGTTGGCAGCTATTGCTGGAAGTATCGCTGAGGCGTTTTACGGCGTTCCTGAGGCGTTGAAGGAAGAGTGCCGACTTAGATTGCCCGAAGATATGAGAGCAGTTCTCGAGCGCTTTGATGGTTATTTGAAAGGGACTCGATGATGAAGGATACGTACTTGGCTGGAAATGAAATTATTAAAAATGCACTGGCTGAAACCAATGCTGAAATGAATGACAATGTGGTAATGAATTCGGTAGATGCTGGTCAACAGCGTATCATGGAATCTAAAAAGCCTTCTGAGGATAACTACAAGCGTGAAAACCTGCTTCTTGAGAAAGCTATTCAATTTGCTACGATTAAGCATGCTAGTCAACTCCGGAAGGAAACTACGACGCTCTACATTGTTCATGCATGATGACTTCTCATTGGTTGGCTCTACGATATCAATAGGAAGGTGAAATTGATGGATATTCTTTGCCCTATTCACCACAAGCAATTGACCATCGAGCATAAAAGGCTCAGTTTCCATGGAAATACGCTTCCGGTTGTTATCGGTTGTTGCCCTCTTTGTCGAACAAGATATATCAATCGAGTTCTAATGGCAGGCATTAAAGCCTTTTCCTTGGATGGGATCCGATATGAACTTCTTTCAGACCTTATCAGTGCATTTCCTATAGATTATGAAAAAGAGAAACGCTTGCGCATCGAAAACGAACTGAAAGAAGCTCATGAGGAAAAAAAGAAGGTAAAATTCAAGAAGCAACAGGAGGCTATGAAGCAAAAAAAAGTTGCTGAGGTCGCCACTTTGAAAAAAGCCCTGTCGGCAAATCCGTATATGGTTTATCACCCCGCTTTTCTCAGGATATGTGACAAGTATCCAGATGTCTGTCCGTATGACAGTGAGCCTCTTGTATTTGTACAGCGGCCAATGAAACATGGCTATTCCGGCAAACCCGGTTGGTGTTGTTTATACTGTTCTCGTCTATATTGGTTAAAAACTGAAAAAGAAAAATATGACAAGGAACAAGTTGCGCAGGCTATCTCAAAACGAAAAGAGTTTCCGAAAAACGCGAGAACTGCGAAACAGACACAGGCAGCAGCGTCTAAGTTACCCAACGAGACGATGCAGGCGACTTGTCTCGACTTGCCAAGTAGTTTCAGCGGTCAATTCCCCGATCTGATCTTGCAGGCCAAAATTAGGACTCAAAAGCGGGGATTGGCACCAGGATGTGTTTCTATTGTATCCAACGAGAAAGTGCAGTCGGCCAAAAATGGAATCTATTGGGTTGGTCGGGCTCTGTCATCTGCCATCCTTGCTGCAGTACAAACGAAGCATAAAGAATTCTTGTATAAAGAAGAACGGTATCAAATCATAGAGTATCGTTCGTTTGCGGACACGCCGAAATATCTGAATATTATCTCTCGATTCTGCAATCCATCATCACCGCAACCTGTTTACATTTTTGCGCAGAAAAACATCCAGCATTATAACAATGAAAACTACGAAACCGTTACGGCCATGATTCCTTGTTCAAACACAAATTATCCGATACCACTCACTGTTTATTACGAACGATCCACGCATATGTATTTTATGAATGATGCTACATATTCAAGCGCCAGGCAGAGATATGGGCTTCCTTATTTGAGGCTTCACTTGGCGACCCTATTAGGAACTTCAACCAGCGGATTCGGAGAGTTGAAGCAGCATTCCGAATTGAATCTATTGGGATATAGCGTAAGTCGCTTGGATGGGCTGGATACCGCACAACGGCGAGCCTTGCTCAAAGAAATAATGAATAGTGGGGCTCTCACCAAGGCCGAGATTATGAATCACTTGGAATGGCTAATTAACACAAGAAGTTCTCAGCCAAACATGATCAATGCAGTCGGTGAATGGAAGAGTGACTTGGCTTATATTGCAAATTATGACGTTTCTTCTCAACGACGAGTTTGGGTCAACCAGTTCAAATCACGATTTTTCTAATAGTGCATAGTACTTGGTACCATCCAAAGTAATCCATATTCCAGAATCTGTAGTTGAAGGGAAGAAATTGCAGATCCTGAAGAACTTGACGATCCAGTTGTTGTTCCTGATAGAATATCTTGTGTCCCAGTTTCGCCCGATGTCGGCAAGCGGTCTTTTGAAATGCTGTTTTTGATAGCCGTTGAAATACCGTTGGAAGACAAGGTTCCTGCTTCTATTAAACGCTGTTTATCCAAATGGAAACGACTATTCGGAAGAACATTATTATCGGTGCAGTACATCATACCAATTACTTACCAATTACTTAAATCCCCCTAATTATGGCATTGGCCATCGGATGACGAATAGCTAAAAGAAAATGTCGCAACCTGGTGCGAGAGTCTCTTGCTGTAACAAGTGGACTGTGGTATACTTAATGTCGATATTTGAGACCGGAGGTCGAAAGGTATGGCTATTTCCTACAATAAGCTCTGGAAACTCCTAGTCGATAAGAAAATGAGCAAAGCCGATTTGCGTAAAGCTGTCGGTATTGCACCTAATACGATGACTAGACTGCGCCGGGACGAGGAGGTTACGCTCACGGTGCTTAATAAAATCTGCGCCGCTTTGGGCGCAGATATTGGTGATATTATGGAATTCTTGCCGGAGGAAAAAGCTGAGGAATAAGTCCGGGTTTTGGGACAGTAAAAGCTATAGAATTGTTGTTAATCGAAGGCCTCGAGTTTTAGTGTTTTTAAAAAAGCTTTCGTGGGCCGAACTCGAAATTGTGAAGCGAATCCCACATTCTAGGGTTCAAATGGCACACTGATCACTCGGCTCGACTCTTCAGAAATCGACGTCCTTTCGATAATGTTTGGCAGATATTTCGATAATTTGACGAGGTGACAATACTATGAGCAGATACGATAATCCTTGCTTTGACGATTGCAGAAAGTGGATACAGAAAAAGCGGGAGCGAGGTGCGTCCTGGCAGGAACTGCAGTTTGCCTGCAAATGTAGTGAAGAGGAACTGAGCGCGTTTCTTTCTTCTCGTGTTGTGGAGGACGACTGGCCAGCCTTGTCTGCGGATGAATGGAAGGATCTGATTTCGGAGATTGAAGAATATGAAGATAAGCAGAAGAATCTGATTTTCAGAGGAAATGATGGAGCTCTATTCGATGTCAATCAGGATAACGGGCTAAAAGTTCCTGAAAATGAGAGGTCATGCTGGCAGCTTTACAAAAAAAGTCTGGGCTGGAATCCGGAATCTGTTCAGGATCTTGAAGATGCGACAATCGGTATTTTGCGTCGTTTGAGCAGTGATACGCGTGAGGTTGGGCCTATCAAAGGTCTCGTCATTGGTCATGTTCAGTCTGGCAAAACAGCAAATATGGAAGCTTTGATGGCAATGGCTGCAGACCATGGCTGGAATATGTTTATTGTTCTGTCCGGTACCATTGAAAGTTTACGACTGCAGACGCTGAAACGTATGCAGAAAGACCTTAACCAGGAGGGTAATCTTATCTGGCGAGGTATAGAGCATCCGTCAAAAAAATCTCAGTATGGTGAGCGGGCACAGGACTTCCATTTTGAGCCGAATGCCCAAAGCAGATACTTTACAGTTTGCCTGAAACATGCCAGCCGTCTGAAAAATCTGATCGATTGGATCCATGCAGATAAGGCTTCGCACGATCTCATGAAGATCCTGATTATCGATGATGAGGCAGATCAGGCAAGTATCAGTAATACTGCAGTTGAGTATAAGCAGGCACAGAAAGAGCGCAAGGGTATCAATAAGCTCATTGTGCATCTCGTTGAAGATACCCATTATAAAGACGCGCAGACAAACGGACATGTCCGGGCGATGAACTATGTCATGTACACAGCGACTCCATATGCGAACTTCCTGAACGAAAGCACAGAGGAGTCACTGTATCCGCGCAATTTTATCTGGACGTTAAAAACCTCCAATGAATACATTGGCCCAAATCAAATCTTTGGCTTCAATGATCCTGCAAAGCCCGATGGCCTTGACATCAAGAGGACTATTACTGATGAGGATCTGGATCGCATTGCCAAACTGTATGATGGCGAAATGGCTGACCTCCCTGAAGGCCTGAAAGATGCTATCTGTTGGTTTGCCTGCGCTGTGGCTACTATGCGGAATTGGGGCTATAAAAAACCAATCAGCATGTTGGTACATACAAGTCAGAAGCAAGCAAATCATGATGCGATTGCGCGGGCTATCGCCCGTTGGACAAAGGCTGCTGTAAAGAACGGAGACTTTCTCGTCCGCTGCGAAGCCGTTTACAAATATGAAACGACCCGGATCACCAAGGCAATGTGGCACGAACAATTCAGTGAGTATGGTGTACCTGTCGACCAAGTTCATGACTATTTGCCCTTCAAGGAAATAATCCCTGAAATCCAGGAACTGATTGCTGAAAACATGAAGCATATCAAGATGTCTGAAAGCGGAGATCTTGAGTATTGCAGAAGCTTTCATCTGGTAATTGATAACTGTTCAAAGAACGGAATGACGAGTGAAAACGAATATGTCCGTCTTGCATACCCTGATCCTGATATGCAGCCGTATCCAAGTCCTGCACCTGCATTTATCATTGTTGGCGGCAGCACATTGTCCCGCGGACTTACAATCGAAGGACTGGTCAGTACATTCTTCTTGCGTGCATCCTGCCAGGCCGACACACTGATGCAGATGGGACGGTGGTTTGGATACCGGCGCAATTATGAACTTATGCCGAGAATCTGGATGACTTCAGATACTTGTGATAAGTTTAGATTCCTGTCTGAGCTTGAAGTGGATCTGCGCGCAGATCTGAAAAAATATATGATTTCTGATGTGACGCCTTTGGAGTATGGGCCAAGAATTCTGAGCTCTCCCAAAGTTTCTTGGCTCAGGCTTACATCCAAGAACCATATGCGAAATGCCAAGGCTGCAGAAATGGATTTTTCCGGGGCAAAACCGCAGACGTTTATCTTCGATAACGATGTCTCTGTCCAGGAGAAGAATATTAAAATAGTTGAGACATTTATACATAGTCTCGGTACCCCTATGGTTTCTGAAGGTCAGAACGGACTCTTCTGGACGGGGATTAAACTTGAGAAGATCATGTCTGAGCTGCTAATCAACAAATTCAGCTTTTCAAATCGCTCCCGGGTGTTCAATGAAATCGGTGCCTTCTGTGAGTGGATCAAGCAAATCGCATCAGAGAATGCACTTGAAAGCTGGAACGTCATTCTAGCTGGAAACGGGCTGATAAAGGTGCGCGAAGAAGCCGAGGATTCTCATCACTGGATTGTTTCGGGCTATCAGCTTGGAAAAGTCAATCGTAGTAAACGAAAGCTGAACGATGATCTTAATACTGTGATTGACATCGGTGTGCTTCGTTCCTTACGTGACCATGTAGCAGATATTGCTCCAAAGTATGTGCAGGAAACAATAACCAAGCAGGAACAGGTTGATGCAATCCGTAAAACTGCAGGCAAAGATAAAATCCCGCTGCTTATTCTTTACCGGATTGATAAGGATTCGAAGAATCGGTTTAACAGTAAAGCCAGAGAGGACCTGAACTTTGATTGTGACATCATGGGCCTCCAGATTTGTGTGCCTGGTGATCAGGTCAATAAAGACTTCTGTAAAAAGCTGACTATCCAATTGCCAGAAAAGGACAAGGAAGACGAAGTTGAGGAAAAAGTTTGAAACAACGTAATAATCGGGGAAGCCCGAAAAAGGGCGCAAAAACAGAACCGCAGGCACTGCGGCAAAAGTAA
>NZ_JAFBIS010000012.1 GCF_021531435.1 Oscillibacter valericigenes
TTGCATGTGTTAAGCACGCCGCCAGCGTTCGTCCTGAGCCAGGATCAAACTCTCTATAAAATGGTATCTAAACAGCTTTCGCTGTTCAAACCTTCATAGAGCTATTTGTCATAGCTTCATTTTTATAGTTACATCATCCGGTAATTGACTTAACCCGGACTTTGCAACTTTTGGTTACAGTTCCTAAGAACCGTCTCCGTCTGGTGCTTTCTTTTCGTTACGTTGTTTAATTTACAAGGTACACGCCACTTTCCGGCGGAACATTTGATACTGTACCACACATTTTTCGGTTTGTCAACACCTTTTTTCAAGCGTTTTTCTTGAATTCGTGTTTTCAAACCGTTGTCTCATGTCGGACAGCTTTGTTAGAATACCAAAGCCCGTCTGAAAAGTCAACCCTGTTTTCCCTTGTTTGTGCATTTTTTCGACAAGCTTTTTTATTTTTTCTTTTTTACGCTGTTTAACACATTTGCACACTAATATATCTAATATAAGCCATAAGTTGTTCTTATTAAAGTTTTATTTTTTACACAGCCTTTTCGTCATTTTTACTGGATGACCCGCTTTCAAGGTTCTGCAGCATCAGACTGGCGCTGCCCTCCATGGCGGTGAGCAGTTTTTCCAGCCGCTCTTCCCCGCCCTCTTTTTCCTGGCGATTGATCCATTCTGTAATGATACCAACCGCCATCAGCGTATGCATGTCAGCAACAAAATCCATATTCTCCTGCCGGGGCTGCCGCTCCAGACCCTCCGCCTCTTTTTGGACGGCTTGCAAGATATAAGGCCTCAGCGTACGCTTCAGGAAGTTGGATACGGCCTCATGGCTGATGGAATGATAGGCGTTCCAGACCAGTGCTTGATTTTCCCGCAGATACTCCAAAACGGCCCCCGGTCCTGCCCGCCAATCTTTCTGATCCAGCCCGGAGCGGATCAGCTTCTCCGCCGCATCCTGGAAATTCCACTCCAGCAGGTCGTAGATATCCCGGAAGTAATAGTAAAAAGTCTGCCGGTTCACCCCGCAGTCCTCCACGATGTCCTTTACCGTGATCTTGTCCAGTTTCCGGACGGACAGCAGCTTTTTCAGGGACTGTGCCAGTGCATATTTCATGGAATTCGGCATAGTGTCCTCCCCTCCTGAAATCTTTTATATATAATGTGGTATCATATCACGGTTTTTTCAAAAACACAAAGGAAAAGGACGGGGGACCCGTCCTTTTCATCTCACCGCAGCAAAACCGGCTGGAGCTGCACGCCCCGCAGGGCGGCATCCACTGTTTCAGAGATTTTCGAGAAATCCGCCACCAAAGAGCACGGCTTCTGGACAGCGTTATCCTGTCCAAAGGGCACAAAATAGTAGTTTTTCCGCACCAGCAGTTCCCCGATGTTCTTTGCCCCCGCCGACAGACCGTCATTGCTGGCCAGTGCGATGACCACCGGCCCGCCATTGCGCAGATGGGCTTTTGCCGCCATGGTCACGGCCGTATCTGTGATGCCCGCCGCCAGCTTTGCCACCGTATTTCCGGTGGCAGGCGCAATGACCAGGACATCCAACAGCTTCTTGGGTCCGATGGGCTCCACAGACGGAATATCATACAGCACCTCGTTCCCTGTCAGCTCCTCCAGCTTTTCCAGCAGGTCATCGGCGCTGCCGAAACGGGTATCCGTAAAAGCGGCTTCTTCCGAGGCAATTGGGATCACCGTCTCGTATTCCTTTACCAATTCTCCCAGCGCCTCCAATACTTTTGCATGGGTGCAGAAGGACCCGCACACCGCAAACCCAACCCGTTCTTTTCTCACGCAGGGTCACCTCGTTCTTCCATTAAAATGTAATAGACCGCATCCCGGATGACCGCCGCCGCGGTGCAGGGCACCAGGCGTCCCGGCAGGGACCTGGCCCAGACATTGGGCAGCCCCAGGCGCTCCGCCGCAGCCAGGTCAATGCCTTGGACAGACGCCAGATCCACGCACAAACACTTCGGCGGGAGCTGCCTCAGCAGCGGCTCCTCCAGGATCAGTGAGGGGATGGTGTTGAAAATGACTTCAAAGCCGGACAACTTCCCATCCAGCCCGTAAGTATCCAGCGCCTGCCAGCCGTAGGCCCGTATCCAGGCCATATCCGCCGGACGCCGGGCTGTGGCCGTGACTTTCGCCCCCAGGCCGTGGAGCCGGTCGCACAGCAGCTTTCCGATACGCCCGAACCCCAGGACCAGGCAGTCCATTCCCATCAGCGTCCGGTCCAGGCCCTCCATCGCCACCTGGACGGCGGCCTCCGCCGTGGCGGCCGCATTGGCCACCGTCAGTTCTTCCCGCAGGAAGTAGTCCTCCAGGATCAGGCCGCAATCCTCCGCCTCCCGGCGCTGCTGAGGCTTCACCTGCCCCGCCAGGATGCGCTGTCCCGGCCGCAGGCGGCGGAACAGGTCCATGGTAGGCACCGGCCCCTCCTCGCAGTTCAGGACTCCGGCCCCCTTGCACAGCGGCAGCGGCAAAATCACGATCTCCGCGGCCGCAGCCCGGTCCAGGCCCGTTTCGCCGCCTGGTTTCCAGCGGTCCAGGCCGTATGTACGGACTGTGTGTCCGTCCGCCGCCAGCAGGCGGGCCAGTTCCGCCTGCCGCCGGTCTCCTCCGATCAATCCAAAGGTCTTCTTCATCCGACTCGCCCCCCTCGTTGTATGGTATGGCGGAAAGGGCCGAAGGGTGATTGTCTTTTGCTCCCGGCCATGGTAGAATAAAACATCATTGATAAAGAGGATCGTTTATGAAGTACCCATACCTGCTCTTTGACGCGGACGACACCCTGTTTGATTTTCCAAAGGCGTCTTCCCGGGCCTTTTCCATCATGTGCCGGAAGAACGATGTCCCCGACTCTCCGGAAAGCTATCAGCTCTATCACGAGGTCAACCAGGTCCTGTGGGAAGCCTTTAACCGGGGTGAGGTCACCAAGGATTTTCTGACTTTGGAGCGGTACGTCCGGTTTCTGAAATCTTTGGGATTGGACCGGGACGCTGACCGGTGCAATCGGGATTATCTGGATGCCCTGGGTGAGACCGTCTTTCCCCTGCCCCACGCCGAGGAGGTGTGCCGGGAGCTGGTCCGCCGGGGCCACAGGCTCTACATCGCCACCAACGCGGTAGCCTCCGTCCAGCGCAGCCGCCTGAGAGCCTGCCCCTTCGGAGACGTATTTGCCGACGCTTTTATCTCCGAGGAGGCGGGCGCCGCCAAGCCCCACAAGGCATATTACGATTACATCCGCCGCCGGGTGCCGGAGATCACACCGGAAAACTGCCTGGTCATCGGAGACTCTCTGGCCACAGACATCCGGGGAGCCAACAACGCGGGGCTCCCCTGCTGCTGGTTCAATCCCACCGGCGAAGCCGAACCGGAAGGTCTGCGGATTGATTTCGTCATTTCGGACCTGCGGCAGTTGCTGGATATTGTATAAAATACAGAGGAGCATCCCACATGGAACATTCTATTAAACAAGTGACCGCCGCCATGATCGCCTATGACGCGGGCGACCCCATGCGCATCCAGCACTTTTTGAAAGTCCACGCCTTTGCCCGTCTCATCGGTGTGGAAGAGGGTCTGGACGAACACACCCAGTCCGTGCTGGAGGCCGCCGCTCTGGTCCACGACATCGGCATCCATCCCGCCGAAGCCAAATACGGCTCCAGCGCCGGCAAATATCAGGAGGAGCTGGGCCCCGCCGAGGCGGAAAAACTGCTGACCGGCCTGGGATGGCCGGAGGCAGACATCCGGCGGATCTCTTTCCTGGTGGGCCATCACCACACCTATACCGCTATCGACGGGCCCGACTATCAGATCCTGGTGGAGGCGGATTTCCTGGTGAACCTATACGAGGACGGCCTCCCACCGGAAGCCCAGCGCCACGCCTATGAAACCATTTTTCAGACAGAGAGCGGAAAAAAACTCTGCCGGGAGCTGTATCCGGCGGTCTGCGAATAAAAAAGCCACGCCGGTGCTTTCCGGCGTGGCTTTTCTTTGAAATCAGCTACGATTCTGCAAAAAGCGGCAGCAGCTCCGCCGCCGTTTTCAGCAAGGCTTCCCGTTCATTCGGCACATCTCCATCCACGACCCGGTCCAGCAGGGCGTTCAGCATCCGCCCCAACGCCGGGCCGGAGAGCCCGATTTTTGTCAAGTCTTTCCCATTGACAGCAAGTTGTTTTAAGGAAAAACAGGCGTCTTCCGCCAGCAGTTTGTCCAAAATAGCCTCTCCCTTATCCAATTCCCGCTGGCGGCTGAAATAGGTCGGGGACTGCGCCAGGTTGTCCGCCCGTTTTAAGGCGATGAGCCGCCGCAGGTCCCGTTCCCCCAGCTTTCCCAGCGCCCGGCGGACGGCCTTGTCCGTCCGGGGAATGTTCCGGTCATGCCACGCCACCAGCCGAACCACCGTCTCCCGGAATGACCGGGAGCACTTCAATCGCCGGAGCATCCCGTCAGCCAGTTCCTCGCTGGCGGCGGCGTGGCCGTAGAAATGGCCCACGCCGTTTTCGTCCACTGTAAACGTGGCAGGCTTCCCGATGTCGTGGAGCAGCGCCGCGCACCGCACTTCCGGCTCCGGCGGCACCGCCGCCACGGCGTGAATGGTGTGCTCCCAAACATCGTAGCAGTGGTGGTGGTTCCGCTGGTCCAGCCCTACCATGGGCAGCACCTCCGGCCAGAACACGCCGATGACATCCGGGTATGCCCGCATCACAGCCAGCGCGTTTTTCCCGCACAGCAGCTTGAAAAGCTCTGCCTGGATGCGCTCGGCGGCAATGTCCCCCAGCAGTTCCTTATTTTTGTGGATACCCGCCGCCGTCTTCTCCTCAATGGAAAAGCCCAGCACCGCCGAGAACCGCAGCGCCCGCAGGATGCGGAGGGCGTCCTCGTCAAAGCGTTTATCCGGCTCTCCCACGCACCGCAGGATGCCCGCCCTCAGGTCGGACTGTCCGCCGAAGGGGTCCCGGATAGTCCCATCCAGCCCCAGCGCCATGGCGTTGACGGTGAAGTCCCGGCGCTTCAGGTCCTCCTCCAGGGAGCGGGTAAAGGTGACAGTATCCGGCCGCCGGTGGTCGTGGTACGCGCCGTCGCAGCGGAAAGTGGTCACTTCCACGCCGCCCCGGTCCGTCCGCACCGTCACGGTACCGTGGCGCAGGCCCGTGGGCAGCGCCCGCTGCCCAAACAGCGCCATGGTCTCCTCCGGCAGGGCGCTGGTGGTCACATCCCAATCCTCCGGCGTCCGTCCCAGCAGCGTATCCCGGACACAGCCGCCCACACACCAGGCCTCATGGCCTGCCGCCGTCAAAATCTCCAGCACTTCCTGTACGCTTTTCGGAATATTTGCCACCTTTTCGCCCCCTTTCCCATTGCATTTCACATATTCGTGTAATATAATAAAGTGCTTTTGAAGATTATGCAACGCTTTTTTCCCATCTATACGGCAAAAAGCGTTTTGAAAGGAAGAACGTTCTCCATGATGAACAATCCCCATCCCATCCGTGATTACCTGGTGCCCGGCAAGCGGGTCCACCTGGTCGGCATCGGCGGCGTGTCCATGTGCCCCCTGGCGGAAGTTCTCCGGGGCATGGGCCTGACGGTCCAGGGCTCCGACATGACGGAAAGCGATACCGTCAGGCACCTCCGCTCCCTGGGCATCCAGGTCGCCATCGGCCACAACGCCGAAAACCTGGGCGACTGTGACTTCGTGATCCGCACCGCCGCCGTCCACGACAGCAACCCGGAGATCGCCGGGGCCGTGGCCCGGGGCATCCCCGTCTATGAGCGCGCCCAGGCCTGGGGTGCCATCATGCAGCACTATCCCAATGCCCTGTGCGTCTCCGGCACCCATGGCAAGACCACGACTACCTCCATGTGCACCCATATCTTCATGGCTGCCCAGGCGGACCCCACGGTCATGATCGGCGGCACCCTGCCCCTGCTCCACTCCGGCTACCGGGTGGGCCATGGCGACACCATCATTCTAGAGTCCTGCGAATACTGCAACAGCTTTCTGTGCTTCTACCCCACCGTGGCGGTGATCCTGAATGTGGAAGAAGACCACCTGGATTTCTTCAAGGACCTGAACGACATTGAACACTCCTTCCACAAGTTTGCGGAGTTGGTCCCGAATGCGGGTTTTGTCATCGCCAACGCCGACAACCAGGGCGCCATGGACTCCGTGGCCGGACTGGAGCACCCCGTGTTCACCTTCGGTCTGGAGCATCCCGCCGACTGCACCGCCGCCGATCTCCACGATGTGGACGGCGCCCCCTCTTTTGACGTGGTGATCCACGGCGAAACCTATGCCCATGTGACCCTCCACGTCTACGGCCACCACAATGTTCTCAACGCCCTGGCCGCCGCCTCCGCCGCCTATGTGCTGGGCATCCCCGGCAAGGCCGTGGAAGAGGGTCTGGCAGCCTTCACCGGCGCGGGCCGCCGCTTTGAGCGAAAGGGCACCTGCAACGGCGCCGACATCTACGACGACTACGCCCATCACCCCGACGAGCTCCACGCCTTGCTGACCACCGCCCGGACCCTGGGCTATCAGCGCATCATTGTGGCCTTCCAGCCCCATACCTACTCCCGCACCGCCAAGCTGTTCGACCGCTTTGTGGAGGAACTGAAGCTGGCGGATGTGGCTGTTCTGGCTGAAATTTACGCCGCCCGGGAGCAGAATACCCTGGGCATCTCCTCCGCCGACCTGTGCCGCAACATCCCCGGCTCCGTTTATTGTTCCACGCTGGAGAAAACGGCGGAGGAGCTGCGGAAGCTGGCCCGCCCCGGCGACCTCATTTTGACCGTCGGCGCCGGCGACATCTACCGCGCCGGAGAAAAAATTCTGGATAAGGACTAAAAACTATGGAAATCTCTCCCCTGTACCACAACGCCCGTCCCGAGGGCGAGCTGCTCCCCCAGGAGGCCGCCGCCTTTGACATTCTGGAGACTCTGGGCATCGGCTATGACCGGGTATCCAGCGACCCCGCCGACACCATGGAAAAATGCGCCGCCGTCAGCGAAGTGCTGGGCGTGCCCATCTGCAAGAACCTGTTTCTCTGCAACCGCCAGAAAACGGACTTCTATCTGCTGTGCATGGGGCCTGACAAGCCCTTCCACACCAAGGACCTGAGCCACCAGATCGGCTCCGCCCGGCTGTCCTTCGCCCCGGAGGAATCCCTGTGGGAGCTGCTCCACTGCACCCCCGGCTCTGCTACCATTCTGGGATTGATGAACGACACGGATCACCGCGTCCGGCTGCTGATGGAGCGGGAGGTCTATGAGGCGGAATACCTGAGCTGCCACCCCTGCATCTGCACCAGCAGCCTCAAGCTGAAAACGGCTGATATTCTCCGCAAGTTCCTGCCCCATACCGGGCACGAAGTCACCGTGGTCGACCTGTAAGCAAAAATTCCCCATTTGCTCGGCAAATGGGGAATTTTTTATTATTTTACCGCAGGAATATCCGCTTTCCGCCCCGGTACTCCCGAACAGTGCCCACCCGCTGGGCGCTGGGCACACAGTTTTGCAGTTCCGCATACAGCGCATCCGCGTCCGCCGGGTCCACCGCCATCAGTAGCCCGCCGGCGGTTTGGGGGTCGTACAGCAGGTCTTGTTTACATAACTCTATTGTCCCGGCATCCACGCTCTCCTCCGCAAAGGCCCGGTTGCGGTACATGCCCTCCGGCAGAATACCCATCCGGGCCAGCTCCACCGCCTCGGGGATCAGGTCAATGGACGCCACATCCAGTTCCACTTCCGCCTCGCTGCCCTGGGCCATCTCCAGGGTATGGCCCAGCAGTCCGAAGCCCGTCACATCGGTACAGGCGTGGACACGGTACTTCACCATGGCATCCCGGGCGGACTTATTCAAGGTCGTCATCAGCTTATGGGCCAGGGCCATACTCTCCGCCGACGCCATGTCCGCTTTGGCGGCGGTAGTCAGCACGCCGATGCCGATAGGCTTTGTGAACAGCAGTACATCCCCCGGCTTCGCCCCGGAATTGGTCAGCACCTTATCCGGATGGACAAAGCCTGTCACGGCCAGGCCATACTTCGGTTCTTCGTCCAGAATGCTGTGGCCTCCCGTGATGAGGGCCCCGGCCTCGTAGACCTTGTCGTAACCGCCCCGCAGCAGGTCGTGGACCGCCTCCTTCGGCATATCCGCCGGGATCGCCATGATATTCAGGCACAGCTTCGGCTCGCCGCCCATGGCGTACACGTCGGAAAGGGCGTTGGTGGCGGCGATCTGTCCGAAGAGATACGGGTCGTCCGCGATGGGCGGGAAGAAATCCACCGTCTGCACCAGGGCCAGATCATCGGAGACCTTATAGACACTGGCGTCGTCGCTCTTATCAAAGCCCACCAGCAGATCAGGGTCACTGTGGACCTTGATGCCATCCAGCAGCTGGGCCAAAACGCCCGCGCCCACCTTGGCGCCGCACCCGGCGCACTTCGCCAGCTTCGTCAGCTTCACTTCATTTTCAGCCATTGTCGTTCTCCTCGCTCTCCAAATGTTCCTGCGGCGTAAAGTGTTCCTCCACATCGTAGCTGTCTGTATCGGAAAAATGCCACCACTCGCCGGAATAGGGCTTGAAGCCCGCCTCTATCATGGCATTTTCCAGAAGGATCGCATGAACCGCCGCTTCCTCGTCCACATCGCTGTAATCCCGGTCCGCTTTGGCGGAAAAATCGTCAAATCCCGTAGGCATGACCACACTTCCGCCATCCAGCATTACCAGGGTCAAGTCCACGGTATTCCCCCTGCTGTGAGAGGAAAACCCCTTGTTGGGATCCGCCACATACCGGCTGTCCGGGCAGATGTCCCACAGTGTAAACTGGGCAGACACCGGGCGGAACGCGTCCCAGATCACCAATCCGTATCCCTGCTCTGACAATGCCTCCTGCACAGCGGCCAGCTTCTTCACCGTGCCGTACCGCAGATAGGCGTCGTTGAATTTGTAAATCACTTCTCCGGTGAAGTTATCCGCTGTGGCATACCGCAAATCTACCAGAATATCAGGGATGCAGTCCGCCACACGTACAAAATCCTCTGCTGTCGGCTCCGGCTCAGATTCCGCAGGTGCGGCAGCAGGTTCCTGTCCCGCCGGAGCTTCCGGATCTTTTATCTGCTCCTGCTCCGCAGGCAACTCCGGCGGCTGCTTCTGTTGAATGCCGCAGCCTGACGCCGCAAAACACGCCAGCATGCAGAGCATCAGCGCCAGCCGCTTCATTTCAGCGCCCCGGTCAGGGCCAGAACAGCCTCCAGCACACCGCCGCCCACTGCCAAAGCCTTGTCGCTGGCACAGTAGCAGTGCTTAATTTCGCACCGGGGGTCGATGTCCCCGGCCTTCATGCCCTTAAACACCGGCGTTCCGTCCGCCAGGATGCCCCGCAGTACGCCGTCCAGCGTGCAGACCATGGGCTGGCCGTCTACCGTGGCGGCCACATCCCCCATTTTCACCTGCGCTCCGATGTCCAAAAGCTGATGGAACACGCCGTCCGCGGGAGCCCGCAGTACCCGCTCCCCGGCAAAGCCTCCGATGAGGCCGGGGATGCCGGTATTGGGGATGGCGCTGCCCTCATGTATGACCCGCCCCAGGTAATGGCCCCGCATAGTCTCCACCACGGCATGGCAGTCCACGCCCGCGGTGAATCCGGGCCCTACGCCGACGACCACAGGCGCGTCGGTGATTTTCGTCCCCAGGTTCTTTTTGGCCAGAATAGCATCCACCACCGCGTCCGGCTTCAGCACCGGGATACAGGCCCCCTCCGGGTCCGCCAGCGCCGGGATGCACCCGGTTTTCAAAATGTCCAGCGCCGCCTCCGGCGACGCCGCCCGCTTGGCGGTCACATCCTCCACGGTGGTCTCCCCGTGGACGATAGCCTGGGAAAAACAGACTGTCCGCCGGATGGCGGTGGGCCGTTCGATATCGGTCATGGCGACCCGGATATGGGCCCGCCAAAGCCGCAGGGCAATGCCAGTGGCAATGTCCCCGGCTCCCCGAATCACTACGAGCATACGAAATACTCCCTTCTGTGGAGGCTCCCGGCCAGCACCGGGCAGTCCAGCAGAGCCGCCAGCGCCTTTGATGCCGCCAGAGCCGGAGAAGCCTCTACCTGGTTTACATAAATTCTATGATGCAGGCCCTCCGCCCGCAGCACCGCCGCCTCCGTCTCCGGTGCGGCTGTGTCCTCCACGGACACCCCAGCCAGACGGGCGTACAGTTCAGGCCGGTGGGCCGCCTCCGAAACGGGCCGTCCGAACCCGGAGGCCCCCACTACGCAGATGACCTGACCGGCCTCCGCCGGGATCACCGGCTCATGGGCGGCGTGGGCTTTCAAGGGCCGCTGGGCGGAACCGTCGGCCTCCACCAACACATAATCAAACCGTGACGCCAGTTCCGCCATGGGGACAGGCGGCGCCGTCAGCTTTTCGGTGCCGGGTACAGGTGTCCCGGCACACAGCAGGCGGTGCTCCCGGCTGTCCAATGCTTCCGCGGTCGTAGCGCAAGGCAGTGCGGGAAAGGGAAAAATCTTGGTGGTGGTACAGAGCAGCACACGGTTCTCCTCTGCCAGTTCCTCCCCCAGCGTCCGCAGGAGAGTGGTCTTGCCGCCGCCGCCGATGATGGCGGTGACGCCGGGATGAATGCCCAGCAGCTTCGCCAGTTCCACAGCAACCCCTCCCTCTCGTTCTTCTTTTCATAGAATAGCACTTTCCCACATACACCGTCAAGGGTGCAACCGCTGGTTGCCGGGGTTCCAAGCCGGGTTGGTTGACTTTTCAGCCTCCTTGGTCTATACTGGTATCAAAAAGGAGGGTACCTATGAGCCTCGGAGCCACCATCAGCCGCCTGCGGGCGGAGAAAAAGCTGTCCCAGGGGGAATTGGCCGACGCCCTGGGCGTGTCCCGCCAGTCCGTCAGCAAGTGGGAGACCGATGCCAGTATCCCGGAGCTGGACAAGCTGGTAAAGCTGAGCCAGTTGTTCGGCGTCACGCTGGACGAATTGGTGACAGGAGAAACGCTCCCGGAGCCGGTGCCATCCCCTGTACCGCTGCCCCGGCAGATGCACGGGCAAAAAATCGCAGCTATCATCCTGCTGTGCATGGCGTTTTTGGTCTGGCTGGTCCTGGCGGCGCTGGGCGGCCCGCTGGAAGGGCTGATCTTAGCCATCCCGTTTCTGGTCTGCGCTGTCATCTGCTTCACCGTGAAAAGGCGAACAGGACTTTGGTGCGCCTGGACATTATACGGCATCGCGGATATTTTCCTCTATTTCTCCACCAGTCTTCGCTGGCGCTTTCTGTTCCACCCCGCCGTCTACGAATATTACTCCGGGCTGCACTTTATTCTGGCCTTTGTTCAAATCGGCGTGATGGCCGCTCTGGTCATCGGAACAATGGTCTCCTTCCGTGAATCTGTGAAAATCCTCTCCCAAAAGCGGCTGGCGGCGGGCTGGATGCTGTGGGCAGTACTGCAATTCATCCCTCTGCCCACGCCTTCCCACGGAATACCGGCCAACCTGTATCTCTTCCTCTCCGCCCTGCTGGACTTCGCCGGACTTGCCCTGTTCGCCGCTTTGCTGACCGCCACGATCCGTGCCCTCCGAAAGCCGAAAAGCTGACCCGAAGGGGCGCCCGGCAGGGCGCCTCTTTTTTCTTGACTTTTTTCGGAAAACTGGTACAATGTGGCTAGCGTTAATCTCAAATGAGTATCACGAAAAAGGGGGATCTGTATGCTGGACGGTTGCGGACGGACCATCGACTACCTGCGGCTGTCGGTGACAGACCTGTGCAACTACCGCTGCCGCTACTGTATGCCCGCTGAGGGCGTATGCAAACGCCCCCACGCCGACATTCTCTCCGTGGAGGAGCTGGTGGAAATCGGACAGGCGGCAGTTGCCTGTGGTGTAAAGAAGATTCGCTTAACAGGCGGAGAGCCTCTGGTCCGCCGGGGCATTCTGAGCATCTGCCGCGGACTTCGGGCCATTCCGGGCCTGGAGGAGCTGTGCCTCACCACCAACGGAAGCCTGCTTCCGGAGCTGGCAAAGCCCCTGCGGGAAGCCGGTGTGGACCGGCTGAACATCAGCCTGGACACGCTCCAGCCTGAGCGCTTCGCCAATATGACCCGATCAGGCACTCTTTCCGACGTTTTGGATGGCATCCACGCCGCTGAAGCAGTTGGATTCACCGATTTAAAGCTGGACACGGTCCTGATCGGCGGTTTCAATGACGATGAGGTCGGGGGCTTTTTGCAGCTGACGATGGAACATCCCTGGGAAGTCCGTTTTATTGAACTGATGCCCATGGGACCCTGCGCCGAATGGGAAACGTCCTGTTTTCTCTCTGTGGATACTATTCTGAAAAGGTATTCTACTTTACAGGTAATCGAACCAAATGGTGTGGCCCGGAGATACCATCTGCCGGGCGCCAAGGGCACTGTTGGCCTGATTTCGCCCCTCAGCCACGATTTCTGCGGCCAGTGCCGCCGCATCCGGGTGACGGCGGACGGCAAGCTGAAAGGCTGCCTCCACAGCCGTGAGGAGCTTCCCCTTCGGGGTCTCCACGGCAAGGACCTGGAGGACGCCATCCGCCGGGGAATTCTGCAAAAGCCCCAGCGCCACCATTTGGCGGAGGGCCCCAGCGACACCCCCCGCACCATGAACCAAATCGGAGGCTGAACCATGTCTGAACTGACGCACTTTAATGAACAGGGCCGGGCAAAAATGGTAGACGTGACGGAAAAGGCCGTCACCCGCCGGATAGCCGTGGCCGCCGGAGAAGTCCACATGGCACCGGATACCATGGCCCATATCAAAAACGGCACCATGAAAAAGGGCGACGTGCTGGCAGTGGCACAGGTAGCGGGCATCCAGGCCGCCAAGCACAACTGGGAGCTGATCCCCATGTGCCACCCCCTGCCCCTGACCGGCATCGACATCACGTTTCACCTGTCCGATAACCCCTGCATGGTGGAAATTCAGGCCGCCGTCTCCTGCACCGGCGTCACCGGGGTGGAAATGGAGGCCCTCACAGCCGTTTCCGTGGCGGCGCTGACCATCTATGACATGTGCAAGGCCGTCCAGAAAGACATGCACATCACCAACATCCGCCTGCTGCGAAAGAGCGGCGGCAAGAGCGGCGACTATATCGCGGAGGAATGAACATGGCAAAGGTCGTATCCGTCAATATCAGCGAGCGGAAAGGCACGCTGAAAAAGCCCGTTTCCCAAATCGAGTTAAAACTCCGCCACGGCATTGTGGGCGACGCCCACGCCGGGGACTGGCACCGCCAGATTTCCCTGCTGGCGGAGGAAAGCGTGGACACCATGCGGGCCCTCTCCCCTATCTCTCTGGACGCGGGTGTGTTCGCGGAAAATATCAACACCGTGGGCATTGACTTGAAGCATCTGCCGATTGGTACTCATCTCCGCATCGGTGAGACTGAGGTGGAAGTGACCCAGATCGGCAAGGAGTGCCACAACGACTGTGCCATCAAAAAGGCCGTCGGCAAGTGCGTCATGCCCACCGAGGGCATTTTCGCCGTGGTGGTGAAAGAAGGCACCGTCCGGCCCGGAGACGAGATCGAAATTCTGGAGGCAGCAAAATGAAGCTCATCAAAACCGAAGACGCCGTGGGCCATGTGCTGTGCCACGACATGACCCAGATCATCAAGGACGTATACAAAGGTGCCCGGTTCCGCAAGGGCCATGTGGTGACGGAGGAGGACATTCCCGTCCTGCTGTCCATGGGCAAGGCGCACCTCTATGTCTGGGAAATGACCCCCGGCATGGTCCACGAAAACGACGCGGCGGAGCGGCTGGCCGCCCTCTGCGGCAAAACCAACATGGAGTGGAGCGAAACCAAGGAGGGCAAGATCGAGTTGACCGCCGCCTGCGACGGCCTGTTCCGGGTCAACAGTGAGAAGCTGGTGGCGGTCAACTCCGCCGAGGATGTGATGATCGCCACCCGCAAGGGCAATACCGCCGTCAGAAAAGGCGACAAGCTGGCAGGCACCCGTGTCATTCCCCTGATCATCCCGGAGGAAAAGCTGCAAGCCGCCGAAGACGCCGCCGGAGACGCTCCCCTGCTGGAAGTCCTCCCCTACGTCAAAAAAACCGCCGCCATCATCGCTACCGGCGGCGAGGTGAAAAAAGGTCTCATTCAGGACACCTTCACCCCTGTGGTGAAAGATAAGCTGGCGGCCTACGGTATCGAAACGCTGTCCGTCGCCTATTCCGGCGACGGCGTGGAAAACGTGGCAAACGCCATTGCGGAGGCCCGCAAGACCGGCGCGGATATTATCCTGTGCACCGGCGGCATGAGCGTGGACCCTGACGACAACACCCCCGGTGGGATCAAACAGAGCGGCGCCCGTATCGTCACCTACGGCGCTCCCGTGCTGCCCGGCGCCATGTTCCTGCTGGGCTATTATGAGGACGGCACTACGATCTGCGGCCTGCCCGGCTGCGTCATGTATGCCGACGCCACCATCTTTGATCTGGCTCTGCCCCGCATCGCCGCGGGCGTGGAAATGACACGGGCCGACTTCGCCGCCATGGGAGAGGGCGGACTGTGCCTGGGCTGCAAGCCCTGCCACTGGCCTGTCTGCCCCTTTGGAAAATAAAATGCGTAAGGGCGCGTCCTGACGCGCCCCTGCGTTTGCAAAGCGTTTACCTCAAGTGAGTATCACGTTATCTTATCCTTGCGGAGTATGGATAAATATTGTATGATTCAGAAAGGAAATATCAACATGAAGAAGTACCTGTCTCTCCTGCTGGCCCTGTGCCTGGCCCTGTCCCTGAACGCTTGCGGCGGCTCCAAGGAGGAGCCTGCCAAAGCCGAAGAACCCGCCAAAACGGAGGAACCTGCGGAGCCCGCCGCCGAGCCGGTGGAGATCACGGTGTTTGCCGCTGCCTCCATGCAGGAATCCCTGAACGCTGCCATTGAGCAGTACAAGGCCGTAGCCCCCGAAGTCACCGTAGTCACTACCTATGATTCCTCCGGCACTCTGCTGACCCAGATCAAGGAAGGCGCCTCCTGCGACCTGTTCATCTCCGCCGCCCCCAAGCAGATCAACGCCCTGGACGGCTCTTTAAAGGACAACGCCGAGAAGAACCCCGACGGCCTGGATTACATCGTGGAGGGCTCCCGGCTGAACCTTCTGGAAAACAAGGTCACGCTGGCGGTTCCCGAGGGCAATCCCGCCGGTATCGAGAGCTTTGACCAGCTGGCCGACCTGCTGGCAAACGATGACGTGTCCCTGGCCATCGGCAACAGCGGCGTGCCTGTTGGCCAGTACACCCAGAAAATCTTTACTTACTACGGCATTGATGAGGCGGCCATCGCTGGCAAGCTGACCTACGGCTCCAACGTGAAGGAAGTCACCACCCAGGTCAGCGAGGGCGCCGTGGACTGCGGCATCATCTACGGCACCGACGCGTTCTCCGCCGGTCTGACCGTGGTGGACAGCGCCACCGCCGAGATGTGCGGCCAGGTCATCTATCCCGCCGCCGTGCTGAATGTGGGCGAGCAGCCCGAGGCGGCCCAGGCGTTCCTGGACTATCTGACCATTCCCGACGCTCTGGCCTGTTTCGAGGCTGTGGGCTTCTCTCCCATGGTGTAAATTCTGCATATGACGCGGAGGTACGCCGCTGATACGGCGTACCTCCATTTCCCCTGTTAGGAGGTGTTCTCCCTTGGACTGGTATCCCCTCTATAACTCGCTGCGCATCGCGGCCATTTCCACTGTTGCTGTCTTCTTCCTGGGTATCTTTGCCGCCTATTACATCGCAAAGCTGCCCCGGCTGGTGAAGGGTGTGCTGGATGTGGTGCTGACGCTGCCGCTGGTGCTGCCGCCTACCGTGGTAGGCTGGCTTCTGCTGTGCCTGCTGGGGCCTAAGCGTCCTCTCGGCGCCTGGGTGCTGGAAACCTTCGGCGTCAAGCTGGTGATGACCTGGTGGTCGGCCATTTTCGCTACCGTGGTGGTGGCTTTCCCGCTGATGTACCGCACGGCCCGGGGCGCCTTTGAGAGCTTCGACCATGATCTGGCAGACGCGGGCCGGACCCTGGGCCGGTCCAACACCTGGGTGTTCTGGCGGGTACAGATGCCGGTGTGCAAGCAGGGCATCCTGGCGGGGACCGTCCTGGCCTTCGCCCGGGCTTTGGGCGAGTACGGCGCCACCTCCATGATCGCGGGCTACACCCCGGGCCGCACAGCCACCATCTCCACCACAGTCTACCAGCTCTGGCGGACCAATGATGACATCGGCGCGCTGAAATGGGTGCTGGTGAACATCGCTATCTCGGCGGTGTTCCTGCTGGCGGTAAATCTGCTGGAGACCCGCCAGCGGCAGACCGGGAAAGGAGGCGGACGGTGATGGCCCTTTCCGTGGACATCCGCAAAAAAATGGGGGACTTCCAGCTGGAAGTCCGGTTTGAGGCGGAAAATGAGTGTCTGGCCCTGCTGGGGGCCTCCGGCTGTGGAAAATCCGTCACGCTGCGGTGCATCGCCGGTATCCTGACGCCGGACGAGGGCAAGATCGTGCTGGATGGCGTTACCTTGTTTGACAGCGCCGCCAAAATCGATCTGCCACCTCAAAAGCGAAACGTGGGCTACCTGTTCCAGCAGTACGCCCTGTTCCCCAACATGACGGTGCGGCAGAACATCGCCGCGGCGGTGCGGTGCAAGCTGCGGCGGAAGGCCGTCACGGAGGAAAAGCTCCGCCAGTTCCGGCTGGAGGAGGTGGCGGACAAGCGCCCCGGCCAGATTTCCGGCGGCCAGCAGCAGCGGACGGCCCTGGCCCGCATTTTAGCGTCAGAGCCAAAGGTCATCCTGCTGGACGAGCCGTTTTCGGCCCTGGACAGCTACTTGAAATACCAGTTGGAGGTAGAGCTGGCGGAGACGCTGGAACAATTCCCCGGCACCATCCTGTGGGTCTCCCACGACCGGAACGAGGTGTTCCGCAACTGCCGCCGGGTTTGCGTGCTGGACCAGGGAAAATCCCAGGGGACCTTTACCCTGCGTGAGCTTTTCCATGAACCTGTGACGGAGGCCGCCGCAAGGCTTTCCGGCTGCAAGAACTACGCCGACGCGGTGCCGCAGGGCACGTCCGTGTCCTTGCCGGAGTGGGGCCTGACGCTGGAGTGCGGCAAGGAGGTAAGCGCGGACATCAGCCGCATCGGTATCCGCGCCCACCACGTCACCATGGCGGCGGCAAATGCCCCCGGCGCATTCCCCTGCAACGTGCTGCGAGTCATTCAGGACGTGTTCGTCACCATCGTCCTGCTGCGGCCGGAGGGTGCCGCTCCGGACGCGCCGCCTCTGCGGATGGAGCTGGACCGGGATGTCTGGCATGCCGCGGAGGACAAGAAGCATGTCTGGGTGTCCATCCAACCGAGAGACATTTTACTGTTGAAATGAGGAAAATACGATGTATCATGCCGCTGTTTTGACCGTCAGCGACCGCAGCTTCCGGGGCGAACGCCCTGACGCGGGCGGCCCGCTGGTGGCGGAAATGCTGAAAAACGCGGGATATGAGGTGGTCACCACCGCCATCGTCCCGGACGAACAGGATCAAATCGAAGAGAAGCTGCGGCAAATTGCCGACAGCGGAGAAGTCCAGCTGCTTGTCACCACCGGCGGCACCGGCTTCGCTCCCCGGGACGTGACCCCGGAGGCCACACTGTCAGTGTGTGAGCGTCTGACGCCCGGCATCCCGGAAGCCATGCGCTATGCCTCCATGCAGGTGACAAACCGGGCCATGCTGTCCCGGGCCCAGGCGGGCATCCGGAAGGGGACCCTCATCATCAACCTCCCCGGCTCCCCCAAGGCGGCAAAGGAAAATCTGGAGGCGGTGCTCCCCGCCCTCTCCCACGGCCTGGAGATGCTATCCGGCCGCCCCGCCGACTGCGCAAAACTGAGCGATTAAAAAACGACCGCCGGAAGCAATGCTTCCGGCGGTCTTGTTATAGGTTTTTTACGCAGAAGGCGCCGTGTTCCACAGGTCGTTCCACCAGTCACCACCGGCGTCCCCTAAGCCGCCGCTGGGGTCAGTGGGGTCCGGCTGTTCCGGTTCACTGGGCTCCGCCGGTTCCGCGGGCGGCGTCACAGGCTCCACGCCCTCACCGGGCGCATTGGGATCCGGCGGGATATAGTTGGGATCCTCCGGGTCCCAGCCCATGTTGGGGTCCTCGGGATCTGTGACGGTCATTCCGTTGTGGACGGGACAGCCGCCCGGCGTACCCTCGGGATTTTCCTCCGTAGGCGCCGTGGGCTCCAAAGCCTTTTCCATATTGGCCACCAGATAGGGGTCGTCATCAGCTGTGATCTCCGGGCCGTAATCCTCCCGGACATGGTCCAGAACGCCCACCTGGGTCACAGATTCCGGCGGGCAGCTCTCGGTGGCCAGGCACTTGCCTTCCGTGCAGTAATCCCGGAACACATGGATGTTGCACGCCTCCGTAGGCGCCGTCCCGGCGGCCACTGTCACGGTCATAATGCGGCTAGTGCCCCGGACATCCGCCCGGCAAGCATCCGTCGGCCGCAGACCGCTGTCCAGACAGATTTCCACCGTCTCAAGTCCGCTGGAGGGCTTTTCGAAGTCCTTATTGGGAAGGTTCTCATGGACCTGCTGCATCACCTTTTTCCACATGGTGATGGCGGGGTTGCCGCTGTAACTGATCTTCTCCGGCTGCTCATAGCCCGTCCAGACCGCCGCCGCGTAATAGGGCGTATAGCCCACGAAGTAGCGGTCATAGTTGTCGCTGGTGGTGCCGGTCTTACCGGCGATGGTCATGCCGTTGAACCGGGCGGAAGTGCCGGTACCGCCGGTGACCACGTTTTTCAGCATCTGATTCATCAGATAGGCCGTGGTATCCTTCATGGCGACATGACTCTCGCCCTCATTCTCCAGCACGACGGTCTCCGTCCCATCGTTTTCGATCTTAGTCACCCGCAGGTAGGTACGGGGCTCATTGTAGATGCCCTGATTGGCAAAGCTGGCATAAGCCGCCGCCATCTCCACGGTGTTCAGGCCATATGTCAGGCCGCCCATGCCCAGGGGACTGAGGCCCATATCGTCCGGCACAAGGCTCAGATTCAGCTTCTCCGTGGCGAACGCATAGGACTCCAGGATGCCTACCGCCTGGAGGGTCTGCACAGCAATGGTGTTGATGGACCGCTTCAAACCCTCGGTCACGGTGGTCAGGCCGGTATACCTGGAGGGAGAGTTCTTCGGCCAGGGGTTGTCATTCAAAAGCTGCACCGGATAGTTGTCAAACACCGTGCCCGGCGTGACGGCGCCGGAGTCGATGGCCGGGGCGTAGCAGGTCAGGGGCTTGATGGAGGAACCGGGCTGCCGCTTGCTGTTGGTGGCAAAGCTCCAATCCAGGTTGCCGGTTTTCTCGCCGATCTTACCCACAGTCGCCACGATATTGCCATTGGTGACGTCTATGATGGTGATACCGGACTGGATCTGCTGGCCGCTGCGGGAGGTCACATCCAGGTTGCTGCGGTCCTCATAGACGGACTCCGCGATGGCCTGGATCTCCGGGTCCAGCGTCGTGTAAATGTGATAGCCGCTGTTGTAAATCTTCAGACGGGCTTCCTTGACGGAAATGCCCAGCTGCTCGGCCAGGTCGTTAGACACGTCCAGAATGACCTGGTCCACGAACCAGTCGTTGATCTTGACGCCGCCCACGGCCTTTTCCACCAGCTCTTCGGCGGTTGCGCCGTCGTCCCGGAACTGGAGGATCTCCGCTTTTGCGGCCTCGGCCTCCTCCTCGGTGATGAAGGGCGTGGCGCCGTCCTCGACCTTGCCGTCCCTCCCCACCTCGGACATCTTGGTCAGGATATTTTCCTGCCGCTTCTTGTTCAGCTCCCGGGGCGTGATCTTCGTGCCGTCCTCCCGGGTATAGGTGATGTCGTACATCGGCCCGTACAGGGAGGGGTTATTGGTGATGGCGATGAGGCTGGCGCACTCCGCCAGGCTCAACTCGGACACATCCTTGCCGAAATAGTATTCCGCCGCCGTTTTGACGCCGTAGCACCCCTTGCCCAGGTAGATCGTGTTGAGGTACATCGTCAGGATCTCTTCCTTGGTGTTGTTCTCCTCAAATTTCAGCGCCCGGAAGATCTCCCGGATCTTGCGGTTGACGGTGCCGGCGTCGTCGCCGGTCATATTCTTCAGCACCTGCTGGGTGATGGTGGAACCGCCGAAGGTATCCTGGGAATGGGTGAAAAAGTTCAGCGTCGCGCCCAGGGTCCGCTTCCAGTCCACGCCGTTATGCTGGTAAAACCGCTCGTCCTCGATGGCCACAGCAGCGTTCAGCAGGTTTTCCGGCAGTTCGCTGTACTCCGCCAGAACGCGGTTCTCCTCGCCGTACACCGTCTGCCATTCCTTCCACTCGCCGGTCTCCTGATCCTGATAGTAGATGAAAGAGCTCAGCGCCATGGTATAGTCCTCGGCATTGACCTCCAGGGATGGCGCCAGCGCGGTGTTCACATACTTCATAAAAATGCCGAATAGCAGCGCTCCCGTGCAGACGCCGATCAGCAGCAGCGTGCCCAGCACGCCGAAAATTTTCCCGGCCACGCTGCCGCGCTTTTTTGCTTTCGGCTGACGGCTCCGGTTCTGCTCCGGCCTTCTCCTCTGTTCCAATGGGGTACCTCCTTCTGTCAGGCTGCAAAATGCTCCCGCTTTACGCACATTTTATCGCTCCGGGAGCAAAAGTCCGTATTGCTCCATAATATGTATTATTGTATCATCTCCTGTCAACATTGAAAATGTCGCTTTTTCCCGAAAAAAAGTTCCCGTTTTGTATGATTTTTTTCTCGCAGGGCAAAATATACCCCATCAAAGGGACAGTCTTTCCATCTTTTTCACTGCTTCTTCCCTTGCAATCGGCGGAAACATCGGTTAAAATAGCATTACCCAACAGGAAGGAGGAAGCCCGATGAGCGAAGATTTCGGCCCCACCTTTATCACGGTCACCGATGACGAAGGCAAAGAGATCGTTCTGGAATTTGTGGATGCCCTGGAGCACAACGGCCAGTTGTATCAGGCATTTTTCCCCGCTGAGACCGAAGGCGAGGAGGACGATCCCGACAACGGACTGGTGATCCTGAAAGTCATCCATGAAGACGGCGAGGACCTCCTCTCCACTCTGGACTCGGATGAGGAGCTGGACGAAGTGTACGACCTGTTCATGGAGTCCCTGTTCAGCGACGAGGAGTAAGTTCCCACAAGTAAATCAACGCCCTGCGGGGTGCGTGATAGATCTTTTTTTAACCCACATTTCGTTATACGGGATGCCGGATCAGCCTGTGGTTCGCAGGCCTCCCGGCCGCATTCCGCGGCTGGAAGTTGGAAGCGGTAAAGCAAGCTGGAGGCGACCCACCTGTCCGTAAAGGTGCAGGTTATAACGAGGTCTACACGGCCGCCGCGGGGCACGTTTTTCTTCCGGGGCTGCATGCCCTGTCTTTTTTTGCATTTCAGGTGCATTTCAGGAACATCTTCTATGATTTTGTACTTGCACAAAGCACCTTTATTCGGTATAATACCAGAGTGCGTTGATTGCAGCATAAGCATTTGAAATTTTGAGAGGACTGAATACAAATGAGCTCATCCAGAGAAAAGCAGCTCCGTCAGGAGAAGATCGGTCAGCCCGATCCCAAGACCGCCCGTGAGGCGCAGCAGCGCAAGCAGGAAAAGCGCAGCAATATTCTGTACGGCACCATTGCCGTTGTTTTCGTGATCGTGGCCCTGGCCTCCCTGATCTGGCGGAGCAACATCATTGAGCGTTCCGCCACCGCCGCCACCATCGACGGGGAAAAGTACACCGCGGCCGAGGTCAACTTCTTCTATCAGAACGCCTACCGCAATTTCTACAACTACAATTACTACTACATGGCCTACGGCCTCATCAGCCTGAATACCAACGCTGACCTGAAGGATCAGGTCCTGACTGACAGCGACGCCTCCATGCTGGGAGTCGAAGCCGGACAGACCTGGCACGATTACTTTGTGGACCAGGCGCTGGATCAGATGGCCGCTGTCCAGGCCGCTTTAAAGCAGGCGGATGAGGAGGGCTTCACCTATCCCGCCGGCGTGCAGGCCCAGTACGAGGACAACATGGACTCTTTGAAGGCCTCTGCCGCCGCCAGCAACGTGTCTGTGGACCAGTATCTGGCCGGCACCTTCGGCTCCACAATGACCGAAAAGGTATACGGTGAGCAGATGTACCGGGCCCTGAAGTATGACGCTTACACCAGCGCCTATGACGACAGCCTGACCTATGACAACGCTGCGCTGACGGCCGCTTATAGCGCCGACCCCAACAGCTACGACAAGGTGGCTTATGAGTCCGTCACCATCCTGGGCTCCGCCGCCGGCACCACCGACGCTGACGGCAACACTGTGGACCCCACCGATGAGGAGAAAGACGCCGCCAAGCAGTCCGCCAAGGACGCCGCTGACGAGATGCTGGCCGCCTACCGGAATGGTAAAAAGCTGGAGCCCCTTGCCGACGCCAATGAGAAGGCCACCTACAACAACAACGACGGCACCATCTATTCTTCCGGCGATGTGCTGTCCGAGTGGCTGTTTGACGATGCCCGCAAAGCCGGCGACAGCGCTGTTCTGGAGAGCGGCACCACCTACTATGTGGTCGTGTTCCATGAGCGCTTCCGGGACGAGTATCCCACCATCGACGTCCGTCACATCCTGATCCAGCCCGCCGCCGGTGAGCTGTCCGAGGGTGACGAGGGCTATGAGGATGAGCAGGCCCAGCTGAACGCCGACGCCAAGGCCAAGGCCGAGGACATCCTGGCCCAGTGGCAGGCTGGCGAGGCCACCGAGGACTCCTTCGCTGCTCTGGCCATGGAGAACTCCTCCGACGGCTCCAAGTACGACGGCGGCCTCTATACCCAGGTCTATCAGGGCCAGATGGTCACCGCCTTCAACGACTGGTGCTTTGACGCCTCCCGTCAGCCCGGCGACACAGCTGTCGTGGAAACCACCTACGGTTACCATGTCATGTACTTCGTGGGCGAGGACCTGCCCCGCTGGCAGGCTCAGGTGTCTGACACGCTGAAGAATGAGGACTACGCCGAGTGGGTCACCGCCCTGACCGCCGATGTTTCGATTGAAAAGAACGACTCCGGCATGAAGTACGTCGGCTGATCTGAACAGTACCCAAAAGGGCCGGCTTTGATCGATCAAAGCCGGCCCTTTTTCGGAGGTTTTTATGGACGAGCGTTTTCTCCGCAATGAGATGCTCTGGGGATGGGAAGCCCAGCAGCGTCTTGCAAAAAGTCATGTGATCCTGTTCGGCCTGGGCGGTGTGGGCAGCTACACCGCCGAATGTCTGGCCCGCTCCGGCGTGGGAGAGCTGACACTGGTGGACAGCGATACCGTCTCCGTCACCAATATCAACCGCCAGCTGGAGGCGTTGACCTCCACGGTGGGCCAGCCCAAGGCGGAAGCCGTGGCCGCCCGGATCCGGGACATCAACCCGGCCGCCGTCCTGCACCCCATGCAGGCCACCTACGACGCCGCCCACCGGGACCTGTTTTTCCCCGAGGGCTGCCGCTACGACTATATTGTAGACGCTATTGACTTGGTCAGCTGCAAGCTGGACCTGGCAGAAACCGCCCGGCGGCTGGGCATCCCCCTCATCATGGCCCTGGGCACCGGCAACAAGCTGGACCCCACCCAGCTCCGGCTGGCGGACATCTCCGAGACCTATGGCTGTCCCCTGGCGCGGGTCATGCGGAAGGAACTGCGGAACCGAGGCATTCAGCACCAAGCCGTCGTTTTCAGCCCGGAGGAGCCCGCCCCCACGATCCAGATGGAAGCGCCCCCGCCGGGACGTCGCAGCGTCCCGGCCAGTAATCCCTGGGTCCCCGCCACCGCCGGACTGCTGCTGGGCAGTGCCGTCGTGCGGGAGCTCATCAAGAAAGAGAGAGAACCAATATGCTGACAGGTACCATTGTCAATGCCCTGGCTGTTCTGGCCGGCTCCGTGGCCGGTCTGTTTTTGACCTGGCTGGCCAGGCATTTTTCCCGCTATCTCCCCGCGAACAGCGCCGCGCTGGGAGAAGGGCTCCAAACCATCATCATGCAGGGCGTGGCCCTGTGCGTGCTGTTCCTGGGCATCAGCGGCAGTCTGAAGGGCCAGAACAGCCTCATCACCATTCTGTCCATGGTCATCGGCGCCATCATCGGCGAGCTGCTGGACCTGGACAAACGGATGCATCACCTGGGCGACTGGGTCCAGAAAAAAACAGAGCGGCTGGTAAAGCATGACGACGGTGCCCCCTCCATTGCCGACGGCTTCGTCACCGCCAGCCTGCTGTTCTGCGTGGGCGCCATGGCCATCGTGGGCGCTTTGCAGGACGGCCTTACCGGAGACCACTCCACCCTCTTTGCCAAGTCTCTGCTGGACGGTATCAGCTCCGTGGTCTTTTCCGCGTCTCTTGGCATCGGCGTGGCCTTCTCCGCCGTGGCGGTGTTCCTGTACCAGGGCGTCATCGCCCTGGCGGCCTCTTTCCTCTCCCCTCTCCTGGGAGACGCGGTCATCGCGGAAATGACCTGCGTGGGCTCTCTGCTGATCGTGGGCCTGGGATTGAACATGCTGGACCTGACAAAGATCAAGGTCATGAACCTGGTCCCGGCCATCTTCCTGCCGATCCTGCTCTGTATGTTTATGTAAACCAAGCAAAAAAGAGGACCTTTCGGTCCTCTTTTTGTTTGCTCACATCAGCGGCGCGATCGCCTTGAGACAAACGCCCATCAGCTTTCGGCTCAGTTTTTCCTCCCGCATCGTTTGAGGGGTAACCCGGCGGCACTTCTGCAAAGTCTCCTGAAAATCCGTCTCGATCTGCGGAATACAGGGCACCTTGCACAGGTATGCGGCACACTCAAAATGGTGGTAAAGGCTGCGGTAATCCAGATTGATAGTGCCCACCACCGCCTCCCGGTCGTCACTGACAAATACCTTGGCGTGGATGAAGCCCGGCGTGTACTCGTAAATTTTCACGCCGGAATCCAGGAGTGAGGCATAGTGTGTCATCGCCAGGGCATAGGGCGCGGACTTGTCCGGAATACCCGGCAAAATCAGCGTCACATCCACGCCCCGCTCCGCCGCGAATTTCAAAGCAGTCTCCATCTCTCCGTCCAAAATCAGATACGGGGACATGATGTGGACGTACTTCCGGGCACGGTTGAGGATGTCCATGTACACCCGCTCCCCCACCTTGTCCTGGTCCAGCGGGCAATCCCCGTAGGGGATCACATACCCCGCGGCATCCTGCGGCGCATGGGTCGGATACGCCAGGAAGCAGTCAAACTCCGGTTGCTTTTCATCAATGCTCCACATCTGTAAAAACATCAAGGTAAAGCTCCGAACGGCCTCCCCTTTCAGCATGACGGCAGTATCCTTCCAGTGGCCGTATTTTTCAATGTGATTGATGTACTCATCCGCCAGATTCACGCCGCCGGTGAAGGCCGTGTGTCCGTCGATCACCAAAATCTTCCGGTGGTCCCGGTAGTTATAGTGGGTGGAGAGGAACGGCGTCACCGGGGAAAACGCCTTGCACTGGATGCCCAACGCTTTCAGGCGCTTCGGGTAATCATGGGGCAGTGTGGAAAACTCGCAGGTGCCGTCGTACATCACCCGGACATCGACGCCCTCCCTGGCCTTCCGGGCCAGGATCTCCAGAACCTTGCCCCACATCAGCCCTTCGTCCACGATGAAATATTCCAGGAATATAAAGTGCTCCGCCTGCTCCAGCTGACGCAGCATCTCAGCCCATTTCTCCTCACCCAGCGGAAAATAGGTCACGGCGGTCCGGTCGTATACCGGGTAGCACCCGGTACGGTGAATATACTGGGCCAGTGCCGCCGCGCCGGGTTCCTCCTCTGAAAGCCTTTCCACAGTCTCTTCCGACTGCGGGATGCTCTCCCGCGTCTGCGTGAGCAATTGGTTCAATCGCTTCTTCAAGGCCCGATGTCCGATGTCACTCTGGGTGAACCAGAACAGCAGCGCACCAAATACCGGCAGCAGCATCACCACGACCAGCCATGTGATCTTTGCCGACGGGTCCATCCGGCTGTTCAGAAGATAGATCACCATGGCGGCCATGAAGATCACCGTTCCGCCCATAATATGCGGCAGGAAATTTCCGAACCAGATAAAAACACAGATCAGCAAAAAAATGTGGACCGCCAGCAGCAGCAAAATCAATCCCATCCGGCTGAAAACAGCATGAAAGAATCCCTTTTGCCCCTTTTTCAACAGCGACAGTCCAATATTTTGTTCATTTTCCATGTGCAGAGCCCTCTTTCATCCGGTAAACACTCTCCAACGCTTTTGGGGGAAAGAGCAAGCGTGTTAGATGGAGGTCAGGCATATCTGCCTGTATTTTTAAGCCAGCGCCCGCCCATTTCCTTCTCCCATTCACAGTAAAATTACCTCATATTATAGCGCATTTTCGTCAAAATACAATGATTTCTCCAGTTCTCCGAAGCCCTTCGCCAAAGGAAAGGACCCGCGGCAATGCCACGGGTCCTTTGATCGTCATATGCGGATGAAGTAAAATTACTTCAGCTCGACCTTGGCGCCAGCCTCTTCCAGCTGCTTCTTCAGAGCCTCGGCGTCGTCCTTGGAAGCGCCCTCCTTCAGAGTGGAAGGAGCACCCTCGACGGTAGCCTTGGCCTCGGCCAGGCCCTGGCCGGTGATCTCACGGACAGCCTTGATGACCTTGATCTTGGCAGCGGCGTCAAAGCCGGTCAGGACCACGTCAAACTCGGTCTTCTCCTCAGCAGCGGGAGCAGCAGCGGCAGCGGGAGCAGCCATAGCGGCGGCGGAAACGCCAAACTCTTCCTCCAGAGCGTGAACCAGCTCAGACAGCTCCAGAACGGTCAGACCCTTGATCTCTTCGATCATAGCGGTAACTTTCTCAGACATTGTATTAGCCTCCTAAAAGTAAATTTTTAAAATTATTTGTGCCGATTATTCGGCGGCGGGAGCGGACTCCTCGGCGGGAGCGCCGTTCTTCTCGGCGATCTGCTTCAGGACGACAGCCAGGCCGGTGATGGGAGCCAGCATAGTGCCCAGGACCTGCGCCTGCAGGACGGGCAGAGCGGGGATAGAAGCCAGAGACTGGATGGTGGCCAGATCCACGGGCTTACCGTCCATGAAACCGCCCTTGATCTCAAACTTGCCGTCCAGCTTCTTAGCGTAGTTGGCCATGACACGGGCGGGAGCCACGGGATCATCGCACAGAGCCAGAGAAGTGGTGCCGTTCAGCAGATCGTCCAGGTCGCTCAGGCCGGTGTTGTTGAAAGCGAAGCGCAGCAGGGTGTTCTTGACAACAGCGTAATCCACGTTGCTCTCGCGGCACTCCTTACGCAGCGCGGTATCCTCCTCCACGGTGATACCCTTGTAGTCCACGATCACACCGGCGGTGGCCTTCTGGATCTTTTCAGTCAGCTGGGCCACGATAGCCTGCTTCTCGGAAAGGACCTTTGCGTTAGGCATACTTGTTTTCACCTCCATGAAATTGTAGGTGCGTTCAAAAAGGAACCGTCCTTGTGCCCGCAAAGACACAAGGACGGATAGCAAATCAACTTTGCCGCCCTCGGCAGGATTTACGAGGTTGCCCTCACCTGCTGTCTTTGGAACGCATCTGGTATTATATTAAAGGATTGACACAATGTCAATACTTTAATATCAATTTTCCCCCAATTCCCGCAAAGGAAGGGGGCTAGGGGGAACCGTTGGTTCCCCCAGTTCTTCCGCCGGAGGCGGAAGAAGCAAATCAAATCATTTTCGGCAGGACATGCGCCTGCCGAAAATTCCTTGACCCAGCCGCCGGGGGCGGCGTTCACCAGTCCGCAGACTGGTGGTGGGGGTTCTAAAGGGGGAGCCTGCTCCCCCTTTAAGCTCCTCAGATGAGCTTCGCAGTGTTCATCTTCACGCCGGGGCCCATGGTGGAAGCAGCCACGCAGCTGCGGATATACTGGCCCTTGGCGGTGGCGGGCTTGGCCTTCACGATGGCGCCCATCAGAGCGTTGTAGTTCTCGGTCAGCTTCTCGGGGCCGAAGGAGACTTTACCGATGGGGCAGTGGATGATGTTGGTCTTGTCCAGACGGTACTCGATCTTACCGGCCTTGACTTCCTTCACGGCCTTGGCAACATCGGGGGTCACGGTACCGGCCTTGGGAGAGGGCATCAAACCCTTGGGGCCCAGGACCTTACCGAGGCGGCCGACGACGCCCATCATGTCGGGGCTGGCGACGACCACGTCGAACTCGAACCAGTTTTCCTTCTGGATCTTCTCAACCAGATCCATATCGCCCACATAGTCGGCGCCGGCCTCACGGGCAGCGTCGGCCTTGTCGCCCTTGGCGAACACCAGCACGCGGACGGTCTTGCCGGTGCCGTGGGGCAGAACGATGGCGCCGCGGACCTGCTGGTCGGCGTGACGGGAGTCAACGCCCAGCTTTACATGCAGCTCGACGGTCTCGTCGAACTTGGCGCTGGCGGTCTTGCAGATGAGAGCCATGCCATCAGCAGCCTCGTACAGAGTGTTCTTGTCGATCTGCTTGGCACTTTCCTGATATTTCTTGCCTCTAAACAATGTTACTTCCTCCTCATAGTGGTTCTTCGGACTCTGAGTTCCTCCCACTGTATGGAGCGGCCTTGTCAGCCGCTCGGCTGATTGTTATGAATGTCAGTCGCCGACGACAACGCCCATGGAGCGGGCGGTACCGGCAATCATGCTCATGGCGGCTTCCAGGCTGGCGGCATTCAGGTCCTTCATCTTGATCTCAGCGATCTTCTGGATGGAAGCCTTGGAAATGGTGGCCACCTTGGTCTTGTTGGGGACGCCGGAACCGGACTCGATGTTGCACTCCTTCTTGATCAGGACAGCCGCGGGGGGAGTCTTGGTGATGAAGGAGAAGGAACGGTCGGCATACACGGTAATGACGACGGGGATGATCATGCCCATGTCGTTCTTCGTGCGCTCGTTGAACTCCTTGGTGAAAGCGGCGATATTGACGCCGTGCTGGCCCAGAGCGGGGCCAACGGGGGGAGCGGGAGTTGCCTTGCCTGCGGGGATCTGCAGTTTCACATAACCAGTAATTTTCTGTGCCACGGAGTAGCACCTCCTAAATTATAAATGTGGTAGCGGACTTCCAGGAGTCCGTCCTTGGCGGGGCTTTTCAGCCCCTCCCACCTGCATCCAACGGATGCTTTTTTCAGTTCTGGACCTCGACTTGGTCCAATTCCAGGTCCACCGGGGTCTCGCGGCCGAACATGGAGACCATGACGCTGACGCGGTTCTTCTCGGGTTCGATCTCCTCGACGATGCCGGTGAAGCTGGCCAGAGGGCCGTCCACGATCTTCACGTGGTCGCCCACATTGTACCTGACCACGATCTCGTGCTTTTCCATGCCCATAGCAAGCACCTCTTCCTCCGTCAGGGGGATGGGCTTGTTGGCGGAGCCAACAAAGCCGGTGACGCCGCGGACATTCCGCACCAGATGCCAGGTATCATCCGTCATGACCATCTTGATGAGCACGTAGCCGGGGAACACCTTCCGCTCCACCTCTTTCGTGGCGCCGGAGTCCGTGACCTCGGTGACCGTCTCCATGGGGATCTCCATCCGCAGGATCATATCCTCCATGTTGCGGCTGGCAACGAACTTCTCAATGCTGGTCTTAACGGCGTTTTCGTAGCCGGAATAGGTATGGATCACATACCACTTCGCGCTGTCTGACATATCTTCTACTCCTTACGCGCCGAACACGTTCAGGATCATCTGCACGGCGGAGACCGCCACAAAGTCGAAGATCCAGATGAAAGCGCCGATCACGACGGAGCACAGGAGCACGGTGCCGGTGTTCTTCGCCACAGTCTCCTTGTTGGGCCAGACGACCTTCTTCAATTCGCTTTTCATCTCGCGGAACCAAAGGCCGCGATCCTTTTTCTTCTTCGCTTCTTCTGCCATTGTCATACGTCCTTTCTGATAATCCTTACTTGGTCTCGGTGTGGACGGTGTGCTTCTTGCAGAAGGGGCAATACTTGTTCAGTTCAAGCTTGTCCGGGGTGTTCTTCTTGTTCTTCATCGTATTGTAGTTTCTCTGCTTGCACTCGTTGCATCTCAAAGTGACTTTAACGCGCATCTAACGGCACCTCCTTATTATTGGTATCATTCCCGGCAAGGCCGGAGATACCGACTGCCTCCCTGCATAGTTCGGTACTGAGCTGCCGCGGCTGAAAAGCGAAAAACGCGCACGACAACAAAGCCCTTTTTCACAGGTAAGAGTGATTGTACCACATGTCAAACATCCGGTCAACTGTTTTTCTGAAAAATTTCCAGGAATTTTCGCCGTTTCCGCCGTCCGCTTGCGCGGCGCTTCCGGGTGTGGTATCATGGGCAAAAAAGCGGAAGAGAGGACGCCCTATGCGCATCATGGCCATCGACTACGGCGACGCCCACACCGGCATCGCCATCTCCGACCCCACCGGCTTTCTGGCCGGCTTCACCACCGTCATCAACGCCTACCGCCCGGAGGCCGTGGCAGAGCAAATTTCCGCCCTGGCGAAGGAGCACGGCGTGGAGGAATTGGTGCTGGGCCACCCTATCAACATGGACGGCACCCGGGGCCCCCGCTCGGAAAAGGCCCAGGCCATGAAGACGCTGCTGGAGGAAACCACTTCCCTGCCCGTGGTCCTCTGGGACGAGCGGCGCACCACCATCGACGCCCACCAGATCCTGATGAACAGCGGCAAAAACGCAAAAAAACGGAAAAAAGTGGTGGACGCGGTGGCGGCCACGCTGATTTTGGAAGGCTACCTCACCTATAAAAAAACGCACTGAAAGGCACATCATGGAAGCATCACAAAAAGCAGACACGCACCGGAAGGGCCGGGTCCCCGGCCTGTTCTGGCAGTTTTTCAAATTTGGCTGCTACACCTTCGGCGGCGGCTGGTCCATCGTGGCCCAGATGCAGAAGGAATATGTGCAGAAGCGGGGCTGGCTGACGGAGGAGGACCTGCTGGACATCACCAGCGTCGGCCGCAGCCTGCCGGGCCTGATGATCGGCAATGTATCCTATTTGTTCGGCTATCACGTGGCGGGCTTCCCCGGCGCCATTGCCTGTGTGACGGGCATGTGCATCCCGCCTCTGCTGATCCTGACGGCGGTCACCTGGTTCTATACCCAGGTACGGGACAACCCCTATGTCAGCCGGGCCATGGTGGGCGTCCGGGCCACCGTGGTCCCCATTATCACCTCCGCAGCACTGGGCCTGCGGAAAGCCGCCCTGACGGACCGCTTCGGCTATGTGATCCTGCTGTTGGGCTTTGTGCTGTATCTGTTTTTCGGCATGAACTGTATCACGATCGTCCTGCTGGGCGGTCTGCTGGGCTTCCTGCTCAGCCTCTGGCGGGAACACCGGAAAGGAGGTTCCGACCATGGTACTCCTTGAACTGTTCTGGTCCTTCTGCAAGATCGGCTTTACCAGCTTCGGCGGTCTCAGCATGGTGCCCCTCATTAACCATGAGATGCTCTCCCACGGCTGGATGACCCTCTCCGAGGTAAGTGACATCGTGGCCATTGCGGAGATGACCCCCGGTCCCCTGGGCCTGAACTGCGCTACCTTCGCCGGCACCCGGGTGGCCGGCTTTCTGGGGGCGATCTCCGCCAGTCTGGGCGTCCTGTCCCCCACCTTTCTGATCTGTGCTGTCGCCGCCGCAGCCTTTGAGAAGTTCCGGGATTCCTCCTTTATGCAGAAGGTCATGTCCGGCGTCCGGCCCATCTGCCTGGGGCTGATCCTGGCCGTTCTGTGCTCCCTCTCCATGACCAACTACGCCGCAGCCTCGGGCGGAGTCAGCCTGCCCGCCCTGTTCATCGGCGCCGCCGCCCTGGTAGCCCTGCTGAAATTTAAAGTCAGCATCCCCGTCGTCATCGCATTCTCCGCCCTGCTGGGCCTGGTTCTGATTCGATGAGACATGTAAAAAAGGACCGCTCTCCGGCTGGAGAACGGTCCTTTTTTCAGGTTTCGTCCCGGATGATCTCCTCCGGCGGCGTATCCAGCTGCCAGGGATCGCTGAGCAGGTTATGGAGGTACCGCAGGCAGGAGGCGAAGTAGAAGCCGTCCACAATGCGCTCGTCGGTGACGAAGTTACAGTCGATATACTTCCGCAGCACCACGCTGCCGTCCCGCTTCGTCTCAAACACCCGGCGTTTTTTGCCGAAGGAAACGAACACCGGCACGTTGCCGAAGTCGTACAGGTGGTGGTAGATGGGCGGGATGCCCAGGGAGGCCATGGAGGTGATGTACAGGGAGCCATGGAAAGGCGACAGCTTGGTCAGGAACCGGGGCAGCAGGCCGAAGTAATCCATGCCCTGAAGCAGAAACACGAAGAACTTCAGCAGCAGGCCGGGAATCAGGTTAAAGGCCCCCGCCAGCTTGTCGAAGCCCGTGTCCAGCGGCGCGTCCTTCACCTCCCGCACCTTATCGTTAAACCGCCCATACACAATGTCCGCTGTGTCGGCAGGGTCGAAGGTCACCTTGATGACGGTATCCGGCGAATCCGTGGACATCTCCTTTTTGATGGTCATGTTGATCTCAATTTCCCGGTCCCGGGTGAAAATGTGCTGTCCCGCGATGAAGCGGTTCAGCCCCGGATACCGGGCACAGGTGCGGACGTAAGCCGCCAGCAGGACATGGAGCACGCCGAAATTCTTCAGTCCCGCCTTCCGCTTTTCCACGATGTACCGCTCCATCTCCGTGACCTCGATGTGATCCTCGATGAAGTTCTGGGAGGTGTTGCGGGTCTTCATAATATACGGCGACACCGCAAAGATGGGAGACAGGCTCCGCAGGCGGCGTCCGTCGTTGCGGTCGCCGAACCGCTTCACGTAAGCCCCCTCCTCCACCGGGCGCTTCTTCATGGCCAGAGACAGGCACAGCAGCGCCGCCATACAGCACAGCACGCTGAGCTCCGGCAGCCAATCGTGGAGCGGCCAGCCCACTTTCTGGGTGTCCTCCACAAAAATGTGGTACAGCATGGGCAGCCCGAACAGGGGCCACAGCAGCTTCTGAGTAGGCACCCGGCCTGTCACCGTGGCAGTGTACAAAGCCGCCACCAGGGCGTACAAACAAAGGCACAGCACTGTGTGGAGCCGGGACGGAAAGCCCAACGCTTTCACGGCGAAAAACACGCACCCCAGCCACACGGGGATGGCGGAACGGTAGAGCCGGTCACGGCTGTCCCGCAGGAGGATGACGATAAAGCTGACATTCGCCGCCAGAGGCAGCACCACCTGGAGCCAGAACACGGCGGAGGACAGCGCCTCTCCCGCCGCCCAGACGATACGCAGTACCGCCGAAGCCGCCATGAATATCATGGACAAAGCCGCCAAAACTCCCAGCTTCGGCAGCCAATACACACATTTTTTCTTCATAAGTCCCCTCACAACACACAAATCCAAAAACGGCGCGCTGTCAGCCGACCGCGCGCCGTTTCGATGTACTTATCCCTTGACCGTTCCGTCGGCGTTGAACACCGGCAGGGGCGCCAGGAACTTAATGTCGTCCCGCTGCTGCGCGGCGCCCTCCGCCAGGACTGCGATCTTGCCCGCCACGATGCCGCTGGCCGCGGCCACCAAGGCCTCCATGGCCAGCAGGGAGCCGCCGGTGGAGATCACATCGTCCATGATGAGGATGCGCTTGCCCCGGATGAGGTCCGCGTCATCCCGGCCCAGGTACAGCTTCTGTACGCCGGCGGTGGTGATGGACTGGTCATCCACATGGATAGGATCGGGCATGTAGACCTTGGGGCCCTTCCGGGCAATGAAATACTTCTCCGCGCCGGACTGACGGGCCATCTCATGGATCAGGGGAATGCTCTTGGCCTCGGCGGTGAAGAGATAGTCATAGCTGTCGGCGGGGACCAGCTTCAAAAGCTCCCGGGCGCAGGCCACGGTCAGCTCCGCGTCGCCGAAGCAGATGAACGCGCCGATGTACAGGTCGTCGGTGACCTTGCAGATGGGCAGTTCCCGCTTCAGGCCGGCGATTTCCATGGAATAGGTATGCATACGATGTGCCTCCCTCAAAAATATCCGCTTATGGGCAAAACTTTTCCGAAAATATTATACAATTTTCCAGGAAAAAGTCAATTGCCTGCCTTTTGAATTTTCACGTATCCACGTATCTTTGTGTTGAAAAGAAGGAAAAATACGGTACAATAACATTATATAAGGTATATGAGGATCGTAAAGAATCAAATACCTTGGTTCGCCGCTTCAAAATTGTCCGCAAAGGTGTGTCACATAAAATGTTCAATCTGTACACAGCCATCGTCCTGACCGCGCTTTTCCTTTTGCTCATCACAGCCACCGATATTCTGACAAACCGCCTCATCACAAAAGAAATGAAGAAATGGGCTGTTCTGGCCTGTCTGCTGATCGCCGGTTCGCTGCTGGGCGAGTGTGTCGGCGTGCTGACAAACGGCGCGGCTCCGTCTCTCATCGTCCTGCATCAGATCGGCAAGCTGGTGGAGTTCTGCTGCGCCCCGGCGATCGGTGTGGCGGTGGCGATGGCTTACGGCGTGCTGAAGTGGCCCAAAATCGCCATCGCCGCCGCTGTCGCCCATGCCGTCTTCGAATGCATCTCGCTGCGTTTTCACTGGGTCTTCCGGATCGACAGCCAAAACATCTACCACAGGGAAAGCCTGTATTTCATTTACATCGCGGCGTTCATCCTATCGATCATCCTCTGTTTTTCCAGCGTGATCCGCAGCGGCAAGGAGTACCAGACCGGCATCGACGGTGTGCTGGTATTGACCCTGCTGATGCTCTTCATCGGCGTCGGGATCCAATTTATATACGCGGATATCCGGATCGATTTTTTGTGCATTGCCATTGGCAATATGCTGCTGTACAGCCGCTGCTGCAAGATCGTGCTCCAGCTGGACGCGGTCACCTGCCTGCTGAACCGCAGGTGCTACGACACGGCTCTCGGCAACATCGGCTCCCGGGCTGTGATCCTGTTTTTCGACATCAACCGCTTCAAACTGGTCAATGACACCTATGGCCATTCCGTCGGCGACCTGTGCCTGAAAGAAATCGGGAAACAGTTACGGGCCGTATACGGAAAATACGGCTCCTGTTACCGTGTCGGCGGCGATGAATTCTGCGTGATCCTGGACAGCCATTTTGAGCAGCTGGAGGAACTGAACGGGCAATTTCTGGCCGCCGTGGAAGCCCTGCGGAAGGAAGACCCCCGCATTCCGGATATTGCCTATGGGTATGCCTATTATAACGCTGATACCTGCCATATCCAGAAAGCCATTGAGGACGCGGACGACATGATGTACAGAAACAAACATGCCGATTCCCGCGCCGCAAAATCTTCGGTATCCTAGTACCGTTTTCCTGTTCCCCGTCGATTTGCACAAAATAGGTTGACCTTTTTCTGTGCCATCAGAAAAAGTATTTGCCAGCATTCGAAAAAATTTGCCTTGTTTCCTTCGTGCAGAAATGCTAAACTGAAATTAGAAAACCCAGCAGGATTTTAACACATTAAACAATTTCAGATTACAAGGAGGAAGCCTGATGAACGCGTATCTGGCCAGTGTGATCGAGAATGTGAAAACCAAGCACGCCAATGAGCCTGAATTCGTCCAGACTGTGGAGGAGGTCCTGACCTCTCTGGAGCCCGTCATCGACCAGCACCCCGAATATGAAAAAGTTGACCTGCTGAACCGGATGGTGGAGCCGGAGCGGATGTTCACCTTCCGCGTCTGCTGGATGGCCGACGACGGCACCTGGCACACCAACACCGGCTGGCGCTGCCAGTTCAACGGCGCCATCGGCCCCTACAAGGGCGGCCTGCGGTTCCAGCCCAACGTCTATCCCGGCATCATCAAGTTCCTGGGCTTTGAGCAGACCTTCAAGAACTCCCTCACCGGCCTGCCTATCGGCGGCGGCAAGGGCGGCTCTGACTTCGATCCCGCCGGCAAGTCCGATTCCGAGATCATGCGTTTCTGCCAGAGCTTCATGCAGGCTCTGTACCGCTACATCGGCCCCGATGTGGACGTGCCCGCCGGCGACATGGGCGTGGGCGCCCGGGAGATCGGCTACCTGTACGGCGAGTACCGCCGTCTGAAGGGCGCGTTTGAAAACGGTGTCCTCACCGGCAAGGGCTTCTCTTATGGCGGCTCCCTGATCCGCCCCGAGGCTACCGGCTACGGCGCGGTGTATTATCTGGAGAATGTCCTGAAGCATGAGGGCGAGGACATCGCGGGCAAGACCATCGCCTGCGCGGGCTTCGGCAACGTGACCTGGGGCATCTGCAAGAAGGCGGCCCAGCTGGGCGCCAAGGTCGTCACCCTGTCCGGCCCCGACGGATACATCTATGACCCCGACGGCGTGACCACCAAGGAGAAGATCGACTATCTGGTGGAGATGCGCTCTTCCGGCCGCAACAAGGTGAAGGACTATGCCGACAAGTTCGGCGTGGAGTTCCATCCCGGCGAGAAGCCCTGGGGCGTGAAGGTGGACATCTGTATGCCCTCCGCCATGCAGAACGACGTACATATGGAGCAGGCCAAGCAGATCGCCGCCAACGGTGTGAAGTATTACATCGAGGTGGCCAACATGCCCACCACCAACGACGCCCTGAAGTTCCTGATGGAGCAGCCCGGCGTGATCGTGGCGCCCTCCAAGGCGGTCAACGCCGGCGGCGTGGCGACCTCCGCCCTGGAGATGGCCCAGAACAGCGAGCGCCTGGTGTGGACCGAGGAAGAGGTCGACAAACAGCTCCACCAGATCATGAACACCATCTACCAGATGAGCGTGGACGCCGCCGAGAAGTACGGCCTGGGCTACAACCTGGTGGCCGGTGCCAATATCGCGGGCTTCCAGCGGGTGGCCGACGCCATGATGGCGCAAGGCATTTTCTAAACCTGCAAATTATGTAAAAAGAGCCGGGCGGGAATTTTCCCGCCCGGTTCTTTTATTCCTGCGAAAACGTCAAAACCATTTCCTGTATCCACTCGTCTAAAGAGATAAGACGCACCTGGCCCGGCATCTCCGGGCTCCGGGTGGCCATCCCCGCCGCATAGCCGGGAAACGTATCCAGCGGGTAATAAAACTCTCCGTCCCGCAGAGGCATTTCGGTGCGGAGCAGAGCCCCCATGTGAGTCCCGTCCAGCTTGGCCCGGGCCTCCCGCCGCACCCAGCAGGGGAAAAAGTCCTGCTCCGCCACGCCCGCCGCCAGCCGCTCCAGAGACGCGGGCGACATGGGCCGGATGCGCTCAATGTCCACGCCGATAGGCTGGTCACTCAGACCCACCAGCACCGCGCCGGAGGTGTGGCTGAGGTTGAAATGGACGCCAAGTGCATCCGGAAAGCAGGGCTTTCCCTGGGAAGAAAGGGCAATATCCGGAAGCTCTTCCCAGCCGCAAGCCTCCCGGAGGGCCAGCCGCAGCAGCAGATACGCGCACAGCGGCTCCCGCCGCCGGGCCGGGTCCTTTACCCGCAGCAGCCGCTCCCGGCGTCCGGGCGGCAGCAGGTTTGTCAGGCCCTCCGTCTCCTCCCCGGTCAGGGGCCGCTCCAGCCGCGCCGCCCACAGTCCGATGGGCATTTTCCGTCCCTCCCTCTCCGTTTTTTCCCCATTGTACCCATTCTCCGCCGGCCTGTAAAGCCGGCTCATTGAAAAAATTTTTGACCGCTTTCAAAAAAATTGCGAAAAAAAGAGGAATTTTAAAATGGACGGGGTATATTTTATTACCGTGGGCTTCGTGTCCGCGCGGTCTTTTGGTATGATAACCGCGCATCCCGGCTAAACTGAACGAAAGGAGGGACAGGCCGTGGCGTTTCCCCAGAGTTTTCTGGACGAGCTGACCGCCCGAAGCGATATCGTGGATGTGGTGGGCAGCTATGTGCAGCTGACCCGTAAGGGCGGCAACCTGTTCGGCCTGTGTCCCTTCCACAGCGAAAAGACCGGCTCCTTCTCCGTCTCCCCGGACAAGCAGATCTACTACTGCTTCGGCTGCAAAAAGGGCGGCGGCGTGGTGAATTTCATCATGGACATCGAAAATCTCTCCTTTCCCGACGCGGTACGCTTCCTGGCAAAGCGGGCCGGGATGGAGGTCCCGGAGGAAGAGGGCGACCGGGAGGCGGGCCGCCGCAGGCAGCGGCTGCTGGACCTGAACCGGGACGCCGCCCGCTTCTACTACCAGCTCCTCCAGCAGCCGGAGGGCCGGGCGGTCCAGGAATATCTGGACAAGCGGCAGATCAAAAAGTCCACCGCCGTCAAATTCGGCATGGGCGCGTCTCTGGACGCCTGGGACGTGCTGTTGACCGCCATGACGAAAAAGGGCTACACCAAAGCCGAGCTGCTGCAGGCGGGTCTGGTGGTCCAGAACAAAAACGGCGGCCTGTACGACAAATTCCGCAACCGCCTCATGCTCCCGGTCATCGACACCCGGGGCGACGTGGTGGCCTTCGGGAGCCGGGTGCTGGACAAGTCCGAACCCAAGTATATGAACTCCTCGGAGACTCCGGTGTACTCCAAGCGCCGGGTGCTGTATGGCCTGAACCTGGCGAAAAAAACAAAGCGGCCCAACATCATCCTCTGCGAGGGCAACCTGGACATCGTAACGCTGCACCAGGCGGGCTTCGACAACGCGGTAGCCTCCATGGGGACGGCGCTGACGGTGGAGCAGACCCGGCTCCTCTCCCGGTTCACAAAAGAGCTGGTGCTGTGCTACGACAACGACAACGCCGGCAAGATCGCCACGGAGCGGGCGCTGCAGATTTTAAACGGCTCGGAATTTTCCGTGAAAGTCCTCCAGCTCCCCCGCCGCAGGACGGCGGACGGCGAGCTGGTGAAGCAGGACGCCGACGATTTCATCAAGTTCCAGGGAGCGGACGCCTTTGAGCGGCTGTTGAATGGCAGCGAGAACGGCGTGGAGTTCCGCATGGCCCAGGTGACCGGCAAATATGATTTTACCAGCGACGAGTCCCGGGTGGCCTACTGCGAGGAGATCAGCGACCTGCTGGCCTCCCTGCCGGGAGCCGTGGAGCGGGAGGTCTACACCGTCCGGGCCGCCGAGACCGCCCACATCAGCCCCGACGCCATGAAGCTAGAGGTCCAGCGGGCATTCAAACGCCGGATGGCAAGGGAAAAGCGGGCGGAATTGCGGAAGGACCTGAATCCCGCCGCCCAGCTCCAGCCGAAGGAACGGTCCCTGCGGTACGAGAACATCCGCTCCGCCCGGGCGGAGGAGGGGGTCCTGCGGCTGCTGTACCGGGACCCGGAGCTGTTCCCCGACGAACCGCCCCTGCGGGAAGATCAGTTCTCCTCCCCCCTGCTGGGCAGGGCCTACGCCCGGATGTGGCAGGCGAAGTCCGAGGGACGAACTCTGTCCCCGGCAACGCTGTTCAGCGAGTTGGAGCCGGAGGCGGCAAGCCACCTCTCCGCCATTCTCCAGCAGCCGGAATCCACGCAGAACGCGTCCCAGGCGCTGGCGGACTACATACGCATCATTCAAACGGAAGCAGACAAACGCGCCGGCGGGGCGGACATCGACCCGCTTCTGGCCGCGACAGAAAAATACAAGGACAAAAAGGGTACTGGAGGAAAGCAGCATGACTAAAAAGAAGGAACTGACTCCCGAGGAGCTGGAGCAGCAGGCAGACGCGCTCCTGGCCGCCGCTGACGCGGCGGAGGAGACCGGGAAGCCGGCGAGCAAAAAGAAGTCCGGCAAGCGCGGCGCCGCGCCCTCTGAGGAGGAAGCGCCCCATATCATGACCGACGAAGAGGCTAAGAAGGCCGGCATCGTCCGCCTGGATGACAAGCAGGTCGCCGCCCTCCCCGCGGCCAGCTGGCTCATCAACCAGGAAAAGCTGCGGGAGCTGCTGGCCAAGGGCAAGAAAAAGGGCAAGCTGGATTCCGCGGAGCTGATGGAGGCCGTGGACGACCTGAATCTGGAGAGCGAGCAGATGGACCAGCTCTATGACTCTCTGGAAGCTCTGAACATCGACATCAGCACCGACGACGACCTGCTGCCGGAGCTGCCGGATGATGAGCCCGCCGACGAGGAGATCGCGGACGTGGAGGAAGAGGAGCTGGTAGACCCTAATACCCTGGTCAACAACTTCTCCATCGACGATCCCGTCCGCATGTACCTGAAGGAGATCGGCAAGGTGCCCCTGCTCTCTCCCGACGAGGAAGTGGAGCTGGCCCAGGCCATGTCCGCCGGCAACGAGGCCGACCGCCGTCTGGCGGAAGTGAAGCGCCAGCGGGAGGCGGGTGAGCCCGTCACCGCCACCGACGAGGAGATCGCCGCCTGGGAGAAAGGCCACAAGGCCGGTGAAAAGGCCAAGCAGAAGCTGGCGGAGGCCAACCTCCGTCTGGTGGTCTCCATCGCCAAGCGGTATGTGGGCCGGGGCATGCTGTTCCTGGACCTGATCCAGGAGGGCAACCTGGGCCTCATCAAAGCCGTGGAGAAATTCGACTACACCAAGGGCTACAAGTTCTCCACCTACGCTACCTGGTGGATCCGCCAGGCCATCACCCGCGCCATCGCCGACCAAGCCCGCACCATCCGCATCCCCGTCCACATGGTGGAAACCATCAACAAGGTCATCCGGGTCAGCCGCCAGCTCCTTCAGGAGCTGGGCCACGATCCCTCTCCTAACGAGATCGCCGCCGAGATGAACATGCCTGTGGAGAAGGTGCGGGAGATCCTGAAGATCGCCCAGGAACCTGTCTCTCTGGAGACGCCCATCGGCGAGGAAGAGGACTCCCACCTGGGCGACTTCATCCCCGACGAGGGCGCCAGCGAGCCCAGCGAGGCCGCCAGCTTCACCCTGCTGAAGGAGCAGCTGATGGACGTGCTCTCCACTCTGACCCCCCGGGAGGAAAAGGTGCTGAAGCTGCGCTTCGGCATCGAGGACGGCCGCACCCGCACCCTGGAGGAAGTGGGCAAGGAGTTCAACGTCACCCGGGAGCGTATCCGCCAGATTGAGGCCAAGGCCCTGAGAAAACTGCGGCATCCCAGCCGGAGCAAAAAGCTGAAAGATTTCCTGAATTAAAAGAAGGCCGGACGCAAGCGTCCGGCCTTCTTTTAGTTTCCGCGCACAGCGCGTCATTCCTCAATATGTTCCTGTCCCTGGGCGATAATGGTCCGCACATGGTCGTCCGCCAGGGAATAAAATACGGACTTCCCCTCCCGGCGGCTCTTGACCAGCTTATTCTGTTTCAGAATTTTCAGCTGATGGGAAATGGCCGACTGGGTCATGTTCAGCACCGAGGCGAGGTCGCAGACACAGACCTCCGCCTCGAACAGCACAAACAAAATGCGGATGCGGGTGGAATCTCCGAAAATCTTAAACAGCTCCGCCAGATCATACAATTCCGTTTCATCCGGCATCGTCTCATTCACGATCTTCAATAGGTCCTCATGGACTTCTTCCGTCTCACAGCAGAACTCTTCCTGTTCCGTCATGGCGTCTCCTCCTCAGAGTTTTTTCACGATCAGCGCCCGGATGGCATTCAGAACGGCCAGCACCATGACGCCCACATCCGCGAAAATGGCGACCCACATGTTGGCGACGCCCAGCGCACCTAAAGCCAGGCAGACCAGCTTGATGCCAATGGCAAAATAAATGTTCTCGTAGACGATGCGCATACACTTCCGGGCGATCCGGATAGCCGTCACGATCTTCATCGGGTCGTCATCCATCAGCACCACGTCCGCTGCCTCAATAGCGGCGTCGGAGCCCAAGGCGCCCATGGCGATGCCGATATCCGCCCGGGAGAGGACAGGGGCGTCGTTGATGCCGTCACCCACAAAAGCCAGCCGCTCCTTGGGACCTTTCCGGTCCAGCAGCGCCTCGATCCGGTCCACCTTATCCGCGGGCAGCAGCTCACTGTGGACCTCGTCCACGCCCAATTCCTGAGCCACCTGCCGCGCAACGCGCTCCGTATCGCCGGTGAGCATGACCGTCTTGCGGATGCCGGCCTTCCGCAGTTCCCGGATGGCCTGGGCCGACGTGGGCTTTGCCACATCGGAGATCAGGACATGTCCGGCATAGCTGCCGCCGATGGCCACATGGACGATGGTACCTACATGATGGCACGGGATCGCCTCCACGTCAAGCCTCCGCATCAGCTTTTCATTGCCCACCGCCACGCTGACGCCATCCACTTTGGCCGTGACGCCGTTGCCGCTGATCTCCTCCACATCTGTCACCCGGTTCTCGTCCAGAGGCTTTCCGTAGGCCTCCTTCAAACTGCGGCTGATGGGGTGGGAGGAAAAGCTCTCGGCCAGAGCCGCATATTCCAGCAGCTTCTCCTCTTCCACCTGATTGTGATGGACGCCCACCACCTCAAAAACGCCCCGTGTCAGGGTGCCGGTTTTGTCAAACACCACATACCGGGTCTGGGCCAGAGTCTCCAGATAGTTAGAGCCCTTCACCAGTACACCGGCATGGCTGGCGCCGCCAATGCCCGCGAAAAAGCTCAGGGGGATACTGATGACCAGCGCGCACGGGCAGCTGATGACCAGGAACGTCAGGGCACGATAGACCCACTGGCCCCACTGGGGCGCGCGCCCCAGCAGCAGCATGACCAGCGGAGGCAATACCGCCAGCGCCAGCGCGCTGTAACAGACAGCAGGGGTGTAGTAATGGGCAAAACGGGAGATAAACCGCTCGGACTGGGATTTTTTGGAGCTGGAGTTCTCCACCAGGTCCAGGATCTTTGAAACCGTGGACTCTCCGAATTCCCGGGTGGTGCGGATCTTCAGCACGCCGTTCATGTTGATGCAGCCGCTGATGATGTCGTCGCCGGGCTTGACATCCCGGGGCAGGCTTTCGCCGGTGAGGGCGCTGGTGTTCAGCGCCGCTTTTCCCTCCATCACCACGCCGTCAATGGGAACCTTCTCGCCGGGCTGGACCACGATGACCGTGCCAACTTCCACCTCATCCGGGTCCACCCGCTCCAGACCGTTTTCACCCTCAATGTTGGCGTAATCGGGCCGGATGTCCATGAGCTGGCTGATATTCCTGCGGCTCCTGCCCACGGCATAGCTCTGGAACAGCTCGCCGATCTGATAGAACAGCATGACGGCTGTTCCCTCCTTGTAGTCGCCTAAGATCATGGCGCCCACGGTGGCCACCGCCATCAGGAAATTCTCATCGAACACCTGCCGGTTACAGATCCCTTTCCAGGCTTTCAGCAGAATATCATAGCCGATCACAAGGTAAGGGAGCAGATACAGGAGCAGCTGCACAGGTCCCTCCGGCACCGGCAGCACGGTCAGAAGCACCAGCAGCGCCACTGCCGCCAGGATGCGCACCAGCATCTTTTTCTGTTTCTTATTCATAGGGTCCTCCTCCGATTCCCAACAGAGCGCGGCCTCCCGCCGGCGCGCTTACAGGAAGATCTCGCAGTCGTCCTCGACCTTCTTGCAGTTCTTCAAAACTTCCTGCATCACAGCCTTGGGGTCCTGGCCGTCCTCGAATTCAACGATCATTTTCAGCGCCATAAAGTTCACGGTGGCGTCCGCGACGCCGGCGGTCTTCTTGGCGGCCTCCTCCATTTTGTTGGCGCAGTTGGCGCAGTCCACATCGATCTTATAAGTCTTTTTCATGTTTGGTAGCCCCTTTCTAATTGCTTAAACAAATGAGCACTTGTTCATTTGTTGATTTGAGTGTAATCCTTTCGTCCGGGAATGTCAAGCACTTTCCTTATAAAATGATTTTGGCGACAAATGTGTATGGCTGTGCCCGCTTTGACGCAAACTTTTCATTGATTCCCCATCAACCATATTGTATAATAGGTTTCACAAAGGAAGAGGAGGCTTTTCCATGCTGATTTCAACAAAGGGACGCTATGCGCTGCGGGTCATGGTGGATCTGGCGGAGCATCAGTCTGAGGGCTTTATCCCTCTGAAAGTGATCGCGGAGCGGCAGGAAATCTCTGAAAAATATTTAGAGAGCATCATCAAGCTCCTGGTGAAGGCCAAGCTTTTGAACGGCGTGCGGGGGAAAGGCGGCGGCTACCGCCTGACGAAATCCCCCGACCAATACACGGTAGGCAGCATCCTGCGTCTGACAGAGGAATCCCTGGCCCCGGTGGCCTGTCTGGAGGAAGGCGCCGCCTCCTGCCCGCGAATGGCGCAGTGCCGTACCCTTCCGCTGTGGCAGGGACTGAATCAGGTCATTAACGACTACCTGGACAACGTCACGATTGTGGACCTGGTGCAATCCGGCACCAGTGGCAATGACTATGTGATCTGACCGATCCCCAAAAAGCAGCCCGCCAACGCTCCTGTTGGCGGGCTGCTTTTTCACGGTACATGCTCCTTATTCCCGGACTCCCTGGATCTCCAGCAATTCCACCACCGCCTGTCCTCTGGCGGTGAGCGCCATGCTCCCCTGGCAGGGATACTGTCCGTAGGCCCCATAATCAAAATTCGTCAGGGGCAGGTCATAGTCCAGCCGGATCAGCCGCTTGATCTCCAGCCCCGTAATGGCGGCGCTGTACTCCTCCGCATGCTCCGTCCCCTCTTCCAGGTAAACCGGCGTCTCCGAATCCCAGCGCCGGGCCACAGGGAGAAACGGGAACTGAGCAAACCGGCGCAGCAAGCCGATCTCCTGCCGCGTCAGCTCCAGCTCCCCGCAGCCGCCGCAGCTTCCGCCGCAGCAGGCGCCGCATCCATCATGTCCGCATCCCATATCCTGTCATTCTCTCCTTTTGTCATGATTCCGCCCCCTGACGGGACTAGCTTTCCACCGAAGCCGCATCATATCCGGCAGACACGCCGCTTTTCTCTCAGCAAAACACGGGAAAAGCAAAATGCTCCACACCTATATACCGCCGATCTCCTCCAGAACCTGTTTTCCGTACTTTCTCGCTTTCGCGTCGCCGATGCCGCTGACGGACTTCAGCTCCTCCAAGGTGCGGGGCCGGACCACCGCCAGCTCCCGCAGCGTCTTGTCCGAAAATACGGCGTAGGCGGGGATGCCCTGCCGCCGGGCCAGCCGTGCCCGCAATGCCCGCAGCCGCCCGAACAGCTCCGCCTGGGCGCCGTCCAGCTCCTCCGGGACGGGACGGCGGGCGGCGGGCCGCTCCTCCTTCACCGCCCGCATATACAGGCCGCCCAGCACGGCGTCCTCCGCCCGCTCCCCCAGCAGCACCACCGGGTAGGGGCCGGGGCTGAGGGCCAGGACGCCCTCGTCGATCAAAAACCGGATGCGGTCCCGCACCTCCTTCTGGCTCATGTCCCGCAGGAGGCCGTAGGTGGCCTCTTCGTCCATGTGGTACTTCCGTACCTTGTCCGATTCCGCGCCGCAGAGTGTCTCCGCGATGACGGACACGCCGAAGTGCTGGCCCGTCTCCATGACGCAGCGGAGGATGGCACGGGCCTCCCGACCGATGTCCACCTCCTCAAAGTTGTGGAGGCAGTTCCAGCAGGTGTCGCAGGTGTCCGGGGCCGTCTCGCCGAAATACTGCAAAATGTACTGCCGCAGGCAGCGGCGGGTCCGGCAGTAGCCCACCATCTTCCGCAGCCGCAGCATGTCCCGCTCCCGCAGGCGCTCCGCCGTTTCAGCGTCCAGCTCCTCCCGGCTCTCGCCGTGCTCGATGAGAAACTGGGCCGTCCGCACATCCCGGCCGCTGTACAGCAGGATACAGCTGGAGGGCAGGCCGTCCCGTCCGGCACGGCCCGCCTCCTGGTAGTAGCTCTCAATGTCCTTGGGCATATTATAATGGATGACGTAGCGGACATCCGACTTGTCGATGCCCATGCCGAAGGCATTGGTGGCCACCATCACCCGGGCCCGGTCATAGAGGAAATCCTCCTGATTCCGCTGCCGTTCCTCCGGCTCCAGCCCGGCGTGGTAGCGGGTGGCGGAGACTCTCGCCTCCTGCAAAAGGCCGCAGACCTCCTCCACGGTCTTCCGGGTGGAACAGTAGACGATGCCGCACTTGTCCGGGCGGCTTCGGACCAGCTCCAGCAGGGCTGACCGCTTGTCGGCAGGCTCCTGGACCTCGAAATACAGGTTCTTCCGGTCAAAGCCCGTGGTCACCCGCAATGGGTCCCGCAGGCCCAATAGTTTTTCGATGTCCTCCCGGACCTCCGGCGTGGCGGTGGCGGTAAAGGCCCCCAGAGGCGGGCGGCGGCCCAGCTTCTCCAGAAACGCCGGGATATGCAGATAGGAAGGACGGAAGTCCTGGCCCCACTGGGAGATGCAGTGGGCTTCGTCCACCGCCACCAGAGAGATGTCCGCGTGACAGGCGAAGTCCAGGAATCCCTCCGTCTCCAGCCGCTCCGGGGCCACGTAGATGATTTTGTACCGTCCTTCTTTTGCCCGGCTCAGGGCCAGCAGGTACTGCCTGAAGGTCAGGCTGCTGTTCAGAAATGCCGCCGGAACGCCCATCTGCACAAGCTGCGTCACCTGGTCACGCATCAGGGACACCAGCGGTGAAATGACCAGGGTAATACCCGGCAGCAACAGGGCGGGGACCTGGTAGCAAACCGATTTTCCCGCCCCCGTGGGCATGATGGCCAGGGCGTCCCGCCCGGATAACAGCGTATCGATCACCGGCTCCTGTCCGCCCCGGAAGGCGTCGTAACCGAAATAAGTTTTCAGTGCTTCTTCTTTTGTCATGGGTCCCGTCTCCTTTTTCACCGGACCCATCATACCACATTCGGCGGAAAAAGGGAACGGCTCAGCCCAGATAACTCAGCAGCCGTCCCGCCTCCAGAGCCGCCAGTGCCCGGACGCCGTCGAAGTCCACATAGGGGTTATAGACCGCCTCCAGGGCGTCGTGGCTGGCCTTGGCATCTTTCAGCGCAGCGACGCCTTCCTCACGGAGCAGCGCCGTCATGCGGGTCTGGAACCGCAGCCGGGCCTTACCTGACGGCTCCGCCATGGCGTCCAGCCGGATACGGCGGTGGGGCTTTTTCCCGTAGTCCATGCCGGGCCGGGAGGTGACAAAGGCCAGCCCCAGGCCGGGGATGAGCAGGTGCTCCGCCTGGTCGGGGGCCTCCGGGGACATGCAGAGGATGGTGTCCCACCCCTGCTCCACGGCAGCCTCATGGAGCCGGGCCAGGTACGGCGCCGCCAGCTCCCAGCTGTCCGCGAACTCGTAGACCTTGGGGCACAGGGCGTCCACGCTGTCAAAGCACCAGAGATAGCCCTTGTGGGTAATGCTGCCCAGGAAGCGGCGGGTGGTTTTGCCCCGCCGTCCCCGCCTGCCCCGCAGCTCCCGGGCGATAATGCCCTCCACCCGGCGCTCCGCCCGGCCGGCGTCAAAGGTCTGGGCCACTGCCGTCAGGGTGTCCAGTTCCACCTGACGGGCAGCTTTCAGGCTGCGGTAGGCCCGGACGTAGGCGGCCTGATAATCGTGGGTGTGGGCCTTTACCTCTTCCGCGGCGGCTTTGGCGGCGGTGAGGTCGTAGAACCGACCCAGGTCCACGTAGCGGTCCACCGCCGCAGGGTACTTCGGTTCCAGGACATGGGGACTGGTGCCGTCCGCGATGGCGCAGTGCAGCTCCGGCAGCACCACGCCGTCCAGGGAGTCCGGGTCCCCGGAGCACCAGAGGTATTCCACCGCCGCGCCCGCCTGCTCCATGGTCTGCCCGATCATCCGCATGAAGGTGTTTTTCCCTACACCGGGACCGCCTTTCAAAACCATGAAGTCATATGTATCCTCCAGGTCCACCAGCTGGCCGAACAAATTCTGAAAACCGTCGCCGCTGTTGGCCCCTACAAAGAAATTCGTTACCTGAGCCATATGCTCCCCTCCAGTTCCAAATTCATTCCAGCTTATGCCCCGCGGCCCGGACCTGACAGCCAAACCTCCTGTCCTTTTCAAAAAGGACAGGAGAAAATTTTCCCAACCTCAGAATTGATGGTGAAATCTTCCGGCATTTGTGCTATGATGAAAAAAATACCTGCAAGGAGCCATTCATGGACGAACGATATACACCGGTCCTCTCCGACGAGGAACGGGCAGCCCTCCGTGCCCAGCGGGCGAAGCGGCGCAGAGCCGCTCAGCAGGCCCGCCGCCGCAGGCAACTCCGGCAGCTGCTGCCCGTGGGCGCCCTTCTTTTAATTCTGACCTGCCTTTTGGCCGGCTGGGCCTCTCACCGTGCGAAAGAAGAACCGGAACCAGAAGCAGAAGTTCCCGCTGCCCTTGTTTTTGAAGAAACCGCCCCACCTGAGCCGGAACCGCTTTGGACTCCGGCGGCATCAGCGGATACCGTCTTACTGGACGACGCCCTTCCCAGCGCTTACGCCGTGGTCATCGACCGCTCCAGCGGCAGCATCCTGGCGGAGAAAGATTCCGAGGCTGTCATCAGCCCCGCCTCCATGACGAAGATTATGACGCTGCTGGTGGCCGTGGAAAACCTGAAAAGTCTGGACGACACCGTCCCTATTACCATCGACATCACGGATTACTGCTTCGTCAACGACTGCAGCGTAGTGGGCTATGAGCTGAACGAATCAGCCACAGTCCGGGAGCTGCTGTATGGCACCATCCTCCCCTCCGGCGCCGACGCAGCCCTGGCCCTGGCCATTTATATCGCCGGGTCCCACGAGGCCTTTGTAGAGCTGATGAACGAAAAGGCAGAGGAGCTGGGCATTGCGGAGACCACCCATTTTACAAACTGCGTGGGGCTGTACGACGAAGCCCACCACTGCACTGTTCGGGACATGGCGGTCATTCTGAACGCCGCCATGGAAAATGAGCTGTGCCGGGAGGTGCTGGACGCCCGCACTTACGAAACAGCCCCCACGCCGGAGCATCCGGAGGGGCAGATCCTCTCCAACTGGTTCCTCCGGCGCATTGAGGACAAGGACACCGGCGATGTGGAGGTCATCGGCGCCAAGACCGGCTACGTGATGCAGTCCGGCAACTGCGCCGCCAGCTGCGGCCGGGACAGCGATGGGAATGAGTATATCTGTGTCACCGGCAACGCATACAGCTCCTGGCGGGCCATTTACGACCATGTGGAGCTTTATAAGACTTACTGCAATTGAGAAGGAGACATCCCGGATGGGATGTCTCCTTTGCCGCATAGATATGGACCTGGTTACAGGAATGTCTCGTTCTCCCTGGGCTCCGCAAAGTTCTGTTCCAGCATCTTCACATGGGACAGGAAGGCCTCATCGTCGAAATACTTGGCCCCCTTGGTGCATTTTCGGACACACCGCTGGCACTTGATGCAGGTACCGGGCACGCTGGACACATCCTTCGGGTCGATGGCCCCCATGGGGCACAGCCTGGCGCAGGCGCCGCAGTTCGTGCATTTGGAGAGATCGGTCTTAGGCTTGGCCTTCAGGAATTTGACAGGCTGGCCGTCAACGCCTTTTGGCACGTAATAAGGAGCCGCCGCGTCGCCGGGGGCCTTGACCGGGCCGGAAGTATCTGTTAAGTTTTTTAGCTTTACAGTTATTCGCTTGGCAAATTCCTTCATCTCAAAAAGGTCGCTCCAGCCGGGACGACCGTAAGCCAGCTCATCGGTGAAGGCATGCTGCCCCACAAAGGCCCCGGCAGCCACGGTATGGAAGCCGTCACCCTCCAGAACCGCACACAATTCCGCCAGGGAATTGTCATAATTTCGGTTGCCGAAGGTCACGACCGCAACCGCAAGGGCGCCATTTCCATGGAAGCGGCTCTGGAAGTCCGGCAGCAGCTTATTGGGCATTTTTCCGGCATAGGTTGGCGTGCCGATGACCACCAGGTCATTTTCTGTAAAGGAATATTCCTTTTCACGCTCAGAGGGTTTTGTGAAGCTCACCCGCTCCAGCGGCAGGCCCAGCTTCGCCGCCAGTTCTTCGGCGATGGTACGCACCGTCTTGTCCGTATTGCCGGTAGCGCTGTAAGAAACTGCCCATATCTTTTCCATTGTACAATCCTCCTTTTGAAAAAGGCACCCCGTCGCGGGGTGCCTTTTCATTACAGTGAAAAATCAGATTCGTTCAGTTTGCCGGTATTCAGCGCGGCGGGACGGGGCGGTACCCGCTTCAAGGGGTCATACTTAAACGCCCGGCAATGATGTTCCATAGGAACGACCCCGCGCTTGACACAGGCCACTTCCCGCTCGTTGATCTGCTGGCCCCGCTGACAGTAAGCACAGCGCGGGTCAATATCCTTGCGAAACAGTTTCACGTCTCCCCCTCCGCTTCTTTAAAGGGTATACAGCTTGACGTCCTCGTCCTCCGCCGTGGCTTTCACCTGGGTGATGGGATGCTCGTAGCTGTCGATGATCTTCGTCGCCATGGGGTCCTCCAGCTCTTTCTGGATGGTTCGCCGCAGATTCCGGGCACCGTAGGTCCGGGAGAAGGATTTCTTCGTCAGGAAGGCCACCAGTGCGTCATCATAGGTAAAGGTGATACCCTTCTCCTTCAGGGAATCCGCCAGCTCGCCCAGCATGATGCGGGCGATGGACTGGAAGTGCTCCTCGGTCAGACGGTTGAAGGTGATGACGGCGTCCACACGGTTGATAAACTCCGGCCGCAGGAACTGCTGGAGGGCTTTCATGGCCCGGTCGGAATCCTGCTCCTGCTGGGTGCGGCCAAAGCCCACGCTGCCCTCCTTAGTGGCGCTGCCGGCGTTGGAGGTCATCACGATGATGGTGTTCTCGAAGTTCACTTTGCGGCCATGGGCGTCGGTGATCTCGCCGTCGTCCAGAATCTGCAGCAGCACGTTCAGCACATCGGGATGGGCCTTTTCGATCTCGTCGAACAGAATGACGGCGTAGGGCTTGCGGCGAATTTTCTCCGTCAGCTGCCCCGCTTCGTCATAGCCCACATAGCCCGGCGGGGAGCCGACGATGCGGGAGACGGAGTGCTTCTCCATAAATTCCGACATATCCAGCCGGATGAGGGCGTCGGGGGTGTTGAACAGGTCTGTTGCAAGCTGTTTCACCAGCTCCGTCTTGCCGACGCCGGTGGGACCCACGAAAATGAAGCTGACGGGCTTGTGCTTGGGGGAAATGCCCACCCGGTTCCGGCGGACGGCGGCGGACACGGCCTCCACAGCCTCGTCCTGGCCGATGATGTGGCTCTTGAGGCGGGTCTCCAGCTGGCTGAGGCGCTGGAACTCCTGCTCCCTGATCTTGGCGGCGGGGATCTTGGTCCAGAGCTCGATGACGTGGGCCAGGTTCTCCATGGAAAGCTGGGGGTCGCCCTTTGCCAGCAGGCCGTCCAGCTCCGTGTGGAGCTGGAGCTCCCGGCTCTTCAGCTCCGCCATGCGGGCGTAGTCGCCCTCGGCCTTCTCCTCTTTCTCCTCCAGCATGGTCCGCTCTTTCTCGTAGTCGTCCAGCTCCCGCTGGACCTGCATCCGCCGGGAGATGTCCGGGTCTTTCAGGTTCAGGTCGGAACAGGCCTCATCAATGAGGTCGATGGCCTTGTCCGGCAGGAAGCGGTCTGTGATATACCGCTCGGAGAGCACCACTGCCTGACGGAGGATGCCGTCGGAGATCTGCACACCGTGGTACTGCTCATACCGGGGCGCCAGGCCCTTCAAAATCTGGATGGAGTCCTCAATGGAGGGTTCGTTGACGGTGACAGGCTGGAAGCGCCGCTCCAGGGCGGTGTCCTTTTCGATGGACTTGCGGTATTCGTTGAAGGTGGTGGCGCCGATGACCTGAATTTCCCCACGGGACAGGGCGGGCTTCAGGATATTGGCGGCGTTCATGCTGCCCTCGGCGTCGCCGGCGCCCACGATATTGTGGACCTCGTCGATCATCAGAATGATGTTGCCCAGGCGCTTCACCTCGTCGATGAGGCCCTTCATCCGGCTCTCAAACTGGCCCCGGAACTGGGTGCCGGCCACCAGGGCCGTCAGATCCAGCAGGTAGACCTCTTTCTCCCGCAGCTTGAAGGGCACGTCGCCCCTGGCGATGCGCTGAGCCAGTCCCTCCGCGATGGCGGTCTTGCCCACACCCGGCTCACCGATGAGACAGGGGTTGTTTTTCTGGCGGCGGTTCAAAATCTGAATGACCCGCTCGATCTCCTGCTCCCGACCGATGACCGGGTCCAGCTTGCCCTCCTGGGCCTTCTGGGTCAGGGAGATGCAGTAATTCTCCAGATATTTCCGCTTGCCGTTTTTCGGCTCCTTCTTCTCCCGGCCACGGCCGGCGGCTCCGCCCTCGTCGGCGCTCTCGCTCTTAGGCGCGTCGCTGCCGGAGAACAAGCGGTTCAGGAAGGGGAAGGTGGCGGTCTTGCCCTCTTCCTCCTCGCCGTCATCTTCGTCCCCGCCGGGCAGGTCCTCAATATTTTCCACGCCGTTCATGGCCTGCATCATCTCGTTGTTGAGGGTCTCCAGATCCTCGTCGGAGATACCCATGCGCTTCATCATGTCGTCCACCTGGGGCAATCCCAAGTCCTTGGCGCATTTCAGGCACAGGCCCTCATTGATGGTCCTGTCACCGTCCAGCTTCGAGATGAACACCACGGCAACGTTTTTCTTGCATCTTGAACAAAGTGTTGGCTGCATTTTAACCTCCATGCGCCCGGAGGCGCGTATAAAAAATGTCACTGTAAAAACGACAGTACGCTCAGCGGCGTATTGGCCGTGAATATCCGCAGGATGTGCGCCTCGGCCAGCGTCTCCGTTTCAAAGGAAACGCCCAGCCGCCGGGCGGCCCACACGATCAGAAACAGCAGCAGCGCACCCTCGATCAGCCCCAGCAGGCCGCCGCCCAGAGCATTCAGCCCCCGCAGGCCCGGCAGCTTCACCAGCAGGCCCATGGCCTTGAACAGCACATGGAGCAGCGCCAGCAGCGCCAGAAAAGAGAGGATGTACAGCACGCCGTAGATCACGGACTGGGCGATGCTCTCCACCACGGCGGTGATCAGCGACGCCCCGGTCTCCCGCACCGTCTCCTCGGCCTTTTCCGCCAGGGGCTTCCGCACATCGGTGTCCAATCCCAGCAAGTCCAGCAGGTCCTCCAGCTGGAAGTCCACATCGTCCTCCGGCATCGTCACTTCCCGCTTCTGCTCCGCCAGGGCGGTATCCACCTTCTGCTCGATCCGCTTTTCGATCAGCGGCGCGGCCAGCTTAGCCGCAGGAGCGGAAAAGGTGGCGGCGATCATGCCCGCGCCCACCAGGGCCACGATCACGATCACCAGACCCGCCAGCGCCTGCAGAAGTCCGCGTCTGATGCCGTAGATTGTGAATCCTGCCAGAAAGATCACAACGATCGCGTCTATTATAACAGGTGCCGTCAAAAATGCCTACCTTCTCTCCTGTAAACGTTTTGTGAATTTGCCCATCCGCTCAGGGCAGGAACAATTTCGCGGATTCCGAAGACAGCAGCAGCGCTGAACCGTCCGTCCGCATCAGGACGCCCCGGGCGGATTCCGTGCCCTTCAGGGAGGCGTAAGTCTCCAGCGCCTGATTGTAGATGACCAGCCGGTCCAGATACAGCACCGCCAGATACCTGCCGGCGGCGGAGATGTCCTGCACTTCCTCGGACACCTCCAGGCTCCCCAGCTCCGTGCCGTCGGCGCCGACGGTCACCAGCCGCCCCACGCTGCCGGACTGGTAGCGGTTCAGCAGCACCGCCGCGAAACCATCCCCATGAAGGTCGTATTCCCGGAGGTGGGCGCCCTTGTAGCCGAAGCTGCCCTCCAGCTCGCCCTTTATGCCGGCAAAGGTCAGACTGGTATCGGACACGGCGGCAAACTTGCCGTCCACCCAGCCGATGTCAGCCACCAGGCCGTCGGTGATGTCGTAATTACCGTAGGGCTCCTCCTCCGTCAAACGGTAGAGCACCACATTGCTGACAAAGGTGCCGTTCTCCTGGCCCAGTGTCACAGCGGCCAGGGCCTCTCCCTTTCCGGCTACCCAGGCATCCGTGAGAAAGCGCCGGGAGGAGCGGAACCGGAACACCTCCTCCATATCACTGTCATAGACCCGGACGCAGCCCTTATAGCCCTTCATTTTCGCGGTGACGGCCAGCCACCCCTCCTCATTCAGTGAGGCGGAGATCAGAGGCTCCTCCTCCGTGGCGGTCAGGGAAAACACCTCGCCGTTCTGGTCCACCACATACAGCGCCGTACCGCCCACATCGTAGGCCACAGCCTTGCCGCCGCCGCTTTCCAGCGCCGGAGCAGTCATGCTGACCGCCGTGGACCACACCTCGCCGCCGCTGGCGTTCAAAACCCGCAGCCGGGTGTCGGACAGCACCACCAGCCGGTCGCCCAGCACCGCAAAGCGGTTGCTGGAGGAGGCGTCAAAGTTATAGACCGCCTCGCTGCCCGCCTTTTCCGCGCCGCCGTAGTTCAGATAGCGGCGCAGCACATCAAAGCCGGTGCCGTCCCGGTAGGCGGCAAACATCACCACGCCCAGCACGGCCACCAGCGTCAGGAGAAACAGGAGGAATCCCCGCAGCTTCCGCCGGGGTTTTTTCTCCTCTTCTCCGTCGTTGTCATTCCAAATGTCCCTTGTTGTATCAGCCATTGTTCAGTCGCTCGTCCTCATACCAAAGTCTCGTCAGGTACAGTCCGCCGGGGGGCACCGTGGGGCCCGCCAGCCGCCGGTCGCCGCTGTCCAGAATGGCGGGAATGTCCTCCGGCAGGAACTTGCCCTCCGCCGCGTAAAGGACCGTGCCGGTAATGGCCCGTACCATGTTATACAAAAAACCGTTGGCGCAGACCTTCAGCTCCAGCAGGTCGCCGTTCCGGGTCACATCGCACCAGTAGATGGTGCGGACAGTGGACTTCGTCTCCGTCCCCACGGAGCGGACGGCCCGGAAATCGTGAGTGCCCACGAACTGGTGGGCCGCTCGGTTCAGAAATTCCTCGTCCAGCCGCTTCGGGTAAAAATAGGCCCGGTTGACATAAAATGGGTTCTTAAAACGGGAATTGTAAATGCGGTAAGTGTACTCCTTTTTGATGCAGGAGCCAATGGCGTTGAAATCCTCCGCGACTTCAAACGCCTCTTTGACCGCAATGTCCTCCGGCGTGTGGGTGTTGACGGCGAAGGGCAGGCGGTCGATGGGAATGCGGCTCTCCGTGCGGAAGTTGGCGATATAGTGCTCCGCGTGGACGCCGGCGTCGGTGCGGCCGCAGCCCGTGAGGTGCACCGGGGCCCCGGTGATCTGCTCCAGGGCCTTCTGCAGCGTCTCGCAGACGGTGACGGCGTTTTTCTGCACCTGCCAGCCGTGGTAGGCGGTGCCATTATACATCAGTTTCAGGGCGATATTGCGCATAGTCCGCCTCCCCCTTCTCCAAATTCAGATGCCGAAATACCGCAGCACCAGAACGGCGGCCAATACCAGCACGCCGATGGTCAGGGCGATATAGTCCCGGCGCTCGTACTTCAAAATGTGCAGCTTGGTACGGCCCTCGCCGCCGTGGTAGCAGCGGCACTCCATGGCCGTCGCCAGCTCGTCCGCCCGGCGGAAGGCGCTGATGAACAGCGGCACCAGGATGGGGATGAGGGCCTTGGCCTTCTGGATGATATTGCCGCTTTCAAAGTCCGCGCCCCGGGCCTTCTGAGCGGACATAATTTTATCCGTCTCCTCGATCAGCGTGGGGATGAACCGCAGGGCAATGGACATCATCATCGCCAGCTCATGGACCGGCACATGGAACCGCTTCAGCCCATTCAGCAGCCGCTCCAGACCGTCGGTCAGGCTGATGGGGCTGGTGGTGTAGGTCATCAGGAAGGTGCCCATGATGAGCAGCATAATGCGCAGCACCATAAAAATGGCGTTTCGCAAGCCCGCCTCGGAGATGCGGATGATGCCCCACTGGAACAGATAGGTGTCATCCGTCACGAAAAACAAATTCAAAAGGCCGGTAAAGATGATGATGAACAGCACGGGCTTCAAGCCCCGCACCAGCTGCTTGATGCCCACCTTGGAGATGCGGACGCACACAGCCAAACACAGGGCCATCAGGGCATAGCCCACGACACCCTTGGCGCAGAACAGCGCCACGATATACAAAACCACCAGCAGAATTTTGGTACGGGGGTCCAGCTTGTGGGCCACGGTGGTGCCGGGGAAATACTGGCCCAGGGTGATGTCTTTCAGCATACGGCACCGCCCTTCCGCAGCGCCAGGATCTGCTGTTCCAAAGCCTCCACCGTGTACACGGCGGGGTCGATGTCCAGGCCCCGCTCTTTCAGGGCCATGGCAATGCGGGTCACCTGAGGCACATCCAGTCCGGCGGTGAGCAGCTCGTCCGCCCGGGCGAAGACCTCCGCCGGGGTGCCGCTCATCAGCACGTGGGCGCTTTTCAGCACCAGGATACGGTCCACGTTCTGGGCGATCTCGTCCATGCTGTGGCTCACCAGAATGACCGTGGTGTGCCGGTTTCGGTGGAAGTCCCGGATGTTTGCCATCAGGTTCTCCCGGCCAGCCGGGTCCAGACCCGCGGTGGGCTCGTCCAGCACCAGCACCTCCGGCTCCATCGCCAGCACGCCCGCCAGGGCCACCCGGCGCTTCTGGCCGCCGGACAGCTCAAAGGGGGACTTGTCCAGCTGGTCGTCCCGGATACCCACCAGACGGGCGGCATCCCGGACGCAGCGGTCCAGCTCGTCCCCGGTTTTGCCCTGGTTGGTGGGACCGAAGGCGATGTCCTTGTAGACTGTCTCCTCAAAGAGCTGGTACTCCGGGTACTGGAACACCAGGCCCACCCGGAAGCGGACGTCCCGAATTTTTTTCGGCTCCGCCCAAATGTCTTTCCCGCCCAGCAGGACCTGCCCCGCCGTGGGCTTCAAAAGCCCATTGAGGTGTTGAATGAGGGTGGATTTGCCGGAGCCGGTATGTCCGATGATGCCGAGAAACTCTCCCTCGTATACGTCAAAGCTCATATCCTCCACCGCGCTGCGCTGGAAGGGCGTCCCCACGCCGTAGGTGTGGGTCAGGTTTTTGATCTGTAAAATGGGTTCCAAATCGGTTTCTTCCTTCCAGTCAGTTTTGAGCTGCCGCTGCGATGGCGTCCGCGCATTCCTCCACGGTCAGCGCGTCCAGGGGCACGTTCCAGCCGTCCTTCTGCAGGCGGTCCAGCAGGTCCACCGTGTCCGGGGTGGTCAGGCCCATGGAGCGCAGCTCGTCAATGCGGGTAAATACCTCCCGGGGCGTGCCGTCCATGGTGACCTTGCCGTCGTCCATGACCACCACCCGGTCGGCTTCCTCCGCCTCGTTCATGTGGTGGGTGATGAGGATGACGGTGATGCCCTTTTCCCGGTTCAGACGGTGGACGGTGGACAGCACCTCCCGCCGACCCACGGGGTCCAGCATGGCGGTGGCCTCGTCCAGCACGATGCACTCCGGCTCCATGGCGATGACGCCAGCGATGGCAATGCGCTGCTTCTGGCCGCCGGAGAGCAGATGGGGCGCATGGGTCACGAATTCGTACATTCCCACAGCTTTCAGGGCGTCATCCACCCGGCGGCGAATTTCTTCCGTGGGCACGCCCAGGTTCTCCGGGGCGAAAGCCACGTCCTCTTCTACCACGTTGGCGACGATCTGGTTATCCGGGTTCTGGAACACCATACCCACCCGCTGGCGGATGGCCAGCAGCAGCTTTTCGTCCAGGGTGTCCATGCCCTCCACGTAGACTTTGCCCCCGGCAGGCAGCAGGACGGCGTTGAAGGTCTTGGCCAAGGTGGACTTGCCGGAGCCGTTGTGCCCCAGCACCACCACAAAGCTGCCCTTTTCGATCTCCAAATCCACGCCCCGTAGGGCAAACACCGGCTCGCCGCCCTCGTCCGCCGGGTAAGCAAAGCGCAGTTCTTTTGTTTCAATGATTGCAGACATGTCAGGTCTCACTTTCCGTTTTCACTCGCTGAACCATCTTCCCGTGGCGCCGCAGGGCAGGGCCAGCCCAGTCTCCGTGACGGGCAGGCCCAGCTCGTCCCAGGTGCACTTGCCGCCGTATTTGCTGGCCACCAGGATGTTCAGCAGATACCCCAGCACAGACGGGGCAAGGCCCGTGGTGTAGGAGTTGATCAGCACAAACAGAGGCTTGTCCGACAGCACCCCGGCGCACAGCTTCACGAAGGGATACAGGTTTTCCTCCAGCTTCCAAACCTCACCGCCGGGGCCGCGCCCGTAGGAGGGTGGGTCCATGATGATAGCGTCGTAGGTCTTGCCCCGGCGAATTTCCCGCTCCACGAATTTAGCGCAGTCATCAATGATCCAGCGGATGGGGGCGTCCTCCAGACCGGAGAGTTTGGCGTTCTCCCGTGCCCAGGCCACCATGCCCTTTGCCGCGTCCACATGGCACACGCTGGCGCCCGCCTTGGCGCAGGCCACCGTGGCGCCGCCGGTATAGGCGAACAGGTTCAGCACCCGGATGGGCCGCCCGGCGTTCCGGATCTTCTCCATGACGAAGTCCCAGTTCACCGCCTGCTCCGGGAAGAGGCCCGTGTGCTTGAAATTCATGGGCTTCACCTGGAACGTCAGCTCACCGTAGTGGACCTTCCAGCTCTCCGGCAGGGCCTTCTTCTCCCAGTGTCCGCCGCCGGTCTGACTCCGCAGGTACCGGGCGTTGGCCCGCTTCCAGGCGGGGTTCTGATGGGGCGTCTCCCAGATGGCCTGGGGGTCCGGGCGCACCAGGAACTGCTTGTCCCAGCGCTCCAGCTTCTCTCCCCCGCCGCAGTCCAGAAGTTCATAGTCCTGCCACTTGTCCGCGATCCACATAGCGCTTCCTCCGTGTACATAGTAAATCATGTTATTATACCGCCAAAGCAAGCCATTCGTCAATGCATTTGCGGCTTGAAGCTGCCTGAAAAAACAGAAGCGGCCCGCGAGGGGCCGCTTCCGATGATCACATACTTTTGAAAAGTCCACGGGCAAATTCCCGGGTGCGGGCTTCCTTGTCCACGTCCATAAACACGGTGTCGTAGCCCAGGTGCCGCTCGGCGTGGCTGCCCAGATACCGCAGGCCGGAGTGTTTGCAGTAGCGGCGGACGCCCTCCTCAAAGAGGTCGCAGCCTTTCTCCGGGCGGTAGCCGCAGGTCATCAACAGCGCCACCGCCTTCCCCGCCCACAGGGAGGGGCCCCTTTCAGCGCCGTAGAACTTGTTCATACCGTATACCAGCCGATCCAGCAGGGCCTTCATGGGCGGCGTGCAGTACCAGGAGTAGATAGGCGTGGCCAGTACGATCATGTCGCTGCCCAGCACCTTGTCAAAAATCTCCTGTACGTCATCCTGCTGGGCACAGCCGAACACTGTCCAATCCTTCTGGCAGGTCCGGCAGGCCACGCAGGGGCGGATGTCCTTGTCATACAGCCAAACGGTCTCCACCTCCGCCCCGGCGCTTTCCAGTTCCGCACAGAACGGCTGCAGCAGGGCGGCGGTATTCCCCTGCTTCCGGGGACTGCCCATCAGCACCAGGACCTTCATGCCAGCACCGGCTCCTGCTCCCCGGTATGGGGCGCCGTACCATTCTCCGCCTCTTTCTCAGCAAGCCGCTCCCGGGCCACCGCCAGCATCAGCTTGATGCGGTTCTCCTGGTTGACGCGGGTGGCGCTGGGGTCATAGTCAATGGGGGTGATGTTGGCCTGAGGATACATCTCCCGGAGCTTGTTGATCATGCCCTTGCCGCAGATATGGTTGGGCAGGCAGCCGAAGGGCTGGGCGCAGATGATGTTCTCATAGCCGGAGCGGATCAGCTCCGCCATCTCAGCGGTGAGGAGCCAGCCCTCGCCCATCTTGTCGCCCTTGCTGATCAGGCCCTCGGTGAGCTTTGTCAGCTCGTTGAAGGGCAGGGGCGCGTGATAGCCGTTGTCTTTCAATGCGCTGATAATGACCTTCTCCATCTGGGCGATATAGCCCAAAATCACATCGGAGACGTGCTTTTCCAGGAAAGAACCGCCATACAGCCGGGCGGTCTCGCTGGGGTTGTAGGCGCAGTACTGCACGAAGCCCATCAGACCCGGCAGGTTCACCTCGCAGTCCTGGGAGGCCAGGAAGTTCTCCAGGTCGTTGTTGCCCAGGGGAGAGTATTTCACATAAATTTCGCCGACCACGCCCACCTTGACCTTGGGCACCCGACGGACGGGGATGGCGGCGAACTCCGCCGCGATCTTCGGCATGGCGGTCTTCATCTCCCGCTGGGAGAAGCCCTTGCCCGCATGGACCCAGCCGCAGATGGTGTCCAGCCATTTTTCCTGTAAGGCCGCGGCGTCACCGGGATGGGTCTCATAGGGGGAGGTCTGGGCCTTCAGCGCCACCAGCAGGTCGCCGTAGTAGATGGCGGCCAGGGCCATGCGGATGAAGGTCAGGTCCATGGGCAGGCTGTTGCCCTTCTCCAGGCCGGAGAAGTTCAGGCTCAGCACCGGGATGTTGCCGTAGCCCGCCTTTTCCAGTGCCTTGCGCAGCAGGAAGATGTAGTTGGAGGCCCGGCAGCCGCCGCCGGTCTGGGTGATGATGAGGGCGGTGTGGTCTAGGTCGTATTTGCCGGAGTTCAGGGCGTCCAAAAACTGGCCGATGACCAGCAGGGCGGGATAACAGGTGTCGTTATGGACATACTTGAGGCCCAACTCACTGACCTGGCTGCCGCAGTTGCCCAGCAGCTCCACCTTGTAGCCCTTGTACTCCATGGCCGCCGCCAGAATGCGGAACTGCACGGGGGCCATGTTGGGGATGAGGATGGTGTGGGTCTTCTTCATATCCTCGGTAAAAATGGGGTATTGCATCTCCATGCCCTCACGCCTCCTCTCGTTTTTCGTCCTGCTCGTCCAGGGCGGCGAACAGGCTCCGCAGGCGGATGCGCACCGCGCCCAGATTGGTGATCTCGTCGATCTTCAGCTGGGTGTACAGCTTGCCGCCTGCCTGCAAAATTTCCCGGGTCTCGTCGGAGGTGATGGCGTCCACGCCGCAGCCGAAACTGACCAGCTGCACCAGATCCATGTCGGGCTGGGAGCAGCAGTATTTCGCCGCCGCGTACAGGCGGGAGTGGTACGTCCACTGGTTCAGCACCGTGGTGGGGAATTTCTCCACCCGGTTCGAAATGGAGTCCTCCGTCACCACCGCCGCGCCGAAGCGGGTGATCAGGGTGTCGATGCCGTGGTTGACCTCCGGGTCCACATGGTAAGGCCGGCCCGCCAGCACGATGATGCGGCGGCCCTCCGCCCGGGCCTGGTCGATGATGCGCTCGCCCTCTTTCCGAATCAGGGACATGTGGTGGGCGTACTCGGCATAGGCCGCGTCAGCGGCCTCCTTCACCTCGCTCTTCGTGATGTCCGGGAAAGAGCGGCGCAGGATGTCGTGAATTTTCTTCGTAAAGTCCTTGGGCCGGTGAATGCCCACATAGTCGTAAATGAACTTGCTATCCTTGATCTCCGGGCAGTTGCCGGCGATGACCTCCGGGTAATAGGCCACCACGGGGCAGTTATAGTGGTTCTGGCCCAGGCCCTCGTCGATGTTATAGGTCATGCAGGGGTAGAAGATGGCGTCCAGCCCCAGCTTGGAGAGGAACTGGATGTGGCCGTGAGCCAGCTTCGCCGGGAAACAGGCGGTGTCGCTGGGGATGGTCCCCTGGCCTTTCAAATACAGGTCCCGGCTGGAAAGGGGACTGTGGTACACCGCGAAGCCCAGCTTCGTGAAGAAGGTGTACCAGAAGGGCAGCAGCTCCCACATGTTCAGGCACAGGGGAATGCCGATCTTGCCCCGCTTGCCGGGAACGGGCTTGTAGCCCAGGATCAGCTTCCGCTTATAGGCGTACAGGTTCCGCTCCCCGGTGTCCGCCTTGCCAGTGACGGGCCGGTCACAGCGGTTGCCGCTGATGAAGGTGCCGCCGTCGGCGAAGGTGTTGATGGTGAGCTGGCAGTTGTTGCCGCAGCGTCCGCAGACCTCGCTGCGGGTCTCCTGATGGAAGTTCGCCAGGGCCTCCCGGTCCAGCAAGGTGCTGGTCTGGCCGCTGGCGGCCTTGCCCCGGCCGTACAGGGCCGCGCCGTAGGCCCCCATGAGGCCCGCGATGTCGGGGCGGATGACCTCCACGCCCATTTCCTTCTCAAAGGCCCGGAGAACGGCCTCGTTGTAGAACGTGCCGCCCTGGACCACAATGTTCCGGCCCAGCTCCTCGGGAGAGGCGGCCCGGATGACCTTGTAAATGGCGTTTTTCACCACGGAGATAGACAGGCCCGCGGAGATATTTTCAATCGTCGCCCCGTCCTTCTGGGCCTGCTTCACGCTGGAGTTCATAAACACGGTGCAGCGGCTGCCCAGGTCCACGGGCCTGTCCGCAAACAGACCCAGCTTGGCAAACTCCTTCACGTCATAGCCCAGTGCCTGGGCAAAGGTCTGGAGGAAGCTGCCGCAGCCGGAGGAGCAGGCCTCATTCAGGAAGATGTTGCTGATGGCGCCGTCCTCGATCTTGAAGCACTTCATGTCCTGGCCGCCGATGTCGATGATGAAATCCACGTTGGGCAGGAAGTGGCGGGCGGCGGTGAAGTGGGCCACGGTCTCCACCACACCGTAGTCGGCGTGGAAAGCGTTTTTCGCCAGGTCCTCGCCGTAGCCGGTGGTGGTAACGGAGGCCACATGGAGAGCCGGGTGCTCGTCGTAGAGCTTTTGCAGCACTTCACGGATGAGGGGTACAGGGTTGCCCAGGTTGGGCCGGTAGTCGGTAAACAGGATACGGGCATCCTGGTCGATGACGGTCATCTTGACGGTGGTGGAGCCGGAGTCGATGCCGATATGCACCGGGGCGGCGTAGTCCGGGCCGAAGGGCACACGGGGCACCGTCGCCTTGGCGTGGCGGGCCTTGAACGCCTCGTACTCCGCCTCGCTTGCAAACAGGGGAGGCTGGGAGCGGTAGGTCTCGGAGGCGCCGTGGGCCTGGAGGCGGTCCGACACCTCTTTCAGGTCAAATTCCTGGTCGGAGTAATACGCCGCGCCCAGGGCCACGAACAGCAGGCTGTTCTCCGGGCAGGTGCCCTTGACGCCCAGGGTCTTGTCAAAGCTGTTCCGCAGGCAGCGGGAGAAGGTCAGCGGCCCGCCCAGGTACAGGATATTGCCCTTGATGGGCCGCCCCTGGGCCAGGCCCGCGATGGTCTGGTTCACCACCGCCTGGTAGATACTGGCGGCGATGTCCTCTGCCCGGGCGCCCTGGTTGATGAGGGGCTGGACGTCGCTCTTGGCGAACACGCCGCAGCGGGACGCGATGGTATAGGTCTTTTCTGCTTTCTGGGCGGCGTCGTCCATCTCGTCGGCGGTCATTTTCAGAAGGGTCGCCATCTGGTCGATGAAGGCGCCGGTGCCGCCGGCGCAGGAGCCGTTCATCCGCACCTCGGTGCCGCCGGTCAGAAACAAAATTTTGGCGTCCTCGCCGCCCAGCTCGATGATGACATCCGTGCCCGGCACCAGCCGGTTGGCCGCCACACGGGTAGCAAACACCTCCTGGACGAAGGGAACGTTCACACTGTCCGCCATGCCCATGCCCGCGGAGCCGGAAATGGCCAGGTCGGCCTTTCCGCCGGGGACATACTGCTCCGCTACACGGCGCAGCAGCTCCTCGGATTTTTCCAGAATGTGGCTGAAATGCCGCTCGTATGTACTGTAAACGATGTTGTCCGCGCCGTCCAGCACCACACATTTGATCGTGGTGGAGCCAACGTCAAGTCCTACTTTCAACGCATTTGCCTCCTTGCAGGAAAACGATTGCCTTAGGGAGCCATATAGCAATCGCATGGTATCATATTCTTTGGTATCATACTCTTTTCCGACAAAATGTGCAATCGGAAAACCCACCGAAAGCTGTAAAGAATCTGTTAAGAATGTTTATCCTTTTCTTCCATAAAAGAGTATGCTATACTTGTCCCAGTCTAGAATGGAAACGAGGTTTTTCCCATGGATACCGTTTTGCTGCACACCTGCTGCGCCCCCTGCTCCCTCTCCTGCATCGACCCCCTTCGCTCCGAGGGCATCGAGCCGGTGGCTTTCTGGTATAATCCCAACATCCACCCCTGGAAGGAGTATCAGGCCAGGCGGGACTGCCTGCTGGAGTACGCCCCCACTATCGGGATGGAGGTGTGCGTTCAGGAGGACTACGGTCTGAAAGACTTTGTCCGCCATGTGGCGGACGACATCGAACACCGCTGCGTCTACTGCTATGAGCACCGCATCGAGGGCACGGCCAAATACGCCGCGGAGCATGGCTTCAAGGCCTTCACCTCTACCCTGCTGGCAAGCCTCTACCAGGACCACGATGGCATCGTCCGGGCGGCGGAGAAGTACGCCAAGCAATATGGCGTGGAGTTTTTGTACCGGGATTTCCGCCCCAATTTCCGGGCAGGCAACCAGCGGGCCCGGGAGCTGGGCTTCTACATGCAGAAATACTGCGGCTGCGTATTCTCCGAGCAGGACCGCTACCAGAAGCAGATCGACCGGGACAAGGCGAAGTTTGCCGAACCCGCAAAATAAAAAATCCGTCCGAAAGGAACTTGCCTTTCGGACGGATTTTTTCAGTTCTTCAAACTGTGCATGGGGGCGGGGATACGGCCGCCTCTTGCGATGAAGTCCGCGCTGGACTCGGAATGGACCGGCATCACCGGGGCGCTGCCAAGCAATCCGCCCATCTCAACGGTGTCCCCCACGGTCTTGCCGGGGGCAGGCAGAAGGCGGACGGCGGTGGTCTTACAGTTCACCATGCCGATAGCCGCCTCATCAGCAATGATGGCGGAAATTGTCTCCGCCGGGGTGTCGCCGGGGACGGCGATCATGTCCAGACCCACGGAGCAGACGCAGGTCATGGCCTCCAGCTTATCAAGGCACAGCGTGCCCTGCCGGGCGGCGGCGATCATACCCTCGTCCTCACTGACGGGGATAAAGGCGCCGGACAGACCGCCTACGGAGGAGGACGCCATGACGCCGCCCTTCTTCACCGCGTCATTCAGCAGGGCCAGGGCCGCCGTGGTGCCGTGGGTGCCGCAGGTCTCCAGCCCCATCTCCTCCAGAATACGTGCCACGCTGTCTCCCACGGCGGGGGTAGGAGCCAGGGACAGGTCCACGATGCCAAATGGGGTATCCAGGCGGCGAGAGGCCTCCTGAGCCACCAACTGGCCCATTCGGGTGACATGGAAAGCGGTCTTTTTCACCGTCTCCGCCACCACATCGAAGGGCTGGCCCTTCACGGCCTGCAGAGCGTGGTGCACCACGCCGGGGCCGGAGACGCCCACGTTGATGACCTTCTCCGCCTCGCCCACACCGTGGAAAGCGCCTGCCATGAAGGGGTTGTCCTCCACGGCGTTGCAGAACACTACCAGTTTGGCACAGCCCAAGCCGTCCTGGTCCTCCGTGGCCTTGGCGGTATCCTTGATAATGCGGCCCATGAGAGCTACCGCATCCATGTTGATGCCCGCCTTGGTAGAACCCACGTTGACGGAGGAGCACACCAGCTCCGTCCGAGCCAGGGCCTCTGGGATGGAGCGGATGAGCAGCTCGTCCGCCTTTGTCATGCCTTTCTGCACAAGGGCGGAGTAGCCGCCGATGAAGTTGACGCCGCAGGTATGGGCCGCCCGGTCCAAAGCCATAGCGAAGGGGACATAGTCCTCCGTGTCGCTGGCGCCTGCCACCAGGGCCATGGGCGTGACGGAAATGCGCTTATTGACGATGGGGATGCCGAATTCCCGCTCGATGTCCTCGCCGGTCTTGACCAGCTTTTCGGCGTAGCGGGTGATCTTCTCATAAATCTTCTCACAGGCCCGCTTCGGGTCCGGATCGCAGCAGCTCAGCAGGGAGATACCCATGGTGATAGTACGGATGTCCAGATGCTGCTGGTCGATCATCTCGATGGTGGAGAGGATGTCCTTTTGATTGAGCATAAACTTGCCTCCATAGTTCATCCGCCAAGGACGGATGAATCTTTCTAATCATTTTCGCCGCGGCGTGTACGTGGCGAAAATCCCCCGACCTGTGCGTCCTCGGGGCGCACACACCAGTCCGCAGACTGGTGAGGGGGAGGTCGAGGGGGAGCCTGCTCCCCCTCGAAAATCAGATGCGGTGCATGGCGTCAAAGATTTCCTCGCGCTGGATACGAATGGAAATTTCCATCTTCTTCCCCAGCTCCTCCAGCAGCACCCGCAAGTCGCCCACGGGGACCTTGGCCTTTTCCACATCCACGGCCATGACCATAGTGAAGGAGCCCTGCAGGATGGTCTGGGAGATGTCCAGAATATTGACGTTGTTTTCGGCCAGCAAAGCACAGACGGCGGCGATGATGCCCACCTTGTCCCTGCCGATGACGGTGACGATGGCGTTCATATGTTTCCTCCTCTTGAGACGGCAGTCTCTTTTGAATGGTTTATTTTAGCATACCGGACGCAGAAAAGTAAACACGAAGGATGCACAAAGGGGCGTACATTTCGGTACGCCCCTTTGCAGCTTTCCTATACCGTTCCGGCGGAATTGAAGGTGAATTGCCCCGAAGGGGCAAGAGAAGCTACCCTGGGGCACACTTCTATCGGAACACCTCTGCCCGCCGCAGCGACACGACCGCGTGCGGGCGTGAGGGGGTATCGCTTTTCGGGTCTCCGGCCCGAAAAGCGTATCTAGGGGGGATAAAATCCCCCCTGGACGGCTCAGATCTCGTCGAAGAACTTGGCGTGGATGGCCTTCACAGCGCGGTTTACGTCGGCCTCGTCCAGCAGGACGGAGACACGAATTTCAGAGGTGTTGATCATCTGAATGTTGATACCGGCCTCATACAGGGCCTCGAACATCTTGGCGGCCACGCCGCAGTTGCTCATCAGGCCCACGCCCACGATGGAGACCTTGCCGATGTGCTCGTCGGCCTCGATGTGGTCGAACCGCAGAGCCTCCTTGTGCTCGTTGAGGATGTCCTCCACTTCCTCCAGGTCCTTTTTATGGACGGTGAAGGTGATGTCCTTGGTGGCCTCACGGCCGATGGACTGCAGGATGACGTCCACGTTGATGTTGTGCTTGCTCAGCAGGTCAAAGACCTGAAAGGCGACGCCGGGATTGTGCTGCAGGCCGATCAGGGCGACACGGGCGATGCTGGTGTCCTTTGCGACGCCGGCGATATTGGTTTTTTCCACTTTGGTGACCTCCTTAACTTTCGTGCCGGGCTTGCGCTCCAAGCTGGACACGACTTCCAAATTCACTCTGAACTTCTTTGCCAGCTCCACGCTGCGGTTGTGGAGCACCTGGGCGCCCTGGGATGCCAGCTCCAGCATCTCGTCATAGGTGATCTCCTCCAGCTTCCGGGCGTTGGGGACGATGCGGGGATCGGTGGTGTACACGCCGTCCACATCGGTATAGATCTGGCACAGGTCCGCCCGGAAGGCGGCGGCCAGAGCGACCGCGCTGGTGTCGGAACCGCCCCGGCCCAGGGTCGTCACGTCGCCGTTGCGGTCCACGCCCTGGAAGCCGGTGACGATGACGATGCGGTGCTGGTCCAGCTCGGACTGGATGCGCTCGGAATCGATTTTCTTGATGCGGGCGTCGGAGTGGACGCTGGTGGACTGGATACCCACCTGCCAGGCCGCCAGGGACACGCAGGGCAGGCCCATGGACTCCAGGGCCATAGCGCACAGCGCCACGGAGATCTGCTCGCCGGTGGACAGCAGCATATCCATCTCCCGCTTGGAGGCGTGGGGATTGATCTCTTCCGCCTTGGCGATGAGGTCGTCGGTGGTATCGCCCTGGGCGGACAGCACCACGATCACGTCATTGCCCTGTAAGTAAGTCTCCGCGATGATACCGGCGACATTTCGGATGCGCTGGGCGTCCTTCACGGAGGTGCCGCCGAATTTCTGTACGATCAAACTCATTTTGTTTCCTTCTTTGCTTCAGATTGGGATAGGGGCTTCCGCCCCATTATACGCAGAGAACCGCGTCTTTGGCAATCACGCCAACACCCGCATACAGGCCAGCACATTCAGACACTTGGACTGCTGCTCGGCGTCCTGGCCGCTGATGCGGTCGGTGAGGAAGGCGGTCTCGCCGTCCTCGCTGAGGACCTCCACCTGGCCGAAGGCCAACGCCGCGTCGGTGAGGCTGCCCTCGATGCGGAAGTAGTACCGGGTGTGGAGCTCCATGGGGTCCTCAAAACCGGCGGTCTCCGGCGACCAGCCGATCTCCTCCCGCTTGGGACTGGCCTGGAGGCACTCCATCACGTCCGCCACGCAGGCGGAGGCAGTGGGCAGCTCCCCCGCGCCCTTGCCGTAGAACATGACCTCACCGGTGGCGTTGCCCCGGACCACCACGGCGTTGAACACATCCTCCACATTGGAGATGGGGTTCTCCTCCGGGATGAGGTGGGGGGCGACGTAGGCGGTGCGGCCGCCGCCGGGCAGCCGGACGGCACGGCCCAGCAGCTTGATCCGGTAGCCCGCCCGCTGGGCGATCTTCACGTCCCGCAGGGACAGCTTGGTGATGCCCTCCATGGGCACGGAGGCGGGGTCCACCTGGTGGCCGAAGGCCAGGTCCGCCAGGATGCAGGTCTTGCGCCCGGCGTCGATGCCCTCCACGTCGGCGGTGGGGTCGGCCTCGGCGTAGCCCTTGGCCTGGGCCTCCCGCAGGGCGTCGGAGAAAAACGCGCCTGTCCGCACCATGCGGGTGAGGATATAGTTGGTGGTGCCGTTCAGAATGCCGTACACCTCGTCGATACGGTTGGCAGCCATGCACTGGGTCAGGGGGTGCAGGATGGGGATGCCGCCGCCCACGCTGGCCTCAAACAGGTAGTTGACGTTTTTCTTCTTCGCCAGCTCCAGCAACTCACAGCCCTTTTCCGCCACCAGCTGCTTATTGGCGGTGACGACGTGCTTGCCCGCCATCAGCGCCCGCTTTGTATACTCGTAGGCCGCCTCCACGCCGCCGATGGTCTCCACCACCACGCGGATGTCGTCGTCCTCCTCGATCTTCTTGAAATCGTCGGTCATCAGCTGGCGGTACGGGCCGTCCTTGAAGTGCCGGACCAGGATGGTCTTCACCTGCAGGGGCTCCCCCAGCTTGTGCTCGATCTGCTTGGCGTTTTCCGCTACGACCTTGGCAACGCCGGTGCCGACGGTGCCCAGGCCCATGATCGCAATTTGTATCATGTACGCTCTCCTCTTTCTCAGCCTGCCAGGATCTCGAACTTCACCACACCGTCCAGGCCGGACACGTCCGCGATCAGCTGCTCCAGAGACTCCGCCATCTCGCTGGTCTCGGCGGAGATGGTGACGGCGGCGCAGCCATTGGTGGGGATGCTCTGGTTGATGGTCAGGATGTTGGCGCCGGAGGTGGCGAACACCGACAGCACCCGGCTCAACACGCCGGTGTTGTCTTTCAGCATGGCGTAGAACGTGATGATGTGCTCGGACTTCATGTCGTTGAAGGGCTGCACGGAATCCTTGTACTTATAGAACGCGCTGCGGCTGATGCCTGCCAGCTTCGTGGCCGCGCCCACGGTGTCCACCTCGCCGGTCTGCATCATGCGCTTGGCCTCCGCGACTTTCACAAAAATCTCCGGCAGCGCATCCGCCGCCACGATGTAATACTTGATCGCTTTTGCCATATCGTCCGCCTCCTACGGTCAAATGTCTTTCCATGTTGCTTATCCTACCATATTTTCTGGCCCCGCACAACCAAAAACGCCAAATTTCTTTTGGGAGAAATGGGGAATCTCACGGGCAGATGTCCGCCATACGTAGGCAATTTGCCAAAGAGCGCAAAAAGGAGACGCCCCTTGCGGCGGCGTCTCCCGTGGATGGATTCAGTTTTTCGCTTCGTACACGGCCTTCATGCCCTTGTAGGTCTCCCAGCAGTCCAGCTTGGCCACCGTCTCGAAGGGGGCGTGCATGCTGAGCACCGGCACGCCCGCGTCCAGGGTGGTGATGTTGCGGTTGGCCATATACATAGCCACGGTCCCGCCGCCGCCGGCGTCCACCTTGCCCAGCTCCGCGATCTGCCAGATAACGCCCGCGTCGTCGAACAGGCGGCGGACGTAGGCCACGGTCTCGGCGTCGGCGTCGCTGGCGCCGGATTTGCCCCGGGCGCCGGTGTACTTGCAAAGGCCGATGCCGTAGTTCACAAAGGCGGCGTTCCGCTTCTCGTAGACCTCGGCATAGTCGGGGTCGTAGGCCGCCGTCACGTCGGCGCTGAGGCAGAAGGACTTCTCAAAGCACACCCGGACAGGCACATCCTGGGCGGCGCACAGGTCCTCCATAAAGGTGTCGAAAGCGGCGGACTGCATGCCCGTCACGCCGTCGGAGCCGATCTCCTCCTTGTCCGCCAGCACGCAGACGGCGGTCTTTTCCGGCGTCTCCTCCAGGTCCAGCAGGGCCTTGAGCGCGGCGTAGCCGCACACCCGGTCGTCGTGGCCGTAGGCGCCGATGAGGGAGCGGTCCAGGCCGATGTCGCAGGCGCCCGCGGCAGGGACAGCCTCCAGCTCGGCGGAGGTGAAGTCGTCCTCGGTGATGCCGTACTTCTCGTTCAGCAGCTTCATCACCGCCAGCTTCACCCGGCCGGTGTCGTCCTCGTCTCCGATGGGGCGGCTGCCCAGCAGCAGGTTCAGCGTCTCGCCGGGCACCGCCTCCGCCAGGGGCTTCTTGCTCTGCTCCTGGCCCAGGTGGGGCAGCAGGTCCGTGATGACCAGCTTGGGGTCGCCCTCCTCCGCGCCGATGTTCACCGCCGCGGTAGTGCCGTCTTTCAATGCGATGACCCCCCGCAGCTCCAGGGGAATAGTGACCCACTGGTACTTCCGCAGGCCGCCGTAGTAGTGGGTCTTGAAGTACGCCAGCTCGCTCTCCTCATACAGGGGATTGGGCTTCAGGTCCAGCCGGGGAGAGTCGATGTGGGCGGCGGCGATCTGGGCGCCCTCCGCCAGGGACTTCTTTCCGATGTGTGCCAGCATGACGGACTTGCCCCGGTTGCAGAGATACACCTTGTCGCCGCTGCTGACCTCCATACCCCGGACATAGGGCTTGTAGCCCTTCTCCTCAGCCAGGCGGATGGTCTCGACAGCACAGAGCCGCTCCGTCTTGCCCTTATCCAAAAACGATTTGTAGCCGTCGCAGTAGGCTTCCATGGCCGCCTGCTCCGTGCTGTCAAAGCGGTCGTAGCCGTTCTTCCTGCCGGAGAACAGCTTTTCTTTCAGTTCCTTGATCTCGTCAGACATTGGTAACCCTCCCAGGTATTATTTGTTTCCGTGGCGCTTTTCTTCCCGCAGCGCTTCCACCAGCCGCTCGAAGAATTTCTTCGCTTCCCGCTGGAACTTCTCCGGCGTATCAGCGGCATTGTTCAGTTCCAGGTCACACTTGCCCCGGTAGAACTCATCCGGTTTCTGGGCGGAAATGCGCAGCCGGGCATACTGTTCCGTAATGTTGTCCCGGGCCATGATGCGCCGCACCCGCAGCTCCGTGGGGGCGGTCACCGCGATGGTGCGGTCACACAGCCGGTCCAGGCCGCTCTCAATGAGGTTGATGGCGTCGATGGCGTACAGGCCGTCGGGGATGCTGTCCATCCGCCACTCCAGCTCCGGAATGAGGAAGCGGAACACGATGGCGTTCAGCTTGTCCAGCCGCTCTTTTTTGGCAAAGACCTCCTGGCCCAGCTTCTGCCGGTTCAGCTTTCCGTCGGGGCCGAAGACACCGGGGAACGTGGCGTTGATGGTGTTCCGCAGTTCCTGGTCGTGGTCCAGCATCTCGTGGTACACCGCGTCGCAGTCGATGATCTCGCCGCCCAGCTCCCGGATGGCATTCAGGGCGCTGGTCTTGCCCGCGCCGGTGCCGCCGGTGAGACCCAGCACGATGCGCTGGCTGTCAGACTCCACAATGTGGAACCCGGCGGCCTTTTTCAGCCGGTTGCCCACCGCCAGTCCCAGGCCCCGGCTGTCGGGGCACTGAGCCAGAATTTCCGACACATCGCTGTTGTCGAAGGTCCGCAGAGCGTCGAACACCCGCTGGGCCTGGGCCAGCTTATCGTTGCTGGGGCCCAGGGTGTGTACCTCCTGCTGGGGAAACAGGTGGGCAAACTCATCAAAGCAAATAACGCCGGTGGTGGGACCCACCCGCCGGGCGATCTCCCGGGCAGAGGCCTCCGGCGCGCCGGTGAACACGGTTACCGGGGCCTTGGGGGCGTAATGGCGGTATTTCATGCCGGGGGCCTTGGGCTGCTCGCCCTCCTGCAGGGGGCTGACCACCGCCTTGTCCACGGCGATAGGCCCAATGAGCTGCTCCAGCGCCTCCAGAGGCAGTCCGCCGGGACGCAGCAGCCGGGGCGGGTCGCAGGTCAGATCCAGGATGGTAGACTCCACACCCACGGTGCAGGGACCGCCGTCCACCACGCCCTCGATCTTGCCGTCCATATCCTCCAGCACGTCCTGGGCGGTGGTGCAGCTGGGCCGTCCGGAGGTGTTGGCGCTGGGCGCCGCCACCGGGATGCCCGCCTCCCGGATGATGGCCAGGGTGACGGGGTGGTTGGGACAGCGCATGGCCACCGTGTCCAGTCCCGCCGTGATGATGGAGGGCACCACATCCGTCCGGCATTTCAAGATCATGGTCAGGGGGCCGGGCCAGAATTTCCGGGCCAGCACATAGGCCAGGGGCGGGATGTCCTTACAGTACCGGGGCAGCCACTGCTGGCCGGGAATGGTCAAGATCAGGGGATTGTCCTGGGGACGGCCCTTGGCCTCGAAGATCCGCTTGACGGCTGTTTCGTCCAGGCCGTTAGCAGCCAGTCCGTACACCGTCTCCGTGGGGATGCCCACCAGTCCCCCTTCCCGCAGGATCTTGGCGGCGGCGGAGATTTTATCCTCAATTTCCTTCTGCTGTCCCTTGGTGTCCCGCAGGTCATAATAAATCGTCTGCATATCGTTCGCCTCTATCTTTATCCGTCGGCTTCCTCGCCGCCGTTCTTTAGCTTTTCCGCCTGGTCCGCCGTGACCAGCGCGTCGATCAGTTCATCCAGGTCGCCGTCCATGATGGCGTCGATTTTATATAACGTCAGGCCGATGCGGTGATCCGTCACCCGGCCCTGGGGGAAATTGTAGGTGCGGATGCGCTCGCTGCGGTCGCCGCTGCCCACCTGGTTCTTCCGCTCCGCCGCCGTTGCGGCGTCCCGGCGGGAGCGCTCCTCCTCGTACAGCTTGGAGGCTAGGATGCGCATGGCCTTGTCCCGGTTCTGGAACTGGCTCCGCTCCTGCTGGCACTCCACCACCGTGCCGGTGGGCTTGTGGATCAGCCGGACGGCGGAGGAGGTCTTGTTCACGTGCTGGCCCCCCGCGCCAGAGGATCGGAACACCTGCATCTCAATGTCTGCAGGATTCAGCTCCACGTCCACTTCCTCCACCTCCGGCAGTACCGCCACCGTGGCGGCGCTGGTGTGGATGCGGCCGCCGGATTCCGTCTCCGGTACCCGCTGGACCCGGTGGACGCCGCTCTCGAATTTCAGCCGGGACCAGGCGCCCTCGCCCTCAATGACGGCGCTGCACTCCTTTACGCCGCCCAGCTCCGTCTCGTTCATATTCACGATGTCGATTTTCCAGCCCTTGGATTGGGCGTACATGGTGTACATCCGCAGCAAAGACGCCGCGAACAGCGCGCCTTCCTCGCCGCCGACACCGCCCCGGAGCTCCATGATGACGTTTTTCTCGTCATTGGGGTCCCTGGGCAGCAGGAGAATCCGCAGTTTTTCCCGGAGCCGGTCCAGCTCCAGCTTGGCAGAGGCAAATTCCTCCTGGGCAAGCTCGTGGAAATCCGGGTCGTGAAGCAGTTCCTCCGCCTCAGCCCGGTCCTGTTCGGCCCGCAGCCAGGCCCGGTAGGTCTCCACCACCGGCTCCAGCTCCTTACGCTCCCGGTTGACCTGCCGCAGCCGGGCCGCGTCGCCGTAGACGGCGGGGTCCGAAAGCTGGGCCTCCAGGTCCTCGTACCGCAGGGCCAGTTCTTTTAGTTTATCCAGCATACCGCCGCTCCTTTCAAAAATTTGAAAAGAACACGGCCGCTACTTCTTCTGTCCGTTCAAAAAGTCCCGGGTCTGGCGCAGGAATTCCTCCTGCCAGAAGGCATAGCCCACAGAGCCCCGCCGCAGGGATACCGCCGCCTGGTGTCCGGCGGGGACGTACAGGTCCATCTGTTCAAACACTTCTTCGCTTCTGTTCTCGCTGCCCCGGGTGACCACATACGCGGCGTTTCGCAGCTCCTTGCCGTACCGCTTCAAAAAGTCCCGGGTCACGGCGCTGCACCGCCCCGCCCAGACCGGAGAGCCGACGATGACCAGCCGGTACTCCTTCACTGGCCGCGCCGTCTCAAAGGGCTTGATGGGCTTGGTGGTCCGGCGCATGGCGTCCATACCGCAGCGGAGCCAGCCGCGGGCGCCGCCCCGGGCCACGCCGTCCTGAAGCTCCACCAGCTCGGCGTCCAGCGCCTGGGCGATCTCCGCCATGGCGGACCGGGTATTGCCCGTCCGGGAGTAATAGATACATAATACGTCGCTCATATGGTTCTCCTCAGTCAAAAATCAGGGTCTTTACCATGGCAAAGGCCTCCCGCAGATAGTAATTCACTTCCAGATGCTTCCACGGCAGCTCCGCCGGAACGCCGAAGGCGTGGCCGTAGCCCTGCCGGGCGGCGATGAGGCGGGAGCGGGCAATGTGGAAATCGTTGGTGACCACCGCCGCGTTGTCCTCTGCCGGGTCGATGCCATGTTCCTCCAGCAAATCCTTGGAAAAAGCGAAATTCTCCGCTGTGTTCCCGGCCCGTTCCTCCAAAATCAGCCGCGCCGGGTCCACGCCCCGGGCGGTGAGCCAGTCATACATGCACTGAGCCTCGGTGATCTCCTCGCCGTAGCCCCTTCCGCCGGTCAAAACCGCTGGGACGTCCGGGTTCTCCTCCAGATAGTCCAGCGCCGCGGTCAGCCGGGTGTACAGGGACAGGGACGGTACTTTTCCATTGACGCCCGCGCCCAAAACGATGACCGCGTCAGCGGGAATGGCGGAGCGGTCCGTGTTTCCCTCCCGGATCACATAGCCCTCTAAGACCGTCAGCGGCACCAGTACCAGCACCAAAGCAGTCCGAAAGGCCCGCCGGCACAGGCGGCCCGTATTCGACTTTGCCGCCCAGCGGTCCAGCAGCAGTGCCAAGGCCAGTACCGCCGCCAGTCCCACCAGCAGAAAGCCGGAGAACCGCATGCCCCAGGGCCGGACGGTTATCAGGACAACGCCCGCCAGGGCCAGCAGCGCGGCAGCCGCACCCTGTATGTTTTCCCGCTTTGTCATTCTCCTGCTTCCTCGCTAAGCTGTTCCCATTTTTCGTACAGCGCGTCCAGCTCCGCCTGGGCAGCTTCCTTCTCCTGCACCAGCGCGTTCAGCTTCTCATAGTCGCAGGCGGCGGCCTCCATATCACCGTCCAGCGATGCGATGCGCTCCTCCGCCCTGGCGATGTCCCGCTCGCAGATGGTGAGCTGCCGCCGGGCGGCCTGCTGGGTCTTGTTTCCCCGCTGGGGACGTTCTATAACGGTCTTTTCCTTCACAGGCTTTGGCGGCTCTGTCTTTTCCGCCTCCTCCTGGGCCTTCATCTGCCGGTACTGGGCAAAACCCATGGGATAATCGGTGATGGTGCCGTCCGCCAGCTCCCAGATGCGGGTGGCGAAGCGGTTGATGAAGTAGCGGTCATGGCTGACAAACAGCAGTGTGCCGTCGTAGGCCTCCACCGCCTCCTCGATCCACTCCCGGGAGGCGATGTCCAGGTGGTTCGTCGGCTCGTCCAGGATCAGGAAGTTGATGTCGTCGTCCATCAGCATGCAAAGCCGCAGGCGGCTCTGCTCGCCGCCGGAGAGGACGGAGACGGGTTTCAGCACATCCTCGCCCCGGAAATCATAGGCCGCCAGCCGGTTCCGGGCTGACTGGGCGGAAAGGCCCCGCTTGGCGGCCATCATGTTCTCCACCATGTTCCAGTCCGGGTGGTCGAAGTGGATGATCTGAGGCAGATACGCCGCTTTTACCTGGGGGCCGGTGCGGATACGTCCGTCGTCCGGGTACAGCTCCCCCATGATCATCTTGATTAAGGTGGACTTTCCCGTTCCGTTGTCTCCGATGAGGGCGATGCGCTCGCCCCCCTCGATCTTCAGGTTGATGCCGTCAAACAGGTGCTTGTCCCCATAGGATTTTGCAAGGTTCCGCAGGGCCAGCACCTCGTCGCCGTGGAACTCGGCGGTGGAGAACCGGGCGTCGATTTTTCTCGCTTTGGTAGGCTTGGCGGTGGTGCGCATCCGCTCGATGCGCTTTTCCATGGAGATCGCCCGGCGGTAGGTCTTGTCCATGCCCTGGAACGCCCACATCCGAAGCTGCTCCGCCGCCTTTTCCAGCTGCTCGATCTTGGCCTGCTCCTTTTCGTACTGCTTCATCCGCTCCTGGAAGCGGCGCTCCTTTTCCACGGCGTAGAAGCTGTAATTTCCGCTGTAAAACTCCGCCTTGCCGCCCTCGATCTCAATGACCCGGGTGACGATGCGGTCCAGGAAATAGCGGTCGTGGGAAATGGCCACCACGGTGCCCCGGAACCCCCGGATGTACTCCTCCAGCCACTCCGTGGCGTGGAGGTCCAGGTGGTTTGTAGGCTCGTCCAGCAGCAGGATGTCCGTGTCCTCCAGAATCAGGCGGCCCAGGTTCACCCGGGTCTTTTCGCCCCCGGACAGGCTGTCGAACAGCTGCTTGCGCTGCTCGTCGGAAATGGACAGGCCATTGGCAATTTTGTTCACCGCCACGTCGGTGTCATAGCCGCCGAACACCTCGAATTTTTCACTGAGGGCGCCGTATCGCCGCAGTGTGGCGGGGTCGGTGTCGCCCTCCGCCATTCGGGCGGTGAGCCGCTCCATCTCCTCCGCCAGTTTTTGCAGGCGGGAGAAGGCGGAGCGCAGCACATCCTCCACCGTATACCCGGCGGGGTATACGGGAATTTGGGAGATGAGGCCCAGACGGCGGCCCTGACCGATGGTGACCTGGCCCTCGTCATAATCCAGCTCTCCCGTCAATATCTTGAATAAGGTGGTCTTACCCGCGCCGTTCCGTCCCAGCAGGCCCACCCGCTCGCCCTGGTCGATCTGGAAGGTGAGGCCGTCCAGCACGTTTTTCCCCACCTCGAAGGATTTGACCAGGCCGTTTACCTGTATCTCAATCATACTCTCTCTGAAGCGCTTCCACCAGGGCGCCGAAGTGCATGGCGTGGGATGCCTTCACCAGCATGGCGGTATTTGGCCTCAGTTCCTCCTTCAGCGCCCCGATTGCTTCCTCTTTCGTTGCAAAATGTAGGACCTCGCCGCCGCTCTGGGCAGTCCCGTCGGCAATTTTCGCCGCTTTTTCTCCGATGGCCACCACAAAGTCGATGCCCAGCATGGACGCCAGGGCGCCCATGTTGTAGTGGGCCTGCTCCGTCAAGTCGCCCAGCTCGCCCATGTCGCCCAGCACCGCCACCCGGTGGTCGCACTCGGTCTTGGCCAGCACCTCCAGCGCCGCGGTGACGGACTGGGGGTTGGCGTTGTAGCAGTCGTCCAGGATGATGCGCCCCTCGGGGAGCCGCACCACCCGCATCCGGGAACCGGCGGGCTCGTAAGCTGCCGCGCCCCGGACGATCTCGTCGTGGCTCAGGCCCAGCTCCTCGCCCACCGCTACGGCGATGGAGGCGGAATAGGCCATGTAGACGCCCGGCGCGGGGATGGACAGGCGGTAGACGTCCTTCGCCGTCTCCACCGTGCAGGTGATACCCTCCACGCCGTGGTCCGTCACCTCCGTGATGCGGGCCTGACAATGCCCGGACTGGCCGCAGCGGACGGTGCGGAAGGGAATATCCACGGTGTCCAGCAGGGAGTCGTCCCCGTTAAGGACGGCCAGGCCGCCCTCTTTCAGATGCGCGAAAATCTCGCATTTCGCCTGCAGGATACCCTGGCGGCTGCCCAAAAATTCGATGTGGGCATCGCCGATGTTGGAGATGACCGCCACATCCGGGCGCACCATGGCACCCAGGTATTCGATCTCTCCAAAGTGGTTCATGCCCGTCTCGATGACCGCCGCCTGGTGCTCAGACTTCAGGCCCAGCAGGGTCAGGGGCGTACCGATGTCGTTGTTGAAATTCTCCGGGGTCTTTAAAACCCGGTATTTGGCCCCCAGGACGGCGGCGATCATTTCCTTGGTGGTCGTCTTGCCCACGCTGCCGGTGACCTGCACCACGGGGATGTCGAATTTGTCCCGATAGGCGGAGGCCAGGGCCCGCAGGGCCAGCCGGGTGTCCGCCACCTGGATGTAAAATTTGTCGCCGCGCAGCGTCTCCGGCACCCGGGCGCAGAGGCACCCGGCAGCGCCATTGTCCAACGCCTTATCGATAAAATCGTGGCCGTCGAACTTCTCCCCCACCCAGGGCAGAAACAGGCAGCCCGGTGTCAGCTTCCGGCTGTCGGTGCAGACAGCGGTGACGGCGGGGGCATTCTCTCTTGGATTCAGCCACTTGCCGTCCACGGCGGCGGCGATCTCTTGGATAGTCATGGGTTCCATAGGCTCACCCTCTCCTCTTGATGGGATAGGACAGCCGCACGATCTCCTCGCACAGCTCGTTGTAGGTCATGCCAATGGCGGCGGCCTCTTTTGGCACCAGGCTGGCGGCGGTCATGCCCGGCAGGGAGTTGACCTCCAGGCACCAGAACTTGCCATCATCGTCCAGCAGAAAGTCCGTCCGGGAGTAGACTTCCAGCCCCAGAGTGCGGTGGAGCTTCAGCGCCAGGGCGCCCATCTCCTCCTGCTGCTCCGGCGTGATGGGCGCGGGGCAGATCTCCTGGGCACCGCCGGTCTGGTACTTGGCTGTATAGTCAAATTCCTTTACAGCGGGGACGATCTCCACAGCGGGCAGGGCACGGTCGCCCAGCACGCCCACCGTCAGCTCCCGGCCGTGAATTTTCTTCTCCACGATGATGTGGCTGCCGTAGCGCAGCATCTCCCCCAGGGCCTTCTCCAGTTCCTCCTTCGTGTCAGGCAGAACCACGCCGATAGAGGACCCGCCGTTGACCACCTTCACCGCGCAGGGCACTTCCAGTTCCTCCACTAGAGCGGGAATGTCCGCCTCGGTGTAGAACGGAATATCCCGCCAGGGAGCGGTGGGGATGCCCGCGGAATCCATCATCCGCTTCGTCATGGATTTGTCCATGGCAAGGCCGGAGGCCAGATACCCGCCGCCGGTGTACCGGATGCCCAGCAGGTCGAAGGTGGCCTGGACCCGGCCGTCCTCGCCGTCCTGACCGTGGAGGCCCAGGAACACGATGTCCGCCAAGCCGCACAGCTCCAGCACGTTCGGGCCGAACAGCCGCCCGCTCCGGTCCTTCCGGCTCTGCTTCACCGCCTCGATGTCCGGCGCGGTGACTTCGATTTTCGCGTCGGGGCACAGGCCGTCAGGTGCGTCAAACAGCGTCTCCGGGTCTTCGGGCAGGGTCTCCACGCCCAAAAACAAATCGACTAAAATAGCCCGGTGGCCGTTCTCCCGCAGGGCGCGGCACACGGAGCTGCCCGTCACCAGGGAGACAGCCCGTTCCGTGGACAATCCGCCTGCCAAAACAACGATTTTCATAGATGTTCGGTCCCTTCCACACCCGGTAAACGCCGGATGCACATAGTGATTCTATTATAATTTTTCCTAGTTTAGCACAATTCTGCCACGAATACAACCGCTAAAACCACGAATCAAAAAAGAGGAAGGGGCCTTCCCCCCTTCCTCTTTCGTCGTTTTAGTATCAGCCCAGCCAGCGGAACAGGCCCTCGGGCTCCTCGCCGTCCAGCAGGGTCTTGGCGGGGGAGAGCATCCGGGCCGCGTCAGCCCTGGTCACCGCCTGCTCCATGGTCTGGCTGCCGAAGCTGCCGGCAGCCAGGACGCTGACCGCCTCCATGTTGCCCACGGCCTGGGCCGCCCAGGAGGGCACCGCCTCCCGGTCGGCGTACCACACGTCCAGCTCCACGTCACCCAGGTCCAGCACCCGGTCCAGCACCGTGGCCGCCTCATTGAAGGTGATGGGCTCCTCACCCCGGAAGGCCGCGCCCTCCGCCGTGGTCTTGCCCTGGACGATGCCGTCCGTCACGCCCGCGGCGGCGTAGGCCTTGGCCCAGGTGGGGATGCTCGCATCGTCACAGAATCCGGTCATGGTCACCGGCGTGACCTCCCGGCCCGCCGTCTCCATCACCATCGCCAGAAATTCGCTGCGGGAGACCTCCGCGTCGGGCTGGAAATAATACTGGTCGCCGATCTTGGTGCCGGTGAAGATGCCTGCCTCCGCCAGATGCTGGGCGGCGGCAGCGGCGGAACTGCCCTCTGTGTCGGCGTAGGTGACGCCGGACTTGGTCTTTTCAATGGTCACCGTCACCGTGGCGGGCTGGGAGATGTGCCCCGCGCTGTCGGTGGCGGCGTAGGTGAAGCTGTCCCCGCCGGTGACGCCCTCATCCGGCGTGTAGGTGAAATCCGCTCCCTGGATGGTGACAGTGCCCTTCCGGGGCTCCTCCACCAGGGCGAAGGTCATGTCCTCCCCCTCGCTGTCAGAGGCCAGGAACTGGCCCTGGACGGGGATGCCCCGGTAGGTCCGCACCTCCACGTCCTGGGCGGTGGGCGCGCCCTCCTCTGCCACGGCGGGAGCCTGTTTTTTGCCGAACAGGGCCTGGGCGCTGCCGCCCAGAACCAGGGTTGCCGCCAGCGCCAGCGCGGCGGCGCGTTTGAAAGATCGTAGTTTCAAGGTGATGCCCTCCTGTATGATTTGGTACAGGAGTAGTCTTTTCCCAGCGGCGTGAAATATGCAAAAAAGCGGCTGAAAAACAGCCGCTTTTTCGATTCAGTTCCGCAGGAGCCGCACCGTCCGCCGCATAGTGGGCGACCTCTTTTTGATGCTGGACACCACGCCCATCGCGGCGAACAGCGTCACGATGGAGGACCCACCGTAGCTGAAAAACGGCAGGGTGATGCCGATGACCGGCACCACGAACAGGCACATGCCGATGTTGATAATGGTCTGGAAGATCAGCATAGCCGCCATGCCCACGCAGACGTTGCTCTGGAAGGGCGTCTCCGCCCGCCTCGCCACGATCAGCACGCGGACGATAATGGCCGCCAGCAGCACCATCACCAGCAGGCAGCCCACCAATCCCAGCTCCTCGCCGCAGACGGCGAAGATCAGGTCCGTGTGGCGGGCGGGCAGATTGGTCTTATAGCTGCTGTGGGTCTGGGTGCCCTGCAGATACCCCTGTCCCAGCAGGCCGCCGGAACCGATGGCCAGCAGGCTCCTGGACTGCTGCCAGCCCTTGCCCAGGGGGTCGTAGCTGTGGTCGAACACCACGATAAAGCGGTCCAGCATATACTTCATGGAATCCGGCACCAGGTCCAGCAAAAACACTGCCGCCACAGCCGCGCCGCCCCCGCCCAGCAGCAGAGCGAACCACCGCAGGGCAAAGCCCGCCGTAAAGGCCATGGCCAGAAAGATGAAGAAGAACACCAGGGCGTTGCCCATGTCCCCGGAGATTACGAAGTAATACCCCATCAGCAGGAAGGTGTGCCCCGCCGCGAAAAGGGCGGCCCGGAAGGATTTTAAATCCCGTTTCTCCACCCGCAGCCACTCAATCTGCTTGGCCAGCAGCAGCGTGAAAGAGATCTTCACCACCTCCGCCGGGCCGATGCTGAAGGGGATAAAGGGGAATTTCAGCCATGCCGTGTTGCCGGTGTTGTCGGAAACGCCCAGTGGCGTCAGCAGCAGCCCGATGAACAAGATGTCAAACAGCACCAGCCACTTCCACTTTTTCATCAAAATCTCGAAGTCCACCATGGACAGTGCGATGTACACGCACACACCCAGCAGCAGCGCTACGCCCTGGACGCCCACATAGCGGATGACCTTCGACAGTCCCATATAACTTGTGGCACTGGCGATGAGCACCATGCCGAACAGCGTGGCGATACAGCACAGCGCCAGCAGCACCAGGTCGGCCTGGCGGAAAAAGTCCGCCAGAATATCTTTTAAACGACGCAGCATATCAAAAAAACCTTTCTTCAAGGCATAAAATTCTATGGTGCAGTATACCACGGGAAAAAAGTTTTGTAAACGCGGGCAAAACTCTTTTACAGTTTATTTAAAATGTGTTATACTGTTTGCGGCAAAAATCTGGATTGCGGAAAGGCGGCATCATTGCATGGAATATCTCTCCCGCAGCGAGGCGGAGACGGAGGCCCTGGGGGAACGTCTGGCCGCTGTTCTGACCCCCGGCGCGGTGGTGGCCTACCGGGGCGGCCTGGGCATGGGCAAGACCGCCTTCACCCGGGGTCTCGCCAAGGGCCTTGGCTATACGGGCCGGGTCACCAGTCCCACCTTTACCATCGTCAACGAGTACGAGGGCGGACGGCTGCCCCTGTTCCACTTCGATATGTACCGTCTCGCAGACGCTGACGCCCTGTTCGACATCGGCTGGGAGGACTATCTGGACCGCGGCGGCGTCTGCGCCGTGGAGTGGAGCGAGCAGGTGGCGGACGCCATGCCCCCCGAGACCGTCTATGTCACCATCTCCCGCCGCCCGGAGGACGACCGGGCCCGGACCATCACCATAGAAGGAGTCGAACTCCCATGAAGATACTGGCACTGGAGACCTCCGCCAAGGCGGTCTCCGCCGCCGTCAGCGAGGACGGCAAAATTCTCTGCTCCGGCTATCAGGACACGGGCCTGACCCATAGCCGCACCCTGATGCCCATTGTGGAGCACATTCTGAAAAACACCGGCCTGGCGGTGGCTGATATGGACGCCATCGCCGTGGCCGCCGGCCCCGGCTCCTTCACCGGCATCCGCATCGGCGTGGCCGCCGCCAAAGGGTTAGCATTTGCGGCGGACAAGCCCGCTGTGGGCGTATCCACCCTGGCGGCTATGGCCCGGAACGTGGCCTTCTGCGACGGCCTGGTCATCTGCGCCATGGACGCCCGCCGCCAGCAGGTCTACAACGCCCTGTTCGAGGCGAAGGACGGCCGGCTCACCCGTCTGACCCCCGACCGGGCCATTGCTTTGGAAGAACTGGCCGAGGAACTGCGGAGTGACCCCCGGCCTAAGACGGTGGTGGGCGACGGCGCAAAGCTGTGCTTTGCCCATCTGACGGAGGCGGGTATTCCCTGCCGCCTGGCCCCGGCCCATCTGGTGATGCAGAATGCCATGAGCGTTGCGCTGGAGGCGGAGGCCATGGCTGCGGAGGGAAAACTGGTCAGCGCCCAGGCGCTGGAGCCGGTGTACCTCCGTCCCGCCCAGGCCGACCGCCTGCGGCAGAAATAAGGGTTTCAATTTGTTTGATGATAGAAAAACAACACAAAGGAGACACGATTATGAGCGGTAAAGTACATGTCATGGACCATCCCCTGGTAGCCCACAAGCTGACCATCCTGCGGGACAAGAACACCAGCGTCAAGGATTTCCGGGAGCTGGTCTCCGAGATCGGTATGCTCATCACCTATGAGGCCACCCGGGACCTGCCCCTGACCACCAAGGAAGTAGAGACCCCCATCTGCAAGACCACCGCCCCCACCCTGAAGGGCAAGAAGTTCGCCGTGGTGCCCATCCTCCGGGCTGGCCTGGGCCTGGTGGACGGCGTGCTGCGCATGGTGCCTTCCGCCCGTGTGGGTCACATCGGCATGTACCGGGACGAGGAGACTCTGGAGCCCCATGTCTATTTCTGCAAGATGCCCAAGGACATCGCGGAGCGTGACATTATGATCGTGGACCCCATGCTGGCCACCGGCGGCAGCGCCGAGGCCGCTATTTCCGAGATGAAGAAGCGGGGCTGCGTCAACATCAAGCTGATGGTCCTGCTGGCGGCCCCCGAAGGCATCGAGCACATCCAGAAGACCCATCCCGATGTGGACATCTACTGCGGCGCCGTGGACGACCACCTGAACGAGCACGGCTACATTGTCCCCGGCCTGGGCGACGCCGGCGACCGCATTTTCGGTACGAAATAAAGAGGGGACTGCGTCCCCCCTTTAGATTCCCCCCACCAGTGACGCCGGTCACTGGTGAACGCCGCCCCTTGGCGGCTGGGTCGGGGTATTTTCGGCAGGCACATGTCCTGCCAAAATGATTGAAATACCTTCTTTTGCCTCCGGCAAAAGAACTGGGGGGAAAGCGGCGAAGCGCCGCCTGTGGCGGAAGAAGCGAGCCGCTTTCGAGGCAGCGGCACGATTGGCGGCTCTTGCCGGAGCCGCCAATCGTAATGCCGCAACGGTGTTAACTGTAGGTTCCCCCTAGAACCCTTCTTCTGAAAAACGAGGCTTCGGAGTAACCGAAGCCTCGTTTTTTGTACTCAATAAATCTGCGTATAAATTCCCACCCAGTGCAGTGCTGCCGCGGCCAGCACGAACAGGTGCCAGACACAATGGTCATACTTCCGGTTTCGGGCGAAGGGGATCATGCCCAGGGTATACACCACGCCGCCCGCCAGGATGAACCACAGCAGCGTCCGGGCGTTCTGATAAAAGGACGGGAGGAACATCAGCCCGCTCCAGCCGATGAGGAAATACAGCGTGAAGTGCAGGGCCCTCCAGCGTCCCGGCCCGAACACCGCCACCGCGGTCACGCCGAACAGGATGACGCCCCACTGGACGCAGAACAGCGTGATGCCCAGCTTTCCGCCCACATAAAGCAGCAAAATGGGGGCGAAGGTCCCACCGATCAGCAGGTAGATGGAGGTATAGTCGAACCTGCGGCACACCCGCTTGGCGGTGGAGCCGGCGGGCATGGCGTGATACACACTGCTCATCAGCATCATCAAAAACATGCTCACGCCGTAGAAGCAGGAGGCCATCACCTTCATTCCCGTGTCGGACCGCGCCAGCAGCAGCACCGTGGCGGCTATCGCCAGCGCCGCGCCCAGGCCGTGGCTCACCGCGTTGAACACTTCCTCCCCCACTGTCAGCACAGGCGGCTCGTTCCGCTTTCTGGCGATGACGCGCTTCCGCAGCCGCCGCATTTGTTTCGCTGTCAATACCGCTTCCATCGGTCTCGTCTCCTTTTAGAATCCCGCAAATCTTAAAATCTAGTTTTCATTACTATATTACACAGTTGCTTTATCTTTTTCAAGTAGTATTTGAAAATTTTCCGTAAATAACACCGGTAAAAAAGAGGATGCGAAAGCATCCTCTTTTATGACAGGTATTTAGTTCCAAAAATCCGTCTGCCCTTCCAGGCCGATGTCCGCCGCCCGGAACGCCGGGTCTTTCCCTTGTTTTTTCTGTACCAGATAGTCCCGCAGCGCCGCCAGTACCGGCTCCGCCAGCTTCCAGATCACCGGCAGGTTGATGAGGGCCATGCAGCCCATCAGCACGTCCGCCATATCCCACACCAGGGAGAAGTCCATCCGCGCACCCAGGAACACGATATACACCGCCGCCAGCCGGAACACCGCCAGCTCCCAGCGTTTGGCGTCCCGCCGCAGGAGGTACTGGAAGTTGCTCTCACAATAATAGTAGTTGCCTAAAATGGTGGTAAAGGCGAACAGCAGCATGGCTCCGGTGACAAACCAGCGTCCAAACCCGCCGAAGGTGCCCGCCAGCGCCGCCTGGACGTAGGGCACGCCCTTCAGCGCCGCGTCCGGTTCCACGCCGGAGCACAGGCACAAAAACGCCGTGGCGGAGCAGATGAGCAGGGTGTCAATGAACACGCTGAGCATCTGGGCCAGTCCCTGCTTCACCGGATGGGACACGGAGGCAGCCGCCGCCGCGTTGGGGGCGGAGCCCACGCCGGCCTCGTTGGAGAACAGTCCCCGCTTGATGCCGTACATCATGGCGGAGCCGGTAAAGCCTCCGAAAATGGCCTGAAAATCAAAGGCGTTTTCAAAAATCGCCGCCAACACGCCGGACACCAGCTCCAGGTGCAGCACGATCATCACCAGCGCCATCAGCACATAGGCGCCGCCCATAACGGGTACCAGCACGCCGGTGATGGCGGTGAGCCGCTTTCCCCCGCCGAAAATGCACAGCGCCGTCACCACAGCAAGGGCAGCCCCGGCGATCAGGGGCGTACGGCTGTCAAAAAAGCCGTACCCAGCGAAGGAATCCACCAGATTGAAGGACGCCACCAGGTTGAAGCCCACCATGTAGGTCAGAATCAGCAGCACCGCGAACAGCGCCGCCAGCCACCGGCTGCCCACCGCCGCCTCGATATAGTAGGCAGGCCCGCCCCGGCTGCCGCCCCGTCCGTCGTGGACCTTATAAATCTGCGCCAGAGTGCTCTCCACAAAGGCGGAGGCCCCGCCCAGCAGGGCGATGACCCACATCCAGAACACCGCTCCCACGCCGCCAAGACACAGGGCGGCGGACACGCCGGCAATGTTCCCGGTGCCCACCCGGGAGGCGGTGGACACCATCAGCGCCTGGAAAGAGCTGACGCCGCCGTCGCCCTTCTCCCGCACCACCCGGAATGCCTCCCCCAGCAGGCGGAACTGGACGAACCGGGTGCGGATGGAAAAATACAGGCCCGCTCCGATGAGCAGGATGACCAGGATGTAGGTATAGAGCCAATCGTTCAGGATGGCGGTCAGTTGAGCCAGCATAAGGTTTTTCCTTTCTCATACAAATTAAACAGCCCGCCCAGCATAACAGAAAACGCACCTTTTTGTCAAATTTCTTTTTATCTTCTCTCAAAACAGGCAAAATATGCGGGAGCGTCTCCGCTCCCGCATTGTATTATGTCAACTTTTCAGTCTCCGGGTCAAAGGACAGCCGGGAGGAGCCGCCGTCGGCCGTCTCGCAGACCAGCAGCAGTCTGCCGTCCTCCTGCCACTCCAGGCCCCAGATGACTGTCTCCAGTCCGTCCCAGTCCTGGAGGTCGTACATGCTGCCCCGGCCACCGCCGCCGCTGCTGTGGAAATTGACGGCAAACTCCGTGGGATCCTCCGTCAGGAAGGCGTCCCACGCACCGTCGGCGGACCAGACCCGGTAGCGGGCGGTATTGGCAACCAGGCGGTCCGCCGTCAGCTTCTCCACGGCGGACACCAGCTCCGGCCTCGCCGTTCCCATGGGCACCAGCCAGGCCAGTTCTTTTCCGGCGTAGCGCTCCGCGGTCTCCCAGTCGGCGCCGTTGGAGAGATACAGGTCCGTCCCGTCGGTGACGATGTAGGAGAACCGCTGCTCTGTCATCGCACCGCCGTTCCACATTCTCCATAGGAAGTGGCCGTTTTCGTAAACGGCGTCAATGACCATGACGGCGCCCTCGCCGTAATCCTGGACCGTGCGCAGCTGGCAAGGAGCGCCCAGCCCCACCTTATATAAAAATTTCTCCACAGCGGCGTCGTTTTTCACGCCGTCGTTGGTGTACACCACATCGCCCTCTGCCGCCGTGTCGGAGCCGTAGGTCTCCGGCAGGTCCTCCAGCGGTGCAAAACCGTAAGGTGCTGCGGCGGTGTAGGGGCTGTCGCCCAGCTCAAATTCCGCGTACAGCGTCTGGCCGCCTACCGTTTTCACCAGGCGGTAAGTCCCCGCCTCCGGCTCCTCCTCATATAAATCAAAACCGCAGGTCAGGGCCATGGTGCCGCCGGGTTGCAGTTCATATCCAATGGCGGTAAATCCCGCGTTTTCGACCCAGGTCAGGTCTTTCCAATCATCACCTGCCTGCCGCTGGAGGGCGTAATCCTCCCCGAATTCCACCGTTTTCTCCGAATCGTTGCGGATAAAATAGGTATACCGGGTCAGGGACGGGTCGTAGACCTGGTGCTCCAGCTCCATCGTCAGCCCTGTGACGGGCTCTGATGGCGTGTCCTCCCGGACGGTCTCCGCCGGAGGAACGTTTTCTTCCGCAGGCTCTTGCCGTGCGCCGCAGGCCGTCAGCAGCACAAGCATCAACAGCACGGAAAGCAGCTTTTTCATCTCGATCACCTCTTATTTCCTTAGTCGCCGAGGTTTCCCAAAAGGTTCCCGGCAAACTGTACAAAATCAGGCTAAAAAATTTTCAGGCCGCCTGCTTGCATTTTAGCGGATCTTCCGCTACAATACAAGTACAAGCAAAGAATGATAGCTGCAACGGAGTGCTTTGCGCACGGGCTGACACCTATCATTCCTTATTTTTTGATAGGTGTTTCAAACCAAGGCCGGTTTGAAGCGCCTTTTTTGTTTCTCAAATTCAAAACTCAAGGAGGTTTTTTGTATGATCTTACTGGCAAACGGCAAAGTCATCACCCGGGACAGCGAGGGCACCGGCTACCTGAGCGACGGCGGCGTCGTCACCGACGGCGGCAAGATCGTGGAGGTGGGCGCCACCGCCGACCTGAAGGCCAAGTATCCCCAGGCGGAGTTCGTGGACGCTAAGGGCGGCGTCATCATGCCCGGCCTCATCAACGCCCACACCCACATCTATTCCGCCCTGGCCCGGGGCCTTGCCATCGTCGGCAACAACCCCACCAACTTCTATGAGGTGCTGGACGGCACCTGGTGGGCCATTGACCGCAACCTGGACCTGGAAGCCACCCGCGCCAGCGCCCAGGCATTGGTCATCGACAGCATCAAGCAGGGCGTCACCACCATCTTCGACCACCACGCCTCCTTCTGCGAAATTCCCGGCTCCCTGATGAAAATTGCCGAGGTCACCCGTGAGTTCGGCATGCGAGCCAGCCTGTGCTACGAGGTCTCCGACCGGGACGGCGAGGAGAAGTCCATCCAGTCCGTCCAGGAGAACAAGGACTTCATCGACTACTGTGAGAAGAATCCCAGCGACATGCTGAAGGCCATGTTCGGCGGCCACGCCCTGTTCACCATCTCCGACAAGACCTTTGACCGGATGAACGCGGCCAACAACGGTCGGGTGGGCTACCACATCCACGTGTCCGAGGGCATGAACGACGTGTACGACAGCCTCCAGAACTACGGCCGCCGTCCCGTCCAGCGGCTCCAGGACCATAACATTCTCGGCCCCAAGACCATCCTGGGCCACTGCATCCATGTGAATACCGCCGAGATGGACATCATCAAGGCCACGGATACCATGTGCGTCAACAACCCCGAGTCCAACATGGGCAACGCCGTGGGCATCTCCCCCGTCCTGCAGCTCTACAAGAAGGGCATCCTCATCGGCATGGGCACTGACGCTTACACCAACGACATGCTGGAGTCCCTGAAGGTGGCCCTGTGCTCCCAGCGGCACAACGCCTGCCTGCCCAATGTGGCCTGGTGCGAGGTCACGGACATGCTGTTCAAGAACAACGCAAAGATGGCGGAGCGGTGCGGCTTCCCCACCCTGGGCGTGCTGAAGCCCGGCGCGGCGGCGGACGTCATCGTCATGGACTATAAGCCCTACACCCCGTTCTCCGACGCCAACATCGACGGCCACATGATCTTCGGAATGACGGGCCGCCAGTGCCAGACCACCATGATCAACGGCAAGATCGTGATGAAGGACCGCGTCCTCACCGAGATCGACGAGGAGGCCGTCAACGCCCATGTGTTGGAATCCGCCAAGAGACTCTGGGGCCGGCTGAACCACTGCGAGTATTAAAATTATTCAAGCGGGAGCCTGCTCCCCTTCGAAAACAATATGAGGAGGAATACGATATGTCTGAACTGATGACCCCCATTCCCTTCCGGGAACTGATGACCTGGATCACCACCGAATACCAGCGGGACGGCTCCGTGTTCGGCGTCCATAAGCCCTACAAAGCGGGCGTGAAGAAGCTGCCCATCTTCGGCGAGACCATCGAGACGCCCTTCGGCCCCGCCGCCGGTCCCAATACCCAGCTGGCCCAGAACATCATCGCCGGCTACTTCGGCGGTGCCCGGTTCTTCGAGCTGAAAACCGTCCAGAAGATGGACGGCGCTGACCTGGCCGCCTGCATCAACCGCCCCTGCATCCTGGCGGAGGACGAGTGCTACAACTGCGAGTGGTCCACCGAGCTGTACGTCCAGCAGGCTTTTGAGGAGTATGTGAAGGCCTGGTGCGCCCTGAAAATTATGTCCAAGGTTTACGGCCTGGGCGACCCCAACGGCTTCGTGTTCAACATGAGCGTTGGATACGACCTGGCAGGCATTCAGGGCGAGAAGATCGACAACTTCCTGAACGGTATGATCGACGCCAGCAAGACGCCCATCTTCCAGGAGTGCATCAAGGTCCTGAAGGAGTTCTTCCCCGGCGAGAGCGCCTATATCGACACCATCACCCCCCATGTCTCCGGCAGCGTGACGGTGTCCACCCTCCACGGCTGCCCGCCGGACGAGATCGAGCGCATCGCCAGCTATCTCATTGAGAAGAAGCACCTGCACACCTTCGTCAAGTGCAACCCCACCATTCTTGGCTACGAGACTGCCCGCACCATCCTGGACGGTATGGGCTACGACTACATCGCCTTCGACGACCACCACTTCAAGGAGGACCTCCAGTACGAGGATGCCGTTCCCATGTTCCACCGCCTGCAGGCTCTGGCGGATGCCAACGGTCTTGAATTCGGTCTGAAGCTCTCGAACACCTTCCCCGTGGACGTGAAGGCCGGCGAGCTGCCCAGCGAGGAAATGTACATGGCGGGCAAGAGCCTGTTCCCCCTGACTACCACCATGGCCGCCCGGCTGTCCCGCGAATTCGGCGGCAAGCTGCGCATCTCCTATGCCGGCGGCGCCGACGCCTTCAACATCGACAAGCTGTTCGCCTGCGGCATCTGGCCCATCACCATGGCCACCACCGAGCTGAAGCCCGGCGGCTACCAGCGGTTCGTCCAGATCGGCGACAAGCTGGATAAGATGGACTTCAAGCCCTTCACCGGCGTGGATGTGGGCGCAATCGAGGCCCTGGCCCTGGCTGCCCGGTCCGACAAGTACCATGTGAAGGACATCAAGCCCCTGCCCCGCCGGAAGCTGTGGGAGAAGGTCCCCCTGATGGACTGCTTCACCGCGCCCTGCAAGGGCGGCTGCCCCATCCAGCAGGACATCCCCGAGTACATCGAGCTGTGCCGCAAGGGTCAGTATGCCTCCGCCCTGCGGCTCATCACCGAGAAGAACCCCCTGCCCTTCATCACCGGCACCATCTGCGCCCACCGCTGCCAGACCAAGTGCACCCGGAATTACTACGACGAATCCGTCCAGATCCGCGCCACCAAGCTGGTAGCCGCCGAGAAGGGCTACGACGCTTACATGGCAAAGATCAAGCCCCCCGTCCCCGCCAAGACCAATACCAAGGTCGCCGTCATCGGCGGCGGTCCCACCGGTATGTCCGCAGCCTACTTCCTGGGCCGGGCCGGTGTCCCCGTCACCATCTTTGAGCGGGCCGATGTCCTGGGCGGTGTGGTCCGTCAGGTCATCCCCTCCTTCCGCATCTCCGACGACGCCATCGACAACGACGTGGCGCTGATGTTCAAGATGGGCGTGCAGGTACGCCTGAACACCCCCGCTCCCTCCGTCGCCGAGCTGAAGGCCCAGGGCTTCACCCACATCTTCTTCGCCGTGGGCGCCTGGAAGGCCGGTAAGCTGGACATCCCCGGCAACGTGGTGCCCGTTATCGGCTGGCTGAAGGACCTGAAGGCCGGCAAGGAAGTGTCTCTGGGCCATGTGGCAGTCGTCGGCGGTGGCAACACCGCCATGGACGCCGCCCGTGTGGCGCTGCGGGCCGGTGCCAAGTCCTCCACCCTGGTGTACCGCCGCACCAAGAAGTATATGCCCGCCGACGCCGAGGAGCTGGAGCTGGCCATCGCCGACGGCGTGCAGTTCCTGGAGCTGGTGGCTCCCGTGGAGCAGAAGGACGGCGTCCTCAAGTGCGAGAAGATGAAGCTGGGCGAGCCTGACGAGAAGGGCCGCCGCAAACCCGTCGCCACCGGCGAGTTCGTGGAGATCCCCTGCGACACCGTCATTTCCGCCGTGGGCGAGAAGGTGGAGTCCGAGCTGTTCACCGCCAACGGCATCAATGTGGACGAGCGGGGCATCCCCGACTTCAAGACCAACATTGAAGGCGTCTACGTGGGCGGCGACGCCATGCGCGGCCCTGCTACCGTGGTGGAAGGCATTGCCGACGCTCAGGGCTTCGCCAACGCCGTTCTCGGCGAGGCGTACAAGTTCGCCATTCCCGGCCACGCCAAGGCCACCCGGGAGGCCGCCATCGCCAAGAAGGGCATCCTGTGCGAGTCCGCCAAGTGTGAGGGTGACCGGTGCCTGACCTGCAACGTGGTGTGCCAGGTCTGCGCCGACGTGTGCCCCAACCGGGCCAATGTGGTCATCGAGCTGCCTGACGGCCGCCACCAGATCCTGCACGTGGACCGGATGTGCAACGAGTGCGGCAACTGCGCCATCTTCTGCCCCTATGACAGTGCGCCTTACCGCGACAAGTTCACCCTGTTTATGACCAAGGAAGGCTTCGACGAGAGCGTGAAGAACTCCGGATTCCTGCCTCTGGGCGGCAAGAAAGTCCTGGTCCGTCTGAACGGCAAGGTTTTCGAGGCCGATCTGGACGGCAAGAACGACCTGCCCGCCGATGTGGAGGTGTTCATCCTCACCGTCCTCACCAAGTACAACTATCTGTTGGGATAAACTACATCAAGAAAACCGGGGAGCCGACTGGCTCCCCGGTTTTTATTGCATGGCATTCAGCAGCGTTTGTATGTCCTTTTGAATGAGCGGCGACATGGAGTCCTTGTAGCGGGACAGGTCCATAGCCTCCAGCCTCCCCCGGATCACAGGCCACAGCGTCCGCTTATACGGCACCACATCCAGCAGCGCCGCCAAAGCCTGCCGCACCGCCGTGGGCTTTTCGTCCTCCAGGATTGCCAATGTCCGGTCCAGGCAGCGGTCGATGATGCCGTCCCCGTCCCACCGGGCCTGCTTGCAGAAGAGCCGGAAGCCCCGGCACCGGACGGCCCAGGCCCGGTCACTGACCATGTCCGCAAACCGCTCTGTGTAAGGATACAGGTCATCGCTCTCCTCCGAGAGGCGCTCCAGCTCCAGAAAAGCGCCGTAGCCCTGCTTCGTGTCCTTCACCGTCAGTACGGACAGCATCCGCTCCGCATCCATCTCCGTGTCACCTCCTGTGTTTTTTATTTTATCATAGGCTTTTCCGTCTGGCAACAGCGGCAAACTTTAACAGCTTTTTACGCGCCTTGTCCCCGGAGATTTTCTCCGGGCGCTTGACATCTCCTATAAACACAGTATGATAAAAGCAGTATCTAAAGGAGGGATCATATGCTGGACTTTTTGAAAAACGAGGGCGTCAGCCCCAAGATTCTTTCCGAAATCGAGGCTTTCCGGGCCAAGTACCCCACAGAGAGGAAACTGGCAAACCGCATCCCGGTGCCCCGGTACCTCTATTACGGGAAAGACGTGTGGGAGGAAGCCCTCACCGCCCTGCTGTGCGGGGAAAACCTGCTGCTGGTGGGTCCCAAGGCCACGGGCAAGAACGTGCTGGCGGAAAACTTAGCCGCCGTGTTCGCCCGCCCCAGCTGGGACGTGTCCTTTTACATCAACACCGACGCCGCTACCCTGCTGGGCACGGACACCTTCCACGACGGCGAGGTGACGCTGCGGAAGGGGCCCATCTACCAGTGCGCAGAGTTCGGCGGTTTCGGTATTCTGGATGAGATCAACATGGCGAAAAACGAGTCTCTGGCGGTGCTCCACGCCACGCTGGACTTCCGCCGGGCCATCGACATGCCCGGTTATGACCGCATCGCCCTCCACGAAGCCACCCGCTTCATCGCCACCATGAACTACGGCTACGCCGGCACCCGGGAGCTGAACGAGGCCCTGGCCTCCCGGTTCGTCGTCATCGACATGCCCGCCATCACCACCGAGGGGCTGGTGAAGCTGCTGTGCCGGGAGTTCCCGGACCTGAAGCCCGCCTGGGCCGACCAGCTGGCAGGGCTGTTCCAGGACATCCAGCGCAAGTGCGACGGCGGCGAGCTGTCCACAAAGCCTCTTGACCTTCGCGGTTTACTTGCCGCCGTGCGGCTGATGCACGCAGGACTGGAGGGCGGCCGGGCCCTGGAGCTGGGCCTTGTCAACAAGTCCTTTGACGGCTTTGAGCGCCAGCTGGTCAGCGACGTCATCCGCACCCGCCTGCCGGAGCAGATCAGCGCCGGGGATGTGTTCAACTGATGGAAATTCTGGACAGTGAGAAGCGCCGGGCCAGGAACCTCATCTGGAACGCCGCCGGGGATTACAGCTTCGAGCCGGACTTCAAGGCCTACGACGAGGGGGGCCGGGCCGACCTGTACTGGAACAGCATCATCGGCGCCGCTCGGAAGAATTTCGGCGAGGAAGTCCTCTCCCCCCTGCTGAACAGCTTCAAGGGCTGCGTCGATCAGGCGCTTTACGAGGAGCTGACCTGGATCGCCCTGGAAAACGCCGTGTTCCTGCGGGAGTCCGCCAGCCGTCCCGCCCTGCC
>NZ_JAFBIS010000013.1 GCF_021531435.1 Oscillibacter valericigenes
GAGCCTGTTTCGAGGAAGCGGCGCGATTGGCGGCCCCGAAAAGGGGCCGGGAATCGCAATGCCGCGACGGTGTTGAAATCGAAACGCCCCCACGTTTCTCTTTGGGGGGCGTGGGGGGACACTTCTCTTTTCAAAAGAGAAGTGTCCCCCCCTCTCCCCGTCTCCCGGTGAGGGCCACCGGACAACCCTCAGGTCCGGTAATCTCCGTTGATCTTGATGTAGTCGTAGGTGATGTCGCAGCCCCAGCAGGTGCAGGAACCGCTTCCCTCACCCATGGTGATGTTGATCTCAATATCATGCTCCGTCAAAATCTTTTTGGCAAGGTCCTCGTCGAAGTCCAGGCCCCGGCCCTGATGACAGACCTCAATGTCGCCGGCGGCGCTGGCAAAGTGGACGTCCACCTTGTCCGGGTCGAACTCCTCGCCGGAGTAGCCCATGGCGCACAGGACACGGCCCCAGTTGGCGTCGGCGCCGAAGATGGCGGCCTTGGTCAGGGTGGAGGAGATGACGGACTTGGCAATGGTCTCGGCGCTCTGCTCGCCGGCAGCGCCCTGAACGTTGCAGGTGATGAGGTGCTTGGCGCCCTCGCCGTCGGAGGCCATCTTCTTCGCCAAGGTCATGCACAGCGCCTGGAGAGCCTCCAGAAACGCCGCGTAATCCCCGCCCTTTTCGGTGATGACCGGGTTGCCCGCCATGCCGTTTGCCAGCACGATGCAGCTATCATTGGTGGAGGTGTCGCCGTCCACGCTGATGCGGTTGAAGCTGACGTTCACTGTTTCCAGCAGGGCGGTCTTGATCATTTCCGGGGAAATGGCGCAGTCAGTGGTCAGGAAGCACAGCATGGTGCCCATGTTGGGATGGATCATGCCGCTGCCCTTGGCGATGCCGCCCATGCGGACCACTTTGCCGCCGATGACAGTCTCCACGGCAACTTCCTTTTTCTCCGTGTCGGTGGTCATGATGGCGTGGGCCGCCGCGTCGCTGGCCTCGGCGGAATGGGCCAGCGCGCCGTACAGCTCCGGGACGCCGTCCTCGATGACCTGGACGTTGATGGTCTGGCCGATGACGCCGGTGGAGGACACCAGCACGTCCTCCGGCTTGCAGCCGATGGCTTTGGCCGCCGCCTGGCACATTTTGATGGCGTTTTCCTCGCCGTGGGGGGCGCAGGCGTTGGCGTTGCCGCTGTTGGCGATGATGGCCCGGGCCTTCCCGTCGGCCAAGTGGGTCTTGTCTACATGGATGGGGGCGGCCTTCACCACGTTTTTCGTGAACACGGCGGAGGCGGCGCAGTCCACATCGGAGACGATGAGGGCCACGTCCTTCTTCCAGTTGGCGTGGGTCTTGACGCCCACATGAATGCCGGCGGCCTTAAAACCCTGGGCGGCGCAGACGCCGCCGTCGATAAATTTCAACATAGTCGTTACCTCGCTATTTCAGGTTCAGGCCCGTCGTTTCCTCGAAGCCTAACATCAGATTCATGTTCTGGACAGCCGCGCCGGAGGCGCCTTTGCCCAGGTTGTCAAACAGGGCGGTGACGGTGAACTGTTCGTCGTTGCCCGCCACGTACAAAACCAGGGTGTCCTTCCCCGCCTGGGCGTTGGCGTACAGCTTGGCGGTGTCCAGGGCGTCCGCCACATGGACCAGCGTCGCTCCGGCATAGTAGTCCGCCAGCTTCTGCCGGACCTCCGCCAGGGTGGAGACGCCGTTCATTTGGCTCATGTGGAGGGGGACGGTGGTGGCCATGCCCTTGTAGTAGTCGTCTACGATGGGGGTGAACACGGGCTTGTTGGTGAGGCCGCAGACCTTCTGCATCTCCGGCAGGTGCTTGTGGGTCTGGCCCATGCCGTAGGGACAAGGGGCGAACAGGGCCGCGTCCTTGTCCGCCGCCTCGTACTGGGCGATCATCTTCTTGCCGCCGCCGGAGTAGCCGGTGAGGGAGAAGGCGGAGAGGCAGGCGTCTTTCGGCAGCAGGCCCATGGCCACCAGCGGATACACCGCGCTGATGAAGCCCGTGGCGTGGCAGCCGGGGTTGGCGACACGCTTACTTTTCCGGATAGCCGCCCGGCGCTCCGCCGACAGTTCGGGGAAGCCGTAGTCCCAGTCAGGGCTGGTGCGGTGGGCGGTAGAGGCGTCGATGATGCGGGTGTCGGGGTTTTCCACAAGGGCCACGGCCTCGACAGCCGCCGCGTCCGGCAGGCACAGGAACACGATGTCCGCCGCGTCCATCAGCTTCTTCCGCTCCGCGGGGTCCTTGCGCTTTTCCTCGTCGATGAGGAGGAGGTCAATATCGCTTCGCACGGAAAGGCGGTCATAAATCTGCAGGCCTGTGGTGCCGTCCTTGCCGTCGATATATACCTTTGGTTTCATGCTGTTTCCCTCTTTCCTGCGGGTCTTACTTTCTGGCGGCCACGAAGTCCTCGATGGCTTCGATCTGGCGGGTGGTCTCCGCCACGGCGGGGCCGCCGTAGCTCTTACGCAGGGCCATGCAGTTCTCCAGATTGATAGCCTCGTACACGTCCTCGTCAAAGAGCTGGGAGACGGCCTTCAGCTCGTCCAGCGTCAGCTCCTCCAGCGTCTTGCCCTGCTGGGTGCAGGCGGCCACCAGATGGCCGGTGACGGTGTAGGCGTCCCGGAAGGGCATGCCTTTTTTGGTGAGATAATCGGCGCAGTCGGTGGCGTTGATGAAGCCCTTGCCCGCCGCCTTGCGCATGTTGTCGGTGCGGACGGTCATGGTGTCCAGCATGGCGGCAAACACCGGCAGGCACATCTCCACGGTGTCGATGGCGTCGAACACCGGCTCCTTGTCCTCCTGCATGTCCTTGTTGTAGGCCAGGGGCAGGCCCTTCATGGCGGTCAGCAGGCTCATCAAATCGCCGTAGACCCGGCCCGTCTTGCCCCGGACCAGCTCGGCAACATCCGGGTTCTTCTTCTGGGGCATGATGGAGCTGCCGGTGGCGTAACCGTCGTCCAGCTCGATGAACTTGAACTCCCAGCTGCACCAGAGGATCACTTCTTCGGAGAAGCGGGAGAGGTGCATCATCAAAATGGACAGGGCGGACATCAGTTCCAGGGCGTAGTCCCGGTCGGAGACGCCGTCCAGGGAGTTGCTCATGGGGGCGTCAAAGCCCAGGTCCTTCGCCGTCTCCCAGCGGTCGATGGGGTACGTGGTGCCCGCCAGGGCACCGCTGCCCAGAGGGCACTCGTTGAGCCGCTTGGCACAATCCTCCAGCCGGGTCACATCCCGGGAGAACATATTGGCGTAGGCCATGAGGTGCTGGGCGAAGGAGATGGGCTGGGCCCGCTGGAGGTGGGTGTAGCCGGGCATGACGGCGGTCTGGTACTGCTTCGCCTGACGGCACAGCACCGTTTCCAGCTCCAGGAGCTGCCCCACGATGACGGGGATCTGCTCCCGGACGTACATCCGGAAGTCCAGGGCCACCTGGTCGTTGCGGCTGCGGGCGGTGTGGAGCCGCTTGCCGGCGTCGCCGATGCGGGCGGTGAGGAGGGCCTCCACGTTCATGTGGATGTCCTCGTTGTCGGCGGTGAATTCCACCTTCCCCGCCTCGATGTCCGCCAGGATGCCCAGCAGTCCCTCCGTGATGGCGGCCACGTCCTCCTTGGAGATGATGCCGCAGTCCCCCAGCATTTTCGCGTGGGCCAGGGAGCCGGTGATGTCCTCCTTATACAGCCTTTGGTCGAACTGGATGGAGGCGTTGAAGTCGTTGACAAGGGCGTCGGTGTCCTTGCCGAACCGCCCGGACCAGAGTTTCATAGCAATGTCCTTTCACCACGAACGCGGGGCGAAGAGGTCTTCTCCGTCCCGCTGTTGTGTTTTTTCTTTTCAAAGAGGTGTCCCCGACCGGGGACGGGGGATGCGCCCCTGCCGGGGCACGCGGGGAATGCGGCCCCCACTTTTCTTTGTCTTGCCAAAGAAAAGTCGCCGCCGCAGCGGTGGAAAAGAAACCGCTTTTGTGTCCAAATCCTGCGCATTCGGGCAGGTTTGGACAAGTACGGGGGTCGTGCGAATCCATGCGGCATAAACCTGCCGGGTTTTATCCGGGTGCGCTGTGTGTCGGCACTCAATGGAACGTTTAAGCCGCAAATTGATGCGTCGGGCGGAAATCTGTGGGCGGTCAACGAAAGGGTTTTCGCAGCAGCCCCGTGTGTTCCGCTTCGCTACACACTACGTTGCCGTCGATCAGCCGCCGCTCCCCTCCTAGGCGCTCACAGCTTGCCCTGCTCCCGCAGCGCCAGAACCGTATCGGGCAGGCCCCACAGGTTGATGAAGCCGGTGGCGTTGGTTTGGTCGTAGCTGCTCTCGTTGAAGGTCACCAGTTCCTCGGAGTACAGGCTCTCGGGAGAGGTGATGGAGGCGGTGATCATGTTGCCCTTGTAGAGCTTCAGCTTCACAGAGCCGGTGACGTGCTCCTGGGTCTTGTCGGCGAAGGCGCTGAGTGCCTCCCGCACGGGGGTGAACCACTTGCCGTTGTAGATGAGGTCCGCGAAGTCCACCGCCAGCTTAGCTTTCATGTGGGCGGAGTCCTTATCGACCGTGATCATCTCCAGGCACTGGTGGGCCTTGTAGAGGATGGTGCCGCCCGGGGTCTCGTAGACGCCCCGGTCCTTCATGCCCACCAGCCGGTTCTCCACGATGTCCAGCAGGCCGATGCCGTTCTCGCCGCCCAGCTTGTTCAGCTTGCGGATGATGTCGCTGCCCTTCATCTTCTCGCCGTCCACGGCCACGGGCACGCCCTTTTCAAAGTCGATGGTGACGTAAGTGGGCGCGTCGGGAGCGGTGATGGGGCTGACGCCCATCTCCAGGAAGCCGGGCTTCTCGTACTGGGGCTCGTTGGCGGGGTCCTCCAGGTCCAGACCCTCATGGCTCAGGTGCCACAGGTTCTTGTCCTTGGAATAGTTGGTCTCCCGGCTGATCTTCAGAGGCACGTTGTGGGCCTCGGCGTAGTCGATCTCCTCGTCCCGGCCCTTGATGTCCCACTCCCGCCAGGGGGCGATGATGGTCATGTCGGGGGCGAACCGCTTGATGCCCAGCTCGAACCGGACCTGGTCGTTGCCCTTGCCGGTGCAGCCGTGGGCGATGGCGTCGGCGTTCTCGGCCTTGGCGATCTCCACCAGCTTCTTAGCGATGATGGGCCGGGCGAAGGCGGTGCCCAGCAGGTACTGCTCATAGCTGGCGCCCATTTTCAGGGACGGCCAGATGACGTCCTCCACCATTTCGTCGGTGAGGTCGGCGATGTACAGCTTGGAAGCGCCGGTCTTGATGGCCTTCTCCTCCAGGCCGTCCAGCTCGTCGCCCTGGCCCACGTCAGCGGCCACGGCGATGATCTCGGGGTCGTTGTAGTTTTCCTTCAGCCAGGGGATGATGATGGATGTATCCAGACCGCCGGAATAGGCGAGTACGATCTTCTTGATGTCTTTCTTATCCTTTTTCATGTGGGGTTCCTCCCTGTGTTGTTTGATGATGGTCAAATTATACGCTTATGGCGAATATTTATGCAAGTTTCATGTTGCACAACATTTTTTCCCTTCTTTGGATGATTTTGCATATTTCCACAAATCGAATTTTCCGGCATCGATTTAGGGGGGCTTGAATCCCGCCGTTTTTGGCGCATTCCCTCCCGCATATTGAATACTCCGTTGAAATATACGTATAATTATGTATATATTCACGCATATATACTCTGGCGGGAAAATGCATAAAAAAGCGGCGGCCCGCTGGCCGCCGCTTCTTCATTCAAACCATCTTTTCCGGCCGGACCGTCTCGTCGAACTCCGGCCCCGTCAGCAGGCCCAGGGCCAGCACCGCCTCTTTCAGCGTGGTGCCCTCCGCCAGGGCCTTTTTCGCGCATTTCGCCGCCGCCTCGTAGCCAATCTTCGGCGTCAGGCAGGTCACCAGCATCAGGGAGTTGTGGAGGTTGTACTCCATTTTCTCCACGTTGGGGGTGATGCCCTCCACGCAGTGGACCCGGAAGGAGTCCATCACATCCGCCAGCAGGCGGGCGGAGAGCTGGAAGTTGTACGCCGACACCGGCAGGAACACGTTCAGCTGGAAGTTGCCCTGGCTGGCCGCCATGCCGATGGCCGCGTCGTTGCCCATGACCTGCACCGCCACCATGGTGACGGCCTCGCACTGGGTGGGGTTCACCTTGCCGGGCATGATGGAGGAACCGGGCTCGTTCTCCGGGATGTGGAGCTCGCCCATGCCGCAGCGGGGGCCGCTGGCCTCAAAGCGGATGTCGTTGGCGATTTTCATCAGGTTCGCCGCCAGGGCCTTCAGCGCGCCGTGGGCGAACACCAGGGCGTCCTTGCTGGTGAGGGCGTGGAACTTGTTTTCGTCGGGGGTGAAGTCCAGGCCCGTCATGGCCCGCAGCTTGGCGCAGACCATCTCGTCGTAGCCCTTGGGGGCGTTGAGGCCGGTGCCCACGGCGGTGCCGCCGATGGCCAGCCGCTCCAGCTCCGTCAGGGCCAGACGCAGCATCCGGACGGGGGCCTCCACCAGCTCCCGCCAGCCGGAGACCTCCTGAGCGAAGCGCAGGGGCGTGGCGTCCTGCAGGTGGGTGCGGCCAATGCGGATGAGGTCGGGATACGCCTGCTCCAGCTTGGCAAAGGCCGCCGCCAGCCGCTCCGCCGCCGGGATGACGTCGTTCGCCACGCTCAGCGCCGCCGCGATGTGGAGGGCGGAGGGGAAGGTGTCGTTGCTGGACTGGGAGGCGTTCACATGGTCGTTGGGGTGGAGCCGGACCCCCTTGTCCGCCGCCAGGTGGGCAATCACTTCGTTGACGTTCATATTGGTCTGGGTGCCGCTGCCGGTCTGCCACACCACCAGGGGGAACTCGTCGTCCCACTTGCCCGCCCGAATTTCTTCGCAGGCGGCGGAAATGGCCCCGGCCTGCTCAGCCGTCAGCTTGCCCACCTCCAGATTGGCCTGGGCGCAGGCGTCCTTCAGGTAGGCGAAGGCGGTGATGATCTCCTTCGGCTGGCGCTGGCCGCCGATCTTGAAATTCTCAAAGCTCCGCTGGGTCTGGGCGCCCCAGTGCCGGTCCGCCGGGACCGCGATCTCGCCCATGGTGTCGTGCTCGATGCGGGTATTCATATGGTAAGTCCCCCATTTGTACAAAATTTGGCATCATTATACTAGGAAACGCCCCGGGGCGCAAGAGGAAGTATCACGGTTTGTACGGATAAAGCCGAAACCGCCCCAGGCCCCGGGTCTCCAGGACGCCAGGCTCCTCCGTCCCCTTCTGGGCGTACCGCACCCGGAACAGGCTCTTTTCCGGGTCGTACTCCGCCGTGACGGAGTTGGCGCCCCAGTTGTCGTGGTTGGGAAGATGGCTGAAGTCCAGCACGCCCTTCCAGATGCCGTCCCCCCGGCGCTGGTAGACGAACACATCCCGGCGGCCGTCGCCGCCGTACTGGACGTTGGCCGCCAGCTCCTTCCAGTCCTTCCCGTCCAGGTCCACGGAGTAGTCTGTCGGCCCCTCAAAGCCGAAGCTCTCGGCGATGGGGAAGGCGCCGCGGTCCGTGACGGCGTAGTAGACCCGCTTCTGCCAGATGGCGCCCTCGGTCTGCATATAGCCGTCGTAGCCCAAAATATCGGTGAAAGGGACGCTGCCCTCCGGCAATGGCTGCTTGCTCATGGCTGTTCTCCTCTCCGGCGGCGTCAGTCCGCCGGACTATTCTATGCCCCGGCCCGGGCAGCGTTGACCGCAAAAAATCCCCCGCCTGCCGCGGACGGCAAACGGGGGACGGCCGGTCATTTCGCGAAACGGCTGCCGGAGGCTTCGCAGGGCTGGTAGGCGGAGGTCAGCACCTTCTCGAACACCGGGGCCTCGGGCTTTTCGATGCGCTTTAAGATCTGCTCGCCGGCGGCGGTGCCCAGCTCCTCCACCGGCTGGACGATGCAGTCCATCTGCTCGGCGTAGAGCTGGTAGAAGTTGGAGTCGTAGTCCACGAAGCTGACCAGGTCGATGTCCTTGGCCAGCTGGATGCCCTTTTTCTGGAGGTAGATGATGGTCTCCCAGGCCATGAGGCCCTGGCAGACGATGATGGCGTCGCAGTTTTCCTCCAGCAGCTGGTCCAGGCAGGCGGGCGCGCTGTTTTCCATGGAGTCGCCGTAGCGGATGAGGCCCTCCTCCTGGGCCAGGCCGCAGTCCGCCACCGCCTGCTGGTAGGCGGAGATGCGCTCCTTGGTGGAGGACAGCCGGGGCAGGCCGCCGATGATGCCTACCCGCTTGGCGCCTTTTCCCGCCAGACGGCATACACTGCGGTAAATGGGCTGGAAGTTGGACACGCAGATGGAGGAATACTTCTTGGTCTCAAAGGTGCGGTCCACCAGCACCACCGGGAACCCGGCGGGGATCAGCTCGTCGAACCGCTCAAAATCGTCCATGGTGCTTGCCACCAGCAGTCCGTCCACCAATCCGGCGGTCAGCAGGCGGATGTTGGTCTCCTCCCGGTCGGCGTCCTCCTTGGTGTTGGCGATGATGAGGTGGTAGCCCTGGGCGGAGAGGTAATTCTCCACGGATTCGATCATGGTGCCGAAGAATTTATTGGAGATATCGGGCACAATAAAGCCGACAGTCTTTTTCTTGCCGGTGCGGAAGCTGCGGGCGGAGGCGTCCGGCGTGTAGCCCAGCTCCGCGATGGCCTGATATACTTTCTCCTTCGTCTCTCCGGAGACGTAACGGGTGTTGTTGATGGTGTGGGAGACCGTGGCAGTGGAAACGCCCGCCAGGCGCGCCACGTCGCTGATGGTCACTTTCATGGTTTCCTCCCCCTTTGCGCAAACGCAGTTCCGTTTGCGTAATCAATTAGCTTTTCTTCAGTATAGGCCATGCTTTCCTATCCGTCAAGGTTTTTCCTACCTTTTTCGATGGAAATTCCGAAAAATTTACGACTTTATTATCAAAAATCCACAACTTCGCAATTTGATTGTTATTTGAAATGACAATTGCCAAAAAGAAAACAATATGATAGGATACAAACGTATAATCGATTAAGCAAATCGTTTACGCAATCGTTTCTACGATACGATTCCGTATTCAGAGCTTTGAAAGGAGTATTTTTCAATGAAAGCCAAGATCGGTATCAATGGTTTCGGCCGCATCGGCCGCCTGGTGTTCCGCGCTGCCCTGACCCACGACGATGTTGAGGTCGTCGGTCTGAACGACCCCTTCATGAACCCCGAGTATATGGCCTATATGCTGAAGTACGACAGCGTCCACGGCAAGTTCCCCGGCGAGGTCTCCTCCGAGGACGGCGCTCTGATCGTCAACGGCAAGAAGTACCCCGTGTTCACCGCCATGGAAGTCAAGGACATCCCCTGGGCCTCCGTCGGCGCTGAGTATATCTGCGAGTGCACCGGCAAGCACCTGACCAAGGACCTGTGCCAGGGCCACATCGACGCCGGCGCCAAGCACGTCATCATGGGCGCTCCCTCCAAGGACGACACCCCGATGTTCGTCATGGGCGTCAACCACAACAAGTACACCTCTGACATGACCTTCGTGTCCAACGCCTCCTGCACCACGAACTGCCTGGCTCCCATCGCCAAGGTCCTGAACGACAACTTCGGCATCGTCGAGGGTCTGATGACCACCGTGCACTCCGTCACCCCCACCCAGAAGCTGCTGGACGGCGCTTCCCTGAAGGATTGGCGCGGCGGCCGTGCCGCTACCGGCAACATCATCCCCTCCTCCACCGGCGCCGCCAAGGCCGTCGGCAAGGTCATCCCCGAGCTGAACGGCAAGCTGACCGGCATGTCCATGCGCGTCCCCACCCTGGACGTGTCCGTGGTGGACCTGACTGCCAAGCTGGCCAAGCCCGCCTCCTATGAGCAGATCTGCGAGGCCATGAAGACCGCCTCCGAGGGCGAGCTGAAGGGCGTTCTGGGCTACACCGACGAGGACGTTGTCTCCTCTGACTTCCTGGGTGACACCCGCACCTCCATCTTCGACAAGAAGGCCGGTATCGCTCTGACCGACACCTTCGTGAAGGTCGTCTCCTGGTACGACAACGAGTGCGGCTACTCTAACAAGATGGTCGAGCTCATTGCCCACATGTGCTCCGTGGATAACAAATAACCCGTTCCACAGGATATTTGTTTTATAGTGCAGCAGCCGTCCGGGCCGAATGGTCCGGGCGGCTGCGTTTTTTCGTTGGGCCGGGGCTGTTGCGGATTCCTTCGTTGCGTGGTATGATGAACCCGATAAATCGAAATTTAACAAGGGGTAATCTATATGAAAAAACAAGTTTATCGGATAGCAATATGCACGTAAAAAGGCACAGACCATATCGCCACACAAAACATTTCCCCCCATCCGCTCCGTCGGCGAATGGGGGGCTTACTCATTGATTGGATTGTCCAAGGGTCTTTACCTCGCTGTTCTCAGTCTACCGTTCGGAGAAATCTTGGGGTGGTGCAGGGTTCGCCAATTCCTAAAACATCAGATACACGCAGAGGTCGTTCTCGTGTGGCTCATCATAGTGAGGTATGTTTCGTGTTTGGGGGCCTGCTTGAAATGTTTTCGGTTTTCTTTGCGAACGGTGAAGGGAAATTCGGAATCTCTTGAGCTTTTCTAGCCCATGGGACTCACTCCTTTCTGTGTCTATAATGTACAATATTTCTTCTGTTATGTCAATAGCCTTTGTACGATTTTTACAGTTTCAACAAACGTGAATCGTTTACCAACGGCAAAGCGCACAAAGGTCGGCCTCACCCCTCCAGCTCCGTCAGAAACCGGCCCGGTGCGAACCGCTCCTCCTCCCGGAAGGCCTCCAGCAGGGCGTCCAGGTTGTCGTCGTCGTGCTCCAGCTCGGTGCTGAACCGCCGCAGGGCTTCGGGCAGGCCGCAGACGGAGGCCAGCCGCTCCACCGTCAGAACGGCGAACGCGCACAGCTCCGCCCGGGACAGCAGGTCGCCGTCGTTGACGGTTTTCAGCAGGTAGCGGAAGGCAAAATACACGGCGATGCGCTCCAGCAGATTTTCTGACTGGGGCGTTTTTTCGGCTTCCGCCCGGGACAGCAGGGCGGGCCAGTCCGGGTCCAGCACCTCCAGGGACGCCAGGAAGCGCAGCCCCCAGGGGAACAACCCCTCCTTCGCCGGAGGGATGTCCGCCTCCTCTGTGCCGGGCAGGTCTTCCGGGCGGTCGTCGTCCAGGCAGTCCTGGGCCGACAGTGCCAGAGAGAGGAAGGACGCCAGCCGGGCCTTCAGCGGACGGCTGCGGTCTGTCAGGATGTCCAGCAGCCGCTCCCGCAGGGGCAGCAGATATGTGAGCCATGCATCTCCCTCGTCGTCACAAAGTCCGCTTTCCTCCGTTTCCCCCTGCGGGGAAAACTGCGCCCGCTCCCTTGTTCCTCCTCTCCCCACAGCACCCGCTTCGCTGGGCTGCTGCGGGGGCCCCGGAATATCACCCGCTTCTTCCGTTTCAAAAGTGTGGAAGGTCAGGGGGTCTTCGCTGCCCAGCAGCAGGGCGTTGGCCGCCGGACAGGAGGCGGACAGGGTGACCTCCCGGAAGGGGCCGTAGTCCTCCGTGAACCGGGGGTGCTCCCGGCAGGTGACGCTGGTGGCCGCCTCCCCCAGCTTGCGGTGGATCTCGCAGAGGTTGTCCCCGTCCAGAAACGGGCACCGCCCGCCGTTCAGGGGAAAGCACAGGTCGCCGTCCTCATCCCGCTTCAGGGCGGAGCGCAGCTTGTCCCCCAGGGGGCCGGACACCGTTTGATAGAGCGCGGCGGTGTCCTCGTCGATGACCACCTCCCACTTCTCGCAGCAGGTGTGGGGGCAGGCCCCCGCCAGACAGCGGAAATCTTCATAATAGTCGGGCACGGTCACACGCATCAGTCTCGCTCCTCTCCCAGCAGGCGGAAATGGTTTTTACGGAAGGTCAGGACGCCCTCGTCCCGCAGCTTTCCCAGGGCGGCGGACATGGCGCTGCGGTCCACCGACAGGTAGTCCGCCAGCTGCTGGCGGTCCATGGGGATGTCAAATTCGGAGCTGCCCGCCGCCAGCGCCTGGGCGGAGAGGTAGCTCAGCAGCTTGTCCCGGGTGGTGCGGCGGGCCATGTGGCGCATCTTCCGGGTGAGCATCAGGTTCTTCCGCGCCAGCAGGTGCAGCAGGTTGGCGGTAAGGCGGGCGTCCGTCAGACCGTCCGCCTCCAGAAACAGGGCCGCGCCGGGCGCCGCCGCCAGGACGCTGACCTCCAGCGGCTCCCCCGCCAGGGCGTAGGACTCGGCAAAGACCTCTCCCGGCCCCGCCAGGCCCACGATGCTGCGGTTTCCCCAGAAATCCTCCCGGATGATGTGGACGGAGCCCTCCAGCACCAGTCCCAGACGGCGGGTCACATCTCCCCGGCGGAGCAGCAGTTCTCCCTTTTGAAAGGCGCATGTCCGCGCGGACGCCCGGGCCAAAAGCGCGGGCAGCTCTTCAGCCGGGACGCCCCGGAACAGGGGCAAGGCGGAAATTTCCATAGGCTTCTCCTTCATTCGTTGGAAAAACAACAGACTTTTTTGTTCCATTGTACGATACTGTCCCCAACAACACAAGATAAAAAACAAAAAAGGAGAAATACTATGGTTCGGAGGATCATTGAGATCGACCGGGAGAAGTGCAATGGCTGCGGCGCCTGCGCGGGGGCCTGCCATGAGGGCGCCATCGGCATGAAGGACGGCAAGGCGGTCCTCTTGCGGGACGACTACTGCGACGGCCTGGGCGACTGCCTGCCCACCTGCCCCACCGGGGCCATCACCTTCGTGGAACGGGAGGCGGCGGCATACGACGAAGCCGCTGTTTTGGCGAAGAAAGCTGCGGCGCTGAAGGGCAGCGCGCCCGTCACCCGCACCGGATGCCCCGGCAGCATGGCCCGGACTTTGCGGCATGATGACGCCCCCGCCGCGCCCTTTATGGGGTCCCCGCTGCAACCCAGTGAAGCGGTTGCAGTGGGGAGAGGCGGAGCAAGGGAGCGGGCGCAGTTTTCCCCGCAGGGGGAAACGGAGCACAGCGGACTTTGCGACAGTCGAGGCGGCCCGGTTTCCCGACTGGGCCAGTGGCCCATTCAGATCAAGCTGCTGCCCGTGGAGGCCCCCTTCTACCAGGGCGCGAAGCTGCTCATCGCGGCGGACTGCACCGCCTTTTCCCGGGCGGACTTCCATGAGCGGTTCATGGCCGGCCGCATCACCATGATCGGCTGCCCCAAGCTGGACGAGGGCGACTACGCCGAAAAGCTGACCGAGATCCTCCGCCGCAACGACATCCGGGAGGTCACCGTGGTCCGCATGGAGGTGCCCTGCTGCGGCGGGCTCCGGCGGGCGGCGGAGACGGCGCTCCAAAACAGCGGCAAGTTCATCCCCTGGCAGGTGGTGACACTGGGCCGGGATGGAAATATCATCGAATGACCGGAGGAATCCACATGAACGCGACTGTCAACGAAAACTGCATCGGCTGCGGCCTGTGCGCCGGCGTCTGCCCGGAGGTCTTTTCCATGGGGGACGACGGCTTCGCCCACGGCGGCGAGGTCCCGGCGGAGCTGCTGGACACCGCTCAGGAGGCCCGGGACGGCTGTCCCGTCAGCGCCATCAGCCTTTCAGACTGACCGCCGGCACCGGGGAGCGAACAAAAAACGACCGTCCAAACGACGGTCGTTTTTATGTATATTCCCGGTATCGCGCGGTGCGGCGCCGCTTTTCCTCGTACATCCGGCGGTCCGCCTCATCCACCAGGCGGTCCAGCTCCTCCTGGGTGGCCTGGAACCCGCTGGTATAGGTATAGCCGAAGTCCGCCGGGGTGACGGTCTCCACCGCCCGGCGCAGCTCCTCCGCCGTCCGGGGGACTTCATCCTCCCCGCAGCCCGGCAGCATCACCAGAAATTCGTCGCCGCCCAGCCGGATCACAGAGTCCGTGCTCCCCACCCGGGCCCGCAGCACATCGGCCACATTCCGCAGCAGCTGGTCGCCCGCCAGGTGGCCCAGCGTGTCGTTGATCCGCTTGAACTGCCGCAGGTCCAGCATGATGACGCCCAGCTTGCCGGAGACGCGCTTCATGCCCTTGTGGAGGAAATTGAACTCGTTGAGATACCGGCGGTTGTACACCTTGGTCAGTTCGTCCTGATAGAGCATCTCCCGGGTCTCCGCCAGACGCTCCGCCAGGGATTTGCCGTGTTCCTTCTCCAGCAGCAGCTGGTCGGAAACATGGCTGACGATCTCCATGACCACCGGCGTCTCGCCCTCCGGCAGCGCCAGCAGCAGCGGACGGGAGACCACGTAAAACACGTTTTCCTGGATGAACTCGTATTTCGTCCGCTGGCAGCCGTCCAGGGCCGCCTGGATGCTGGTGCAGTTCCCGCAGCGGCAATCCTTGTTCCAAACGCGGAAGCAGGTGTAAGGCTCCCGGCTCACGGTGCCGTCCGCCTCCAGCGTGAGCACGGCGGTGTCCCTGGGGTCCACCAGGCGGACCACATCAAAAATCGGCAGCAGATAGGAGATGGTCTCCCGCATCTGTGATACCGTATAACGCTGCAGACCGTCCATGGCCCCCTCCTTTCCGCCTGTGCAACAATTTCAAAAGGCGCTGTGTATAATTTAGATAGTATATCCGATTTTCGGAGAAATTGCAATGACTATGACCACTTTTTCCAAAATTTTTCCAAAATGTGTATTTTTACTCCTTCGGGCAGTCAAGCGCGGCAGGCCGAAAAAAACGGAGCCTACGGCTCCGTTTTTTCACGTGTTGTCCCGGCTGATGGGCTCCCGGAGGAGCAGGCGGCGCAGGGTCTTTCCGTTGAAGGGGATGAGGGGATAGAGGTACCCCTTGCCCACCACAGGCTTTGTGGTGGCCAGCAGCACCAGGATGCCGGTGATGCCCAACACAAAGCCCCACACGTCGAAGGCCGCCGTCACCAGCAGCAGCGCCACCCGCAGCAGCTTGAAGGCGTAGCCCATCTCATAGCTGGGCTGGGCAAAGCTGGCCACGGACACGAAGGCCATATACACCAGCACCTCCGGCCCCAGCCAGCCCGCTTGCACAGCGAAGTCTCCTAAAATCAAAGCGCCCAGCATGGAGAAAGAGTTGGAGAGGGAGTCCGGCGTGTTCAATGAGGCCAGCTTCAGCACATCCACCAGAAATTCCACCACCAGAAGCTGCCAGAGAAGCCCTAGGGACGCCGGCTCCGGCGAGGAGAGGAACTCCAACCACGACGGCAGCCGCCCCGGTTCACTGACCATCAGATACCACATGGGCGTGATGAGCAGGGAGATGAGAAACACGATGATGCGCAGCAAGCGCAGGTAGCTGCCCACCAGCGGCGGGAAGTAGAATTCGTTGGCCTCCTGGGTGAAGTCGAAAAAGGTGGTGGGCAGGATCATCACCGAGGGGGAGTTGTCCACCATCAGGATGATGCTGCCCTCCATGATGCTTGCGGCGGCGCTGTCCGGCCGCTCCGTGTAGCGCACCTTGGGAAACGGGTTGTACCACTGCTTCGGGCGGATGGCCTCCGCCACGCTCTCCTGGGCCATGGTGAGGGAGTTGACGTCGATGCTGTCCAGCTTCCGACGCACCTCCTCCAGCAGCTCCCGGTCCACCTTGTCGTCCAGGTAGCACAGCACCGCGTCAGTGCGGGACCGCAGGCCCACCTTGTGGCCCTCCATGGTGAGATGGGGGTCCCGGATGCGGCGGCGCAGCAGGGCCATGTTGGGCACCACCGCCTCGATGAAGCCGTCGTGGGAGCCCCGGAGGACTTTGCCGTCCAGGGGCTCTCCTACGCTGCGGGCGGGGTACTCCTTGGCGTCCATCAGGGCCGCGCCGGGCAGTCCCTCCACCAGCAGCAGCGTCTTGCCCAGCAGGACATCCGTCACGATTTTCTCCCGGTCGAAGCTGACATTGGTCTCCGAGAAGGTGATGAAGCGGTCGATGAAGGCCTGCATTTCCCTCAGGTTCGCCATGTCCGCCGGTGTCAGGGACAGCCAGAAGGCCCCCATCCGCTCCAGGGTCGCGTCCTTGCCGTAGCCGTCCACCACCCACAGCCGGGCCCGGCGTCCGCCGATGAGGTAATCCCGGCTCACAATGTCCACGCTGCGGCCCACGCCCAGGGTCTCGTTGAACCAGGCCACGTTTTCCGTGTAATGCTCCGAAAGTTTTTCCATGCGCCACCTCCGTAGATAGCGGTAGTATGCGCCGCCGGGGCGGTTTTTATCGTCCCTCCCAAAATTTCCCGCCCCGGTTGAACAGCCGCCCGGCTCTGTGCTAAAATAAGTGATCAACGCAAAGCGCCCCTGACGGAGCGCGAAAAGAAAACGGGGGAATTTCCCATGGAAAACCTGATCATCGCCGTCAATGCTGTCCTGCCCATGTTTCTGATCATCGGTCTGGGCGTCCTGGTGCGGCAGTCCCATATCATTTCCGCCGAGGCCGTGCGCCAGGCCAACGGCATGTGCTTCAAGGTCTTTATCTCCATCCTGCTGTTTTACAACGTCTACACCTCCGACCTCAGCAGCTCCTTCAACGGAAAGCTCCTGGCCTTCTGTGTGCTGGGCATCCTGGCGGAATTCCTGGCGGGGGCGCTCATCGTGCCCCGCATCACCAAGGAGCCGCCGGCGCGGGGCGTCATGCTGCAGGCCTTCTTCCGCACCAACATCGTCCTGCTGGCCGTCCCCATCATCACCTCCCTCTTCGGCCCGGAGAGCATGGGGCAGGCGGCCGTGCTGCTGGCGGTGGCCGTTCCCCTGGTGAACGTGCTGTCCGTGGCGGCGCTGGAGATGCACCGGGGCGGCAGGCCCAGTCCGAAAAAGATCCTCCGGGGCGTTGCCGCGAACTCCCTGGTGCTGGGCGCGCTGGCCGGTATTCTGGCGCTGGCCGTCCATCTGCGGCTGCCCGCCGTGGTGGAAAGCGCGGTCAGGAGCGTGGCGAACGCCGCCACGCCTCTGGCCCTGGTGCTGATGGGCGCGTCTTTGGATTTCAGCAAGCTCAGAAGCTCTGTCCGAAACCTCTCGATCTGCGTGGTCAGCCGCCTTATCGTCAACCCCGCCCTGCTGGTGGCGCTGGCGGCGGCCCTGGGCTTCCGGGGCGTGGCCCTGGGGATCATCCTGCTGGTGTTCGCCGCGCCGGTGGCCGTCAACTCCTACACCATGGCGCTGCAGATGGACGGCGACGCCAACCTTGCCGGCGGCATCGTGCTGCTGACCACGGCCCTCTCCTGCTTCACCCTGTTTTTATGGATCTGGCTGCTGAAAAGCCTGGGCCTGTTTTGAATACATGTGAAAAGCTCCGGCCGTTTGGCCGGAGCTTTTGCTTATTCTGTGATTTTGGGAAATACCAGCGTGAAGGTGCTGCCCTTCCCCGGCTCGCTCTCCAGCTCCACCCGGGCGCCCAGATAGGCCGCGCCGTGCTTCACGATGGACAGGCCCAGGCCGGTGCCGCCGCTGGAGTGGCTCTTATCCACCCGGTAGAACCGCTCGAACACCCTCGTCTGGGCCTCCGGGGGGATGCCGATGCCCGTGTCCCGCACCGTGACCCGTCCGCCCTCCGGCGTATCCGCCACCGTGACGGTGACGCTGCCGCCGGGCCTGTTGTAGGCGATGGCGTTGTCGCAGAGGTTGTAGATCAGCTCCTCCACGATCTGGGGCACGCCCCGGGCGCAGGCCGGGCCGCCCTCAAGGGTCATGGTGACCTGCTTGTTCTCCGCCGCGGGCGCCAGCTGGCGCAAGACCTCCTCCGCCGCGTCGTGGAGGTCCACGGTCTCCCACTGGGCGGTGGGGCCGCCCTCGTCCAGCCGGGAGAGCTTGATGATGTCGTTCACCAGGCCGATGAGCCGCTGGGCCTCCCGGTGGATGTTCCCGGCAAAGTGGGGGATGTCCCCGGCCTTCACCATGCCGTTTTCCAGAATTTCCGCCGTGCCCAGGATGGCCGTCAGGGGCGTTTTCAGCTCATGGGACACATTGGCGGTGAACTCCCGCCGCAGGGCCTCCCGCTGCTCCTGCTCCGTCACATCCAGCACGATGATCACCGCGCCGCCGGTCTGTCCGTCCAGCTCCACGGGACTTGCAAAGAGCCGGCGGCAGCCGTCCTCCCGCTCCAGCAGTTCCTCCCGGCGGCGGCCCGCCAGGGCCTCCTCCACGCAGCGGCGGAAGCCCGGCTCCCGGTTCAGCGTCAGGACGCTCTCCCCCTCGGCCGGGGCCTGGGCGTTCAGCAGCCGCAGAGCCGCCGCGTTATAGGACAGCACCCGGGTGTCCCGGTCGATGACCAGCAGGCCCTCGCTCATGTTGCCGGTGATGGCGGCGAATTCCTCCCGCTGGCGGCGCAGGTCCTCCATCTGGCGGCTGATCTGCCGCTTCTGGCTGCGGAGCTTGCCCACCAGGGGCGCCAGCTCCTCGTAGTCGATCTCGTCGCCGGGGTCGTTCAGGTCCACGGCGTTGATGGGCTCCACCAGCTGCCGGGCCAGACGGCCCGCCAGCCACAGCGCCAGGCAGAAGGCCAGCACCATCACCAGCGCCACCGGCTGCAGCGCCTGGAGCACCAGCATCCACACGGAATACTGGGTGTCCGACACCCGCAGCACGGAGCCGTCGGACAGCCGCAGGGCGTAGTACAGCGTCTTTTGGGACAGGGTATCCGAATACCGGGCGGCGTGGCCCCTGCCCAGCACCAGCGCCTCATGGACCTCGGAGCGGTCCGCGTGGTTTTCCATCTTAGCGGGGTCCTCCCGGTTGTCCCAGAGGACGGCGCCGTCGGCGGCCACCCAGGTCACCCGGCAGTCGTTGGGAAACCCGTCCTCCAGATACGCCATCCCCTCATGCTCGATACCCAGGGCAATGTAGGAGGTGCGGCTGGCCAGCTCCTCCAGGACCCGGTCCTGAAAATAGCCGTGGAGCACCCCCACGATCAGCACCAGGCTGGCCAGCAGCACCGTCAGGGCCACCGTCAGCGTGGCGCGGAAAATTCGTTTTGTCATGGGCCGCCCTCAGCTTTCCCGGCTGATCTTGTAGCCGTAGCCCCGGACGGTCTCGATGTAGGCCCCCGCCTCCCCCAGCTTCTGCCGGAGGGTGCGGACGTGGACGTCCACCGTGCGGCTCTCGCCGGTGAAGGCGTAGCCCCACACATCCTCGATGAGCCGCTCCCGGGAGAGCACCTGCCCCCGGTTTTTCAGCAGCAGGCACAGCACCTCGAACTCCTTTTGGGTCAGGATGACCTCCTGACCGTTCACCGTGACGGTGTGGCGGGTCTGGTCCACGGTCAGCACGCCGCAGCGGTAAATGTCCGCCTCCCGCTGGGTCCGGCGCAGCAGCGCCCGGATGCGGGAGAGCAGCTCCATCATGCCGAAGGGCTTGGCCAGGTAGTCATCCGCCCCGGCGTCCAGGCCCAGGACCTTGTCGTACTCGGTGCCCTTGGCTGTCAGCATGATGACCGGCAGCTTGCTGGTACGGGCGGAGGAGCGGAGCTTTTTCAGCACGGAGATGCCGTCCTCCTCCGGCAGCATGATGTCCAGCAGCACCAGGGAGGGGATGTGCTCCGCCACGGCCTCCCAGAACGCGGAGGGCAGGGGAAAGCCCCGGGCTTCCATGCCCTGGCTTTGCAGGGTGTAGAGAACTAAGTCCCGGATGCTGTCGTCGTCTTCCAGTAAGTAGATCATAGTTGCCTCCTATGTAACTCCCCAAACCGGGGAGGACGGGCCAGCACCTCTCAAATGAGCTGCTGCTCGTTGATCATCAGCTTGAACTGCAGTCCCAGCTTTTCCGCCGCCTTGCGGCAGAGGATCATGCGCTGCATGAAAATCTCAAAATAGTCCATGACGGAGCCGTACTTCGTATCCACCGACAGCTTCAGCTTGATGAGGGTGTGCTCCTCGTTGATCTTCAGCTGAGACTTTTTCACCGAGTAGTTCACCCGGTCATGGATGTCGAAGGTGGCGGGGTCCTGGTTCCGGACACGGCTGCGGCGGACGTCGGACTTGTCCGCCAAAATCAGCGCCGCCGCCACAGCGTTCACCGGCTGGCCGGTGCCCTCGTCGTGGTTGCCGATGGCGGTGACGATGGTGGCGATCTCCTCCGGGTCGCAGTTCAGGTTGTCCAGAATGCGGAAGGCCATCACCGCGCCGGACTGGGAGTGGTCCACCCGGTTCACCAGGTTCCCGATGTCGTGGAGAAATGCGGCGATGCGGGCGATCTCCACCGTCCGGGCGGGGTAGCCCAGGGTCTCCAGAATATAGGCGGCGTTCTCCGCCACCATGGTCACGTGGGCGAAGCTGTGCTCCGTGAAGCCCAGAGCGATGAGGGACTCGTCCGCCCGCTGGATATAGGTGCGGATGGCGGCGTTGTTTTTCACGTCTTCAAAGGTCAGCAATGCCGGTCTCTCCTTTCATGGGGAGCGGCACTGCCGCCTCCCTTTTAATTGTTCGAGGGGTGTACGCCCGTGATGGAATATTCCACCCATTCGGCGACATTGGTGGCGTGGTCGCCGATGCGCTCCAGATACTTCGCCACCATCAGCAGGTCCAGTCCCTGCTGGCCCCAGGCGGCGTCGGAGGCGATCATGTCGATGAGCTCCTGCTTCACCTGGCTGAACAGCTCGTCCACCCGGTCGTCGGCGGCGCAGACGGAACGGGCCAGCTCCAGGTCCTTCTTCACAAAGGAATCCACGCTGTCGGTCACCATGCCGATGACCGCCCGGGTCATGTCGGCGATGTGCAGCACGCCGGAGCCGTCCGGCACCCGGACGTAGGATGTCAGCTCCGCGATGTCCGCCGCCTGGTCGCCGATGCGCTCCAGGTCGGAGATCATTTTCAGGGCCGCGGAGATCTCCCGCAGGTCCCGGGCCACGGGCTGCTGCTGCAGCAGGAGTTTTAAGCACAGGTTCTCCACATCCCGCTCCCGCCGGTCCAGCTCCCGCTCCGACTCCACGGCAGCGGACGCCAGGGAGACGTCTCCCTTCAGCAGGGCTTCCGCGGCGGCGGAGATGGCGTCCTCACAGGCGGCGCCCATCTGGATCAGCTCCACATGGAGCCGCTTCAGCTGCTCGTCAAATTTATTTCTCATCTCAGCATCCTCCTTATCCGAACCGACCGGTGATGTAGTCTTCCGTGCGCTTGTCGGTGGGGTTGGAGAACAGCTGCTCCGTTTTGCCGAACTCCACCAGCTCTCCCAGCAGGAAGAAGGCCGTGTTATCCGAAATACGGGCGGCTTGCTGCATATTGTGCGTCACCATGATGACAGTATACTTGTTTTTCAGCTCCGCCGCAAGGTCTTCGATCTTAGAAGTGGAAATGGGGTCCAGGGCGCTGGTGGATTCGTCCATCAGCAGCACCTCCGGTTCCACCGCCAGGGCACGGGCGATGCACAGCCGCTGCTGCTGGCCGCCGGAGAGTCCCAGGGCGCTCTTTTTCAGCCGGTCCTTCACCTCGTCCCAGATGGCCGCAGAACGCAGGGATTTCTCCACGATCTCGTCCAGTTGGACTTTGGAGCGGATACCATGCGTCCGGGGGCCGTAGGCCACGTTGTCGTAGATGCTCATGGGGAAGGGGTTGGCCTTCTGGAACACCATGCCGATCTGCTTGCGCAGCCACGTGGGGTCCACGCCGCTGTCATAGATGCTCTGCCCGTGGAAGTCCACCTCGCCGGTGATCTTCACGGAATGGATCAGGTCGTTCATGCGGTTCAGCGTCCGCAGGAAGGTGGATTTGCCGCAGCCGGAGGGTCCGATGAAGGCCGTGATCTCATGCTCCGGGATGTCCACGTTCACACTGTGGAGGGCATGGTTCTGGCCGTACCACAGGTTCAGGTCTTTTGCTTGTAAAATCGTAGCCATGTCATTCTCCCTTTTTCAGTTTCTTCCCCGCGCAGTTCGCGGCCAGGTTGATGAGGAAGGTCAGCACCATCAGAATCGCGGCGATGGCGAAGGCCACGCCGGTCTCGCCCCGCTCGCCCGCGTAGACGTACAGCGCCACCGTCAGCGTGGCGGAGGAGGACTGGAGGGCGGTGAAGAAGTCGTTGAGCACCAGGCCGAAGCCGGCGGTGAACAGCAGCGCCGCGCTCTCGCCCACGATGCGGCCCACCGCCAGAATGCAGCCGGTGACGATGCCGTCGATGGCGTTGGGCAGCACCACGGTGCGGACCATGTGCCACTTCCCCGCCCCCAGGCCCAGGGCGCCCTCCCGGTAGGACTGGGGGACGGTCTTGAGGCTCTCCTGGGTGGTGCGGACGATGGTGGGCAAAATCATAATGACCAGGGTCAGGCCGCCCGCCAGGATGCCCGGGGCCAGGCCCAGCTTCTGGACGAAGAACAGCATACCCACCAGGCCGAAGATGATGGAGGGGATGCCCGTCAGGGTCTCGGTGGCGAACTCGATGAGCTCCACCACCTTGTGGTTGGTGGCGTATTCCGTCAGGTAGATGGCGGCGCCCACCCCCAGGGGCAGGACGATGAGCATGGCCACGAAGATGATATAGAGGGTGTTCAGGATGTTGGGCAGGATGCCGATGGTGCCCTTGATATAGCTGGTCTGGCTGGTCAGCAGCTCCCAGGAGATGTTGCCGAGACCCCGGTAGAAGATATAGCCGATGAGGAACACCAGCAGGGCGCAGGTGACGCCCGCGCAGACCCACAGCAGGGCCCGCAGGCCCTTATCGTAGACCTGGTGGCGGGGGGATAGCTTCTGTTCCACGGCTCAGTCCTCCTTTTTGTTCTTGATGAACACATTCAGCAGCACGTTGATGAGCATGATGAACAAAAACAGCACAAGGCCGATGGAGTACAGGGCGTTGCGCTGGAGGCTGCCGTAGGCGGCGTAGCTCATCTCCGAGGCGATGGCGGTGGTGAGGAAGCGGACGGAGGTGAACAGGCCCGGCATATTCGCCACGTTGCCCGCCACCATGATGATCGCCATGGCCTCGCCGATGGCACGGCCCACGCCCAGGACAACCGCCGTCGCCACACCGCTGCTGGCGGCGGGCAGGGACACCCGGAAATAAGTCTCGATCTCCGTGGCGCCCAGGGCCAGGGACGCCTCCTCATACTCCTGGGGCACGGCCCGGAGGGCGGTCTCCGACACATTGATGATGGAGGGCAAAATCATAATGGCCAGCACGATGATGGCTGCCAGCAGGCAGGCGCCGGAGCTGAGGCCGAACAGGTCCCGGATGGCGGGCACCAGCACGATCATGCCCACCAGACCGTAGACCACGGAGGGGATGCCCGCCAGCAGCTCCACGGCGGTCTTAATGACACGGGCGGCTTTGGGCGGCGCCACCTTCGCCAGGAAGATGGCGGTCATGAGTCCGATGGGCACGCCGATGAGGACCGCCCCGGCGGTGCCGTAGACGGAGGTCAGGATAAAGGGCAGGATGCCGAAGGAGGGCTCCACCGTGGTAACGGTGGGGGCCCAGGTCTTGCCGAACAGGAACTTCACCAGGCCGATCTCCCGGATGGCGGGCAGGCCGGAGATGATGAGGTAGATGCTGATGAACAGCACGAAGGCCACCGCCACCACGCCGCACAGCAAAAACAGCAGGTGGAAGAACAGCTCCATGGCCTCCCGGCCGCTCCGCTTCTGTCCGGCTCCGCCGCCCTGTTTCTTTTCCTCCGTCCGGCGCCGGGTGGGTGAGCGCAATGCGTTTTCCATTTCCATAGTTTTGAACTCCTTCCGGTGACGGGAACAGCCCCCACCCTGTTTTTCCGAGGGTGAGGGCGTTCCCAAGAGGGGGTGGGACGTTAGTGTTTGGATCAGGCCACGGGCACGGCGCCGGCGCCGCGGATCAGGTCATTGGCGGCGGAAGAAGTGGCGAAGTCGAAGAAGGCCTGGGCCTGGGCGCTGAGGGCCACGCCGTCCTTGGTGACGAACACGAAGGGACGCTGGATCTCATAGCTGCCGTCCAGGACGGTCTCCTCACTGCACACAACACCGCCCACGGTGACGGCCTTGACGGTATCCTTCAGGGCGGACAGGGAGGCATAGCCGATGGCGTTGGGGTTGCCCGCCACAGCCTCGATGACGGCGCCGGTGGAGGTCAGCTCCTGGTCCATCTTGCAGGCGTCCTTCGTGCCGGTGATGGACTCGAAGCCGTCCCGGGTGCCGGAGCCGGCTTCACGGCCGATGCAGGAGATGGTGCCGGCGGCGCCGCCCAGCTCGCTCCAGTCGGTGATCTCGCCGGTGAAGATCTTGGCGATCTGCTCCACGGTCAGGTCCTCCACGCCATTTGCGGGGTTGACGATGACGGCGATGCCGTCCAGGGCCACGGTGGTGCCCACCAGACGGTCGGCCTTCTCCTCGTCCTTCAGGGCGCGGGAGGAAAGGCCGATGTCGGCGCTGCCGTTGGAGGCAGCCTCGATGCCCGCGCCGGAGCCGGTGGCGTCATAGGTGACGGAGACGCCGCTGTTGTCGGACATGAACTGCTCACCCAGGGCGCCCACCACCTTCTCCATGGAGGTAGAGCCGTTCAGCGCCACGGCGCCGGACAGCGGGGCGGGTGCGGCCTCGGCGGGCTGTTCCGTCTTGGTGTCGTTGGTTTCAGCGGGCTGCTCTTCCTTCTTGGAAGAACCGCAGCCGGCCAGCAGGCTCAGGGCCATGGTCAGGGTCAGCAGAATGGCAAATACTTTTTTCATCGTGATGATTCTCCTTTTTTCATATGTCTGTTGCTTGATGTTACCCTCGGCGTGCAAAGGGCAATACGCCTGCCAGCGGCTAACATCAACGCTGGCGGCGTCATCGTCCTCGGTGGGCTGCCACGGCCTTAGTATAAACAGGCCAACGTAAAATCCGTCACCACGACATTGTTAAGTCTGGGTAAAATAAAAACCGGGACCGCTTTTGCGGTCCCGGTTCAGGGAAGATATGCTTTTTACAGGACGGGCGTCTCCCGCTCCTCGCTCTTCAGGCCGTGCTTTTCGGCATAGCCGGTGAGCATCAGCGTCAGGGCGCCGTCGCCGGTGACGTTGCAGGCGGTGCCGAAGCTGTCCTGCAGGGCGAAGATGGCCAGCATCAGTCCGGTACCCTCGTCGCCGAACAGCAGGATGCCGGTGATGAGGCCCAGGGAGGCCATGACGGTGCCGCCGGGAACGCCGGGGGCGCCGATGGCGAAGATGCCCAGCAGCAGGCAGAACAGCACCATGGTCCCCACGGAGGGGATGGAGCCGTAGAGCATCTTGGAGATGGTCATGACGAAGAACACCTCCGTCAGCACGGAGCCGCACAGGTGGATGTTGGCGAACAGGGGGATGCCGAAGCTGACCATGTCGTGGCGCAGCACCTTACTTTTGCGGGCGCAGTCCAGAGCCACCGCCAGCGTGGCGGCGGAGGACATGGTGCCCACGGCAGTGAGGTAGGCGGGGCCATAGTGCCGCAGGACCTCCCAGGGATTCTTCTTGGAATAGGCGCCGGCCAGCAGGTACAGCACCGCCAGCCAGATGTAGTGGCCCAGCATGACGATGAGGATGATCTGCAGGAAGGCGGGCAGCTGGCGGGTGATCATGCCCTCAAAGCTCAGGTTGCAGAAGGTGGCGGCGATGTAGAACGGCAGCACGGGAATGATGACCTTCTTCACGATGTCCAGCACGATGTCCTGGAACTCCGCCAGGAGGCCGATGAACCGCTGGGACTTGGTCCAGGTAGCCGCCAGGCCGATGAGAACGGACAGCACCAGGGCGCTCATGACCGGCATGATCTGGGGGATGTTCAGCTCGAACACCACGCCGGGCAGCTCCCGCAGGCCCTCCACGCTGGTGTCGATGGACAGGTGGGGGATCAGGGCATAGCCGGCCCCCATGGACATCAGCGCCGCGCAGATGGACGAGACATAGGCAATCACTACCGCCACGCCCAGCAGCCGGGACGCGTTGGCGCCCAGCTTCGTGATGGACGGCGCGATGAAGCCAATGATGATCAGCGGCACGCAGAAGGTGATGAGCTGACCCATGATGTACTGCAGCGTGACGATGACTTTCATCACGCTCTCCGGGAATACCAGGCCGCAGATAATACCGACGGCAATGCCCAGTATCAATCGGAACGGCAGGCTGCTGAAGATTTTTTTCATGTGTTACCCCTCCTCAATTTCCGCCGCGGTTCGACACGGCGGACTTGTTTTATAGTAGCGTACGGCTCCCGAAAAGTCAACGGCGCTCCGCTCGCTCCGGCGACGCTTTTCTTCTTTTATCATCATTTTTATATAAAACAAAATCGTTTTCCTGTTTATTTTTCCTTTTTTACGTGAATGTTATTGACACGAAAATTCACTCTCTGGTATCATGCAGAAAGGTGGCTGCCGCTGCCACGGAGCCACCTTTCTGCCAAATTTACCAGTATCAGGAAAGCATTTTGGAAGGAGCGCGAGGAGACCTATGGAGAAACAGGTCAAACGTATTGGCGTTCTGACCAGCGGCGGCGACGCCCCTGGCATGAACGCAGCTGTCCGCGCCGTGGTCCGCACGGCCATCAGCCAGGGCGTCGAGTGCGTCGGTATCCGCCGGGGCTGGAACGGCCTCATCAACAGCGATTTCACCCACATGAGCGCCACCAGCGTCAGCCACATCATCAACAAGGGCGGCACCATCCTCTACACCGCCCGCAGCGAGGAGTTCCGGGAGCCCTCCGGCCGGGCCAAGGCCCTGTCCACCTGCAAGCTCCTGGGGCTGGACGGCATCGTGGCCATCGGCGGCGACGGCACCTTCCGGGGCGCCCTGGCCCTGAGCCGCCAGGCGGCGGAGCAGGGGATGGACCTGCAGGTCGTGGGCATTCCCGCCACCATCGACAACGACATCGGCTGCTCCCACTACACCATCGGCTTCGACACCGCCTGCAACACCGCCATCGAGTGCATCGACAAGCTGCGGGACACCATGCAGTCCCATGAGCGCTGCTCCGTGGTGGAGGTCATGGGCCGCCACGCGGGGTATCTGGCCCTGTACGTGGGTATCGCCGTGGGCGCCACCGCCGTGCTCATCCCCGAGCGGGAGCTGAACTTCGAGCAGGACATCGTGGAAAAGATCCGCCGCGCCCGGCTGTCTGGCACCACCCACTACATGATCGTGGTGGCCGAGGGCGCCGGCAGCGCCATGGACATCGGCAAGCGCATCCATGAGGAGATCGGCATCGATCCCCGTGTCACCGTTCTGGGCCACATCCAGCGGGGCGGCACACCCTCCGCCCGGGACCGGGAGACCGCCAGCCGCATGGGTTACCGGGCCGTCATGTCCCTCATCGAGGGCAAGGGCAACCGGGTGGTGGTCACCCAGGACGGCCGGGTCACCGATATGGACCTGGAGGAGGGCCTGCAGATGGCAAAGCCCTTCCCCATGGATCGCTATCAGATCCTGGAGTCCCTGTCCTGCCGTCAGCCCGGCCTGTTCTGACCGAAATCCATCAAAAAATCCCCCGGAGCAATGCTCCGGGGGATTTTTGCCGTTTACAGGGCGGGTTTGCGGCTGATGAGCCGCCGCTTCCAGATGGAGGGGGCGAACAGCAGCAGCATGGGGAAGATCTCCAGCCGGCCCACCAGCATGTCAAAGGACAGCAGCAGCTTGGCCGCCGGGGAGAACTGGGCGTAGTTGCCCATGGGCCCCACCACTTCCAGTCCGGGGCCGATGTTGTTGATACAGGCAGCCACGGCGGTAAAGACCGTGATCAGGTCGAACCGCTCCAGGGACAGCAGCAGCACGGAAACGGTGAAGATCAGAATATACACCGTCAGGAACAGGTGGACGCTGCGGATGCTCCGGTCCGTCAGGGGCTTGCCCTCGAACCGGACGGTGGTGACGGCGTTGGGATGGAGCATTTTCCGCATATCCCCCAGGGAGGTCTTGCACAAAATGACCACCCGGGCCACCTTGATGCCGCCGCCGGTGGAACCGGCGCAGGCGCCGATGAACATCAAGATCACCAGAATGGCCCGGGAAAACTCCGGCCAGAGGTTGAAATCCGCCGTGGCGAAGCCGGTGGTGGTGATGATGGAAGCCACCTGGAAGAAGGCGTACCGCAGGCTCTGAGCCACCGAGCCGTAGATATGTACGATGTCCGCCGCGATAGCCGCCACCGCCGCCGCCACGATGAGCAGATAGGCCCGCAGCTCCTCGGAGCGGAACACGTCCCGGAACCGTTTGATGAGCAGGAAATAGTACAGGTTGAAGTTGACGCCGAACAGCAGCATGAACACGCCGATGACCACGTCGAAATAGACGCTGTCATAGGCGCCCACGCTGAGGTTCCGGCAGCTGAAGCCGCCGGTGCCGGCGGTGCCGAAGGCGTGGATGCAGGCGTCGAACAGAGACATCCCGCCCAGCAGCAGCAGGACGATCTCAAGGATGGTCATGGCCAGATAGATGCCGTACAGGATCTTCGCCGTGTCGCCCATGCGACTCACCAGCTTGCCCACGGAGGGCCCGGGCACCTCCGCCCGCATCAGGTGCATGCCGTGGCCGTCGCCGGCACTCATGGGCAGGATGGCCATGACGAACACCAGCACGCCCATGCCGCCCACCCAGTGGGTGAAGCTGCGCCAGAACAGGATGCCCCGGTGCAGGGGCTCGATCTCCGTCAGGATGCTGGCGCCGGTGGTGGTGAAGCCGGAGACCGTCTCAAAAAAGGCGTCCACAAAACTTGGGATGTCCCCGGAGATGACAAAGGGCAGGGCGCCGAACGCACTCATCAGCACCCAGGCCAGCGCCACCACCGCGAAGCCGTCCCGGGCGTAAAGGGAGGATTTTTGGGGCGCCCGCAGGCCCAGCAGCAGTCCGATGAGGGCCAGCAGCAGCGCCGGGATCAGAAAGGGCGCCGCCGCCTCGCCGTAACCAAGGGCCACCGCCATCGGCAGCATCAGCAGGGCGGCTTCCGTCAGCAGGATGCGGCCGATGACGAAGCAGATCATTCGATAATTCAAGCCTCAGCCCGCCTTTACTCAGAAATAATGTCGTGGATGTCCTGAAGGGTCGTGTCCGTGGTGACGACGATGACGTCGTCGTGGACATGGAGCACGTCATTGCCGGAGGGGATGACGATGCGGCCGTTCTGCCGCACGATGCCCGCCAGCAGGATGCCGCTTTTCAGCTTCAGGTCCTTCAGAGGCACCCCCACGAAGGGCACCTCCTCCGTCACGCCGAACTCCAGGGCCTCCACCGCGCCGTCCACCAGCCGGTGGAGGGTCTTGACCCGGGCGCCGGAGGCGCTCTGCATGGCCCGGACATACTGGACGATCAGCTCCGTAGTGACGGAGCGGGCGGAGACGATGCTGTCGATCATGCTGGCGTCGGACACCAGGTCCACCAGGGAGCGGCGGTTGATCTTCGCCACCACCTTGCAGTCCCCGGACTGCTTGGCGGCGCACATGGACATGAGGATGTTGGCCTCGTCGATGCCAGTGATGGCCACGAAAGCGTCGGTCTGTTCGATGCCCTCCTCATGGAGCAGCTCGCTGTCCGTGCCGTCGCCCACGATGACCAGGGCGCCGGGCAGCCGCTCGCTCATCTGGACGCACCGCTGCTCGCTCTGGTCGATGATCTTCACGCTCATGCCCATCTCCAGCAGCTCGGAGGCCAGATAGTAACAAATTTTGCTGGCGCCCACGATCATCACGCTGGACGCCCGGCCCCGGAACACACCCAGGTGCCGGAAGAACTGGGAGAGCTGGTCCGGCGAGGCGGTCAGGTAGATCTTATCCCCCGAGCGCAGCTCGAAATCGCCGGAGGGGATGATGGTCTCGCCGCGCCTAGACACGGCGCAGATCAGCACCCGGACCCGGATGTTCTTGTAGAGGTCCAGCAGCTTCATGCCGTGGAGGGCGGAGCCCTCCGGCAGGCGGTATTCCACCAGCTCCAGGCGGCCCTTGGAGAAGGACTCCAGCTTCATAGCCGCCGGGAACCGCAGCACACGGGCGATCTCCCGGGCGGTGGCCTTCTCCGGGTTGATGGCCATGGACAGGCCCAGCTCCTCCCGCATGAAGCGCAGCTGCGTCTCATACTCCGGGTTGCGGATGCGGGCGATGGTATGGCGCACCCCCAGCTTCTTCGCCACCAGGCACGCCAGAATGTTGATCTCGTCGCTGGAGGCCGTGGCGATCAGCAGGTCGGCCCGGCCCGCCTCCGCCTCCTTCTGCACCTCATAGCTGGCGCCGTTGCCGCAGACGCCCATCACATCGTAGATATTGATGATGTTTTCAATGAGCTGCGGGTTCTCGTCGATGACCGTCACCCGGTTCTCGGCGGAGAGCTGCTGCGTCAGCGCAAGTCCGACCTTGCCTGCGCCCACGATGATAATATTCATAAGCTTTTCTCCTGACAGTTTGTTGCTGTCTCCATTTTATACGATGCCGCCTAAATATGATATAAAGATAAGCTCCTGTTTGTATAAAGGGATTATAAAGGAAGTTTCGGAAAAAAGGAATACCTTTCCCCTGTCCCGCGAAAATTTTTTTACTTTTTTGATTTTCCGCTTGACAAACCGCCCCTCCCTGCATAGAATATGTTCAATTATTTTAGTTAAATTATTTTAATTAAAATAATTGATATTTCGATGTACAAGGAGAACTGTTATGGAATTCGAGAAAGTGCGCGACATCATCGTGGAGACCCTGGGCTGCGACGCTGAGGAAGTGACGCCCGAGGCCTCCCTGTCGGACGACCTGGGCGCCGATTCCCTGGCCGCCGTGGAGCTGGTGATGGCTCTGGAGGAGGCCACCGGCCTGTCCATCGCCGAGGAGGACGCCGCGAACCTCAAGACCGTGAGCGACATCCTGACCTACCTGGCCACTCACAAGAACTGATATTCAACCCCGCCGGAGGGAGCGGAAAAAATTCCTCCGGCGGGCCGATTTCCCGCCGCGAAAGGAAGTTCCATGACCAATCAAGAGATTTTTGACCTGATGGACCGTTTTCAGCGCAGCAGCATCCAGACCATGAAGCTGTCCACCCAGGAATTTACCATAGAGCTGAGCCGGGGCGGTGTCCCGGCTTCCGCCGCGCCCGTGGCTGCCGCCGCGCCCGCCGTGCCCGCCCCCGCCCCGGAGGCGAACGGCAAGGTCGTGACGGCGCCGCTGGTGGGCACCTTCTACGCCGCCCCCGCCCCGGAGAAGCCCCCCTTCGTCCGGGCGGGCGACCGGGTGAAAAAGGGCGACACCCTCTGCCTCATCGAGGCCATGAAGATGATGAGCGAAATTCCCGCCCCCTGCGACTGCGTCATTGAGGCGGTGCTGAAGGAAAGCGGCGAGCTGGTGTCCTTCGGCGAGCCGCTGCTGCGCTACAAGCCATGCTGAAGCGGGTTTTGATCGCCAACCGGGGCGAGATCGCCCTGCGGGTGCTGCGGGCCTGCCGGGAGCTGGACATTGAAACGGTGGCCGTCTACTCCACGGCGGACGCGGAGGCCCTCCATGTTCAGCTGGCCACCCAGTCTGTGTGCATCGGCCCGGCCAAAGCCGCCGACAGCTACCTGAACCGGGACGCCCTGCTGACCGTCGCCCGGGCCACCGGCTGCGACGGGCTCCATCCCGGCTACGGCTTTTTGTCCGAAAACGCCGACTTTGCCGACGCATGCGCCCGGGCGGGCGTCACCTTCATCGGCCCCTCTGGTGACGCCATCCGCAAGGCGGGCTCCAAGTCCGCCGCCCGGGAGTTGATGAAAGCGGCGGGGGTGCCTGTCACCCCCGGCTCCGACGGCCCCGTGTCCTCGGTGGAGGACGTCCTGGCGGCGGCGGAGCGGGTGGGGTATCCCGTGCTGCTGAAAGCCAGCGCCGGAGGCGGCGGTCGGGGCATCCGCCGGTGCGACAGCGCCGCCGACCTGCCCTCCGCCTACGCCGAAGCGAAAGCGGAGGCCAAGGCCTGCTTCGGCGACGACGAGATGTACCTCGAAAAGCTGGTGCTGCGGCCCCGGCACATCGAGTTTCAAATCCTGGCGGACCGGCAGGGCCACGTCATCCACCTGGGAGACCGGGACTGCTCCGTCCAGCGGCGGAACCAGAAGCTCATTGAGGAGGCCCCCGCCCGGTGCCTGTCCCCCCAGCTGCGCCAGGCCATGGGCGAAGCCGCTGTCCGGGCGGCCCGGGCCGTGGGCTACGAGGGCGCCGGGACAGTGGAATTCCTGCTGGACAGCGACGGAGAACACTTCTATTTCATGGAGATGAACACCCGCATCCAGGTGGAGCACGGCGTCACGGAGCTGGTGACCGGGGTGGACCTGGTGCGCCAGCAGCTCCGGGTGGCCTCCGGGCTGTCCCTGGACATCGCCCAGGAGGACGTGCGCCTCACCGGGCACGCCATCGAGTGCCGGGTGAACGCCGAGGACCCGGCGGCGGGGTTCCGCCCCTGCCCCGGCAAGGTGGAATTTCTCCACTTCCCCGGCGGCGCGGGCGTCCGGGTTGACTCCGCCCTGTACAACGGCTGCACCCTGTCCCCTTATTACGACTCCCTGGCGGCTAAGCTGATGGTCCACGCCCCTACCCGGCTGGAGGCCATCCGCAAGATGCGCCGCTGTCTGGAGGAGTTCGCCCTGGAGGGCTTCCCCACCAACGCGGAGCTCTCCTACGAAATTCTGTTTCATCCCACCTTTGTCCGGGGCGGCTGCACCACGGCCTTCCTGGACGAGAGCCTGCCGGAGCTGCTGGATTTCAGCCGCCGGGCGGGAGAACAGGACGGTGACGCGTGAACGACATCTTTGCAAAACGCCGGGCGCGGCTGCTGGCCATGAAAGCCATGCGGGACAACTACATCCCCGGCGACAAGCTGGTGACCTGCCCCAAGTGCGGGCGGGAGAGCGGGAAAAAAGCGGTGGCGGAGGGCTTGTCCATCTGTCCCCTCTGCGGCTACCATTTCCCCATCGGCGCCTATTACCGGCTCAGCACCGTGCTGGACTCCGGCATCTTCCGGGAGCTGAACGCGAAGCTCCCTGCCGCCGACCCCCTGGCCTTCCCCGGCTACGGGCCCAAGCTGGCCCTGGCCCAGCGGAAAACCGGGCTGACGGAGGCCGCCGTCACCGCCACGGGCGCCATCGGCGGCAGCAGGTGCGTGGTGGGCGTGCTGGACAGCCGCTTCCTCATGGGCAGCATGAGCGCCGCCGTGGGCGAGAAAATCACCCTCGCCATTGAGTACGCCACGAAAAACAAGCTGCCCCTCATCCTCTTCGCCGCCAGCGGCGGCGCCCGGATGCAGGAGGGCATTCTCTCCCTCATGCAGATGGCGAAGACCAGCGCCGCCCTGGCCCGGTTTTCGGAAAAGGGGCTGCTGTACATCTCCGTGCTGACGGACCCCACCACCGGCGGCGTCACCGCCAGCTTCGCCTCCCTGGGCGACGTCATCCTGGCGGAGCCGGGGGCCCTCATCGGCTTTGCCGGGCCACGGGTCATCCAGCAGACCATCGGCGAGACGCTGCCAGAGGGCTTCCAGACGGCGGAGTTCCAGATGGAACACGGCTTCGTGGACGCGGTGGTGCCCCGCTCCCAGATGCGGGACACCCTCATCAGGCTCCTGCGGCTCCACGGGAAAGGAGGCCGCCATGCGTGAAGTAACTGCCGCCGAGCGGGTGGCCATTGCCCGCCATCCCCAGCGGCCCAATATCACGGATTATATCGACGCCCTGTTCACCGACTTTTTTGAACAGCGGGGCGACCGGGCCTGCCGGGAGGACGCCGCTATTTTAGGCGGCGTGGCGCTGTTCCACGGCCGGCCTGTCACCGTCATCGGCCCCCGGAAGGGCAAGGCCCTGGAGGAAAACCTCCGGTGCAACTTCGGGATGCCGGGGCCGGAGGGCTACCGCAAGGCCCTGCGGCTGATGCGCCAGGCGGAGAAGTTCCACCGCCCCATCTTCACCTTTATTGACACCTCCGGCGCCTATCCCGGCCTGGAGGCCGAGGAGCGGGGCCAGGGCGAGGCCATCGCCAGGAACCTCTTTGAGATGAGCCGCCTGACGGTGCCGGTCATCGCCGTTGTCACCGGAGAGGGCAACAGCGGAGGCGCGCTGGCGCTGGCCGTGGCGGACCGGGTGCTGATGCTGGAGAACGCGGTGTACGCCATCCTCTCCCCGGAGGGCTTCGCCTCCATTTTGTGGAAGGACGCCCAGCGCTCCGGCGAGGCCGCCGGGCTGATGAAGCTCACCGCCCCGGAGCTGCTGGCCCTGGGCGTCATCGACGACATCATCCCCGAGCCTGACGGCGGCGCCCACACAGCCCCCGCCCAGGCCATCCGGGAGGTGGACCGCGCCCTGCGGCGCCACCTGGCCGCCCTCTCCAGGGAGAGCGGCGCAGCGCTGGCAAACCAGCGGTATCAAAAATTCCGGCACATGGGCGCCGGGAAGGAGGAACCATGAACGGCATCAAGCTCCGCGGCACCGGCCGCGCCGTCCCGACGGGCGTGGTTACCAATGACGACCTGGCCCGGAGGATGGACACCAGCGACGAGTGGATCACCTCCCGCACCGGCATCAAGCGGCGGTACCGCTGCGCCGCCGAGACCCACACGGACCTCTGTGTCCGGGCGGCAAAGGCCGCGTTGGAGCGGGCCGGGGTCTCCCCGGCGGACATCGGCGCCTGCATCGTGGCGACGGTCACGCCGGACACCGTCGTCCCCTCCGCCGCCTGTATGCTCCAGCGGGAGCTGGGCCTGCCGCAGGACATCCCCTGTTTCGACCTGAACGCCGCCTGCACCGGCTTCGTCTACGCCCTCCACACCATGGAGTGCCTGCTGAACGCCTCCCCCCGGAGGTTCGGGCTGGTGGTGGGGGCGGAGGCCCTGAGCCGCATCGTGGACTGGACCGACCGGAGCACCTGCATCCTCTTCGGCGACGGCGCCGGGGCTGCGGTGGTGGAGTGCCGGGAGGACTGGCCCTCCATCGGCGCGGTGCTGGGCAGCCGGGGCGACGACGAGCTGCTGCGGCTGCCCGGGCTCGGCATGGGAGAGGCGAATTTCCTCTCCATGGAGGGCACGAAGGTGTTCAAATTCGCTGTGGAGGCGGTGCCCGCCTGCATCGACGCGGTGCTGGACAAGGCGGGGATGACGGCGGAGGACGTGGATTTCTTCGTCTTCCACCAGGCCAACGCCCGCATCATCGACCTGGCGGTGCGGAAGTACCGCATCCCGCCGGAGAAATATTACAAAAACATTGAAAACTATGGAAATACCGCCGCCGCCAGTGTGCCGCTGGTGCTCAGCGAGCTGGAGGAGCAGGGCCGTATCGGTCCCGGCAGCCGGATGCTGGTGGTCGCCTTCGGCGGCGGCCTCACCTGGGGCGGGGCGATGATCGAGTTTGCGTGAGCTGTCCCCAGACCAGGGGACGGAGGATGCACCCCCCATTGTCGTCAAAAAAACTGCGCTATACTCACCCCGTCCTGACGGACAGGGCTCGCACCGCTACGTTGCTATTACTACCCACGCAGCGCGCAGCGAAGCGGAACGCGCGGGGCTAATGGTAAAACCCTTGCGACGACCTCCCACGAAAGAAGCAGTCAATGTGACAAATGCGGCTTAAACCCTCAATGTTCCACCGACCCAAAGCGCACTCCGGTACCACTCCGCAAATCACCGCCGCGCCTACTACGCGGCGACTCTCGCATTTAAGCAAAAAAGGCACCAACCGGTGCCGTTTTGCGCCAAAGCATCTTTTCTTTTGACCGTGAACGGCCGTTTGTCTCCGCCTAAGAGCCGCCGCTTTGCGGCGGTTGGCTCCGACACGCGCCTGCGGGCGCAGTCTTTTCGATGCATCGAAAAGAAAATGGGGGTTTATTCCCGCGCCGCAAAGCGGCGCATCCCCGTCCCGGCCCCGTGGGCCGATTTCTCCCCAAACACCTCAAGGAGGCCACTCCACATGAAAAAACTGAACGAAATTCTGGGAACCGAGTTCCCCATCATCCAGGGCGGCATGGCCAACATTGCCACAGGCGAATTCGCCGCCGCCTGCTCCAACGCGGGCGCTCTGGGCGTCATCGCCACCGGCGGGATGCTCCGGGCCGACCTGCTCCGGGAGCAGATCCACATCTGCAAGAGCCTGACTGGCAAGCCCTTCGGCGTCAACCTGATGCTGATGAACCCCTGCGCCGACGAGATGGCGCAGGTCATCGTGGAGGAGGGCGTCCAGGTGGTGACCACCGGCGCGGGCAGCCCCGGCAAGTACATCCCCGCCTGGAAGGAGGCCGGTATCAAGGTGTTCCCCGTGGTGGCCGCCTCCATTCTGGCAAAGCGCCTGGTGAACCTGGGCGCCGACGCCGTCATCGCCGAGGGCACGGAGTCCGGCGGTCATGTGGGCGAGATGACCACCATGGCCCTGGTGCCCCAGGTCATCGACACCGTGGACGTGCCCGTTATCGCCGCCGGCGGCATTGCCGACGGCCGCCAGGCCGCCGCCGCCTTCGCCCTGGGCGCCTGCGGCATCCAGGTGGGCACCTGCCTGCTGGCAAGCGAGGAGTGCCCCATCCACGACAACTACAAGCAGGCCCTCCTGCGGGCCAAGGACAGCGACACCACCGTCACCGGCCGCTCCATCGGCGGCCCCGTCCGGGTGCTGAAGAACAGGATGGCCCGGGAATACCTGGCCCTGGAAAAGCGGGGTGCCACCCTGGAGGAGCTGGAAAAGGTCACCCTGGGCGGCCTGCGCCGGGCGGTGTTCGACGGCGACATGGACCACGGCAGCGTCATGAGCGGCCAGGTGGCCGGTATGCTCCATGAGGTCAGGCCCCTGCGGCAGATCTTCGAGGAGCTGTACAACGGCGGAAAAGCCGTGTTGGAGGCGGCGAACCGGGAATGGCAGTGACGATTCGGGGAAAACGCCTCCCCCTCCCCATTTTACAGGGCGGCATGGGCGTGGGCATCAGCCTGGACCGCCTGGCGGGAGCCGTGGCCGCCTGCGGCGGCATGGGCACCATCTCTACCGCCTTCTGCGGCTTTCAGGAGCCGGATTTTGCGCAAAACCCCAACGCCGCCAACCTCCGGGCCCTGGAACGCCAGGTAAAGCACGCCAAGGAACTGTCGAAGGGCGCGGGGCTGGTGGCGGTCAACGCCATGGTAGCCACCTCCCAGTACGCCGACAGCGTCCGCACCGCCCTCCGGGCGGGGGTGGACGCCGTGGTCTGCGGCGCGGGACTGCCCCGGGACCTGCCCGCCATCGCTGCGGAGGTGCCGGAGAGTGACGCAGCCCTGGCGCCCATCGTCAGCGGCGGACGGGCCGCAAGCCTCATCTGCAAGCTGTGGGACAAACACTACGGCCGCGTCCCGGATTTCGTGGTGCTGGAAGGCCCCCTGGCGGGCGGCCACCTGGGTTTTTCCAAAGAGGACGCCCTGGAGTCCCAGGCGGGACGGCCCAAGCCCCTCAGTGATTTGCTGAGGGAGGTGCTGGACGCCCTGGCCCCCTTCCAGGAGAAGTATGGCCGGGACATCCCGGTGTTCGTGGCGGGCGGCGTGAAAAACGGCGCCGAGATGCGCCGCTACATGGACGAGGGCGCCGCCGGCGCCCAGTTCGCCACCCGCTTCATCGCAACAGAAGAATGCGACGCCAGCGAGGGCTACAAGCAGGCGTTGTTGGACGCCCGGCAGGAGGACATCACCATCGTCCAAAGTCCCGTGGGGCTGCCGGGCCGGGCGCTGCGCAGCCCCCTCATCCGGCGGGTGGAAGCAGGCACGCAGCCCCGCCCGGACCGCTGCGTCAAGTGCCTGGTCCCCTGCGATTTCAAAACCACCCCCTACTGCATTTCCCGGGCCCTCATCGCCGCCCGGAACGGCGACTGGGAAAACGGCCTGTTCTTTTGCGGCGCAAACGCCGGAGAGGTGGACCGCCTTTCCACCGTCCGGGAGCAGATGGAGCAGATTATCGAAGAATGGAGAAACGCACGATGAAACTGGGCTTTTTATACGCCGGACAGGGCAGCCAGCACCCCGGCATGGGCGCCGACCTGTACGAGGCGTTTCCCGCCTTCCGCGCCGTCATCGACCAGGCGGCGGAGCGTGTGGATTTCGATTTGAAGGAGGTCTCCTTCACGGACGCCGGCGGCGTCCTGAACCAGACCCGGTACACCCAGCCCTGCATGGTGGCGTTCGCCGCCGGGCTCACGGCGGTGCTGCGGGAGCAGGGCGTCGTCCCCTCTGCCACCGCCGGACTGTCCCTGGGCGAATACTCCGCCCTCCACGTCGCCGGGGTCTTTGACGCCGTGACCGCCGTGGAGCTGGTGGCCTTCCGGGGCAAGGCCATGGAGGAGGCCGCCGCGGGCCGTCCCTCCGCCATGATGGCGGTGCTGGGGCTGGAGCGGGAGCCTCTGCAGGCGGCCTGTGACGCCGCGTCCGCCCTGGGCTGCGTGGTCATCGCCAACTACAACTGCCCCGGACAGCTCGTCATCGGCGGCGAAAAGGATGCCGTGGAGCGGGCCGCCGCCCTCGCCAAAGAAGCGGGCGCCCGGCGGTGCCTGCCCCTGAAGGTCAGCGGGCCCTTCCACACCCCCCTGATGGCCCCCGCCGGGGGCGCCCTGGCGGAGCGGTTCCAGACCGTGGAGTTTGGGGCGCCGTCTGTCCCCGTGATTTTCAACTGCCTGGGCGATGTGAAGCCGGAGGGCGTCACCATCCCCGAGCTGCTGGTACGGCAGGTCCAGAGCAGCGTCTATATGGAGGACTCCATCCGCGCCATGGCGGGTCTTGGCATGGACGCTTTCGTGGAGATCGGCCCCGGCAAGGCGTTGTCCGGGTTCGTAAAGAAAACTGTACCGGGACTGCCCGTCTATGCCGTGGAAACGGCTGCCGATGTGGAAGCCCTTGTGCACGCAGTAAAGGAGAACGACTGATGAATTTTACCGGAAAGACCGCCGTGGTCACCGGCGGCAGCCGGGGTCTGGGCCGGGCCGTTTGCCTGGAGCTGGCGGCGGGCGGCGCCAATGTGGTGCTGTGCTATGCCGGCAATGAAAATGCCGCAAACGAGACCGTGGCGGCCTGCGAGGTCCTGGGGGCCAGAGCCGTGGCCGTCCGCTGCAACGTGGCGGACAGCGGCGAAGTGAAGGCCCTGATGGACGCCGCCGTCCAAACCTTCGGCCGCATCGACATTCTGGTGAACAACGCAGGCATCACCCGGGACGGCCTTTTGATGATGATGAAGGAAGCGGACTTCGACGCCGTCATCGACGCCAATCTGAAGGGCACGTTTCTGTGTATGAAAGCCGTGTCCCGGCAGATGATGAAGCAGCGGTACGGCCGCATCGTGAACCTCTCCAGTGTGGTAGGCCTGCGGGGGAACGCCGGACAGGTGAACTACGCCGCCAGCAAGGCCGGCGTCATCGGCATGACGAAGTCTCTCGCCAGGGAGCTGGCCTCCCGGGGCGTCACCGTCAACGACGTGGCGCCCGGCTTTATGGCCACGGACATGACCGCCGCCATGCCGGAGGCCGCCAAAACCACCACACTGTCCACTATCCCTATGGGACGCATGGGCGCGGCGGAGGACGTCGCCAAAGCCGTGGCGTTCCTCGCCAGCGAGGAGGCCGGGTACATCACTGGACAGGTGCTCGCCGTGGACGGCGGCATGAGTATGTGAGAAACTTCAAGGGGGAGCAGGCTCCCCCTTGAGAATCCCCTACCACCAGTGAACCGCGTTCACTGGTGAACGCCGCTCAAGGCGGCTGAATCAAAGTATTTTTGCCACGTGCAGAAGGTGAATTGCCGCTAAGCGGCAAGAGAGGCCGCCCTGGGGCGCGCCGCGGCAAAAATAATTTCATTAGCAGGAGGAAACCACTATGAACCGACGCAGAGTCGTCATCACCGGCCTGGGGGCCGTGACCCCCATTGGCCTGACCGCACCGGCGAGCTGGCAGGCCGCGAAAGACGGCGTGTGCGGCGTCGCCCCCATCACCCAGTTCGACGCCTCCGGCCTGAAGGTCCGGCTGGCCGCCGAGGTCAAGGACTTCGACCCCCTGGTCTGCATGACCCGCCCGGAGTCGAAGCACATGGAGCGCTTCACCCAGTTCGCCATGTGCGCCGCCAAGGAAGCCCTGGCGGACGCCGCCTTCGACCCCGCCCAGGCGGACCTGGACCGCTGCGGCGTCATCGTCTCCAGCGGCATCGGCGGCATCGGCCTCACCGAGCGGGAACACGACAAGGGCAAGGAAAAGGGCTGGGACCGGGTGTCCCCCTTCTACATTCCCATGGGCATCTGCAACATGGCCGCCGGACAGGTGGCCATCGCCAGCGGCTTCCGGGGGATGTGTACCTGCCCCGTCACCGCCTGCGCCGGCGGCACCAACGCCGTAGGCGACGCCTTCCACTACATCCGGGACGGCTACGCCGACGCTATGCTCTGCGGCGGCACCGAGGCCGCCATCACGCCCCTTGCCATCGGCGGCTTCTCCTCCATGAAGGCCCTGACCCAAAATCCCGACCCCGACCGGGCCTCCATCCCCTTTGACAGGGAACGCGCGGGCTTCGTCATGGGCGAGGGTGCGGGCGTCCTGCTGCTGGAGGAGCTGGAGCACGCCCAGGCCCGGAACGCAAAAATCTACGCCGAGGTCGTGGGCTACGGCGCCACCTGCGACGCCTACCACATGACCGCCCCCCTGCCCGACGGCAGCGGCGGCGCGAAAGCCATGGCTCTGGCCCTGGCGGACGGCGGCACCGCCCCGGAGGAGGTGGGCTACGTCAACGCCCACGGCACCTCCACCCACTTAAACGACGCGGGGGAGACCGCCGCCGTCAAGTCCGTGTTCGGTGCCCACGCCTACGAGCTTGCCATGAGCTCCACCAAGTCCATGACCGGCCACATGCTGGGCGCCGCCGGGGCTGTGGAGGCCATCTTCACCGCTCTGAGTCTCCACGACGGCTTCCTGCCCGCCACCATCCACTATCAGGTGCCGGACCCGGAATGCGACCTGGACGTGGTGCCGAATCAGGGCCGCAAGGCGGACGTCCGCTATGCCATGAGCAACTCCCTGGGCTTCGGCGGACACAACGGCAGTTTGCTGCTGAAGAAGTGGGAGGCGTAGCATGGAGCTGAATTCCAATCAGATCGCGGAAATTCTGCCTCACCGCTATCCCTTCGCCCTCGTGGACCGCATCACCGACTACGAGCCGGGCCAGTGGGCCAGGGGCATCAAATGCGTCAGCGTGGGGGAGCCGTATTTCTGCGGCCACTTCCCCCAGCAGCACGTCATGCCCGGCGTGCTGATTTTGGAGGCCATGGCCCAGGTGGGCGCCATCGCCATCCTCTCCCTGCCGGAGAACCGTGGGAAGATCGCCCTGTTCGGCGGCGTGAAGAACGCCCGGTTCAAGCGGCAGGTCATCCCCGGCGACGTGCTGGAAATGGAATGCAGGCTGACGAAGCGCCGGGGTCCGGTGGGCATCGGCGAATGCAAAGCCACCGTGAACGGCGAGGCAGCCTGCACAGCGGAGCTGATTTTTGCCGTTCAGGAGGGATAAGGTTGCCTTTTCCCCGTAAAGTTGGTATACTACCTGCATCGAAAAAGAAACACGGGGAAAGGGGCGGTCACTACGCTGGAACAGGCTTTTAACGAGGTATACACCAAATTCAAGCTGCATTTTTATCAGGAGATCTTCCGGCGGTTCCAGGACCGGGAGGCAAGCCTCACCACGGTGGAGACTTTCTGCATGGAGAGCATCATGGCCCTGGGCAGCCCCACGGTGAACGAATTCGCCACCTTTATGCACATCTCGCCGCCCAACGCCGCCTACAAGGTCAACAGCCTGGTGAAAAAGGGCTATATCCGGAAGGTCCAGTCCCCGGATGACCGCCGTGAGTACCACCTGGAGGTCACCCAGAAGTATATCGACTACTACAACATCTCCGCCGCCTACACCACCGAGGTAGTGGCCCGTGTCAACCGGCGTTTCCCGCCGGAGGACTGCGCCAAGCTGGAGGAGATGCTCACCATCGTCAGCCGGGAGCTGATGCCGGAGGTGGTCCTCCCGGAGCGGCGGACCACGGAACCATAAGAAAAAAAGAGACACGGGCTTTTCCACCTGTGTCTCTTTTTCGCTTAAAACAGTCCCTCCGGGATGCAGATGTCCTCCGTGGGCACCTTGTCCCAATCGAAATCCGCCAGCAGCGCTTCCGCTGTCTTCGGCACCGCCGAGGGGTTGAAGCCCGCGAGATACGCCAGCTTGCCCAATATCTCCGCCGCCGTGGAGCGGTCCCGCAGCGCGTCCAGCCCCGCGTCGGCGTTCCGCTTGCTCAGCCGCCGCCCGTCGGCGGTCAGCAGCAGGGGGAAATGATAAAATTTCGGCGGCGTCAGGCCCAGCAGGTCGTACAGGTACAGCTGCCGGGGCGTGGAGTCCAGCAGGTCGGCCCCCCGCACCACCTCCGTGACCCCCATGGCAGCGTCGTCCACCACCACGGCCAGCTGGTAGGCGAACATTCCGTCGGAGCGGCGCAGCAGAAAGTCGCCGCAGTCCCGGGCCAGGTTTTCCTCATACGGCCCCAGGTGGCCGTCCGTAAAGCCCCAGACTTCCTCCGGCACCCGCAGCCGCAGGGCCGGGGGCCGTTTTTTTGCTTTTTCCGCCGCCTCCTCCGCCGTCAGATTCCGGCAGGTGCCCGCGTAGACCACCTGGCCGTCCTCCCGGTGGGGGGCGCTGGCGGCGTGGAGCTCCGCCCGGGTGCAGAAGCAGGGATACACCAGGCCCTTTTGCTCCAATTTCTTCAGCGCCGCCTGGTAGAGCGCCGTTCTTTCGCTCTGGTAATACGGCCCGTCCGGGCCGCCCACACCGGGGCCCTCGTCCCAATCAAGGCCCAGCCACCGCAAATCGTCCTCCATCTGCTCCGCGTACCGCCGGGGGCAGCGGGCGGTGTCCAGGTCCTCGATGCGCAGAACGACCTTTCCGCCCTTCTGCCGGGCGCTGAGCCACACCAGCAGGGCGCACAGAATGTTGCCCAGATGGATGCGCCCGCTGGGGGACGGCGCGAACCGGCCCACAGTCTCCATATCCCGTGCCCCCTTTCAGCGGAAATTTTCGTCCCCATTATACCTGCCAAAAACCGCCTGGTCAACCAGAAACCCCCTGTACAACCGCCTTTTCATGTGCTAGAATATAAATTCTGAAATTTGACTTTCACAAATCGAGGTGTTTGCATATGAATGAAGAGATGCGTACCTTCGGCTACCTCTGCCCCAAGTGCGGCAAGCCCGTTATGGGCGCCCGCTCCATTTTCGCCCTGGAAGCCTCCGACGCGGAGATCGTCTGTGACTGCGGCGACAGCGTGCTGCACACGGAGTACGACGGTGTGAACTACAAGGTATACGTCCCCTGCGGCATCTGCGGCGAGACCCACATGGCCGTCTGTCCTCCGGAGCGGATGCTCCGGGGCGCCACGGCCCTTGGCTGCGCCCAGACGAAGCAGTTCTGCTGCTTCATCGGCGACGAGGGCACCGTGGAGAAAAACCTCCGGGAGCTGGTCATCCTGGCGGAAAAGGAAAAGCAGCAAAAAGACGGCGAGGAGCCGGAGGCCTTCGTGGACAACGTCATCATGTACGAGGTCCTCTCCGAGCTGAAGGACATCGCCGCCCGGGAAAAGGGCATCACCTGCGCCTGCGGCAGCAGCCGCTATGGAATGGAGATCCGCCGCTCCGCCGTGGACCTGATCTGCCGGGACTGCGGCGCCAAGCTGCGCATCCCCGCCGCCACGGACCGGGACCTGGACGACCTGTGCTGCCACATGAAGCTGGTCATTCCGGGAAAATAACAGAAAGAAGGTTCCACCCATGATCTCACTTTTGGCCCGGCTGTTCCTGAAACCGGAAGGCCGGGATGAAGCCGCCCTCCGCAAGGGGTACGGCATCCTCTGCGGCGCGGTGGGCATCGGCCTGAATGTGCTGCTGTTCGCCGGAAAATTCTTCGCCGGAACGCTCTCCGGCTCCATCGCCATCACCGCCGACGCCTTCAACAACCTGTCCGACGCCGGCAGCTCCTTCGTCACCCTGCTGGGCTTCCAGCTGGCGGGGCAGAAGCCGGACTCGGACCACCCCTTCGGCCACGGCCGCATCGAGTACCTGTCCGGCCTGGCGGTGGCCATGCTCATCATCCTGATGGGCTTCGAGCTGGCCAAATCCTCCCTGGATAAGATCCTGCACCCCGCTCCGGTGGACTCCAGTTGGTTAGTCATCGCTATTTTGTGCGTGTCCATCTGCGTCAAGCTGTACATGTCCTTCTACAACCGCTCCCTGGGCAAGAAGCTGAACGCCCCCGCTATGCTGGCCACCGCCGCCGACTCCCTCAGCGACAGCGTGGCCACCACCGCGGTGCTCATCGCTACCCTGGTGGGCCGCTTCTCCGGATTGATGATCGACGGCTGGTGCGGCATTCTGGTGGCGGCCTTCATCCTCTGGTCCGGCTTCAACGCCGCCAAGGACACCGTCAATCCCCTGCTGGGCACGCCGCCCACCCATGAGTTCGTCAATCAAATCAAGGAACTGGTCATGGCCCACCCCGGCATCATCGGCATCCACGACCTCATCGTCCACGACTACGGCCCCGGCCGGGTGATGATCTCCCTCCACGCGGAGGTCTCCGCCTCGGAAAACGTGCTGGAGCTCCACGACGAGATCGACAACGTGGAGTCGGAGCTGCGGGAAAAGCTGGGCTGCGAGGCGGTCATCCACATGGACCCCATCGTCACCGACGACGGCGTCACCGAGGAGACCCGGGAGCGGGTGGCGGCGCTGGTCCACTGCATCGACGACGCCATCAATATCCACGACTTCCGCATGGTGGCGGGGCCGTCCCACACCAACGTCATTTTCGACGCGGTGGTGCCCTACGGCTTCCGCCTCACTGACAGCGAGGTGGAGGAAAAGATCAAGACCGCCGTCCGCACCCTGGACGGCAACTACTTCGCCGTGGTAAAGGTGGAGCGGTCGTATACATAAGAAAAACACGGGAAGCGGCGTCATCGGCCTGCTTCCCGTGTTATGTTTTGTCCGGAGTAAATTGGATAATATCCGTAATATCGCATTGCAGCATATTGCAGAGGTCATTCAGCGTATTCAGGGTAACACTGCGGTTCTTCCGCAGCGCGTCCAGCGTCCCTGTACTGACCCCATACTCTTTGATCAAAGTGTATTGGGATATGTTTTTCCGTTTCAAAGTCTCCCATAGCGGTTCAAACGTGATCATACCCACACCTGCCTTGCATTTAGCATATCCGAAAATGCGGGTCTTGAATAATGCCGAATATCCGGCTATAATCGTTCAAAAAAGGAAGGGATGACGAACATGCCAGACTATCAGGAAATTTACCTGCACCTGATGCGGGAGACCGAGAAAGCCATCCGAATCCTGGTGAAAGCCCAGCAGGACTGCGAGGAGCTGTACCTCCGGGAAAGCGGCCCGGCCCTGCGGGTCCTCCCAACCTCCGGCGGGCAGGCGGAAAAATCCCCGGCCGCGGAATGACGCTCATATTTTTCCTGTTTGCGGGCACCCTATGGGCAACCCACAAAAACGAGGTGTCCTCCATGAACGAAAAGCGTGTCGGCAAACGCACCATCGCCCTGTCCCATCCCCCCTCTGTCATCTCCTACGCCAACATCGGCGGCAGGCAGGAGGCGGAGGGCCCCCTGTCCTCCTACTTTGACGAGCTGTCCGACGATTCCTTCTTCGGGGAAAAGACCTGGGAGAAGGCGGAGTCCACCATGCAGAAAAAGGTGGTCCAGCGGACGCTGGACCAGGCGAAGCTGAAGCCCGGCGACCTGGACTATATCTGCGCCGGGGACCTGCTGAACCAGTGCATCGGCTCCTCCTTCGGCCTGCGGGACTTCGGCATCCCCTTCTACGGCCTGTACGGGGCCTGCTCCACCATGGGCGAATCCCTGTCTCTGGCGGCTATGCTCATCGACGGCGGCTACGCCCGCTATGCCGCCGCCGTCACCAGCTCCCACTTCTGCACCGCCGAGCGGCAGTACCGGATGCCGGTGCCCTACGGCAACCAGCGGCCCCCCACGGCCCAGTGGACCGCCACCGCCGCCGGCTGCACCATCCTGGCGGACGACGGCCCCGGCCCCTATATCACCCACGTCACCTGCGGCAAGATCGTGGACCGGGGCATCAGCGACGTGAACAATATGGGCGCATCCATGGCTCCCGTAAGTGTTAAGCTTACACCATCCAAGTATAATGCGGTATGCGGCTTGGTTTCTACACATCATTCTCTTCAACAAGGAGGTGCAAAAGGGGCAACAGTTATGGGAACCCATAACACTAACCATTTGAAATAATAAAGCGCCGGCAAAACCGGCGCTTTATTATTTCCTACTCACAATCGCTGTTTTTCCAAATTATCACCGCACCTTTATTCGGGCTAACAGGCGGTGAAAAGCGGAAACACATCATAGTTCCCTTCACTAGCGCTCTTTATGCCCAGTTCCTCAAGAACCTTTTCCTGGATCTCTGGTTTCAGGTCTTCCAAATATATCTCAATTTCCATGTTGCTCCTCCTCAAGGTAGAACTGTTTCAGATGGATCCACTCGCAGTTCGGATATTGCCTGCGTTGGCAGACCAGACAATTGGTGGTACAGCATTCCTCCAGCCAACATGTACGGCATGTGGTTTCACCGATATAGTCGCTGGAAGCATACCAAAAGCCTAAAGGGTGCTTCTTGATGAGCCATCCTCCACAGATGTCACAGGACTTTTCCTCCCAAACTACATCTGTGACTTTGTCCCACTCAATCTGTTGCCCACACACTGGGCAGAACCGCCACGACTCTTGATTGACACCATCACTGTGCTGCAACTTCGTTCCGCAAATTGAACAGTAATAGCACTTTATTACATTTGGGCGTTCTTGCTGGATTCTTGGTATCATTCTCAGTCACTCCTCACGACAGGGCTGTAGTGCTCATGCGCTACAGCCCCATCAAATCACTTACTTCGAAATAGATGCTTGTATAAGTCGTCAATCCCTTTCTGCCTCCGACTCCAAGTAATGGGAGCAACTTCAAAGCCAGCTTCAGCCCCGAGCTCGATATAGCGATCCCGCGCTGTTCTTACCTTGTCGTTGTCCTGATAGTCAGAGTCGATCATGATATTCAACCTCTGGACCCCCAATTCACTCAGTTCCTGGAGAAGCCTCTCATACTGTGAATAGCTCGGCACACCAGTAAGGCCTGCAAAGCCACACTCGTATTGGCTGCCAAGAGCGAAGTGATAGGCAAGATCCGCCTTCATAACACCCTCGGTCACGCAGACAACCTCGTCGCCTTCTTGAACTCCGACATAATGAGGGCAGCATCTGGCTGGGGTTCCATAGTACTTATCTACGCTGGTCAAGTTGTAGAATTTCTGGTTATAAACCCGATCCAGCCGAACCTGTATTGCCTCAATCTGACCATCAAAATTGCGGTCGGGAATCATGATGCCCGACCCTCTGATGTCCAGAGTCCATTGGCCGGTCTCCTTCTGGCAATAGAATCCCGGAACACCATCCAGAACACAGCCACGCTCTAATAACTCCGTTACAATGCGCTTGAGCCTTGTTGTCGGAGTTGTGCGATAGCCCAACTGCTCAATCTCATCTTGGGTCAGGCCGCGTTCTCGTAAGGAGGCTTGATGCGTAGGACACAGGGAAAGCAGAGAAAGGAGATTGGAATAGGTGTTATCCCGGACTTCTGCTGATGCAATTGGCAACTCCACCGTCTCAATCACTCTTCGCTTCGGACTACACTCTCGCGGCTTTTCTCCACTCTCGGAGCCAAATACCTTGCAGAGTTCCTCATAGGCAGTATGGAGCGAGACATCGCAGAACTCTGCGTAAAGGTGGAGGATACCTCCACCTTTCCCGCAGCGATTGCATCGAAACACATTGTCTCGGATTTTCACATTCAAATGAGCTTTTCGATCTGCGCAAAATGGGCACCGGCAGTGCAACTGTGTGCCGGTATCCCGTATGACTTCGATACCAAGCAAGTCCACTACCTGCTCAATGTCACATGGCAGATCTGGTATTCTGCCCATCAAAGATCACCTCCCTCATCGGGGATTCTTCAGCTTGCCATTTGACCTGCCGCCTCCAGGAGCTTGATCGCCCCCGCTTTCAGAGCGAGGTTATGGCCGGAATAGTTCTTAACATACCAAGCCAAATCGCCGGGGCTCTTCATAGCAATATCCCCGAGTGTCCAACCGGAGAACTTCCCAAAGTCGATTTTCACCATCTTGGCCTGATCGACAGTCATTACCTGCAGGTACTCATCCACAGTCTTCGGAGGCTCCGGCGCAGATGCCTTCGGAGGTTCAGTAAAAGACTGCGATTGGGGCTTTGCCTGCTGTTTTGGAGCAGGGACCGGAGTAGCCGACTGCGCTGCTGCAAAGCTCACCGCAACGCTACTAGGATGATCCTCTTCCTCATCAGGCGGCATCTTGACAGGTGCATCAGCGATGATGCTGGTTAAGGCCTCACCATTCATACAGAACTGGGTACCATACCCCGCATCTGCCAGAGCTCGGCCTTTAGCAACCGTTTCCGCAATCTCCAGGAACCGGTCACCGAAGCGTTCCTCTGTCGAGAAGCGCTGCGAGTAAGCCTTTCCAATGAACTGATCGGCAGGATCAGTTTTGTCCGCGTAGACTTTACAGCACACAACGGCGCTCTTATCATCCAACTGCACGATCTCAGGCTCGATCTTCCCATTCGGACGGTGCAGTCGGAACCATAAAAGGCGGTATTTTACATCGAGGTAAAGATCGTTCTCGCCCTCATCGCCCACCGTATTCCTTACAAAATCCGCCGGATTGAAGCCATCGACAGCATTGATGGCAGGGATCGCATTCACATTCAATTCACTCACGTTATTTCGCCCTTTCATAATAAATGTAGAAACGAGGTGGCTTTTGACCACCCCGTTTCCCAAAAAACTACGCCACTCGCTTGCTCATCTCGCGGTTATAGTACGCCACGATCCGATCAGCAAGGACGGTGTTTCTCTGACCCACATCACACTTGTGGATCGCAATGTAAACTGCCTGGCGTTGCCCAATCAGGATCACTTTCGCCTTCGCCCTGGTCACTGCCGTGTAAAGCAGATTCCTACGCAGCATGATATAGTGCTCCTTCAGCAGCGGCACAATGATGACTGGATACTCCTGGCCTTGGCTCTTATGGATCGTGAGGCAGTAGGAGAATTCAACATCCTCCATCATGTCCTTCGAATAGCGCAGTTCGCGCCCATCGAGCAACCGGATATCCACAAACACCTCATCGTCTTCCTTTTCCATGCCGGTAATCAGGCCAACATCGCCATTCGACACTCCATTCCGGTTTGCCGTCTGCATGATGCGGTCACCAACACGAAAGACCCGACTGCCGCACTTCAGTTCCATCTTCCGCATGCTTGCAGGATTGACCAGATCCCGGATCGTCTCATTCAGCGCATTCGATGCAACAGAACCGCGCTTTCGGAAAGGCGACAGAATCTGCACATTCTCCAAGCCATGCTGACTCACTTCCTGCAGATAGTTCTTGACTACCAGCTGCGCAGCGTCCTCTGCATTCTGGACCTCAAGCATCTGGAAGTCGTCACCGTACTGCAAATGGGTATCATTGTGATTGATCGCATGGGCATTTACGATGATCCGACTATTGGACGCCTGACGGAAGATTGTGTCAAGAACTGCCGTTGGTACCTTCTCACTCCGAATCATCTCTCTCAGCACATTTCCTGCGCCAACCGAGGGGAGCTGATCAGCGTCACCGACAATCAGCAACTGGGCCCCCGGCTTGATGCGTTCCAGCAGGATATACGCCAGCCTCATATCTACCATTGAGAATTCGTCCACCACGATCAGATCTGCTGGAAGCAGTTCCGTATCATTTAAGGGACTCTCCTCATCTGTGATGAGGCCAAGCGCTGAGTGTAGCGTCGAAGCAAACATTCCAGTCTGCTCTGCCATACGCCGACTTGCTCGTCCAGTCGGAGCCGCAAGAAGGATCTCATTGGAGGGATACTCCTTCTTGTAGATATCCAGAATGAACCGCAGTGTCGTCGTCTTGCCGCTGCCCGGTCCACCAGTCATAATGGAGATGGGATGTGAGAGGCAAAGCTTGACTGCTTTGCGTTGTGACGGCGCCAGCTTCTGCTTGAGCGTTTGTTCCGCCTGATCAATTTTCTCGTCCAGGTCATAGATCTCTTCGAAATCTTCCTGGAGGATCATTGAAACAATCCGCTTGGCCGCTTTGACTTCACACATGCGCTCATAGCTCAGATAGACACGGGTTCCTTCCACATAGATGCGTGACTCAAGCCTCTCATTTGAGATAGCTTGCCGAATCTCACCTTCCGATACGACCTCAGCCTCACAGTCGGAGTTCAGCAGATCATAGCAGCGGCCCACAGTCTCATCTACGCTTAAAAACAGGTGACCGGACACCCGGGCTTCATCCAGCACATAGTTGATTGCGCCGGCATACCGCATTGGGTGTTTGAGGCTCACTTTAGTCTTCCTTGCGATTGAGTCTACTGTCATGAAGCCAAAGCCTTTGATCCTGCAAAGCTGAAATGGGTCTGTTTTCACGATTTGAAGGCTCTGATCTCCGAACTCCTCTTTGATCATGGCTGCCTTCTTCATCGATACGCCAAATGGTGCCAAATAGATCATCAGGTCGCTCAGTGCCTTCGTCTCCTCATAGGAAGCGACGATGGTCTTGAGTTTGGTCCTTGCAATACCGCGTATGCTCAGTAGTTGCTGAGGGTTCTGGTCCAGAACCTCCATCGTCTTATCACCGAACTTTGCGACAATCGCCTTGGCAATCTCCGGGCCGACACCTTTGATGATGCCGCTGCTCAGATACGCCAGGACACCAGCTTGATCCGTTGGCACAATTTGTTTGCAAGTCGTAACTGACATCTGCAATCCATGTTTCGACTGCTCCCAGGTCCCATCCAATTCAACTTCGACCACATTGGTCGAGACAAGATGATACCCGACAGCAGTGAAATGGATCTTGTCATCACTGAAAAATGTGTTCTTTCTCGCTTCTTTGGGGACAGACTCATCCTGCGTGCTATATGAAAACACGCAGTAACCGTTGTCCGATTGGAAGATCGCACGGTCGAATCTGCATAACATTGTGATCACCTCTTACGCGATGGCCGCCTTGACCACCTTGAAAATTCTCGACTCCGACTGCTCCACGAACTCGTCGTACACATCAGGGTACTGAGCACGCAGCGCAGACAGCTTGTCTTTTGAGATACCTTCACGATACTGCGGATTATAGGTGATTCGAAACACCTCGCTTCCGCTCTCACATGAGGCTCGACATGCAGTTCCCATCTGCTCTACAATCGGGGCATACAGGGTCTTAATCCGCGTTTCCAGCGCCTTTGACTGGGCATCCAGATTCTTCTTCTCCTCTTTGAGTGTCATGATCTCGCTGAGGCTATTGAGGAATTTACTGTCCAGTTCCACATCCGGCTCAGACTTATCTGCCGGGCCGAAAAAGCGGCGCAGTGACTCAAGCACAGCATCAGGCTTCTCGACCAGAGGCGGTTCGACCCGAGCCAGCACATGGTTGTTCCAAAACGCCTCCAGTGCCAGGATCGTATTCTCCTCTTCCTCAACATCGCGCTCAATCTTCTGCCACACAAAGTCGTTCTCATTGTTGGAGAACAAGCATGCGATGAAGGCGACATCGATGTTCATGACCGACATATAGTGGCGGACCTGAAGCTCATAATGGCGTGGCACAGCGCCGTTGGCCCATTTGAACTGCATATCATAGTGCGCGGTTTTGCACTCCAGGATTGCCTTGCGGCCATCAGGGAGCAGGACAAACCGGTCCACATCGGCGATCAGGAAGGGATACAGAGGATGCTGATACATCCAGTGGTCTTCATAGACAGTGAGGCCGGTCTTCTTGGCGAAGATTTGAGCGACCACATCTTCGAGCAAATGCCCAATCTGGAATGTGATGCTCTTATCCGGACCTTCGACTGCAGGAGCGACGCCGATCTTATCGTAGTAGAGATCGCGCGCAGTTCGATACGGAGACATATTTAGGGCGGCGGCAACATCGCTGCCGCCAATCCCTTTCTTTCTCCAGTCCAGCCACTGGTCTTCCGTCAAGGTAGTGATATCGACCAGACGCGTTGGGGTGTAATTCATGTCCAATGCCATATCTTACTCCTCCTCGCAGCGATCAAAGCCGCACTCGCCGCACTCAGGACACTCAGCTTCTTCCAAATCCTCGAAAGAACCGAAATGGCTGATCTCACCGCAGTTGCGGCACTTGCATCTGCTCAAATCACTTTCACTATTGAAGAGGTCTCCGCTTTCATCGCAGGTGATTTCCTCTTCAAAGCACATGCCTGTCTCCGTAGAATGGATTTCGACTGAGACATGATCCTCCACACAAGCATCCACAAGGGTAATACACTCTTCCTTGTTCTGCTGCGGATAACCATCGATCAGGCACGAATAAGCAGACCAGGCGAACATCGCCACGAAGGTGTATTCTGCTGTATCTTCCAGTGCCTTGTTCTCGAATTCGGCCATAGCCTCATCGATCAGTTCCTGCCGTTTCTCATGGATAAAACTTCTTGCAAAGAATCTTTTCCCAGCTACCGTAGATGGCTCATCCTCGCTGACAAACCGTTCTATGAAAGAAGTAATTCCTTCGCGAGTCCCGGTTACCTTAATATTTCCAAACGCCCAATTAGGCATAATCGATCCTCCTCATCATCATTCATTTCTTTTCTTGTGTTATGAGATCCAGCTGTGCGAACATTCTCCGCCAATGCCAGACATCCCTGAAATACATTGGGGTAAGCCAGACATTTGGGCTGTTCTTGGGGATAAGTCCGTCCTCATCGTAGCTTTGCGCCGGATGAAGGATGGAATCGTCGATGACCACATAGCCGGGACAGCCGAGTAGGCTCATTTGGATGTAGCACATGCACCCCGCCAAGAAGTCGATGTCTTGCGCGACAAAGAAAACGGAAGTCTGATAGTTGATGTGGTTCCTTTTGCACTCGTTTGCGAAGGCAAGCAGTAATGCACCGGCCCCACAGGCAGGATCACTCACGGATACCCAGCCTTTTTCCTCTATCTGACTTTTCAGATCCTCACCCAGATTCATGGCTGCCATTGCTCTGCAGATATGGTAAGGCGTGAAGAACTGCCCCTTCCACTCATTCGCAAGGCCCAATGCCATGAACAGCTCGCCAAGCATATCCTGATCTGGATTTTGCTCCATCTCATCGACAACTTCGGCGAGCATCTGCGCAAAGACTTCCAGTTCAGAGGTTGCGTATTTTTTGCTACGCTCCAGATACATCGCTTCACGTTGCTCTCTGTATGGGCCACCGAAAGCATTAGCAATGCTGACGGCAGACAGGACAATGAAATCCTGCCAAATATCCCACCTGGAATAGCGCCCTTCCAGAGAGTTCAGAAGCTTGATGATGGTCTTTTGCCTCTCACCCTTCGGGTAGTAAACAGCTTTGGCCATCGCAATCACCACTTGAAGTCGCCAGGGTGATCATACTCGTGCCAGTTCACATTCAGTGCCCGGCTGACGATCTCCTCAAGCTGCGCAATCCGCAGACCGGAAGCGCCATCACACTGGGCGGAGAAGATGACATCACTCATCTGCATGAAAAGCTCATACGCAGTACAGGGGTCATCTCCGTGGATTGCCACAAAGTAGTCCATTGCCTCGTAAGAAGCCTTCTTCGGCGCCCCAATGCGCTTCAGAACCCGCATCAGGGTGGTAACAGGATAGCGAATCTCAATGTTGAGGAGCTGCACCTGCTTGTCTACTGCCTTTTCAAACTGTGCATAGACAAGGCCAAGCTGTTCCTCAAAAAACTCCATGTCATATCCGCTCTTATGCTGTGTCCGCAGGGGATAGCCCAGAGGAATGATCCGGCTTTCATTGCCGGCCAGCAGGATCGGATACAGATTGGCGCCACTCATGCCCACATCAGAGGTGGAGAATCGGAGCGCAGGGATGAGCTTCGCAGGGTTCAGCCCCTTGGCAGCCACTTCCCGACGATAGGTGTCCAGAAGCTGGTCTGCCTGCCCATCCAGGCGCCAGATTGCAGTGGCGATCGTGTGATCAAAATGTGCGGTCATAAACTGATTGCCTGGGTACTCTTTGTCCAGGTAATCGCATACCGCCTTGAACAGTGGCAGCATCTCCATCACGGTGTAGTCCTTGGGATCACCGCCATGTACCGCAGAGACCTTCTGATCTGCAATCTTGATCAGGCTGTCGCCAGAGGCAACGCCCATGCAGTAGTTGAGGATCTCCGCAAATACAGTCTTGGAGACTTTGTTCAGTGCATGTCCGGAGATGCGGGCACGCTCCAGAACGGTCTTGATGGCACAGGAGCGGACGGGGTAGTCCTTACCATCGACCTTCAGCAGAAGGCTGGTATTCTCCATCGTGTCTTCAAGTACATCGGCCGCCCCATTGTGGTCGTAGATCTTCATGTAGAGATCGCCGAGTGCGGACCCCTTCTCAACCGGCTCAAACCGCAGGTCTTTCGAAGGTGCCGTCATCCACTTGCTCTTTGCCTTGCGCTCGCCAAGAAACTGAAAGAAGTCCCTAGGTTCGCTGAAAGAGCAACTGAAGTCGTCCGCGAATACTTTGGTTTCCATCATTTTGTTGTTCCACCTTTCAAATAATTATTTCTCAAATCCGCAAAGCGGAATTTGGACAAAAAAAGCGCTTTGATCTGAGGACTCAAATCAAAGCGCAATGGGAGAGGCGAAACATGATATGTTCGCCCAGAAATGCCAGATTGTGTTGGCTCACAGCTTATGAAGCTCCGTATGGGAGATAAAATCTAATAAGTACAGAGTCAGAATACCATCCGCACCAATGAGAAGCCACTATACCTAAATCTGCTTTCCAGGCAAAAAAGGAGCTGACCCAACCAATGTGGATCAGCTCCCAATTTCATTGTCTACAGGTCGATTTCTGTTCAACCTGGGCTCGGAACGCTGCAAGGTCGAATTCTACTGCCGTAGCAAGTTCCTGAATCATTCGGGGAATAAAGTCTTCGGGTGTGGCACCGACTTCATCAAGAATCATATGCGCATGCTCTTTCGTCCAGCCGCAGAGGAGCAGTGCGCCTTCCTCTGTCAGCTCGATCGTCCTCCAAATGGGATTGCTCCCATTGTGCTGTATGGAACATCCCATCAGTTTGCACTGGAGTGCCTGCGTCGGCTCAGGTGGCCGCATTAAAACACAAACTCTACCCGCAGTGTCACCGCTCATGACCTGGAAATCATCGCTTTGATAGTGGATGACATCCTCCGAATCCTCAGCGCCAAGTTCCACAAAATTATATGCCTTGGCCATCAAGTCGCCTTTCTCCACGAGTGCGTGTTTGACAAAACGCATCGGATTGTCAAAAAAGGTATTGGGGAGATGAATGTGCTCGTTAAAATACCTTTGAAGACCGGAACTATACTGCATATACTCGCCTCCTTTACTGAACCCGGCAGCGCATCACATCCACTGCCTCAAAAATGAACCGAATAAATTCCTCACGGCTATCAAACTCATGCAGAATGTAGCCCAATACCGGATGGAAAGAGAGAATTCGATCTCCATCACTCAGCCAGCACTGATATTTTTTATCTTCACTTATCATATTACATCCTTCAATGGTACTTTGCGTTCCACAAACCATCTTCCAATGACATTTCCACTCAGGTTGGTAGAACGCTCAAAATACAAATAGGTTCTTTGCCCATTCACCTGAATTGTATATCGGTCACCTTGTCCACCAGCCTTTGCCGCATAGGCAGGTCGAATATCAATCACACGGTCTACATCGTACTTCATGCCGTCTTCCCAGACGATCATGCGCGGCAGCATCACACCCTCTGAGGAAAAATCCACGGTAACCGAAACATAGACCTTATAAGCTACACCCGGCAGCATAGTCAATTCAGGGGCTGCCCCAAATCGCGCTTCAGGAAGTCCCCATGCGCAATATACGGAGCTTTGATCTCAACGCCCTCACGCTGCAAAATACGCAGCTTGAAATCCAGAAGTTCAGGCGGAACACAGAGGCAGCTTGCGATTTGGAAGAAGTCCATCTGCTGCTGCAGCGCTTCAAAAACATCCTCATCATTCAAGAGGAACTCCGCTGCGAAAATGTTCGCTTCATACTCCATGCGGTCTGTATCATCCAGGAAGGTAAACTCATGGAATGCGCTGATAGCAGAGTCGCTGTGCAAATCAGCATGTCCAAGTTCATGCACAAGGATGATCCTCTGGATGCTCTCCGGCAGGTCGCTGTTGATCATGATGAGCTTGCAGCGTGAAGAGACCAAGAAGAACCCTTTGCAGGACTTCGCACTCTTCCCCATAGGCCGCTTCATGACCTGGATCTTCATTGCCCGACAGATCTCATACGGATCGTCTGTCTGGTATTTCATTTTCAAACGATTCGCTTCTTGCTTGATGGCAAACGCTAGCAACTCACTCACCTCGCTCAAAGAAAACAATGTCTTTGTGTGCAGCATAAGGATACCACATAGGGTGTCCCAAAAACCGTACAACGCACTCTTATTTCTTATAGTCCTTCCGGGTGAATGTTTCGCTGGCGCGCTTCTTATTTGCAAAATAGGCCTCCGTCACGGCCTGGAAGAAAAGCTCCTTGTCCTCTTCCGGAACATCACCACCGGCAAACATCGCACGGGTCTGTGTCAGCAGCTGCTCCACATCCGTTGCGCCTTTCTTGCCGTAGATAGCACGCGCACTCTCGATATAAGGAGCTTCCTCAAGTCCATAGGTCTCATCTTCAATCTCATCTTTGAGTAAGTAGGCCTCAGACACATTCAGGACAGTGCATAGTTTGCGAAGGTTCAACCCACGGGGCTTGGAACCGGCAGCTTCATAGCTGCTAATGGTCCGGACAGTCGTACCGACCTGATCGGCTAGGTCTTTCTGCGTCATATTCAGCGTAATGCGACGATCTCTGATTTTCTCTCCAGTCGTTTTCATATTGCAGTTCCTCTTTCTACTGATTTGGTTTGTCCTCGGAAAACTTCTATTGACAAACCGGTCTGGTATCTGCTATTGTTTCATCAACAAGAAGTTTGTAGAAGTTTTAAGAAGTTTGAGGAAGTTTAACCACATTATATGCAGAAGAAACCTCGTTGTCAACAGGAAGTTAGTAGAAGTTTGAGGAAGTTTCGAAAACTTTTCTACGACAGGAGGAACCCGAAGCTATGGGAGAAAGAGTTGTAGTGCATAGTGACCTCAACAACTGCTATGCCAGTATCGAGTGCATGCTGCATCCAGAACTTCGCGGGAAGTATATCGCCGTATGTGGCAGCACGGAAGATCGTCATGGCATCGTTCTGGCCAAAAATCAATTGGCAAAACAATGTGGCGTGAAGACGGGAGATGTGATCTGGGAAGCGAAGCAGAAGTGTCCGCAGTTGACGATTGTGCCGCCGCACATGGATCAGTATTTGAAGTTCTCCAAGATTGTGAGATCCATCTATCTGCGGTACTCACCGGAAGTAGAGTCTTTTGGCATCGACGAAAGCTGGATCGAGCTGACTGGCTCATCTCGGCTCCATCACCAGACACCTTATGAAATCGCAAATGAGATCCGCAAAACTGTGAAGGCAGAGGTCGGCTTGACCGTGTCCATCGGTGTCAGCTTCAATAAGATCTTTGCCAAATTGGGATCTGACATGAAAAAGCCAGATGCAGTGACTGAGATCACGAAGGAGTCTTTCCGGGACCAGGTATGGCCATTACCTGCTTCCGACCTTCTTTATGTCGGGCGGGCCACGACGGAGAAACTTCGCCGTTACGGCATTCATACCATTGGAGACCTTGCGAAAGCAGATCCCGACATGCTGGTGCGGCTGCTGGGGATCAACGGAGAGAAACTCTGGATCTATGCCAATGGCCTGGATACCTCTCGGGTCATGCCCTGCGATTATGATCCCCCAATCAAGAGTATTGGGCATGGAATTACCTGCAATGCGGATCTGCTGACGAAGGACGAGGTCCGGCATGTTTTTATGGAGCTTTCGCAAGAAGTCGGGCTGAAACTCCGCAAACGCAATCTGGCTGCCACCAGGGTGAAGATCAGCGTCCGGGACAACACATTGGCCCATCGAGAGTACCAGGGCAAGTTGCCCTTCCCCACCCAAAGCTACACAGAGATTGCTGCTGCAGGCTTCGACCTGTTCTACCAGCGCCACACCTGGAATAGTGACATCCGCTCTCTGACGATCAGCGCAATTGACCTGGTCCCGGCCGACACACCGATCCAGTTAGACCTATGGACTGACTACACCAAGCACAAAAAGCGCCTTGCTCTGGAGCGAACGGTCGAAGATATCCGTAAGCGCTTCGGCCTGCAATCCATCAACTTTGCAGCACTCACCTCCGGGCTGAAAATGCCAGCTCATCGTGAGGTCGAATACAAAATGCCGTCTGTTATGTACCACTAAAGGAGGTATGATTATGGGCTTTGAACAAGAAATCATCAATGCCAAGCATCCAGTCTTAACCGACGGAATCGGATCCATCCACATTGAGGGATTTCATGGGCTGCAGGCAGAAAAGTGTTTCTGCGTTATGGCAGAAGGAACCCGCTATCACGAATACGGCATTGCGTCCGGCAGTGTTCTCCTTTGCAAGCGGGCGGAACCGATCAATAACGGCGACCTCGTCGTGGTCAATGAAGATGGAATCCTCACCGTTTACCTCTACCTGAAGGACCGAAAGAAGAATGTGGACGGTGAAAAACGCATTCTTCATAATAAGTCGATGGTCTATGCGAAAGTCCTCGGATCGTTCAACTTCTACCAGTGAAACTCCCAGGCAGAAAGGATATGCAATGAGCAAATTCGAAAACTACTTGAAGAAATTTGACATCACCAGCACGCTGACAGATGAGGACATTGAGAACACGCTCGCACTGCTCCAAATCTATTCCCCCACGGTGCGTCGGACTGCCGATCGCATTGAGGAGATGGACGAGGAGTGCTACGAAGGCCGGCGTCAGTCCATCTCTGACTTCATTATGAACGCTGCACTGAACTCGGTCAATGGCGCTTTGAAAAAGCTGCGCTCGCTCCTGAAAGACTGGTAAGAAATCGACATTACAAAAACACTTAATGTGGTTGTTGTTATGGAACGACGCTATGCGTAAATACTATCAGACACATTAAGCGGACCAAACCGCTTTGTTTGCAAATGATTAAGGAGGCCTTTCACATATGATTATTTCTGTCGATCACGGCAATAAATCCATCAAAACGCCGCACGCTATTTTCACTTCCGGCCTGGTTATGTCGGACGGGCTTCAGGGATTCAAAACGGACTACATCGGCTGGAATGGGAAGTACTATTCGCTGACGGAGCGGCGCATCTCGTACCTGCGTGATAAAACCGAGGATGACCGTTTCTTCATTCTGACCCTCTTTGCGATTGCGAAGGAACTGGAGTATCGGGATGTTTCTGAGACTTTGGATCCCATCGACATCACGCTCCTGGTTGGTCTCCCGCCCGCACATTACGAACAGCTGCACAGCCGCTTCGAGCAGTACTTTCTGCGTCGGCGGGAAGCCATTGACTTTGAGTACAATGGCAAGTACTACTCCGTTCGCATCAATAAGGTTCTGAGCTATCCTCAGGCATTTGCTGCCGCTGTCACGCAGTACAGCACCCTGAAGGTGCACTCCGTCGCTTATATCATTGATATTGGCGGATTCACCATTGATGTTCTGAAACTGCGCTTTGGCCGGCCAGACCTGGAAGTGGTGGAGAGTTTTGAAAAGGGTGTGATCACCCTCTACAACAGCATTGCCAGCAAGTGTAACTCCCAATACGCTCGCATCCTGGAAGAGTGCGAGATCGACGAGGTCATCCGGAATCAGCCCACGGTGCTGCCAGGAGAGGTGCAGCAACTGATCCGCATCATGACTTCGGACTTTCTGGCCGAGTTCTACAACTTCCTCCGTGAACGCGGTATCGATGTCAGCACCAGTAAATGCGTGTTTGCCGGTGGCGGCTCGCTGCTGCTGCGCGGCATGATTGAAAGGGGTAACAAGGTAGCTTTCCCCATTTTCATCGAGGATATTCACGCCAACGCCATTGGTTATGAGGTTCTGTATCAGAGCGAGGTGGCGTCAAGTGGCAAACAATAATAAATCCCGTGTCACGCTCCAGTTCAACGAGATGGACTTTCGGCACCGTCGGGCGCTGGAGATCCTCCGCAAACGGCCACGCAGTATGTCTGAGATCGTGGTCAATGCCTTACTGCATTACACGAGCTGCCCGGAAGCGGCCAATGAATTTGGCCGCGACTGGGTGGTCGGTATTGTCAAAGATGTGCTGAAGGAAATGGTTGCAAATGGAGAATTACAGCTTGGTAATCAAGCAGCACCAGCGCCCCAGGAACCAGCCCCGGGTCTGGACGCCGATGATCTTTCTGAGTTGGGTGGCATGATGGACATGTTCCGGACGAAAGGATAAGCCATGAGCAACAAGAAATTCAGTTATGCCCGTGTGTCTACTACGGATCAGAATGAGGACCGGCAGGTGCTGGATCTCGTCAATAACCCCGCCCAAATCAAAAGATTTGGACGGAGCTTGTGAGAGAAATCTCATAAGCCGGAGTTGACTACCCCGAGGGTCTTCTGCAAAGAAGGCACTACGTTTCCTCCTCACTCACATCCGTGAAGATCATGGCAAATGCCTGCTGCAGGTATTCGCCCAAAGCAGCAATAACCACAGGAGACATGTCATTATAATTGAATGTGACTTTGACGGTTCCCTGGTTGTCGTTCTCTTCTACGCTTTCTACCTTGTAGGTCATTTCCTTGTTCTTGTCCTTCACGTAGTCCAGCAAGAAGTCCATTTCCTCATCACCGGTCTCGCCAGATTCCAGATCATCGAAATCTTCGCTGCTGGTCTTCAGGCAGGTCTTCATCGTCTCGTAGTCCGACTTCTTCATGGCGTCACAGAACTTCGTGACGATGCTGTCCGGACCGGGCGCCTTACCGCCGCAGGCGGCAAGACTCAGGACCATGGTCAATGCCAGGATACATGCCAAAAAACGTTTCATTTATTCTCTCTCCTTTACTTTCTTTACAGGCTCACAGAGACCTGGTAGTTTTCACTTTCTTCAGAATCGAAGCAGCTGTCATTATAAACCTTGGACAGAGCTTCCTCATTGACAGATTCGCACCCGGGGACATCTGCCAGATCGACACTCCAGAAACCGCCGTCGTTGTGCTCCTCGTTTGCTTTTCTTCTGGCCTTCTGATAGGCTTCCAGCTGCTCCTGGGTGATCGTCACAGTGACTTCCCCGTCTGTGATCTCCTCACCCGAATCATCACAGACCCAGTAATGTGCCTTGATCTCGCCGCTATGCTCTTCCGCTTCGCACTCCTTCAGGTACATCTCCACATCGCGGTGCGAGATCTCATACTCGTAATCCTCGTCCTCTCCATCTTCACACTCAATGGTATCATCGGGGATCTCCAGATCACCGATCTCCTTTCCGAGGTACGGAGCGATAAATACCTTAGCCTTGGCATCACTGCCCAGTGCCTCGAGATCTGCGCCATTCAGGGCCACTCTTGCAAGGCGCATGACGTCATAGAACCGGTTGAACTTTGCCGTCTCCGGCATGTGGTAGATCATGTGACTGAAACGAGCCTCTGCTGCCTTATTGACCTTTGCCAGTTCAGGCTCAAAATTGGACTCGCTGCTTGCAAGGCTCATGATGACGTCGAACAAAGGCAATTCAGAGGTATAGATGTTCTCCGCATCCTCCATACGGCTCGCCGTCACAAAGGCGGTCGTACCGTTATCCTCACGAACCATGATCTCCACGATGGCACTGCCTTCCACGGGGCCGCATGCCATACCGCCGCCGTCATATCCCCAACGCATATTCAGAATCTTCATTGTATAATCCTCCGTATCTATTGGTTTATGGTTTCTGATTGTATTCTCTCACGGATACAGTCCTATAATCTGGACTTGTTACTGTGCGCGCTCGCAAAACTGGCGCAGGATCTCCCGGAGATCCAGAGGAAGGCGCTCCATGCACTCCTTCTTCAGGTCGCCCGGTACGCCATAGAAGCCTTCCGCAATGGCGCCCGCCATATCGGCGATGGTATCACTATCACCGCCTAGGGAAACAGCCGTGCGGATCACATCCTCGAAATCCGTTCCTTCCAGGAATGCGGTGATTGCTTCAGGAACACTTCCCTGGCAGGTCTCATCCATGCGGTAGGTCGGTCGGATCTCATCACAGGTACGGCTCAGATCATAGCCGAACTCCTGAACGATGTAGTCCCGGATCTCATCCTTGGTGCTCCCAGTACGGGCTAGGAAGATGGCACTGGCAATGGCTTCTGCACCCTTATAGCCTTCAGGGTGATTGTGGCTGACAGAAGCCGTAATCCGTGCCAGATTTCTGACTGACTCCAGATCATCGCAGAGCCAGGCAACGGAAGATACCCGCATTCCGGAGCCGTTGCCGTAGCTCTCATAAGGCTTTGGATCCTTCGAGAACATCCAGTGGAAGAATCTGCCGCCATAGCCGCAGTAGGGATAGCGCCGGCCGATGGACTGCATGGATCGGGCCAAGCGGGCCTTCAGGTCTTCGCCCTCCTCTGCATTCATGAGCGCCTGAGCAACTGCCAGCGTCATAACCGTATCATCGGTAAACTCCGATCGGTCACAAAAGAGTGGAAAGTCCTTCGCCTTATAGTTATTGGCATTGAATTCATAAGGGCTGCCAACGATATCACCCAGGATTGCTCCAAACATCTCTCTTACCCCCGCTTCTTGAAATCACACTCGATCTCTGCTGCCCAGTCATCGCTGACACAACCGCTCACGCGCATCTCACTGACCGCGGCGCTGACGGTAGCGTAATTGAGCTTCACGCCGGCACCGTCTGCCTTGAACCGAACGGCACGCTCTGCCCGGATACCAAAATCCGCGGCGGCGGAGATGGCGTCCATATTGGCACCCAGGAAGAGGAACTCCCAACCGTACTTCTCCTGTTCCTTCGCCACCATCTGCTTCACCTTCCGGTAGCTGTATTCCTGGCTTGCATTCTCACAGCCGTCGGTGGTGATCACGAAGATAGTCTTGCCCGGTCGATCCTCTTCCCTTGCGTACTTATGGACGTTGGCGATGTGGTGGATGGCACCTCCCAGGGCATCCAGAAGAGCCGTGCTGCCGCGAACGAAATAGTCACGGTCGGTGATGGGTTGGATCTTATCGATGGATACTCGGTCATGCAGGACTTCCACCTCGTGGTCGAAGAGGATGGTGGAGACATATGCCTCGCCCTCTTCCTTCTTCTGCTTTTCCAGCATGGCGTTGAAACCGCCGATGGTGTCGGCCTCCAGGCCGCCCATGGAGCCGCTGCGATCCAGGATGAATACCAGTTCCGTCAAGTTTTTGTTCATAAGAAAAACCTCCTTCAAATTTGTTGTACTCATACTAACAAACTCGAAGGAGGATAAGGTCATCTGACAGTGGACGTTTTCAGACCATCTTATTTTTTGAAATTAGGATTCTAACTGCAAATGCAGACGATCCTCGACATAGCTCTGATTGCCCAGAAAGTACTGCTCAATCAGCTCCCAGCGCTCTTCCGACGTCATTTTCATCGAGAAGAATGCAGACAAAAGCTTCACATTGCTCCGGTGCTTTTCCTGAATGGTCTGCAAAACGCTATTGGTATATTTCCCGGTGCTGGCCAGGCGGTTCAGTCTATCCGGATCATTGATACGAATGAATACCTCGGACTTCTCGCCGCCTCTCGTTTCGTAACTTGCGAGATTAACCAACTCCAGCACGCGAAGCAAAGGCATAATCTCAATGGAATTCGTTTTTGTAATCGGATAGAACGAGAAGAACGAATTATTTTCCGTATTCGGCACACACTGATTCAGCTGCTTGACGAAGAAATTTGGAATTCTAGCATAATTGGGGCTACTGACAAAGTACACCACCTCATCAGCTCCTACCTGCTTTCTCTTTCTCAGGACGCGGATCATGCTCTTCGTAGCAGAGAAAGAAGCACCTTCGTCAGTATGCTCTGTGAAGATATCCAAAAGCATTGCAACCTTATCATGCGCAATAACCTTTTCTCCCAAGGCAGCTTCGAGATCTTTCTCAAACTGAAGAGCGGTAAACTGCTTCTGTTCGGCGTTCTTGTAGTTGCCAAAGATCTCAGAAACCGCAGAAATAATCTGCTCCAGTCTTTGATTGATCACATTGAACTCATCCGCATACCGGATCTCAACTCTGGATCTCGGAGAAACGTGGAACTCCGAACCTGCTGCAGAAAAACGTTCCTCAAAGAATTCCTTCTTGAACATACCGAATGCCTTATCAGGATAGCAATTCTCCCAAATGGCCTCCATATCAACAAGATACGTCTTGCCAGTGTTATATACCGTAATATCAGAAGCACTCTGTCGAGTGGAAATGATCGTGCGCTTCATAGCGCCCTTCTGTTCTTTCATGTACTGACCGTACTTGCTCAGGACCTGGTTTTCGATCTCCTGAGGCACATTCACATAGTTTTTAGAAAGCATCGCTTTCGGGCGAACAATTAGGACAGGGAAACTGGACTTGTAGTTCAGGTCTTTCGCAAGAAGCATCAGGCCAGATTTCGTTCTATTCTCGGCCTCATCTTCCTTGAAAAGGTACTCAAAAGTCTCAGAAGAAATCAGCAGGTTTCTCCTCTTCTTCGCATTATAGATGGCGCAGATCTTTTTCAGCATTTCACGCAGCTGATACTGGCGCATTTCAGAAATGCCATTCAATGTACGAACATATCTAAGATCGCTGGGGAAATAATCGATATGAGCATAACCCTGAATATCCGGATTACGTGCAGCACGGCCGATTTCCTGAACATAATCAGCAAGCGTTCCGGTGGGTGCAAAGTGGACCACATGCATGATATCACCCACATCAATGCCCATGCCGAAAGCCTTAGTGCAGAACAGTCCCATAGCTTCGCCGCTTTTATAGCTCTTCTCAACCATCTTACGCTCTGCAGTTGGGATCTGGCCATGATATCTGCGGAGTTTGATATGCTCAGTCGGTTCGATGTTAGAGTAGATACCGTCAACCTGGCTTCTGTACGGAAAATAAGTCAGGACTTTCTCGCCACGATCAACATATTCCCTCACGCGATCCAGCGTAATCTCCATCTTTGCAGTTTCAATTTTGCCATGAACTTCACTTTTTTCGTGATGAACAATGTCAAAATCAATATTATCTCTGCGAACGTTACCCAAGTGCAGGATTGTCTTCTCCAATCCCAGTTCCTGAATCGTGTCATTCACGACATCGTTATCACCGGAGTATACTGCGGTTGCAGTTAAGCACAGCACGGGGAAATTCAGTCCCTCTCGCTTTGCCTTCTTCAGGAAATCGCCAAGGAACCAATAGTCAGATCGAAAATCTCTGCCCCAGCTTGTAACAGTATGCGCCTCGTCAATAACGATCATGCCAATCTCTCTGCCGCCCAGGAACGACTGAAGATGCGTAGTCAACAGCAGTTCCGGCGCAAGATAAATCAGAGACTTGTCACCACGCTGGATTGCCTCGTATGCGGCGCTTCTCTCTTCCATAGTCATGGAGGAGTTAATACACGCTACACAGCTGATGCCTCTTTCACGCTGAAGCTGATCCACCTGATCATTCATCAACGCAATCAAGGGAGAGACCACCAGAGTAACCAGCTTGTACTTTTCCGCAAGATACAGCGCAGGGATCTGGAACAGGATGGATTTACCGGAGCCGGTAGGGGCCGTGATAAATACGTTGCTGTACTTCTCTCCGTCATGTGCCATTTCACACTGGTCAACGATCTCCGCGATAATCTCGCCCTGAGAGATTGTTTCTGTTTCACTGGATCTATCCGGATCCGAATAAAACAATAACGGACGGAAAGATGCTTTGTCTCCCCAATACTTCTTCAAAAGAGGCTCGAACTGCTTCGGATTATATTTGGTCGGCTCACGATACAAATCAGACTCATCGAAGGCAACCTGAAGACCCAATTCCGTCACAGCAATGGCGAGTGCTCTCTGTCGTGCGGCAAGCGCATCTCCCTTTTGAATGAAAACAGCAGGGGTTTCATTGCCACTGAGAATATCAAGACAATATTCCCAATCTTTTAGGCTGCCAACTTCAATGAGATTCGTATCATCATCAACCTCATTCAGTTCATACTCTCCTGACCAAAACGGGATCGTCTCCACATCATCCATGACGGTGGGGTGCAGCAATGCTTTCCCATCACCCAACAGCTTCACATCGCCATATGCCTGTGCCATCCACTGAAGATCAGCTTCTTTAGCTTCCCGCTCTTCCTGAAGATAGTCAAAAAGTTTCAGGACTTGATCATAGGCAAAAAGACTAGGAACCCAAGGAGATAACACGTTATTATCGACAACTACAATCTTCACACTACCCAGTTTGGGCAGGAAATCGCGGATGGCCAGTAATTCTTCATAAATAGCCAAAATGGGCTGCGCTGCCATTTTGATCTCAGTCATGATATCAAGCCACGCATCGCTCAAAAGCGAAATATCCAGAATACCGCCAGGGAAAATATCGGTATCATGCAGCAGGCAATTCTCCCGGGACTTGATATACTTGACCTGAGGCATATCAAACCCCTTAAACACAACCAGCGTCTTGCCCGTGTACTGCTGCTCAATGGCACTTACCTTTTCTTCAAAATATTTCTCGAATGTCACACTCATTATTTCCCTTCATCATTAATTCCGAAACAGAATTATGAAATCTTTTCAAATTCCTTTCGACATGATGATCATACCAAACCCAATAACGCCAAAGGTCATTTGCCAGTAGACCTTTTCACTCTTTCTCTTTTCTTGTAGGAGGTGTCAGCGGAGGAAGCTGGAAACGCGCAAGGTTAATCTCTACCCGAACGAGATTGTAGTTCTTTGTTCTGATATGATGCTCCACGATGGTATCTGTAGCGTTGCTTCTTGACAAGGTATATCCAGCTGTAGCAAGGAATTGCTGCGCCGTATCATAGTCCAGTTCCAGAGCAAGAGCAAACCGAAGGGCCGCACTCTTTGTCGGCTGATAATCCGTAGTACAGCGGATCTTGCTGAATTGTTGCTTGGAAATAGCAGCGGCACGGTAAACCCGGGAATCTTTCCAATCACGTTCATCAATCAGACGGAAAAGCATCTGATAGAACGTCTCATTGGAAGTGGAGAGCATATCGTCAAGATCCCAGGAATCCACAACTGCTGCAGCCTCAGTCTCAACAATCTCTGCGGAACCACAAACCATGTCTTCCTGATCCTGCCACCGACGCCGGTCATAGAGCTCCTCCATGCGCCTGCGGTTACGATATTCCCGTTCATCGTAAGGAAGATCATTTTTATAGTAGTATTCTTCGTTATGAGCTGCATCTACATAGTTTTCATCAACAAATGCTTGAACATCATCAAAAAGGTGTCCAGACAACTCATAAATGGACTTATTGAAGACAACCAAAATGATTTGGATATCATGCTCAAGAAGGAAGTCCGTAAAAGCACGAATTGCAACTGACATGGCAAGTTCCTTTGGGAATCCGTAGCTGCCGGCTGCCATCAAAGGGAATGCAACGGACTCACAGCCGTTATCAACCGCCGCCTGAAGCGCGTGGTCATACGCACTTCGGAGTGTCTCCTCCTCATGTGCATCACCACCCTGCCAAGCAGGTCCCACCGCATGAATGACATATTTCGCATCCAACTTGAATGCAGGCGTCACAGCTACCTCACCGGGCCGGATATCTCCAATCTTTTTTCTCGCTTCCAGCAGTTCGGGACCGGCAGCCTTATGAATGGCAGTATCCGTTCCGGCTCCAATCCGAGGACGTGGATTTGCTGTGTTAACGATAGCGTCAGCTGACACCTTCGTAATGTCATTTCTGATAATTTCAAATGCCATTCTCTATTCTCTCCTTCCTTTTCTGTGTTAATGCTCTTATGCTGTTGGATACAAGATAGAGATACCGGATTACTTAGCTCAATCACTTTACATGGAATAATTGGCCCATCACTAAAATCGATTTTCTTTCTGGTAACCGGATCATAATACCAGTTTGTGGGTTGCCAACAAATTACGTGGGCCTCAATATGTTCCTCATGGGATAAAAATTGAATGTTATATGGATTGCCTTGTTCTTCCGGGCAAATTGAGACACTTCTCATGTGATGCCCGCGGAATGCTTTTCCATCATCGTCATAAGCCTTTCCGCGCTCTATGATATCCCGCTGTTGTTCGGGGGTCCAATCTCTGGTTCCTTTGCCTTCACTAACAAGTTTCTGCTCTTTTTCCCATGCTTCCGTAATAGCTTTATTGGATTCAGAGGTTCTTCTTGACATAGAATCAGCCTCCGATTCCGAGAATATTATTCAGATCATCTAAGAAGGCATAGAAGTCCTCGTATGTCTCATCCTCCTCAATTCTATCATCCTCATGATTATAAACTGAGATACTTTCCTTATCCTTTTCGAAGACAATCGGATCACCGGAAGCGAGGGTTCCAATTACAATATAGGATTCATCTGGCCGATCATCGTCATCAACATCAATAACCGGTTTATGTGCTACTCCGTAAAACTGAATACCCGCAGGTAAATATAGCTCTCCGCCATCACAGAGCAGAAGCCATTCCCTATATTTTGCAGGGAGGGAAATGCTATGTTCCCTTTCAAAATCGGATATCTGTTCTTCTGTAGCAGGTTCCGGCAAGTACATTTTCTTTTTTTCTCTCAACTGTTCAAAAATGCTTTCCAATTCTCTAGATTTCATTTTCTTTTCACCATCTCACAAACTCCAGATTACTACTCTGGGGTGCATACTACCCGGGGCAACCCCTTCACGTCAACCAGTTTTCCATTATTCTAACATACGCATACTTATATTTCTTCAACATCTAATTCTATTTGGAATTCAATGAAGATGTGGCTCACGATTGATGACCGCCCTCCTGATACTTCTTTGAGTATAAGGAGGGCGGTTCATCATGCGGCTACATTTGATAGCTACATTTCATCATAATCATACGATTAGCCGCTCTTTTCCAGCAGCCTTGCCACCGAATCTGGAGAGCAGGGCGTGATATGAGCCAAAGAATTCCTGCACATTCTCAGAAAACCGATCCTCTCCCTGGTTTCCGGTTCCGGTAAATACCACAATTTTTTCGTTTCCTCCTTGTCCCGATACAGCGTCAGCATACGCGCCAACACGCCGATCTCCGCGTCATACGGATCGTCAATGACGCAGTGGTTCACAGGGTCTTTGATAATGCGGAATTCCTCCTCTTTTTTGTCCCAATATGGGGTGTGCAGTGCCTCACGAATATCGTCATAATGAGCCTTGACGATATCCGTCCGCTCCGCCTCGATTACAGAGAACAGCGTTTGCAGCTGGGCGCGCCATATCCGGGTCTCAAACCCTTTCTCATTGGCCAGAAGCCCGTAGGGATGTCCCGGCAGAACGTCTCGCTCCGCCAAAACCCCCTCCTGCCACAGCTGCCGCAGCACCGTATCCGGCATTTGACGGGAGATGTCCGTCTCCTCCATCAGTTCCGGGATCAGTTCCGGGTCCGGGGCGCACACCGACGCCATCACCGCCGCGCCGTATTCCGCCATATGCTCTGGGATACGGGGCGTATCCTCCGCCAGCAGCGCCGTAAACAGGCGCAGACTGCTGGCGCGGACGTAGTCCTGATAGTGGATCACCTTCACCGTCTCGGAGACGGTGGGGATGGACGCTTCCTCGGACACGGCGAGGATGAACGCGCCGTAGTCCCGATGGTCATCTCCCCGGTAGTCGGAAATGAAGCGGATAATCTGGTCGGCGGGAACGCCGCTTTTCACCGAGAGCCAGACGGTTCTCTCCTGAAAGACATGCTGGCTTTTGATAAATTCCAGCTGATTCTTATACACCGGTGGGCAGTTAATGGCGTACTTCCGTGGAAAATGCTCCAGAATATTGGGGATGATCTCATCCTTTTTCACAGGACGATCGATAATGACGGTGTCCGTGACGCGGGTTAGATCCCGGAGCAGCCCCTCCCACGGAAGAAAGCCCGGATGACGGAGGATCACGCTTCTGCCGTCCTGCACGGCGTATTCCACGGCGGAGACCAACTGCTGGGGGCCTGTGATGTTCTCCCACCACAGTTCGGAAGGTTCTTTTCTCATACCTCATCCTCCCGGTAATCGCAGGCATCGCACAGGGTCTTGTACACCTTGTCGCTGTCGCCGATATAGGAAAGGAAGTCCATCTGCTTGAAGCGGAACTGCCGGGTCTCCTCGTTCTTCCACAGGATACCCAAACGCACCATCTCGTCCAACAGCGCCTCCATATCCGTCTCTGGCAGGGCGGAGATCATGGGGATATTCAACTCACTCGCGTTGTACTCCGCAATCTCTTTGGCACTGAATCCGTATAGATACGTTCCGGCGCTTTCCTGCTGCTCCCGGATCATGTAGGCCAGCAGGCTGGCAAGCACATAGTAGCGCTTGTTCAGTTCGATGGTGGCCATGACGCGGATACCGATCTCCTTGCGGATGTCCCGCTTCTGGAACACGGCCTTCATTTGCTCGTCGCTGATCTTGTAGGGTAGCATGTCCCGATCCGCCTCGTCGTAGTAGTCGTTGAAGTTCTCACACACCGAACGCACCAGACTGCTACAGAACATGTGGATCAGGCCGGGGTAGCTGTTGGTGTTGCTGATGATCAGTTCCATCTGCTGCTGGCCGATGTCAAATCCCAGATAGGACATAGGACGCCGGATCAGCCGGGAGGCGTCATCCGTGGACAGCGGTTCGATACAAAGCGGCCGTCCCAGATGGAGCAGATTGCTGTTTTTCTTCATGACCGCCTCCGTGGCCGCCACGTTATGGGTACCGGCGAAAACGATACGGGCGTGGCGCTGGGTGGCCTCCATCAGCGTGACGAAGGGGCGCAACGACTTGTAGCCGTCCTGCTTGTACTCGTTGAACAGTTCGTCCACCTCGTCCACAAACACGGTCAGCCGGGCATACTTGCCGCCGTCATACTGCTCCTGCAGTCCGCCGCACAACGCCGGAACAGAGTCGTAGTCCGTGTCGATCAGACCCAGCTTGCGCAGATTCCGGTTCATCTCTGCCAGCAGCACGTCGCTTTTGTGATCCTTCACCTCGATGCAGCAGAATGAATATTCCTTCTTTTCCGGGTTGTGGAGGATCTTGCTGGCTCGGTTCAGCAGAGCGGTCTTGCCCAGTTGTCTACCGCCGTAGACTAAACTGGGGCCGTTGGGGTCCGTCAGTTCCCGCAGTTCCAGCCTGCGACCGATGAACATCTCGTCCGGCACGGGGCCGGTGCCGTTGGTATACAGTGTCTCGAAAGTGAAGGGCAGGGTGCATTTCAGCATGGCGCACATCCGGTCGCCTTCGTCCAGCGAGGCAAGGAACAGCAACAGCACCCGGTCGATCAGCAAGAAGGGGCTTTGGCCGCTGGTGTCGGACTTGAACTTGGCGGACACCTTCTTTCGGTCGGTAGCGGACAGGGAGCCGTCCATCAAAACGATGGTGGGGCCGTTGAGCTGCAGGTCGTTGGTCAGCACACTGATGAGGGTGGATACGCCCTTGCAGCCGAACAGGCACACCACGTTCATGCTCTCCGCCAGATCCGTGCCGTACTTATAGACCGGGTGGCGGTAATCCTTCAGCCCGCTGGGGGTTCGGCTCACGGAGACGGGAAACACCTCGCAAGAGGCCTTGGTTCGAATGGCCATTTTGGTGCCCACCTGCTTCACATTGAAGCCCAGCATAATCAAGAAGCTGCGGATCAGACCGGGAGTCTCGAAGGCATCCTTTCCGCGAACCCACTTGTCCACCCACTCCTCCGCCTTTTTCCGCTCATTGTTGGATGTCCAGTGGGTGTAGGACCGCCCCATTCTCTGCAGTTCCCGGATGGCCCAGTTGGAGAACGAGTCGCTGCTCCTGCCGCTGCACACCTTATAGTATTCCTGCTCGCCTCGGAGAAACAGCCGCAGGAAGTCCTGCTCGGTGTCCTCGCTGCGCTCCGATTCGGGCAGTGTTCGCTCGCCGCTCTCTAGGCGGTTGATGTAGGTCTCCACGCGAACGAAGTTGCCCTCGTCCAGCGCCTGCAGGATGTTTGCAAAGATCTCGGCTCCCGCGTACTTGGTGTCGTTTTTCAGATGGTCAATTCGGTTCCGTAGCTCCGCCGCGCTGCGCTCCTCCGCCGCAGCAAGATAGTCATCCAATCCAGCGAGGAACAGGTGGTAGCGGGCGAAGTCGTACACGCCGCCTTCCTGCTTGTCATCGCCGCAGAAGAAGGCGAACACCCGATCCAGAATACTGAACAGGGTCTCCATCAGTGCCTCCTGCACCTTGCCATAGGCTCTGTCCAGCCGAACCTTGCCCTTGAATTCCCCCGTCCGTTTGACGGCGGCCATTCTGGCGTTTTTCAGGTCGCCGGCGCGATCCGGTGCCTCCTCCCCCAGGATGAGCTGCTCACGGCCGTAGTTTCTGTACCAGAGGTCATTGTTGAAGTCTACCACCTCGGCGAGGATCTGCTCGGTGGACGCCTGCGGGACGCACACACCCCGCAGCACATCCATCCACGGCTCTATGCCCCGCAGATAGTACAGTTCCGGGAAGACTGCCGGACTGCCATCCGGGTTCATATAGACATAGGGTCTGTGGATTAGGGGGGCGAAGAACGCCTTCGTGGACTGACTTTCATCATCGTTGAGGCGGCGGCGTATGGCAGCCACGCCGGCGGCCATCACCCGCTTGCCCGCCCGCAGGCAGGCATCGCCTTCCGCAGGGACAGTGAGGAGCTCTTCCAGTTCCTCCAGCGCTGTATCAAGCCGATCCAGAACGGATTCAAACTGCTCCTTGCACTGGGCGAAGGCGGCATCGTTGTCTGCCGTGGAGATGGCGAGCCATCTCGTGACCACCTCAATGCGGTCTCGCAGCGCCTTATCGCACTCATTCCTCGCGGTCGAGTCATTGATAAGATATCGTACCTTTGCTTTTTTATTCTTTGCGCGGGTCTCGCACCACATCTCGTCAATATAGCTGTCGATTTTTTTCTGACTGACAACAAAGGACGCGCCATCCACCTCACAAAATGCGGACAGGATTAAATTTTTGATGTCAGTGGCCTTCTCCACTTCGTTTTTGCGCACGGAACAGATCGCCTTGCCCAGCTGACTGGTGGGGCCTACCAATAGCTGCAAGCAGGTCTCCTGACCGCTAAGATTTACGTTGCTTTTGGGGGTGCGATCCAGTTCCCGCGCCTTTTCTCGGATGGACTGCATATACGTTTCCCGGTCGCTGTCACTGGTCAGCTTGGCAATCACCAGATTGGAAAAGCCCAGACCGTCCACTTTGAAGGAAACGTCCTTCAGATCATGGCAGAGCATTTCCATGATGCGCTTCAGGACGGCGCTCTCCGCCGGGAAGTCTGCGCTCAGCTCGGTGCTGACGTAGAAGCTGCCGGTGTTGTAGAGGTCGTAGTCATAGGCCATCTCCGGGAACAGCAGTGCCTGAAGCGCGGCAGAGACCAGCATGGCTTCCTGCAAGCTGCGCAGCGGCCCCGTCCGGTCGGACACCTGACTTTGCAGTTTTACTAGAGCGTTATTGGTGCGGTTCAGCCATCCAGGACGCCCGACTGGTAGGTCGGCACCCAGCACATAGCCGTTATATAGCGTCTCCTGCGCCAGATCGGCCTTCGGTGCCTTCCGTACCGTATCCAGCAAAGCCACAGCCTCCGCATGGCGATCTTCCTCCATCAGAAGAACGGCCTCATGCACCAGTTGCTCTGGAGTGAGTGCTTTCGCGCGGCATAGCTGTGCCGCATATTCTCCGGCATTGTCCGCAGGATAAATCTCGGACACCTCCCAATCCTCCGGGGCTTCCTGTGTGGTTGCCTCCCGCGCAGGCTCCTCCTGTGCGGGTTCCTCCTGCGTAGGCTCTTCCTGTGCGGGTTCCTCCTGCGCAGGCTCTTCCTGTGCGGGTTCCTCCTGCGTAGGCTCTTCCTGTGCAGGTTCCTCCTGCGCAGGTTCCTCCTGTGCAGGTTCCTCCTGTGCGGGTTCTTCCTGCGCGGGTTCTTCCTGCGCGGGTTCATCCTGCATAGGCTCTTCCTGTGCAGGTTCCTCCTGCGCGGGTTCCTCCTGCACGGGTTTCTCCTGCACGGGTTTCTCCTGCACGGGTTCCTCCTGCACAGGCTCTTCCTGTGCGGGTTCCTCCTGCGTAGGCTCTTCCTGTGCAGTTCCAGTCAAAATGCAGGGAAGCAGCTGCCCATCCTGATAGGTATCTACATGGTACGCCCCGTCCACATAACGGATAGAGCTTTGTACCTTCTTGAACGCAAGCATATCCAGCCGCTCGTGTTCCTTCTGCAAATGCTCCAGTAACAATGCGTTGTTCTCCAGCTCATGCTCCAAAACACTCCGGCTGATTGTCCCATCCGAAATGACTTCATGCTTACCAAAGGACAAATAAAAGAGTTTCCTGTCTGAACGAATGGCATCCTTTTGCAGGCATCCATGGCTGTAAGGAGTCAGACAATACGCCGTTTTTTCCGAGCCAGGAACTGCAAACGCAGCCAAAACACCCTTCTCTCTGGCCAGTTTATCAAGAGAATGACGCACTTTGTCGCGTATGGCGCCCGTATCTTCAAAACAATCCATAACCACGCCAAACGCAAATACCTGTTCGTCTGTGACCATACCAACGTTTGTCAAAAGCGGAAAAATCATTCGGGCCTCTTCCGGATACTTTTTGATCATATCGCTCCGGAAGATCTTTGCCGTAGGCGTTTCCTGTTTAATAGCAAAGCAGGCAGTGTAAATGTCATCAGTCGTTTCGGCATTAACGGAATCCGTCTCTGGATGCAACTCTGTCTGTTCTGCGCAAAACTCGTCAGCCACCTCTGGAGAAGCCGTGGCAGGAAATTCCTGCTCCAATACAGATTCAGCGGTTTCAGCAGTATTCTTAGCACTTTCATCCGCGGAGGCAGGAGTATCGGTCAGTTCCGTATCCTCTTCCGTTTGGTCAGGCTCCTCATCCAGATAATACATATCTCCCATCAACCCCAACCCAATGCTCTCGGGAAAGTATTGTCTTATCTCCTTAATCAGCAGCCACTTTGCAGTCTTTTCCGCTTTCAAAGTATTTAAAAAAGTTTTTGAGCCGTTGAATATCTCCGATCCACCGAGATCACAAATATCACCGTTGGAAACCGCTGTGAGCAGTGTCTGCGCCCTCTCCTGATACGGCCGGAGTTCCTCTGCAAGGTCCACCGCCAGTGCTTTGACCGAAACGAACCGTTCAAGTTCCTTTTTGGCGTCCTCCAACGCTCTCTGAGCTTGCTGACGCTTTCCGTTAATTATTGCCGTCTTCAGCGTCTGAACACTCGCTCCAATGGCTGGAAGTTCACCGCCGGCCAGCATTTCTTCAGCCATCGCGTACATCTCATCGTACTGCTTTTGAAGTAAGCCGAGTTCGTTTTGAAACGAAAAAATACTTTCCTGGTCAGGCACGCACCCATCGTCAACACAGCGCAAAATTATCTCAGTACATGTCCGCACCTTGTTTGCGCAACGCGAAAATTCTTCCAGAATGCGCTCAACCTCTGGGATCTCACATGATACCACAGTTACAACTCCCTTCTGTGTAAGTCGTGAAAGCAACCGGTTCTCCGCCACTATCTTGTGATAAGTGTACCACTGTAATCACAGCGCTGCAACAAAAAACGGGAGTTTTCAACAAAAATCGAGTTTCAATTAGTGCGTCACAATGTCAGTTTACTCTTCTCACTGATTGTACAATGTTTTTTTAGTCTAACATAAAAGCTGTACGATTAGCCGGACAACCCTCGGCTTCTGGTGCGAAATATGTTTTATCCTCTAATACGTTTTGAGAATGACAAATCTTATCATTCTCTTTTTTTATACTGAACCCAACTGCGTACGCCGCCTCGCCAGATCACCTCGACCGGCGAAATTGAGCAGTCGTTCCGCTGAAATTGAGCAATGGCACCGCC
>NZ_JAFBIS010000014.1 GCF_021531435.1 Oscillibacter valericigenes
TTCACTCTAACTTGGAGACTTTTTCTTGTCTACTCCACCCCTCGCTATAAGCTCTTTTTGTCCCCCGGCATAGCCGGGGTTGCCTTTGTCAAGACAATACAAAAACCCCTCAAAGCCTTACAGCTTTGAGGGGTTTTTGGTACGCCCTGAGGGATTCGAACCCCCGGCCTTCTGGTCCGTAGCCAGACGCTCTATCCAGCTGAGCTAAGGGCGCACATCTTGTCCTCCCGGACAGCTTGTTTATAATAGCATACCTCTTTTTAAAATGCAAGTCTTTTTTTCATTTTTTCTCCACTTTTTTTCTGCCCTTGTAAAACGGTATCCTTTGTGTTATAGTGACTACTGATATATATAGAAGAAAGCGGTGGGTTCTATGGACACCTATTCCATCAAAAGTGTTGCCTTTGGCGGTTTCGACAAGCAGGATGTGATCCGTTATATCGAGCAGGCCGCTGAACAGGCCGCCGCCGCCCAGGAAGCCCTGCAAAGTGAGAACGATTCCCTCCAGACTCAGGTATCCGACCTGCAGCAGGAAGTTTCCTCCCTGAAGGCCAAGCTTGAGGAATCCACAGCTTCGCTGAATCAGCTTCGGGATGAGCTTGCCCGGGAATCCGCCGCCCGACAGGAGCTGGAACCCTTGAAGCCTCTGCAGGAGGAAGTCAGCCGCCTAAAGCAGGAGGCAGACGCCCTTCGGCCCGACGCCGAGGCCTATGCCCAGTTCCGGGAGCGCATCGGTGCCATCGAGTGCGAAGCCCGGAAGCGGGCCGCCGACCTGGAAGCCGCGACTGTGGCTCAGCTTCAGCAGACGGTGGACCTGTTCCGCTCCCAGTATCAGATCCTGATGAGCACCTTTGAAACCACCGCGTCCCATGTCAACAGCGAACTTCGGAAGGTTGAAGTGAATCTCACCCAGCTGCCCCGGGCCATGGATCAGTCCGGCGCGGAACTGAACGAGCTGGCCGCCCGGCTGGAGCGTTCCGTCAAAGGCGAAGAGTAAATTAAACAAGGCCGCCCGGAATTTTCCGGGCGGCTTATGCTTATTGGTTTTCTAATGCCCGGAGATTCTCTTCCAGGCTTTTGCATGCATCATAGGACGAACGCTCCGTCACAAAACACAGGTCGCTGCGGAAATCCGCGCCGCTGCCGCCGGTGCGGAACTGGCTGCCCTCGGTGGTCAGCAGCAGCGTGCTGTTGTCCAGATAGTCGTGGACCTCCTCCAGAAAAGCGGCAATAGCGGCGGGGTCAAAGCTATGGTGCATCTCGCTGTCGAACATCATATCGAACTCCACACTATTTTCTTGCAGCATCATCTTTTTCCCCGTACTGTCCAGAGAAAACAGCTGATACGCATAGGCATAGTAGCTCTGCCCCACAGCGGGGGTATACCGCAGCAGATAGTCCTGGCCGTCCAGTTTCAGAGAAAAGACGGACGTCCAGCCCGCGTGATATAGTCCCGCCTCCTGGCTCCACAGCAAGCTGCCGTCCGGGCGCTTGAGCCGCAGTTCGTACCAGGCCGGAAAAGCAGGTGCATCTTCCGGGGTCAGCACCGTCACCAGCTCCAATGTCTCCAACTCTCCATCGTGGTCAAAGTCATAGTTGCCGGGCAAAATCTCTGTGGTTTGCTCCATGGTACTGCCGGTGGTCACATCCTCGCCGGCATGGACTACACAGCGGTATGTATGCTGCTCCCCGGCGTCACCGCCCCGGCCCACCGTCAGCAGCAGCGTATCCATATCCAGCCATTCGCCCCAGTCTTCCGGCAGGAACGTATATTCCGGGATGGGGCTGCCGTCCGGCAAGGTAAACTCCCAGCTGGTCCAATAGGCCGTGGAAATGATTTTTACCGCTGTCCAGGTCCTGCCTCCGTATGCCAAAGCCACCAAATTGTTTGCTGGGGACCAGAGCACCGACTGGGTGACCCAGCCCTGGTCCTCCCATTTCACTTCCCCGGTCTTTCGATCCAAGATTTGGAGCGTCTCCGGCGGCACCACACCGCTGACACAAAGGCCGCTTCTTCCCTCTGCCCGAACTTCAAAGCGGCCATTTGGGGAAATCGTTTCCCCCTCGACCGGGGCTGTCGGCGTATTCGCCAGTATCTCCTCATAGGTCGTCTCCTGTTGCGGCGGTGCTGCCTCCGCTTTCTCTACTGTCCAAAGCTGTGCCGACCCGATCACCGCCGCCGATGCCGCCAGCAGAACGAAAAGCCCCATCACCTGCTGTTTCTGCATAAAAATGCCACCCCTGTACTGATTATACACTCAGTATAGGGGTGGCAAATTTTATGTCAACTACAATTCGGTTACAAAACCTGATCGTATCAGCCGGCGTTGCCCGCACGGCGGAATTCGATATAGTCCTCGTAGGTGCCCATTTTGTCGATAAGCCTGCCGTTCTCGAACTCCATGATACGGTTGGCGATGGTCTGGACGAATTCGTGGTCGTGGCTGGAGAACAGGACCACGCCCTTAAAGTCGATGAGGCCGTTGTTGACGGCTGTGATGGACTCCAGATCCAGATGGTTTGTGGGCTGGTCCAGCACCAGCACGTTAGAGCCAAACAGCATCATCCGGGACAGCATACACCGCACCTTCTCACCGCCGGAGAGGACCTTGACGGGCTTGAACACATCGTCGCCGGAGAACAGCATCCGGCCCAGGAAGGAGCGTTTGAAGGATTCCGTGTTCTCCTCCGCGTTGTCCGCCGTGTACTGGGCCAGCCAGTCCAGCAGATTCAGGTCGCAGTCGTTGAAGAATGCGGAGTTATCCAGGGGGAAATAGCTGGTGGTGATGGTGGTGCCCCACTTGTAGCTGCCCTCGTCGGGCTCCAGCTCGCCCATGATGATTTTAAACAGCGTCGTTTTGGCAATCTCGTCCTCGCCCACAAAGGCGATCTTGTCATCCCGGTTCACCCGGAAGCTGACGTTGTCCAGCACCTTGCGGCCATCCACGGTCTTTGAGAGGTTCTCCACTGCCAGAATTTCCTTGCCGCACTCCCGGTCCATCTTGAAACCCACAAAGGGGTAGCGCCGGGAGGAAGCAGGCATCTCCTCCACGCTCAGCTTGTCCAGAAGCTTGCGGCGTGCGGTGGCCTGCTTGGACTTGGACTTGTTGGCGGAGAACCGCTGGATGAACAGCTGCAGTTCCTTGATCTTCTCCTCGTTCTTCCGGTTCTGGTCCCGGATCATGCGCTGGACCATCTGGCTGGACTCGTACCAAAATTCGTAGTTGCCCACGTACATTTTAATTTGGCCATAGTCCACATCTACGATGTTGGTGCACACGGTATTCAGAAAGTGACGGTCATGGGAGACCACCAGGGTCAGGGCCTCGCAGTCCATCAGGAAGTCCTCCAGCCACTCGATGGCTTGGATGTCCAGGTGGTTAGTAGGCTCGTCCAGCAGGATGATGTCGGGCTTGCCAAACAGCGCCTGAGCCAGCAAAACCTTCACCTTTTCCTTGGCGGTCAGGGTGGACATTTCGCTGTACAGAATGTCGTTGGAAAGGCCCAGGCCCTGGATGAGGCGGCTCACGTCGGACTCGGCCTCCCAGCCGTTCATCTCCGCAAACTCCGCCTCCAGCTCGGAGGCTTTCACGCCGTCTTCGTCGGTGAAGTCCTCCTTTTCATAGAGGGCGTCCTTCTCCTTCATCACATCGTACAGGTGCTGGTTGCCCATAATGACGGTATCCAGCACAGTGTACGCGTCATACTGGAAGTGGTCCTGCTTCAGAATGGACATACGTTCCTCCTTGGGGATGATGACCTCGCCGGTGGTGGGCTCCAGGTCGCCGGAGAGGATGCGGAGGAAAGTGGATTTACCGGCGCCGTTGGCGCCGATGATGCCGTAGCAGTTGCCGGGAACGAACTTCAGGTCCACATGCTTGAACAGCGTCTGGCCGCTGAAATTCATGCTGATGTCGTTGACAGTGATCATGTCGTTTCCTTTCGTACACAGAACAGGCGCGGGGCGAACGCCCCGCGTCTGTTCCGGTCATTTTTGATTAGATATAAGCGCGGTGGAAGACCTTCTTGCCCTTCTTGATGACCAGGCCGTCGCCCTCAAAATCGCTCTGGTCGAAGGTCGCGTCGATGGAGGCCACCTTCTGGTCATTGACCGCCACGCCGCCCTGCTGGATCAGCCGCCGGGCCTCTCCGTTGGAGGCGCACAGGCCGCAGGCCACCAACAGGTTGATGGCGCCGATCTTGCCGTTCTCGAACTTGTCCGCGGAGAGCTGGGAGGAAGGCATATTTTCCAAAGAGCCCTTGCCGGAGAACAGGCCCCGGGCGGTCTCCTGGGCCTTGTTTGCCTCTTCCTCGCCGTGGACCAGTTTGGTCAGCTCGTAGGCCAAAATCTCCTTGGCGGTGTTGAGCTGGCTGCCCTCCCACTTGTCCATTTCGTCGATCTGCTCCAGGGGCAGGAAGGTCAGCATCCGGATGCATTTGAGGACGTCGGCGTCCTCGATGTTCCGCCAGTACTGGTAGAAGTCGTAGGGAGAGGTCTTGTTGGGGTCCAGCCACACGGCGCCGCTGGCGGTCTTGCCCATCTTCTTGCCCTCAGAAGTCAGCAGCAGGGTAATGGTCATGGCGTGGGCATCCTTGCCCAGCTTGCGGCGGATCAGCTCGGTGCCGCCCAGCATGTTGCTCCACTGGTCGTTGCCGCCGAACTGCATGTTGCAGCCGTAATGCTGGAACAGGTAGTAGAAGTCGTAGGACTGCATGGGCATGTAGTTGAACTCCAGGAAGCTCAGGCCCTTCTCCATCCGCTGCTTGAAGCATTCGGCCCGCAGCATGTTGTTCACGGAGAAGCAGGCGCCGATGTCCCGGATGAAGTCCACGTAGTTCAGGTTCAGGAGCCAGTCAGCGTTGTTCACCATCTGGGCCTTGCCCTCGCCGAAGTCGATGAACCGGGACATCTGCTTTTTGAAGCAGTCGCAGTTGTGCTGGATGGTCTCCTTCGTCATCATGGAGCGCATGTCGGTACGGCCGGAGGGATCACCGATCATGGCGGTGCCGCCGCCGATGAGGGCGATGGGCTTGTTGCCGGCCATCTGGAGGCGCTTCATCAGGCACAGAGCCATGAAGTGGCCCACATGGAGGCTGTCGGCGGTGGGGTCAAAGCCGATATAGAAGGTGGCCTTGCCGTTGTTTACAAGTTCCCGGATCTCATTCTCGTCGGTCACCTGGGCGATCAGGCCACGGGCAACCAGTTCTTCGTAAATCTGCATGGTAGTCTCTCCTGTTCTGAACAAAATATTGGCCGAAAGGGGCAAAATAGAAGCCCTCGTCCCGGCTTTGGGACAGAGGGCGAAATGCTTTCGCGGTACCACCTCTGGTTCGCCGTCCCCTCGCGGAAACGGCCTCATGGAGTGCCAACACACTCCCGCGCGTTAACGGGCGCTCCCGGAGCACGCCTACTGGGTTCTGAATAAACCGTTGGGGTGCCAGCTCCAAGGTGTATTCGCCGTCTGTCGCTCTCCCCTTTTCACCACCCAGGGGTTCTCTTGGCAGCGCCATGACGGGTACTGGTCCTCTTCTACGCTGTATACGTCGGGTATTTTATCCGATTTTGTCAGGATTGTCAATGGAGAATATCGAAAATGCTCCCCGGTTCAGAGGATGGCTCGCATCCTCTGAACCGGGGCAAAACGTCATATGGACTTCCGATAGGCCTCCGCTTCATCCAGCAACTCCCCGGCGCTCTCCAGCAAGGCATCTGTTACCTTGCTGCCGCCGGTGATGCGGGCAAGTTCCGCCTTTCGCTGTTCCCGGTCAAGCAAAACAACGCGTGTAAAGGTCCTTCCCTTGCTCTCCCCTTTTTCCACGGAGAAATGGGTATCCGCCATGGCCGCCAGCTGGGGCAAATGGGTGACGCAAAGCACCTGCTTGCGGCGGCTGACCTGGGCCAGCTTTTCCGCCACCTTCTGGGCCGCCCGGCCGGAAACGCCGGTGTCCACTTCGTCAAATACCAGCGTCCCGATGGATTCCTGCTCCGCCAGCACGTTTTTCAGAGCCAGCATGATACGGGCCAGCTCGCCGCCGGAGGCGATCTTGGCGATGGGCCGCAGCTCCTCGCCCACGTTGGCTGACATCAGGAAGCGGACCGTGTCGCACCCGTCCGGAGACGGCTCTTTTTCCGCAAAGTCGATCGCGAACCGGATCTTTTTCATGTCCAGGTCCCGCAGTTCCCTCTGGATGCGGTCCTCCAGGGTTTTCGCCGCCGCCTTTCGGACTTTTGTCAATTCCGCACCGGCCGCCTGAACAGCCGTTTCCACCTTTTTCAGTTTCTGCTCCAGCAAAATCAAGGTATCGTCTGCCGTCTCAATGGCGTCCAGCTCCGCCCGGCACTTGTCCAGATAAGCAAGCATATCCTCCACCGTGGCGCCGTACTTCTTTTTCAGACGGTACAGTTGGTCGGCACGCCTCTCCACCGCGTCCAGCTCCGCCGGAGAAAAGTCAAATTCCGCCCGTTTGTCCCGAATCGTCTCGGCAAGGTCATAGGCTTCACAGCACAGTTCTTCCAAGCGTTTATACAGCTGAGCCAGGTCGTCACCCAGGGTGCGGATACCGGCCATGGCATCCTCCGCATCCCGGAGCTGTGCCACTGCCCCGGCGCTTTCATCGTCGCCGCTGAGGCAATAATCCGCCCCGGACAAGGCGGACAAATATTTCTCGCCGTTCCGCAGGATATTGCGCCGGGCATTCAGTTCCTCTTCCTCCCCCGGTATCAGCTCCGCCCGCTCCAGCTCGTCGATCTGAAAACGCAGGCTGTCTACCCGGCGGGCCTTTTCCGCCTCGTCCATCTGCAAAGCCCTGATTTGGGCTTTCAGATCCGCCATGGCGTCATATTCTTTCCGGTAAGCCGCAAGAGCGCCTTCTGTTTTTCCAAAGCGGTCCAGATATACGCCGTGCTGCTCTTCGTCCAAAAGCTGCTGGCCGTCATGCTGGCCGTGGATGTTCAGAAGGTCCGCACCGATTTGGCGAAGCTGGGCCACCGTGATCGGCCGTCCGTTGGCCCGGCAGATGTTTTTCCCGTCGCCGCCGATCTCCCGCTGGAGAAGTAGGTTCCCGTCCTCATCCGGGGCCACACCATTTTCCGCCAATCCCGGCAAATTGGCCGTGACATGGGAAAATTCAGCACTGACAAACGCCTTTTCCGCTCCCGTGCGGATAAGCTCCCGGGAGGTCCGGCCGCCCAGTACCGCGCCCATGGCGTCAATGACGATGGACTTGCCCGCGCCGGTCTCGCCGGTCAGCGCATTAAAACCCGGGCGGAACTGGATATCTGCCTGCTCAATGACGGCGATATTCTCTATATGAAGCAGTTCCAGCATGGGAAGCACTCCCCCTTGCTATTCAAAGCATCTCTTTGATTTCCTCGCAAAATGCCGCAGCGGACTCCGTGTCCTGCATCAGCAGAAAGGCCGTGTCGTCACCCGCCAGCGAGCCCACCATATAGGTGATGTCCATATTGTCCAGAGCGGAGCAGGCGGCACTGGCAAGACCCGGCATGGTTTTGAGCACCACAATGTTCTGGGCATACGCAATGCTGGTGATGCTCTCCCGGAAAATGGTCCGCAGTTTTTCCGCAAAGTTCAGCTTCGTCCGGTTGCCGGAGACGGCGTACTTGTACACGCCCTGGCCCACCGGTTCCTTGATGAGGTGCATCTGCTTGATGTCCCGGGAGATCGTTGCCTGGGTGCTGATGATGCCCCGCTCCTGAAGCCGGGACAGAAGCTGCTCCTGCGTTTCAATGTTTTCCTGGGAAATGATCTCCAGGATCATATTCTGACGGTCATTCTTCATGATTCAAACCTCCCGGCAGCATTTTTTGAGCGAAAATTTCACAAAAGCTCTTTTCCGTCAGGCGCACCAGTTTCGTCACATATTTGCTGCGGCGCACCAGGACCTTATCATCGGCTTTCAGGGCAAAGGCGCGGCTCTCATCCACGAACAGATAGACGGGCTTCCGGCCATTCCGCTCCAGTTCCACCGTCAAGGTGTGCTCCGGCGAGAGAACATAAGAGGAAAACCGCATATTGTGGGTACAGATGGGACAGACCACCATGGTCTGCGCCACCGGCTCCACCACAGGGCCGCCTGCAGACAGGGAATAAGCTGTGGAACCAGTGGGTGTGGAGACGATAACGCCGTCACCGGCAATGTCAGCCAGGTGGCGTCCGTCGGAGGAAATTTTCAGGTGGATTACATGGGAGATGGGCCCCTCCCGGATCACGGCGTCATTGAGGCCCAGATTCGTGTAAATCGGCTTGCCGTCCCGGATCACAGTTACGTCCAGCATCATGCGGGACTCGGTTTCAAAATCCCAGCTTTTCAATTTTCGCAGAGTCTCCAGTTCCCCGGCTTCCAGTTCGGCGATAAAGCCCAGCCCTCCCATGTTGACGCCCAGCACCGGCAGTTTATTCAGCGCCGCCAGCTTGGCAAGGTGCAGGATAGTACCGTCTCCGCCAAAAGTGACCAGCAGATCGGCGCCTTTCATCTCGTGAGGCAGTGAATGCACGGTATAGTCGGCAAAAGCCCCATCCTTCTGATCCTTGAACGGTGAGCACACCACCGTTTGAAAGCCTATTTCCCGCAGGATCTTCTCGGCGGCTTTCGTGGCCCGCATTCCCTGGTCCCGGTTGGGGTTGGGACAAAGGATGATCTTCTTCTGATTCATAAGCCGCCCTCCCCGTGTTCCTTCAAGGTCTGGTGGGATTCTTCCACCAGAGCCTTCAAATCAAATTCCATTGGCTGCCAGTCTCCCTTTTCCAAATAGCCTAAATACTCAATATTTCCCTCCGGGCCGCGAATAGGAGAATATGTTAAACCAAGGACTGTAAAGCCGGATTCCTTTGCATGCTCCAGGAAGTGCTCCAGCACCTCCAGGTGCACCGCCGGGTCCCGGACAACGCCCTTTTTGCCCACTTTTTCCTTCCCTGCCTCGAACTGGGGCTTCACCAGGCAGGCCACATGGCCGCCGCCCTTCAAAATGCCGCAGACAGCGGGTAAGATCAGCTTCAGGGAAATGAAGCTGACGTCGATGGACGCAAAATCCAGTTCATCCGGGATCTGCTCATGGGTCAGATACCGGGCGTTGGTCCGCTCCATACAGACCACCCGGGGGTCCTCACGCAGCTTCCAGGCCAATTGGCCGTAGCCCACATCCACGGCGTACACCTTCGCGGCGCCGTTTTGCAGCATGCAGTCTGTAAAACCGCCGGTAGACGCGCCGATGTCGCCGCAAACGGCGCCCTCCAATTTTACCGGAAACGTGGCCATGGCCTTTTCCAGCTTCAGGCCGCCCCGGCTCACATATTTCAGCGCATTGCCCCGGACTTCGATGGCCGCGTCATTGGGAACGGCAGTGCCGGGCTTATCCACCCGCTGGCCGTTTACAAATACCAGTCCGCTCATAATGGTGGCCTGGGCCTTCTGCCGCGTCTCCTGCAGGCCCTGCTCCACCAGCAGCACATCCAGCCGTGTTTTATTCGCCACTGTCCATCGCCTCCCGTACCGCCGCCGCAACACCGACAACGTCCAGGCCGCGGCTGTGTTCAAGCTGGCCCACGCTGCCCTCCGGGGCATAGGTCTTTCCCAGATTTTTCAAAATCAACTTTTCAGGAGCCTGGCCGTGCTCCGCCAAAATCGCTGCCAGCCGCTGGCCCACACACCCGGCGCCGAAGGAGTCCTCCAGCACCAGCAGCCGATTCCGACCGCCCAGCGCGGCGCAGACCGTCTCATCGTCCAGTGGAGAAACACGGTTCAGCTTTACCACTTCCGCCTGAATGCCCTGCCCGGCCAACAGTTCAGCGGCCTCCAAAATGTGGTTCACCAGGATCCCGTAGGAGACCAGCGTCACATCCGCTCCCTGCCGCAGGCACACGATGGGCTTGTCCGACGTATCCGCCCGGAACGCACCCTCGCCGCCCCGGGGATAACGGACCGCCACAGGGCCATCCAGGTAAAAGAGGGCCAGCCGCAGCATGGACCGAAGCTCCCCAAAGCTGGAGGGACAGAGGACGGTAAAGCCGGGAATTTCGGACAGAAACAGCACATCAAAGCAGCCGTGGTGTGTTTCGCCGTCGGCGCCGACCAGCCCCGCCCGGTCCACCGCCAGCACCACATGGAGGTGCTCCAGGGAAACATCGTGAATGAGCTCGTCGTACCCCCGCTGCAGAAATGTGGAATACACCGCGAATACAGGGATCATCCCCTGGCTGGCCAGGCCCGCCGACATGGATACGCCGTGCCCTTCCGCAATGGCGACGTCAAAAAAACGCTCCGGGAATTCTTTGGCAAAACCAGAGAGCCCGGTGCCGTCCGCCATGGCGGCGGTAACAGCGCAGACCCGGCTGTCCTGGGCGGCACAGTCTGTCAGCGCCTTGCCGAAAACAGTGGAAAAGCTCTCACCCGAAGGCTTTTTCAAAAGACCTGTCACCGGGTCGAAGGGACTAATGCCATGAAACTTGCCGGGGTCCTTCTCCGCGAAGGGGTATCCTTTCCCCTTCACCGTGTTGACGTGGACCACCACCGGGCTGTTCAGCTCCTTGGCCCACTGGAGCACAACACAAAGCCGGGGCAGGTCATGGCCGTCGATAGGCCCCAGATAGGTGAAGCCCATATTCTCAAAGAAGGTACTTCCCGGCCAGAGGGTCTTTTTCAGCGAGGTCTTCAGCTTGTGGTTGAACCGGTAAATACGGTTCTGCTCCGGGTGCTTGCCAAAAAGTCCCCTGTACCACTTTTTAAAGTGATAATAGGCAGGCTTGGACCGCAGGCGGCTCAAATGCCCCGGCATAGCCCCCACGTTGGGATTGATGGACATTCCGTTGTCGTTCAAAATCACGATCAGAGGTTCATGGGAATCGCCGGCGTCATTCAGTCCCTCGTAGGCCAGACCACCGGTCAACGCGCCATCGCCGATGAGAGCCAGAACGTGATAATCCTTATGCTGTAAAGTCCTTGCCCTTGCCATGCCAAGTGCCACGGAAACGGAGTTGGATGCATGGCCCGCGATAAAAGCGTCATGTTCGCTCTCATAGGGCTTGGGAAAACCGGAAAGGCCCCCGAACTGGCGGAGCGTGGAAAACAGCTCCTGCCGCCCGGTCAGGGCCTTGTGAACATAGCACTGGTGGCCCACATCGAACACCAGCCGGTCCGCGGAGGTGTCGAACACCCGGTGGATGGCCACCGTCAGTTCCACTGCCCCCAGATTGGAGGCCAGGTGTCCGCCGGTCTGGGATACGCTTTCTATCAAAAACGACCGCAGCTCCTCGCAGAGCTGTGGAAGCTGGTCTTTCTCCAGCGCCTTCACATCGGCGGGAGAATGGATGCTTTCCAAAATCATATCTGCTGCCTTTCTCTTTAGCGGTGAAAAATGTGGAGGAACCGTCCCGCCCAGTAGACCACTTTCGTGCTCTGCTTCATGGCGAAGGTTTTGCCAAGCGCCTTGCCGCCAATGGTCAAACCGGAGATCAAAGCTGTGATCACAACGGAGACCAGGACCGAGCGCAGGCTCAGCGCCTCCTGAAGGCGCACCACAATGATGGCGCCGGTGGTGCCGCTGACGATGCCGCAGATGTCGCCCACCACGTCGTTGCAGACACTGGAGACATGGCTGGCATTCCGCAGCAGATTCAGCGCCTCCTTGGCGCCGGGCTCTTTATGGGAGGCCATGGAGTGGAACGGCCTTGGGTCCGCCGCCGTTACTGCCACGCCTAGGATGTCAAACACGATGCCCAGGGCAATGAACAGCCCCAAAATCAAAAGGGCGACGGCCATGCCCGCACCGCTCAGCATGGACTCTGAGGCCAAACTCAGCGCAGCGGATAAAGCCACCGCAAGTAAAAACACCGTGACCGCCCAGCGGTATTGGGAGGATTCTTCTCCCTTTTTCTTCTCTGATTTTTGATTTTTTGCTTGTTTCAAACGGATTTCCTCCATGCAGGAAGGTATTCTTCATTCTGCTAAGCCGGCGGCGGCAAAAAAGGTAAATCTTACGGCTTAGGTACGGGTTGGTTTTCCCCGCGGCGCACCTCTCGTTGCCGATGGAGGCGGTTCCCCCTTCGGCGCAGCGGCGTGACGTTGCCCGAACACGCTACCCGATTGCCACTTAGTCCGCACTGCAATCCCTTTTTTGTCTCAATGGAACAGCCTAGGTGATTTCCACCACAGTCCGTCCGCTTCTTTAGCCTCTTTTGCAGCCATGGTTTCAGAGAGCAGGGGGCCTCTCGCTCCGGCCGGGAGCAAATTCGGCCTGGCCTCTCATTCGCCATACCCACGCAAGGCAGGCTACATCTGCACACAGCGTTACGGCCCCGCAGGACCGATGCACCGCATTGCAGGTTCATCATCTGCTTCGTACACAGCTCGGAAATACCACGATGGGAGTACGACTGTGCACAAGAACAGGTCTCCACGGAAACAGGGTCGGGATAACCATGCCATTGGAAAGCGCCCTGAGTCCGCAAGCGCGCGTGGCGCACTTCCCCCCAGCACCCACCCAAAACTGGGCGTATCAAGCAGGCACCAGAGGTTTCATCGGTGTGCCCTTCAGAGGATTTTTAGGCCCTCCCTAGGAAACGGCAGATCTGACTAGAATACTGCGCCGCCGCTTAGCGAGGTTTAGTATAGCACACCCCACATAAATATACAACATATTCCGTATATACAATTTGTGAATTTTTCGAGTGCCGCGAAAAAGCCGGAGAGGGGAATTTCCCTCTCCGGCTCTTGATTTTCCATTTAATGATTCCGCTCCGCCAGGCTGTCCGCCAGGAAAGCCAGAAAGCCATCGGAATCGCAGTCACGAACGGCGGCCTTGGCCTGTTCCGTACAGGCCAGAACTATCTTGTCGCAGCCCTCCAGACCCAGCAGATCGACGTAGGTCACCTTGCCCTCCTCCTTGTCGGAGCCGATGGGCTTGCCGAACTCGTCAACGTTTCCGATGACATCCAGCATATCGTCCCGGATCTGGAACGCCAGACCCAGCTGATAGCCGTACTCCTCCGCGGCAGCCAGCAGCTCCCGGCTTCCTCCGGCGGCAGCGCCCAGCTTGCAGGCCCCCGCGATCATGGCACCGGTCTTGAGGTGGTCCACCTCTTTCAGCTCCTCTTCCGTCTTCGGGGCGTGGAGGGTGTCCAGGACCTGGCCCGCCACCATGCCGTCTGCCCCGGCGGCCTCCGCCAAAATGAGTGCGCAGTCCGCCCGCTGCTCCGGGGCAATGTCCGGGGCCGTCAGGATGAGGCGGAACGCCTCCGGCTGGAGGGCGTCTCCCGCCAAGACTGCCATCGTCTCACCAAAGACCTTGTGGTTGGTGGGCTTGCCCCGGCGGAGGTCATCGTTATCCATGCAGGGCAGATCGTCGTGGATCAGCGAATAGGTATGCACCAGCTCCAGCGCGCAGGCCACGGGGACCGCCTTCTCCCACTCCAGCCCGGCAAGTCGGGCAAACTCCAGCGTCAGCACCGGGCGGATGCGCTTGCCGCCCGCCAGCAGGCTGTACCGCATGGACTCGTACAGGTCCGCCCAGTGGGGCTTGTCCATGAACAGGCTGTCCAGATATGCTTCCACCGCCTGACGATAAGCACTGTATTTCGCGTCAAATTCTCTCTGTTCCATTTTCTTCAGTCCTCCTTATCCTCGAAGGGAAGCTCCACGGGCGCACCGTCGGCGCCCTTCATCAGCTTGACCACCTGCTGCTCCGCCTGATCCAGTTGCTTAGAACAGGATGAGATCAGCTTTGTTCCCTCCTCGAACAGGGCCAGAGAGTCCGCAAGAGGGGCATCGCCCTTCTCCAGAGCCGCCACGATCTCCTCCAGACGGGCAAGCTGCTGTTCAAAAGTCGCCTTTTTTGCGCTCATTTCCGTACCTCCTCAACTGTGGCGGAAAAACCGCCTTCTCCCAGTGTGACCGACACTCGCTCCCCGGCTGTCACATCCCGGCAGCTCTTCAATATTTGCCCCGCGTCATTCTGAACCATGGCATAGCCCCGGCCCAGCACCTTCAGGGGACTCATGGCATCCAGAGAAGCCGCCAGAGCAGCAAAGCTCTGCCGCTTCCGGGCCAACTGTCCGTCTGCCAAATCACCCAGCCGCTGCTGGACATGAATCAGCGCCATCCGCTTGTCCTGGACGTAGGCAAGCTGATCTGTCATCACCCGTTTGGACGCCAGTGTTTTCAGCCGCTGACGCAGGGTATCCAGTCGGGCCGTTTCGCTCTGCTCCATCCGCTCTTCCGCGCCCCGGAGCCACCGCAGCAGCTCCACCTGATCCGGAACAGCAATTTCAGCGGCATTGGAGGGCGTGCTGGCCCGGGCGTCGGCCACGAAGTCGGAGATGGTCACGTCCGGCTCATGTCCCACAGCGGAGATGACCGGGGTCTCGCAGGCATAGATGGCGCGGGCCACTCGCTCGTCGTTGAAGGCCCACAGATCCTCCATGGAGCCGCCGCCCCGGCCGGTGATGATGACGTCACCGATCTTCCATTTATCCGCGTACCGGATGGCTCCGGCGATCTCCGGCGGAGCCTCCGCGCCCTGCACCCGGACGGGCAGCAGGATGACTTTCGCAATGGGATACCGGCGGCGCAGAATGCGGATCATGTCGTGGACCGCCGCGCCCGCCGAGGAAGTCACAATGGCGATCTTCTCCGGATAAGCGGGCAGCGGCTTTTTGTGGGCGGGGTCAAACAGCCCCTCGGCGTACAGCTTGGCCTTCAGCTGCTCAAAAGCCACCGCCAGGTCGCCCACGCCCTCCGGGGTCATGGTATTGCAGTAGAGCTGATAGGCACCGTCACGGGGAAACACGGTGACACGGCCCGTCACCACTACCTTCATGCCGTTTTCCGGCCGGAACCGGAGGCGCATGGCGCTGCCCTTGAACATGACGCAGCGGATGGCGCCCTCCTGGTCCTTCAGGGAGAAATAGTGGTGCCCGGAGGGGTACATTTTGTAGTTGGAAAGTTCGCCCCGGACGCAGATGTTCTGGAGCATGGGCTCGTTGTCCAGCAGGAGCTTCACCAATTCATTGACTTCGGTAACGCCGAAGATATGCTGTTCCATGAACGCCTCCTATGTTAAGGCTTGTCCCCTTTCGGGAACAAAAAGACAGAGCCGGACGGGGTCTCTCCCCCTGCCCCGCTCTGCCGTTTTCTTATTCGCCGATCTCCTGCCGCACAAAGCTGCCCAGGATACCGTTGATGAACTTCACCGTCTCCGGCGTCTCGTACTTTTTGGCGATCTCCACGGCCTCGTTGATGGCGGCGCCGTTGGGGATGTCCGGCATGTACAAGATCTCGTACATGGCCACCCGCATGATGGCGGAGGCCACCAAGGGGATACGGGCAAAGCTCCAGCCCTTGGCGTACTTGGCAATGTAGCCGTCCAACTCCGCCGCGTGCTCCTCCACGCCCTTTACCAGACGGCGGATATACTCCGCCTGCTTAGCGTTGGGCGCCTCGGCATAAAGGGCGTCCTCCTCCGCCAGAGTAGCGAAGGTGTCCGCCGTCAGCCGCTGGTCCAGCAGCTCGTCAACGGTCTTGTCCGTGAAGCTCAGTTCATAGGAAAGATGGATCGCGATCTCCCGCGCGGTGTTCCGTACCATACAGCAATTCGTCCTTTTCTCTCTCGTTCACACATTGGGCCGTCAGGCCAGGGTCACGCCGCCCACATGGATGTTGACGGTGCCCACAGGGCAGCCGGTCATGGCCTCCACAGCGGAGGCGACGGCCTTCTGGGCGTTCTCCGCCACCTCGGGGATGGCGTGGCCATACTGCACCGTCAGGTACAGGTCCAGCACCAAAGCCGTGCCGGTCATGTCGATCTTGACACCCTTGGCGCCCTTCTGGGCATTCTTGCGGTTGTTCACCAGGTCCGTGACGCTGTTGCCCATGCTGGTCATCATGCCGGACACGCCCTCCACCTCGCGGACGGCGCCCACGGCGATGGCGGCGATGACTTCCTCCGAAATGTTGATGCTTCCGTTTTCCTCCGGCAGCGTCATGTATTCCTTGCTATCAGCCATTGCGATTCTCCTTATCCTTGGTATCCAGGACCGTATTTTCTTCATTCTGGATAGATATTTTACCATGGTATGCGGAAAATTACAACAGCTAATTTGCGGCCATGATCTTCACGTCGGACACCGGCAGCCCGGTCTCCGACACGGCGATGTCCGTGATCTTCGCCACGTCCGCCTCCGTCAGCTCCCCGCTGTCGGTGGAGACCACCACGCTGATGCCGTCGTCCCCCATGAAGGCCACGCACTCCTTGTAGCCCTTGGCGGTCACCAGGTTCTCCACCTGGGCCTCCTTCATGGTGTAGGACGCCAGCACCTGAATGCCCTGGCTGGCCTCATTGATAACGGACTGGTCGGCGTTTTCCTGGTCCGCCGCCTCCTGAAGCAGGCTGATGGCGTTGTCCCGGGCCTGCTGCCGGGTCAGCCGGGCGGAGGCAAAATAATCCGAACCGGTATAGACTTCCGTCTCATCCACGGCCTCCGCCGCGCCGTCCTCCTGGCCGGAGACCAGGGTGGCCTCCCCCAGGATCTTCGTACCCGTTTCCTCCGCGTCCTTCACCGCCTCCCGGCCGGAGAATTTCCAGTTCAGCGCCACCGCCGCGCATACCAGCACCGCCATGGTGGCTATCACTGTGTTCCGCTTCCATTTTGCGCTCATACTTTTCCTCCTCCAAACGATCACTGCCATTTTGCCACGGTGATGCGGTCTGCGCTCAGTCCGGTGAGAGACGCCACCGCCTCTGTCACCGTCAGCCGCACATCCGCCCTGTCTCCGCCCTGACAGACCACCAGGGCCCCCCGGTACGTCGGATACAGGGTCCGGGTCACTACCGTCCCGTCTCCCCCGCCATCCGTCAAAACGGTCTCGGACCTGCGGGAATAGTCCTCCGGCGCCGCGGCGCTGCCGCTGTACGTCAGTTCCGTGTCCTGGGCCAGCTGCCGCTCGCCGTCGGAATCCACCGTCAGCATCACCTTCACCTGACCCACCCCACTTATGGCGCCAAGAATACCCTCCATCTCCGTCTGAATATCCCGGATATCCGCCGTCTCTGTCTGCCGCCGCGAGGTCGTCTCTGTACCGCCTTTTCCACTCGGCCATAACAGCAGCCCTGCGCCGATCAGCACCACTAATGCCGCGTATTTGTACCTGTCCCATAGCTTTCGCACTCCTTCAGTTTTCCCTTTCATGCCAAACCTGCCTCTCCCGCGGTATCCCCAGCTCGTTTTTCATATACGACGCCAGTTCCTCTGACCGGGGACCCGTGACCTCCGCCGCAGCGGGCACCGGCACACCGTCGTCCCCCGTGTCTGTCTCCACCCGGACGGTCACCTCCAGCCCCAGAGCGTCCGCTTTGTCCGATATATATGCGGCTGTCCGCTCCGCTATACGTTCCGCCATCTCGGTATCGCCGGCGGAGGACAGCTCCTCCCGGGCATTCTGAAGCTCCCGTTCGTATCCGTCCAGGTCCAGCCGCAGGCGCTCCAGGTCGGCGCCAAGTACCGGCCGCAGCAGCGCGACCAGCAGGATGAGCCCTCCGGCAAAGGAGGCCACCCGGCGGATACTCCCCTCCGGCACCAGCATCTGGGCCACGGACAGCAGCAGCGTCACTACCACGATGGAGGTGAGCCACTCCCGCAGCGCCCCGATCATGGCACCACCGCCGCCACGGAGGACAGCACGGAAACCAGAAGCAGCACCGCGCAGCTCCCGGTCATTCCCAGCACCAGGCCAAAGGCGCCGCCCAGTCCGTCAATGAGCTTGCCAAGCCCCGGCGCCCCCACCGCCCCGGCCAAAAAAGCCGTCAGCTTGTACAGGAGGTATTGGATGCCCAGCTGCAAAAACGGATAGGCACAGGAGGCCAGGATCACCAGCGTTCCGAAAACGCCGATGGTGCTTCTCAGCATCCCCGCGCCCGCCAGCACCGTTTCCGACGCCTCGGCAATGATGCTCCCCACCACCGGCACCACGCTGGAGACGGCGGCCTTCGCCACCTTTACCGTGGCATTATCGGCTGTGCCGGCAATGACCCGGGCAACGGACAGATATACCGTGAACACCAGCAGAGCCGTGGTCAGCATCCATGTCACCGCCTTTTTCAAGCCATCCGCCAATGCGGTCAGACGGCTTTCCGACAGGCAGGCCGACGCGGTGAGAACGCCGATGTAGAGATAGACCAGCGGCAGCAGCAATCCGTTGATGAGGTCCATCAGCAGGTCTACCAAAAACACGGTGGTCACCTGCTGGAAGGCGGCGGCGCTGACCTGGCCGGAGGCCGCCATCGCCGCCGCAAGGGTGGGCAGCAAGGCTTTGGAAAACGTGTCCAGTTCCCCGATGGTCTCCGCTCCCAAGCCGATGAGACTGTCCAGGCTCCCGGCGGTCAGAAGCGTCACGGACAGCGCCCCCGCCATCGGCAGAAATATCGCTGCTTTTCCGGCTCCCGCTCCGACGCGAAAGCCCTCCACCGCGCCGCAGAGGATGACCACCAGCAAAACAGACGCCGCCCCCTGCACCCGCTGGCGCAGGATCGTGCCGACCTGTCCGCCCACCTTTTCCAGCAATGCGGAAATGCCGCCGGTAAAGCCCTCCGTGCCGGAAAAATCCTCTCCACGGAGCAGTTCTTTTGCACCGTCCGGCACGGCGTGGGTCAGGTCTTTGGGCAGCTCCGCCGCACAAACGCCCACCGTCAGCATCAAAACCGCCCCCAGCAAACAAAGCATTCGTTTCATCCCATCAGCTCCATCAGCAGCTCCAGCACTGCCCGCAGCAAGGGCATGGCGACCAGCAGCGCGCACACCGCCCCCGCCGTCTCCACCACCGACGCCAGAGCCGCGCCTCCCGCGTCCCGGCACAGGTCGCCGCCCACCTTTGCCACCAGTCCGATCCCTACAGTTTTATACAAAGGGACGAACAGCGTCTCCGAAACGCCGCTCCGCTCCCCCAGCTCCCGCAGAAACTCCACCAGCTCTCCCAGCCCGTCCGTCAACAGGGCCAGCCCCGCGACGGCGGCGCACAGCACCAGCAGCAGCGCCTGTTCCGGGCTGGTTTTTTTCAGCACCAGGGCCAGAATCACCCCCACGACGCACAGCGCCGTCACCCGTGACGCCAGCTCCATGGCTAAAAGTTGAACAGGGTCTTGATGAGGTCGAACAGCTGGCTGATCTGCTGTACCATCATCATCAAAACCACCACCAGTCCCGCCAGCGTCGTCATCATGGCCTGTTCCTCCCGGCCGGAGCGCACCAAAAGCTGGTTCAGTACCGCCACCAGGATACCGATGGCGGCGATCTTGAAAATCAAATCCACATCCATTGCCGTTTCCTCATATCAGTAAGATCACCAGCAGCGCCGCGGCGGAGAAACACAGCGCCGCCGCCCGCCTGTCCTCCCCCTTTCGCTCCGCCGCCCGCTCTTCCGCGTGCTTTGCCAGCTCATAAGCAGCAAGGGAAATCGCTTTACATGCTTCCTCCTCATCGCCGCCCAGGGCGGCACCCAGCGGCTCCAGCGTCCGGACGTCCTCCGGCGGCAGGGGCAGGCGGGACACCTCCCGCCGCCAGCTCTCCTCCAGGCTCTCACCCCGGCGGAGGCACTCCGCCGTCTCGGAGAAAAAGGCGGCGGCATCCGGGCACCGGTCTTTCGCCAGATACTCCAGCAGCAGCGGCATAGGCGTCCGGGCCAGACGAATTTCCTCCCCCATCCGCCGCAGGGCGGTCAATACATCGGACAGCGTGTCCCATTGGCGGCGGCGTTCCGACAGCCGGGCTCCCTGAACAAGAAAGCCCCCCGCCAGGATACAGGCGCTTCCCAGCAATTTCAGCATGGCAGTTCCTCCACCTGGTAAGTCCGCTCTCCGTTCGCCGAGCTGATGCACACCGCCTGCCGGAACACGCCCTCCGCCAGCAGCTCCCGGTACAGCGGCCGCTGGAGCAGCTCCGCCGTGTCAGCGGCGTGGATGGTGGCAAGCAGCCCCACGCCGCAGCCTGCCGCCATAACGACTGAGCGCAGATCCGCCCGGGCGGTGATCTCGTCCACAGCGATCACCTGGGGATTCATGGCACGCAGGACGATGGGGATGCCCAGTGCTTTCGGACAGGCGTCCAGCACATCCGTGCGGCCGCCCACATCCATCTGGGGCTCCCCCCGGTACATCACCGCCACCTCGCCCCGCTCGTCGATGAGGGACACCCGCAAAGGCGGCGTATCCGCCGTCCCGTCGGAAAGGCACCGCACCAGGTCCCGCAGGAGCGTGGTCTTGCCGCCTCCGGGTGGGGACAAAATCAGTGTGCTTTGAAACACGCCCTCCCGGAACAGGCGGGGCACCACCGGCTCTCCGATCCCCTTCCGTTCCCGGGCGATGCGGATGACCGCCGAGGACAGGTTTTTTAAATTCGTATTCATGCCGTTTTTCATCACCGCAGTCCCGCACAGCCCCAGGCGGAACCCGCCCCGGACAGGCACAAAGCCCTCCCGCAGTGTCTCCGCCGCCGCGTAGCGGGAAAACTCCGTAGCCAGGTCGCACAGCGTCTCCAGCTCCGCCGTGTCCACCACGGCGTCCAGCGAAATTTCACCCTCCGGCAGCAGTACGGTCATGGGCCGCCCTGCCCGGAGACGAAGCTCCTCCGCGACTTCTTTTTGTTCCGCCGGCAGGGCCAGGGCCAGCTTCCGCAGGCGGTTCGGCAAAATGGCCGCGGCAGCCTCATAGCAGGTGACATTCTGATTGTTTTCCAAGGGTCGTCTCCCCCTTTCCTGTTTCACCACACTCTATGACGGCTCGTCCTCCGCTATGCCGGGTTTGTCCAAAAAAATTGACGGGGCTGTTTCCAGCCCCGTCACCTGTTCAATTCTGTTTCGCAGGGTACTCCATTGGCCATCTCCCAGATGCCCCGGATACCGCATTCTACCATGCTGGCTACTGCCGCGTCGGTGTAGAACGCCATATGCTGGGTCATCACGACATTGCGAAACTGATGGAGATAGAACCAGTTCCTGTTGGGAAGGATGTCCACCCGGTGGTCGGCGTGAACGATGCCCTCGTCCCCCTCGCAGGTGTCCATACCCAGGGCGCCGATCTTCTGGCTCTCGATGCCCTCCACCAGGGCTTCAATGTCCGCCAGTTCGCCCCGGGAGCAGTTGACGATGACCACGCCATCCTTCATTTTGGCAATGCTCTCCCGGTTGATGATGTGCCGGTTGCTGTCCAGCAGCGGCATGTGCAGGGTGATGACATCCGCCCGGGCCAGCAGGGTGTCAAAATCCACATAGGTCACCAATTTCTCCACCGCCGGGTTCCGACGCAGGTCATAGGCGAGAATGCGGCAGCCGAAGCCCGACAGGTTCCGGATGACCTGGGCGCCGATTTTCCCGGTGCCGATGATGCCGATGGTCAGATCCTTCATCTCCCGGCCCTGGAGTCCGTTCAGGGAGAAATCGTTGACCTGCCCCCGCCACATAGCCTGCTTGTAATGCCGCAGGCACATCAAGATCAGCATGACGGCAAAATCCGCCACACCGTTAGGGGCGTAGCTGGCGCTGCACACGCGGATCCCCAGCTCTTTCGCATGGGCCAGGTCAATGTGATCATAGCCCACTGTCCGGGTGGAGAGGTAACGCACACCCAGGCCGTACCAGGCGTCCAGCAGCGGCTCGTCGATTTTTCCCTGTCCGAGAATGGAAACACCCTCGCAGCCCGCCGCCAGCGCCGCGTTTTCTATCGTGGGCACCTCGCAGCTTATCTCCAGGGAAACACCCAGCTTCTCCGCCTGGCGCGCCAGCTCCGCCTGCTCGTCCTCCCGGACCTCATACACCATGATCTTCATGTGCATCACCCTTCCGTTGAATCATTGTTCGTTATTCTAATACAGGTCAATATCGCTTGCAACCTCTGATTTTTCATGTTAAAATAAGTATATCTTATATTTAGGGGCCACTTATGAACATCAACCAATTGAAATACTTTGTTGCCGTGGCGGAGCAGCGCAGCTTTACCAAAGCCGCCACCCAATATTACCTCTCCCAGACCGCTGTCACCCAGCAGGTACGGGCTTTGGAGGAAAGCCTGGGCGTCCAGCTCCTGGACCGCAACAGCCGTCCAGTGTCTCTGACCCCCGCCGGCGCTGTGTTTTTGAAAGAGGCCAAGGCCATCCTGGTGCGGATGGACACCGCTGTCAGTCGTGCCAGGGACGCCTCCACAGGTGTCGTTGGTTCCCTGCGCATCGGCTACACGAAAGGCTACGAGCGGAGCACACTGTCCGACAAGCTCCGTCTCTTTCACCGGGACCACCCCAACATTCTCCTTACCTGCTACCGCTGTGACACCGACGAGTTGGCCGCAGGCCTGCTGAACAAGGAGTACGACATTATTTTCACCTGGGACAGCACGAATATCCGCCAGGATGACCAGGTGGAATACCGCCTGGTGGAGCACGCCCGGCTGGCGGTGGCACTGTACAACGGCCATCCCCTGGCACAGCGGACGGCCCTGCGGCGGGAGGAACTGAAAAACGAAACGATTTTATACATGACCCCCTCCGCCACCGGCTCCTCCTTTGGCGACGCTCACTTCATGGCCCTGTACCAGAAGGCCGGGTATCAGCCCAACATTCTGCTGCGCTCCAACGATGTAGAGAGCATCTTGATGATGGTGGCGGCGGAGGAGGGCATCTCCATCCTGCCCGCCTACTGCACCGACAAGCTGACCAACGCCGACAACCTGACCTTCCTCCCCCTCCTGGGTGACGAGGAAACAGAGGAAATTCTGGCAGTCTGGCGGAAGGATGACATAAGCCCCGCTCTGCGGCATTTCACAGAAGAAGCGATCTGACAGCAAAACAGCCGGCCCGTGGGCCGGCTGTTTTGAGCCTTGCGTCACTTGCTGAAGATGCAGCTCTTGGCGTCCTCGTAATTCTCCGGCATCTTCACGGTGTTGGGCGGGAAAAACTCACCCACCGGGAAGGAGATGTTCCGGAAAATGCCGCAGGGGTCTTCGCTGCCGCCGCTGCCGCAGGCGCACTCCTTGTCGGGCATGCAGTAGTCGTACACCGGGATCAGGAGCTGGGTGTCCCGCTCCAGGCGGACGATGGAGAACTGGCCCAGGGTGACATACACCCGGCGGTTGTCATCGCCGCTGGACAGTTCGCCGTCAAAGCAGCTGTTGACAAAGGACGGCACTTCGCACAGGTCGCAGTCGCAGTCCCGCTTACCGCAGCAGTCCATGATACGGGCGTCCAGGACGATAGGGTCCACGGCCTCCACGACGGCGACGGGCGCGTTGGCCCGGCGCATCATCTGCATGTCAGGCTCCCCGACCCGCAGCTCGGAGGAGAAAATTTTGGCGTTCCCCTCGCTGCCGAACAGGATGACCCGCTTGTCGAACACACACAGCCCCTCCACGGTGACGGGCGCGGGGCAGCTCAGGTACGCCTGCAGGGTCACCGCGTAGAAGAAGCGCATATCCACGGTGTAGAAGCCCCGGTTGAAGCTGACGGGCTCCACATCCACGTACACATACAGCAGTCTGGCGCTGCCGCCCTTCACGGACAGCGCGCGGTTGATGACGTCCACATACTGCATCTTCGGATAGAAGCGCAGGTCCTCGATGCAGTCTTTATCACGGCAGGAATCATAGATCTTCCTGGTATGGATGCAAACCGCCTCTCGGATGCCGTTAGGGTCCTCAATGGGACCGGGCATGACTTTCTCGGGCATTGCAATACCTCCTAATAAGTAACTGGATGAAAGCAGTTTGCTTTCAATCCAGTGTATGCGCGCCCGGGAAATGGGTGAAAAAAGGACGCCCCTGATCGGGGCGTCCTTTTCAAAAATCAGGTGATCGTCACCGTGCTGGTCTTAGGACTGATAATACAAACATAACTGTTGCCCTGGCCCAGAGTCAGGGGCGTGCCGTCCTCCAGGCGGTAGACAAACTGGCTGCTGCGGTCCGCCTTGCTCCATTGGATCGGCACGGACTTTCCTCCGCAGAAGTAGGTGCCCTTTCCCTCTCCGGTCAGCTTGACCGTCAGCCGTCCCGCTTTGTCGCCGGGGATTATGGAGATGGCCGTCTCCAAAAGCAGCACGTTGGTCGCACTCACCTGTTCGCCGGTGCTGCCGTCTGTATACGGCCCGCCGTACTGGCTCACCAAGTACTTGCCGGAGGCGGCGTCGTAGTCGAACAGGCCGGTCTTGTAAGCCGAATAGACCAGCTTGATGTGCTCCGCGGCCGTGCCGTTTACTGGGGTTCCATCCTCCGCAAAGGCCTGGGTGTATGTATAGCCGTCCTCGTGCTCCGTGCGGAAATGGCCGTCCACATACTCCTGGATCTTCTCGCCGGAGGTCACCAGGGTGTGCTCATAGTCCATGGTCTTCTTGCGTTCCGCGTCCCGCCAGAAGATTTTGGCATCGCTGCCGCCGTTGACGCCGTCCATATTGTCCACGCCCCAGGCGGGAATATCCTTGTAGGCCTCCGGGCTGCCGCCGGCGTGGACGTACAGGGCGTCGTGGCCCAGCGCCAGCTCCAGATAATAGGGCCGGGACGAACGGATACTGCCTAAGGTCCCCACACCCTCCAGGCTCTGGAACACCCCCAGCATCCGGGTAATGCCGCCCTCGGCGGGGACCTCATAGATGATGTCCGCCTGGCTGATGCCAAGCTGGGGCTGAGCCGCTTTCAGGTTATTGAACATGACGGCCACCGGGCGGTCGTTCTCCTGCTCCGGCTCCATCGGAAGGCCCGTCAAAGGATTTGTTCCCGCTGGACCGGACGGTTCTTCCGGCTCCGGCTCCGGTTCTATGACAGGCTCGGGCTCCTCAATGGGTTCCGGCTCTGCCGCCGGGACCGCCGGTTCTTCCTGCTTTCCGCAGCCAACCAGGGACAGAAGCATCATCGTTGCCAGGAACATCGCCAGGACCCGCTTTTTCATACAGACGCCGCCTCTCCTCATAATAACCATATGATACCAGCACCGTCAGGCTCCGTCAAGCGAGTCTCCGCCCTTTTTCGATTTCACTCTGTACAAACCGCCACCAGATGCGGTATACTATGTTCAAAGGAAAATCTACATCTGGAGGTGTCTTTTATGGAAGGCCGCGGCTTTATCCACGACAAACTGGAGATCAAATTTCTCATTCTCTATATCGCCGCCCGTGTCATTGAGCCTATCCCCTTTGACACGATGCTGGATTTGACCATGTGCGACGACGGCGTGGGCTATTTTGATTTTTCCGAATGCCTGCGGGATCTGGTGGATACCGGGCATCTGACGCTGTCTGACACGGGGCTGTATGCCATTACCGACAAAGGCCTGCGGAACAGCCAGATCTGCGAATCCTCCATTCCCTACTCTGTGCGGCTTCGGTGCGACAAAAACCTGGCCGCCTGGAACCGGAAGCTCCGGCGGAAAAATCAGGTGAAAACCTCGGTGGACCAGCGCTCCAACGGCACCTTTACCGTGCGGATGAGCCTGGACGACGACATGGGCAACGTCATGGATCTGAGGCTCATGGCAGTGCGGCAGGACATCGCAAAGCTCCTGGCGGACCGCTTTCAGAAGGAGCCGGAGCGCATTTACAGCCAGATCATGAAACTGCTGATGGAAGACAGTGAACAGTAAAGATAAGAAAACAGCCGTCGAAGCGGCTGTTTTCTTTATGTCTCTCATTTTACGACTACATTTTCCGCCCCCAGCGTCTCCCGTGCCTCCTCGACCAAGGCTTTGTGGAGCAGCACCTGGGTTGCGTAGACCTTCCGGGTATCCGCCATCACCATTTTGACCTGGGTCGTACCGGGGAACATGTTGAACACCAGCTTCATATGCCGTACCGCCGGGTCGTCGATGCTGGGGAATTTCAAATACAGTGTGCTCCCCTGCACCCGCTTCTCCCCTTTGGGCTGCGGCTGGGGCTTGGGCGGCAGGCCGCCCTCCACCGTGGACAGCGGATAGGCGGAATCGCACATGATCTGGGGTGCCTTTTCATCCCGGACGGACAGCCGCCCCTTCACCACGACGGCCTGATTTTCCTTCAAATAGGCGCCGCAGGTATCCAGCACCCGGGAAAAACACAGCAGCTCCATGGCGGCGGTATCGTCCTCTACCGTCACATAGGCCATCAGGCTGTTGTTTTTGGTGGTCTTGGTCTTGCTGGAGGTCACCACGCCGGCGATGGTGATGCGCTGGTTGTCCGCAAAGCGCACCGGGCCGCCCTCCTGGGCAAAATCCTCCAGAATCGAGCCGATGGACGGCGCGTTCAGCTTCCGCACAATGTCCCGGTACTGGTCCATGGGGTGGCCGGAAAGGTAGAGGCCTGTGGTCTCCTTCTCCATGGTCATCAGTTCCTGGGCGGTATACTCCGGAATGTCCGGCAAGGGGATCTCCTTCACAGTGTTTGCGGTGGAATTGCCGGCGGCCATGGAGAAAAAGTCCATCTGCCCTTCTAGGTTCTGCCGCTGCTGGGCGGCGATGGAGTCCATCACCGTCTCGTAGACCTTGACAAGCTGGGAGCGGCGGGCTCCGGTGGAGTCAAAGGCCCCCGCCCGAATGAGGTTCTCCACCGCCCGCTTGTTCATGTCGCTGCCCATCATCCGTGCGCAGAAGTCGTGGAGGGATGTGAAAGGCCCGTTCTCCCGCTCCCGCATGACAGCCTGAATGAAGCCCCGGCCAATGTTTTTGATTGCCACCAAGCCGAAGCGGATACCGCCCTCCTCCACGGTAAAGCGGTCGGAGGAACGGTTGATGTCCGGCGGCAGCAGGGCGATGCCGCAATCCTTGCACTCGTTGATATAGCCCGCCACCTTGTCGGAGTTGTCCAGCACAGAGGTCAACAGTGCCGCCATATACTCCTTTGTAAAGTGACATTTGAAGTACGCCGTCTGGTAGGCCACCACCGCGTAGGAGACGGCGTGGGCCTTGTTGAAAGCGTAGTTGGCAAAATCGTAAATTTCCTGGTAAATGGCCTCGGCAGTCGCCTCCGGGATGCCGTTTGCAACACAGCCCGAAATACCCCGCTCCGGGTCGCCGTGGATGAAGGCGTCCTTCTCCTTTTGGATCTGGGCGGCCTTTTTCTTGGAAATGGCCCGGCGCACCATGTCCGCCTGGCCCAGGGAGTAGCCGCCCAGCTGCTGAAAGATTTGGATGACCTGCTCCTGGTACACGATGCATCCATAGGTGATGGACAAAATCGGCTCCAGAGACGGGTGCTTGTAGGTGATGAGCTTGGGATTCTGCTTGCAGGCGATAAACCGGGGAATGGAGTCCATAGGCCCGGGACGGTACAGGGCGATGATTGCGGTGATGTCCTCAATGTTCTGGGGCTTCAATCCCACGCAGACCCCGGTCATGCCGGTGGATTCCATCTGGAACACGCCGCTGGTCTGGCCCCGGGAGATCATCTCAAAGGTCTCCTTGTCGTCCTCGGGGATGTCCTCCAGCCGGAAGTCTGGCTGGTGCTCCTGCACCATTTTCACCGCGTCGTCCAGCACCGTCAGGTTCCGCAGGCCCAGAAAGTCCATTTTCAGCAGGCCCAGCTCCTCCAGTGTCGTCATGACGTACTGACACACCACCGCCTCGTCGTTTTTCGCCAGGGGCACATACTCGTACACCGGCCGTTTCGTAATGACCACGCCGGCGGCGTGGGTGGATGCGTGGCGGGGCATTCCCTCCAGGGCTTTGGCGGTGTCGATGAGCTTTCTCACCCGCTCGTCGGTATCGTAGAGGTCAGACAGGGGCTTGCTCAGCCGCAGGGCGTCGTCCAGGGTGATATGCAGGGTATTGGGCACCTGCTTGGCGATCTGGTCCACCTCGGCGTAGGGAATGTTCATGACCCGACCCACGTCCCGGATGACACCCCGGGCGGCCATGGTGCCGAAGGTGACGATCTGGGCCACATGGTCATCGCCGTACTTGCGGCGGACGTAATCCACCACCTCGCCCCGGCGGGTGTCGCCGAAATCCATGTCAATATCCGGCATACTGACCCGCTCCGGATTCAAAAAGCGCTCGAAGTACAGGCTGTATTGCATGGGGTCAATGTCCGTGATATGCAGGCAATAACTGACCATGGAGCCCGCCGCGCTGCCGCGGCCCGGGCCCACGGGAATACCGACGCTCTTGGCATAGCGAACGAAGTCGGAAACGATCAGAAAATAGTCCGTAAAGCCCATCTTCTCGATCATATCCTGCTCGTATTGGAGCTGGCCCCGGTACTGGTCGTTCTCTCCGTACCGCTCCTTGTAGCCCTCGTCGCAGAGCTTTTTCAGATAGGAAAAGCTGTCATAGCCCGGAGGAAGCTGGAATTCCGGCAGATGGTACTTGCCGAAGGTAAATTCCAGATTGCACATCTCCGCGATTTTGGCGGTGTTTTCCATGGCGCCTTCATAATCCTCAAACAGCTCCGCCATCTCCGCCTCGCTGCGGAGGTAAAAGTTCTGTGGCTCATAGCGCATCCGGTTCTCGTCATCCAGGGTCTTTCCGGTCTGGATGCACAGCAGCACATCATGGGCCTCGGCGTCCTCTTTGCGCAGATAGTGCGCGTCATTGGTGCATACCATGGGGATGCCGGTCTCCCGGTGGATGCGCAAAACACTCTGGTTGACGACTGCCTGGTCCCGGATACCATGATCCTGAAGTTCCAGGTAGAAATGCTCCGGGCCGAAAATCTCCTGCATTTGCAGGGCGTAATTCTTGGCGTTCTCATACTCGCCGTTCCGCAGCATCCGGGGGATCTCACCCGCGAGACACGCGGACAGGGCGATCAGGCCCTTGCTGTGCTCCCGCAAAAGGGCCAGATCGATACGGGGCTTGATATAAAAGCCCTCCGTCCAGGCCATGGAGACCATGTAGGAGAGGTTGCGGTAGCCCTCCTCATTCTCGCACAGCAGCACCAGATGACGGCTCTCCGCATCGAACTCGTGGATCTTCTCAAACCGGGAGCGGCCTTTGGGCGTCATATACACCTCACAGCCGATGATGGGCTTGACGCCCTCGGTCTTGCAGGCGCGGTAAAAGTCAATGACGCCGTACATCACGCCGTGGTCAGTGATGGCGCAGGCGGTCTGTCCCAGCTCCTTCACCACCTTGGGCAGGTCCCGGATGCGGCAGGCGCCGTCCAGCAGGCTGTATTCCGTATGAACATGTAAATGGACGAAGGACATGGTACGCTCCTGTTCTTTTATTCTTCTCTCAGCAGTCCGAAAAGCCGCACGCCGAACGATCCGGCCAGGATCAAGCGATCACCGGTCCGCGCCGCGTGAAAGCAATTCACCGTTCTGCCCGCTTTCTTTTCCGCATCTTCAGCCACGCTCTGCCAGCATTGCCTCAACGATCTCCACAGCGGTGACGACCATAATGGCGCAGTGGCCCGTCAGACCCAGCGTCTTGGCGGCAGGCGTGGTGTCATCCGGGGTAAATTTGTTTTTCAGCAGATCCTGGCAGCGGAGCGCGCCGAATTTCTCGGAAAACCGCTTTTGCAGCTCTTTTGCCTGGGCCACCGTCCGCTTTTTGCTGCCCACAGGATCCGTCATGTCAACAGGCGTCAGAAGGCCCAGCGCCATGATAGCGCCGGAAAGCGCGCCGCACAGCTCTCCCGTACCCGCGCCGCTGCCGAAACCGCCGCCCAGGTCAAAGCTGGCCTGCTCGGACAGGCCCGTTAAATCAGAAAACGCCGCCAGCACACTCTGACAGCAGTTATAGCCCTGCTTATGATAGTTGTCTGCCAATTCACACCGGTTTGTATGCATGCCTGATTCTCTCCTTTAAAACATTCTTTCAGAAATCGCTTTCCGCAAATAAACAGTCAGATGCGTCCGCCTTGCCGTATGTACAGATCAGCGTCAGGGAAAGGCAAACGCACGGCAGCAAGTTTATCAGCTTTACAGTCCTTTTGCCAGCTCCAAAATTTTTCGCAGCCGGTGGTTCAAACAGGATTTGCTCACCGGCGGGTCAAATTCTTCCGCCAGTTCACTGAGGGTCAGCTCCGGATTTTCCAGGCGAAGCGCCGCCGTCAACTGCAGCTTGTCCGGCAGCTGCTCCAAAAGGCCGGCCGTCTGAAGGGCGCGGATGGCCTCCAGCTGTTCCTGGGAGGCCAGGACCGCCTTGTCCAGATTTGCGCTGTCGCAGTTCAGCCGCCGGTTCACGCTGTTCCGCAGGTCCTTTTCCAGTTTGGCGCTCATCACGTTCATGGCCGCCACCGGAGCGCCGATCATCGTGAGAAAGTCCTCGATCTGGTCGCTCTGCTTGAAATAGGTCACAAAGCTGCCGTTTCGGGACACGCTTTTCGGTGGATAGCCGCACTCCCGCAGCAGCACATCCAGCTCCCGGCTGGCCTGTGCATGGGATGTCGTCAGCTCCAAATGATAGCGCTTCAGAGGATCGGTAATGCTCCCCCCGGCAAAGAAGATGCCCCGCAGGAAGGAAGCGCGGCAGCACTCCTCCTCCAGCATGGCGAAGTTGACGTGCAGCACCAGATTCTGCCGGGGATCATAGCCCAGCAGGTTTGTGATATGATCCAATTTCTTTCGGTCCGTGATCTGGAACACCATCTTGCCCTCTGCCCCAGGTTCCGGCTGGCGGTCAAAGTGAAGATTGAACGCCCGGTGGAACAGCTTCGGAAGGCGTGCGGCAAAGTTGGGATTCTCCGTGATGATACGGACCTCCGTGGAGCTGAACGTGTTGCAGTAGAGCAGGATACCGTAGGCCTCCGCCCGGGCGCAGCACAGCTTCTGAACCGGCAGGCGGCATAATTCATTTTTTGTATCGAATGAAAATGACATAAGTTCCCTTTCGTCACTGTTTTCGCTCAAGACGGTAGCTGTCCTTCCGGAAGTCCTCTCCGGCGATGCGAACGCTCCGCTCCGCGTGAAGCAGGATCAGCTCCCGGGCCAGATTTTCCGAATGGTGGCGGACGTAGCCGTTCTCCACTGTGGCGATGGGCCGGCTCACCAGCTCCACGCCCAGCGCGGCGCAGCGCCCCGCGTCATACCGCAATGGCTCCGCCCCCTCCTGGGCATACCGGGCCGCCACATCCCGGGGGATCGGCGAGGAATTGGTCAGGCACAGGTCAAACAGTCCCGGCGCTGAGTGCTGGAAAATCGCCGCGATGTGGTCGGAGGCGGTATAGCCCTCCGTCTCCCCCTCCTGGGTCATCACATTGGCGACATAGACCTTCAGCGCCTGGGACGACTGGATTGCCTCCACGATGCCGTCCACAAGCAGATTGGGGATGATGCTGGTATAAAGGCTCCCTGGCCCCAGGATCAGCAGGTCCGCCTCCCGGATGGCGTCCATGGCCTCCGGCAGCGCCTTGGGATGCTCCGGAATCAGGTGCACCTTGGTGATCCGGCAGTCCTCTTTCTTTTTGCAGTAAAAGATTTTGGATTCCCCAACCACCGACGCACCGTTTTCAAACTCCGCTTCCAGCTGCACGTCGGCGGTGGTCACAGGCAATACCCGGCCCGTGATCGCCAGGACTTCGCTCATCCGGCGCACCGCCGTGTCAAAGGATGGAGAGATCCCGTTAAGAGCAGCCAAAAACAGGTTTCCGAAGCTCTGTCCCGCCAGGGACCCTTCGGTAAAGCGGTAGTGCATCAGCTCGCTCATCAGCGGCTCCGTGTTGGCCAGGGCCTCCAGGCAGTTGCGGATGTCCCCCGGAGGAGGCATCCCCAAGTCCTGGCGCAGCATCCCGCTGCCGCCGCCGTCATCCGCCACCGTGACGATGGCGGAGATATTTTCCGTATAGCGTTTTAAGCCCCGCAGCATATTGGACAGCCCATGTCCGCCGCCGATGACGGCGATCCTGGGCCCTCTCGCCTTGGGGGACAGACCGCGCAGTCTTTCCATGTGGCTCCTTTCCCGTCAGCTGCCGCGGCTCATGTCCCGGTGGTTCTCCGTCACCTGATAGCCAAGGCCCCTGATAAATTCCGCCAAAGCGTGTGTGACCGCCACGGAGCGGTGGTGGCCGCCGGTGCAGCCCACCGCGATAACAAGCGAGGTTTTCCCCTCCTCCGCATACAGCGGCAGGGTGAAGGACAGCAGGTCCTCCAGACGTTTCATGCACCCCTGGGTCTGCTGGAAGGAAAACACATAGTCGCTGACCGCCTGATCCAAGCCCGTCTGGGGGCGCAGTTCCTCCATGTAAAAGGGATTGGGCATAAAGCGCACATCAAAAACCAGGTCCGCCTCCAGGGGCAGGCCGTATTTGTAGCCGAAGGAGGTGACGCTGACGGTCATGCCGCCCTTCTCCCCCGCCTCTCCGAACAATCGCAGCAGTTCGCCCCGGAGCTGGGCAGTAGAGGTGTGGGAGGTGTCGATCACGTAATCCGCCCGCTCCCGCACCGGCTGCATCAGCTCCCGCTCCCGGTGGACAGCCTCCGCCAGAGAGTCCGTCTGGTCCGCCAGGGGATGACGGCGGCGGGTCTCCTTGTACCGCTTGATGATGACCTCCGGCGCCGCCTCCAGGAACAGCATCCGGCAGGCGCCCTCCATGGCCCGCAGCTTATCCAGCACATCGAACAGCTCCGTGAAGGAATTGGCCGTCCGCACATCGTACACCAGGGCCACCCGGTCATACCGGCCATTGCCCCCGGCGCAGAATTCGGCGAATTTCAAAATCATGGCGGCAGGCATGTTGTCCACGATATAAAAGCCCATGTCCTCCAGATAGGACGCCGCCTTGCTCTTTCCCGCGCCGGACAGTCCGGAGATGATAAGAATATCCATGTTTAACGCCTCTCTCAATGGATGATACGGACCTCCGGCTCCAGCCGGACGCCCTTTTCCGCGTATACACGGTCCTGCACCTGCCGGATGACCGCCAGAACATCCGCTGCTGTGGCGGTGCCGGTGTTGATGACGAAGCCCGCGTGCTTCTCGCTGACCTGGGCGCCGCCCACGGTCAGGCCCTTCAGTCCGCTACTCTCGATAAGCGTCCCGGCAAAATAGCCTGCGGGCCGTTTGAAGGTACTGCCCGCGCTGGGATATTCCAGCGGCTGGCTGGCCTTGCGGCGGGCCATCAGCTCCCGCATCCTGGCCCGAATGGTCTCCCGGTCACCGGGGACCAGACGGAACGTCGCCCGCAGCACCACCGCGTCAGGATGGTCGGACAGCAGGCTGTGGCGGTAAGAAAAGTCCATCTCCCCGCAGGAGAGGGTCTTAATGCCCTCCTCCGGGAACAGGACGGTCACACGCTCGATGACCTGCTTCATCTCCCCATCGTAAGCGCCGGCGTTCATGCACACCGCGCCGCCCACCGTGCCGGGGATGCCGTGGGCAAATTCCAGTCCCGTCAAACCCTGTTTGCAGGCAAAGTCCGCGAGGCGCGCCAGGGATACCCCCGCTTCCGCCGTCAGGGTGTCCGGCTCTGTGCCCGGCTCCAGCCGGTTCAGCCCGGCGGAGGTATCGATCACCAGGCGGTCCAGGCCCTCGTCCGGGGCCAGCAGGTTCGTGCCGTTGCCGATGACCAGCGGCCGCGCGCCGCATTCCCGGGCACGGTCCAGCAGCAGTACCAGCTGCTCACCGCTGGCAGGAAACGCCATCCGCTTCGCCGGACCGCCCACCCGGAAAGAGGTATGGCGGCTCATGGGCTCGTCATTGGTGATCTTCAGGTCCGGCAGATACTCCGCCGTCCATTGGTCAAGTTCTGTCTCCCAAGACATGGAAAGACCTCCCAGAAAAATCAGATTGCCCGGCCCAACATGGCCGCGCCGATGATGCCGGCGTCATTGCCCAGCTCGGCCCGCACGATATGGGGCACCTGGCCCACATGTCGGGCATAGCATTCCCTGGCCACGATCTCCCGCACAGGGTCCAGCAGCAAATACTCCGGCGCGGCGGCCACGCCGCCGCCCAGTGCCACGGCCTCGGGGTGCAGGATGTTCACCAGGTCTGTCAAACCGGAAGCCAGATATTCAGCATAGCTGCGGCACACCGCCAGGGCGGTCTCGTCACCCTGCTCCGCCGCCTGAAAGGACGTCCGCCCGTCCACGGCGCCGTTTTGGGCGGCCACCTGGTGGAGAAGGCTCTCAGGATGGGCCTTCATCGCCTCTGTTGTTTCCCGGATCAGGCCGGTGGCGGAGGCGTAGGCCTCCCAGCAGCCCCGGCGTCCGCAGTTGCAGGGGACACCGTCCTTCTGCACGACGATGTGGCCCACCTCGCCTCCGGCGCCGCATCCGCTGTACAGCTTGCCGTTCAGGATCATGCCGCCGCCCACGCCGGTGCCCAGGGTGATAACAATAAAATGCTTGGTGCCCCGGCCCACGCCGCAGCTCCACTCGCCCACGGCGGCGCAGTCCGCATCGTTGCCCAACAGCACAGGCAGGTTCAGATGCTGCCGGAACAGCTTCTCCAGCGGTACATTCTTCATGGGGATGTTGGCGGTATATAAAATATCTCCGCCGGCCACGGCGCCGGGAATGCCAATGCCCACATATTCCACATCCTGTGCCGCCGCGCCGCCGGAGGCCATGACCGCTTTTGCCAGCGACGCCAGTGTGTCTGCAAAGCTCTCCGGCCCCCGGAAGTCCAGGGGCGTGCGTTCTACTGCCAGAATCGTCCCGCTCTGATCCACAAGGCCGGCCTTTAAATTTGTGCCGCCCACATCGATCCCAATATACACGTTTTCTCTCCTCCAAAGTCATCAAATCTTTCCGCTGCCAAGATCCGCCCGCAGATCCACCCGCTGGGCCAGGTCCCGGGCGGCGTTATAGCCGAATTTCCGGTGCCGGTTGTTCATCGCCGCCACCTCAACAATGCTGGCCAGGTTCCGGCCCGGCCGCACCGGAATGGTGACGATAGGCACCTGAACATCCAGAATATCCGTAAAGTGGTCCTCAATGCCAAGGCGGTCATAGAACTTCGTCTGGTCCCACTGCTCAAAGTGGACCACCAGATCCAACTGGGACTCCACTTTGATCGCCCGCATCCCAAACAGCTGCCGCACGTCGATAACGCCGATGCCCCGCAGTTCAATGTAGTGCCGGATGACCTCCGGGGCGGTGCCGATCAGCTGGTTGGAAATACGCCGCAGCTCCACCGCGTCGTCCGCCACCAGACGGTGGCCCCGCATGATCAGCTCGATAGCCGCCTCGCTCTTGCCGACGCCGGAGTCGCCGGTGATCATGACGCCCTCGCCGTAAATATCCAGCAGGACGCCGTGCCGGGTAACGCAGGGGGCCAATACGCGGTTCAAATACTCGATCGTATGGCTGGTGAAATCCACAGTGGTCTCCTGGGTACGCAGCAGCGTCCGCTCATGCTCCCGGGCGCTCTCCAGGCACTCCGGGAAGCAGTCCAGTCCCCGGGAGATCACCAGCGCGGGAATGTCATACTGAAACAGGTCGTCAAAGCATTTGCGGCGCTGTTCTGCCGTCAGACTTCCCAGGTAGGTGACCTCGGCCTTGCCGATGACCTGCAAACGCCGGGGATCGAAATAATCGTAGAAATCGTGGAACTGAAGCCCCGGCCGGTTGACATCCGTGATGGTCAGCCGGGCGGAATCATAGCCGCTCCCCTGGTTCAGCACTTCCAGGTCAAAGGTCTTGACAAATTCTGTGATCTTCAATCCGTTTTCACTCATAAAAGTTTCCCTCGTCTTTCCGGCGCGGAGTCCACCGCACCCGTTTCCACACTCCTGCGAACACCCGGCTGGGGTGGCAGAAAATCAGTCGTTTAAAATTGCTTTTATTATATATGAATTTCCCTGATTCCGCAACACCTTCCCCATTTTCGGCCGCAGCAAAATACCCGCAAAATTTCTTCATATTTTTTGAAAATTCTTCTTGCATTTTGGGAATGATTCTGTTATTATATCAAACGTGCCTATGAAAGTTGGCATGGAAGTACGCAACAGCAAGGAGGTGCAACGGATGGCAAAGTGCGAGTTCTGCGACAAGGGCGTGACCTTCGGTATTCAGGTTTCTCACTCTCATCGGCGTTCCAATCGTCCCTGGAAGCCCAATGTGAAGCGTGTGAAGGCGATCGTCAACGGTTCCCCCCGCCATGTGTATGTTTGTACCCGGTGTATGCGTTCCGGTAAGGTCACCAGAGCGATCTAACGTTGGACAAACAAAAATCCCGGACATTTGTCCGGGATTTCTTTTTTTCAAAAACCCGTGGAAACGCCGCTTCCACGGGTTTTTTATTTTAAGGATGTACGGCGGGCCGGCGCTCCGCCAGCTCTTCCAGGAAATGGACCGCGCCGCGATTGGAAGACGGCACCTCTGTCCGCAGGACCGTACCGGGCAGAGAAAACTCCGCCATCAGGCAGTCCGTATACTGGGGATTCTGCGTAAGAGAAACACCCTGTAACGATGTCCACGGGATGGAGGTAAACTCGGCGCTGTACTTCTGCTCTCCTTTCCGCTCCGGCTTGCCGCTGCGCAGCAGCAGCATTTCCCGGTCATTGTGGAGATACAGCGTCCCGGCAAATTCCTCCGGCTTTGTCCAGGGAAACCGTTTCCCCGTCCGAACCGCGCTCCAGCAGGGCTGGTAGGCGTCCAGCGCAAAGGCCGTTCCCTGTTCCCGCAGATCCCGCATCTGGTTATAAAGCCAGATATCCACCTGCTCCTCCCGCAGGTCCGGGTCGCCCCGGAGGCCGGCCGGAGCCGCGTTTTCCGCCGGGTACTCTCCGCGGAGCAGCTCCGCGAACTTCCGCATGACCGAAGCGGACACGGTGTTGTAGCGGATCTCCGTGCCGCCATCCTGCCCATAAATCGTGCAGATACCGAGAAGCAGCCTCTGGTACAGCCGGACGCCGGTGACTTCCCTCAGGGGAACAACCGTGCTCTCCACCGTTTTTTCCCGCCGGGTCCAGACGTAAACGGCTTCATCATCCGCTCCCACCACCTGGTCATAGAGGTCCATGTCCGGGGTGGCCTTCCGCCGCTCAATATTCCGGGGGATCTTGAACAGCATCCGATACGCCCGGCTGCTGTCCACATAGGGCACGAACAGCGGCGGCAGCGGATGGTCCCCATCGATCTCATAGACCCATGGGCCAAAAGCATCATATTCTGAAACTCGCATATCCGGAACCCCCCTTTTCCCTTACATCCAGGTGGTTTCCAGCAATTCGTCCTTCTTGGCGCGGGTCATCAGCTCCGTCACCACTTCCCGGACATTTTTGCCCTGGTACAGCACCTCGTAAGCGCAGCGGCAGATGGGCATGTCCACGCCCTCCCGCTCCGCCAGCTGGTGGATGCTCTCGGCGGCGTAGTAGCCCTCCACCACCGCGCCGACCTCCTCCATGGCCTGCTGGACGGTCCTGCCCTGGCCGATGAGGATGCCCGCCCGGTTGTTCCGGGAGTGCATGGAGGTGCAGGTGACGATCAGGTCGCCCATCCCCGCCAGGCCGCCGAATGTGCGGCGGGTGCCGCCCAGCTGCTCGCCCAAACGGGTCAGCTCCGCCATAGCGCGCGTCATCAGCAGGGCCTTGGTGTTGTCCTGGAATCCCAGGCCGGTGCAGATGCCGCAGCTCAGGGCCACCACGTTTTTCAGCGCCGCCGCCAGCTCCACGCCCACGATGTCGTAGCTGGTATAGATGCGGAAGTAGTCGTTCATAAAGGTGTCCTGGACAAAACGGGCTGCCGTCCGATCCGGGCAGGCAGACACGCAGCCGGTGGGCATCCGAATCCCCACTTCCTCTGCGTGGGAGGGGCCGGAAAGCGCAACTACTTTACAGATATTCCCGGTCACTTCCTGCAGAACCTGGCTCATGCGCAGGTTCGTATCCCGCTCGATGCCCTTGGAGACCGTGACCAAAATGCTGTCCGGCCGCAGATAGGGCGCCATTTTTTTGCCCGTCTCCCGGACGGCAAAGGACGGCGGCGCGGACACCACCATATCCGCCCCCTCCAGGCAGGAAAGGTCGCTGGTGATCTGGAGGCCATCCGGCAGGCGGACCCCCTTCAGCAGAGGATTTTCCCGTGTCCGGGCCATTTGAGCGGCCTTCTCCGGGCTGTGGGACCAGAGATATGTGTCGTGACCGTTGTCGCAGAGGACCTGGCTCAGGGCCGTGCCCCAGCCGCCGCTGCCTAACACCACTGCTTTCATGGCCGTTCCTCCTATTTTTTATGATGCAGGCTGAACTTATTTTCCGTACCGTTCAGGAGCCGCTTGATATTGGCCCGGTGCTGCCAGACCACCAGTCCGCCGCAGGCGAAAGCCAAAACGACGATAAGAGGATCAGTGTAGCAGTACCAGGAGATAAACGGGAAGCTGGCCCCGGCCCACAGGGAGCCCAGGGATACGTACCGGGTCAGGACGGTCAAAATCAGGAACCCGCCCCAGACCACCAGGGCAATGCGCCAGTCGATCATCAGCGCGATGGTGCCGCCGGAGAGGATGCCCTTGCCGCCCTTGAAGTGGAACATGCAGGGGAACATATGACCCAGCAGGCAGAACAGAGCAGCCCAGTATTTGCCTAACAGCGCATTTCCCATCATTCCAAAAATCCATGCGCCGATCAGGACGGCAATCACCGCCTTCAGCACGTCGCACAAGATCACCACAGCGGTCAGAGGGCCTCCGAAGGTCCGGTAAAAGTTGGTCAGTCCCGCGTTGCCGCTGCCATGGGTGCGCACATCATCCCGCAGGATATATTTGGATACGATGACAGCGCCGTTAAAGCAGCCAAGGAAATAAGAAACAATCGCGAGGCCGCCATAGTAAATGAAAATGGTCAGCCACCAATTTTCGCCCATGACTCACTCCTCCTTATCGCCCTTCTGCCGGATGGACATGATCACAGGGGTGCCCTCCAGACCAAAGGTGTTGCGGATGCAGTTCTCCAGATACCGCCGGTAGGAGAAGTGGAACAGCCGGGAATCGTTGCAGAAGATGACGAAATGGGGCGGACGGATGCCCACCTGGGTCATATAATAAATTTTCAGCCGGCGGCCCTTGTCCGTGGGAGGCTGCACCCGGGTCTGGGCATCCTCCAGGACGTTGTTCAGCATCCCCGTGGTGATGCGGACGCTGGCCTGGTTCGACACGTAGTCGATCATGTCAAACAGCTTGTCCACCCGCTGGCCGGTCTTGGCAGAGATGAACATAATGGGGGCATAGGTCATAAAGGCCAGGTCCTGCCGGACTTTTTCCCGCATTTTGTCCATGGTCTTGTCGTCTTTTTCCACAAGGTCCCACTTGTTGATGACGATAATGCTGGCCTTGCCCGCCTCATGGGCCAGGCCAGCCACCTTGGTGTCCTGCTCCGTGACGCCCTCGGTGGCGTCGATCATGATGAGGCACACATCGCTGCGCTCAATGGCCATGGTAGCGCGAAGGACGCTGTACTTCTCGATGTCCTCCTCCACCTTGGACTTCTTGCGGATACCGGCGGTGTCGATGAAGACGAACTTGCCCTTGTCGTTTTCAAAGCGGGAGTCGATAGCGTCCCGGGTGGTGCCCGCCACGTCGGAGACGATGACCCGGTTCTCCCCCAAGATCTTGTTCACCAGGGAGGATTTACCCGCGTTGGGCTTGCCGATGACCGCCACCTTGATGGCATCGTCCTCTTCCTCCTCTTCCTCCTCCGGCGGGAAATACCGGACGCAGGCGTCCAGCAGGTCTCCGGTGCCGTGACCGTGGACAGCGGAAACGGCGATGGGGTCGCCCAGGCCCAGGTTATAAAACTCGTAAAAATCGGGGTCCGGCACGCCGGTGGAGTCCATCTTGTTCACCGCCAGCACGATGGGCTTTCCGCTGCGCAGCAGCATGTTGGCCACTTCATGGTCGGAGGCGGTGAGGCCCGTCTTAATATCCGTCAGAAACACGATAACGGTGGCGTTTTCAATGGCGATCTGGGCCTGGTCCCGCATGAATTCCAAAATCTGGTTATCCGTACGGGGCTCGATGCCTCCGGTGTCGATGAGGGTAAACTTCCGGCCGTTCCAGTCGGTCTCCCCGTAAATGCGGTCCCGGGTGACGCCCGGGGTATCCTCCACGATCGAAAGCCGCTTGCCGATCAGCTTATTGAACAGCATGGACTTGCCCACATTGGGGCGGCCCACGATGGCAACGATGGGTTTCATCGGCTCTCACATCCTTTCTTGATTTCATAGTAAAGCAAGTATATTATACCCGCCCACAGGCAGGTTAGCAAGACAAAAAGTAAGGAGGGAAGAATGTCTTCCCTCCTAAAGCAAGCTTCCTTATTTTGCGACGACGGACTTGACAACCTTGACCTCGCGGCCATTGTAGTAACCGCACTCCTGGCACATTCTGTGAGGCAGGTGCAGCGCACCGCATTTGGGGCAAGCAACGAGACCGGGAGCCTCCAGCTTCCAAACGGAGCTGCGGCGCTTGTCGCGTCTTGCTTTGGATACTTTTCCCTTAGGTACTGCCATTGTGACACCTCCTTGATCTTTCAAAGGCCCGGAACCGTGCCCGTCCTTATTTTTACTTTATTTCTCCAAAAGCTTGGCCAGGACCGCCAGCCGGGGATCGGTCTCCTTTTTACAGGAGCAGGGGCCGAGGTTCAGATCGGCGCCGCACCGGGGGCAGAGTCCCTTGCAATCTTCTGAACACAGAGTTTTCGTGTCCATGTCGAGGATGAACGCGGTGCGGGCCAACTCGCCCACATCCACCATGCCGTCCTCCAGAAGCTCGATCTCGTCGTTGTCCTCGTTCTGGAGTTCCTCCGCCAGCATACAGGCAAAGGGCACATCCTTGTCCTGTTTGAACGCCTTGCCGCAGCGGTCGCACACGGCGTCCAGCGTGGTCCGGGCATTCAATGTCAGCTCCAGGATACCCGCCGTATTGCGGACTTCTCCGCGGACGGCCACCGGGCGGCTGACCGGATACCGGCCGGAAAATTCCATGTCGGAAAGGTCCAGTTCAAACTGGAAATCCAACTGCTTTCCGGGGGTGTTCAGGATGGGTTTTACGTTCAAAAGCATAAGCTACCTCGCAATGACACGGTTAGTATTATAAGGGATGGAAAGGCTATTGTCAAACAGTTTTTTCAAAATCCGCATAAAATTATTCCGGCTCTTCCCCGTCATCCTCCGGGTCCCGGTTCAGGCTCCCCAGGTCCACACCCAGGATCACATTGCGGAAGCCGCCGCGAATGGTTTTGTAATCCGTGATCCCATAGGCGTCCTTGGGCCAGCGGGCGGCCCAGCCGTCCCGCAGCAGCTCCGCCAGACGCTGGCAGCCCGGCTCCTCCAGCCCCAGCAGCATCGGGGACAGGTAGGTCACCATCATCTGCTTCTCCGTGGTCCGGACGGCGGCGCGGTTCCAGAACCGCTGGCGTTTCCACCCCTCCTCCAGCCCGTCCAGCAAGCTTCCGGCCAGGGCGCCCAGGCCCTTCTCTCCGGCGGCACGGACGGCTTCCATATAAAGGGGACCGAAGCGCTGGGTGTATTCCCGGAAAGCCCGGGTATACTCTTTCCGGGTAAAACGGTCCATCCATTCCCTGCCGGTCTGCACGGCGGCAAGCAGCTCGTCATTCATGGCTCATCCTCCGGTCCTTCCAGCTCAAAGTTTTCTTCTTCCGGCTCTTCCCCGGCGGGCTCCGGCAAATCCGGGTCGTCGTTCCAGGTCTCCGGGTCGTCCTTGTGCGCCAGGCCGAAGCGGTACGCCTTCCACTCGCAGTAGGCCAGATACCCGCCCACAGCTGCAAAGACCAATGCGCCGGCGATGCTCACAGCAACCATGCCCGTCTCGCCTTTGACGACCGACCGCAGCATCCGGAACGCCAGGAACAGCAGATAAATGGCCGCCAGCGCCCGGACGATATTCACCTTGCCGGTCTGCTTCTGATTGTTTTCCATAAAAGATTCTCCTAATCCAGTGAAAAAATTCCGGCCTTTACAACCCGCCGGTAAACAGGTATGATGATAACGATTTATGAACTTGCGGGAGGGGCAGATATGCGGGAGTTTACGATTGGGAAAAATGACGCCGGACAGCGGCTGGATCGGTTCGTATCCAAGAACCTGCCCCTGCTGCCCCCTGCCCTGCTGCAAAAATATATCCGGCTCAAGCGCATCAAGGTCAACGGGAAAGGCTCCAAGCGGGACCAGCGTCTCGCGGTGGGCGATATTTTACAATTATATATCAACGACGAGTTCTTTGACAAGCCCAACGAGGAAAATCTCTTTCTGACGGTGTTCAAGCCGGTGCTGAACATCGTCTACGAGGACGAGAACCTGCTTCTTGTGGACAAGCGTCCCGGCATGGTGGTCCATGCCGACGAGACGGAAAAGGTCAACACCCTCATCAACCACATCCAGGCGTACCTGTATCAGAAAAAAGAGTGGAACCCCAAGTGGGAGAACGCCTTCACACCCGCCCTGTGCAACCGCATCGACCGGAACACCGGCGGCATCGTCATCGCCGCCAAAAACGCCGAGACGCTGCGCATCATCAATGAGAAAATTCGGGACCATGAGCTGGAAAAGTCCTACCTCTGCGTCACTGTGGGCCATCCCCGGCCCGCGGAGGGAAAGATCGAGGGCTTTTTGCTGAAGGACGAGGCCAAAAAGCTGGTGTCGTTTTACCGCCGCCCCGTCCCCGGCGGCAAAACCGCCGTTACCCTTTATAAAACGCTGGAAAACCGGGGAGAACTGTCTTTGGTGGAGTGCCGCCTGCTCACCGGGCGGACGCACCAGATCCGTGTCTCCATGGCGGAGATCGGCTGTCCCCTGCTGGGCGACGGCAAATACGGCAACGGCGCCGTCAACAAGCGCTACCACGAGACCCGTCAGGCTCTCTATTCCTACAAGCTGCACTTCGACCTGCCCACCGACGCGGGAATGCTGAACTACCTGCGGGGCAAGGTGTTCACCGTTGACGAGGTCCCCTTCCGGGAGAAGTATTTTTCGTCAAAAACAAATTCAAAATGAAAAATTGGTAATTCCCTTGACATTTCAGGACACTTCCTATATATTCAAAATTGCTGAATTTCGACGAGAAAGGTTCCCCCTCAACAGAGAAAAGAGGCGTATTGATTTTATCAAAATTACTATTGAAATGGGGGAGGATACATGTCCAAAGAGTTGATTCGCCTGCAGAATATCTGCATGGCCTTCGACGACGAGCTGGTTCTCGATCATTTAAACCTGTATTTCAAAGACAAAGAATTCCTCACACTGTTAGGGCCCAGCGGGTGCGGCAAGACCACCACGCTGCGGATCATTGGCGGCTTCGCGACACCTACGAGCGGAGACGTCCTCTTTGACGGTGTGAGGATTAATGACGTTCCGCCCTATCAGCGGCAGATCAACACGGTCTTCCAGAAATACGCCCTGTTCCCGCACCTGAACGTGTTTGAAAACATCGCCTTCGGCCTGCGGATGCAGAAGCGTCCCGATCCCAACGATCCTTCCGGCCGCCGGATGGTGAAGATCCCCGAGGAGGAGATTCGGGAGCGGGTCATGGAGATGCTGGAGGTCATCAGTCTGAAAGGCTTTGAGCACCGCAAGCCAGACGCCCTCTCCGGCGGCCAGCAGCAGCGGGTTGCCATTGCCCGCGCCCTGGTGAACCGCCCCAAGGTCCTGCTGCTGGACGAACCGCTGGCGGCCCTGGACCTGAAGCTGCGCAAGGATATGCAGATCGAGCTGAAGCGCATCCAGCAGCAGGTGGGCATCACCTTTATTTACGTGACCCACGACCAGGAGGAAGCCCTCACCATGTCCGACACCATCGTGGTCATGGACAAGGGCACCATTCAGCAGATTGGCACCCCCGAGGACATCTACAACGAGCCGAAAAACGCCTTTGTTGCCGACTTCATCGGCGAGTCCAACATCATCGACGGCGTCATGCTCCGGGACAAGTGCGTGAAAATGTACGGCCGGGAGTTCGCCTGTCTGGACGGCGGTTTCGCCGAAAACGAGCCGGTGGACGTGGTCATCCGCCCCGAGGACATCGACATCGTCCCCGTGGAGCAGGGGCAGCTGGTTGGCACTGTCACCAACGTGACCTTCAAAGGGCTGCAATATGATATCATCGTGGACTTCAAGGGCTTCAAGTGGCTCATCCAGACCACGGACCACTCCCCCGCCGGTTCCCGCATCGGCATCAAGATCGACCCGGATGCCATCCACATTATGAAAAAGAGTAAGTACTCCGGTATGTTCGGCGATTATTCCTCCTTCTCCGATGAATACGACGAACTGGACGACGCCAGCCTCGCGTCGGATGAGGAGGAGAGCGGGGATGAAGAATAAGCTCTCCCACCTGGCCATCCCCTATGTGATCTGGATGGCGCTGTTTGTGGTGGCCCCTATCATCATGGTGGTCATTTACGCGTTTTCTTCCGCGGACGGCGGGTTCACCCTGGCTAATTTCGGCAAGATCGGCACGTATGCCGTGGTGTTCGGCCGGTCCTTCAAGCTGGCCATCATTGCCACCGTCATCTGCTTGGCTATCGGCTATCCCGTGTCCTATATGATGAGCAAGGAAGGCCCCCGGTTCCAGCGCATCGCCATGGTGCTCATTATGCTGCCCATGTGGATGAACTTTCTGCTGCGGACCTACTCCTGGATGTCCATTCTGGAGAATAACGGCCTTCTGAATCAGCTGTTTCAGAAGATCGGCCTGATCGCGCTCTACAACAATATCTTCGGAACAGACCTTCAGTTTTTCCGCATGATGAACACGCAGGGCGCCGTCGTGCTGGGCATGGTGTACAACTATCTGCCCTTTATGATCCTGCCCATCTATTCCGTCATCGTAAAGCTGGACAACAGCCTGATCGAGGCCGCGCGGGACCTGGGCGCCAACAGCATGAATGTGTTTCGCCGGGTCATCCTGCCTCTTTCCCTGCCCGGCGTGCTGTCCGGCATCACCATGGTGTTCGTCCCCTCCGTGTCCACCTTCGCCATCAGCAAAATGCTGGGCGGCGGCACGGAGATCCTGCTGGGCGACCTGATCGAGCAGCAGTTCCTGGGCGGCGCATACAACCCCTATCTGGGTTCCGCCATTTCCCTGGTCATGATGGTCATTGTGGTCATCTGCATGGTGGTTATGAATCGCTTCGGTGAGGGCGAGGAACAGGCGGTGATGCTGTGAACAAGAACAATTCTTTTGTAAACCGCCTGTTTATGGTTCTGGTTTTCGTATTCCTGTATGCCCCCATCCTCCTGCTGATCATCTTTTCCTTCAACGCAGGCAGCAGCAACACGATTTGGAAGGGCTTTTCCCTGGACTGGTATCAAAAGCTGCTCCATGACCGGCTCATTATACAGAGCGTGTATACCACGATACTAGTGTCCCTGCTGGCCACGGTCATCTCTACCTTTGCCGGCACCTTTGCTGCCATCGGCTTTTACGCCATGCGGCGGCGCACACGGGAGCCGCTGATGACCGTCAACAACATTCCCATGATGAACGCGGATATTGTCACCGGCGTCAGTCTGTGCCTGTTTTTTGTGGCCTTTTTCTCCCAGTGGAGCAGCTTTGCCTCCTGGGTCAACGGTATCCAGTCGTTCTTTGTATTGCCTACCCGTCTGACCCTGGGGTTCGGCACCCTGCTGATCGCCCACATCACCTTCAACATTCCCTATGTCATTCTGTCTGTCAGCCCCAAGCTGCGGCAAATGGACAAGAACCTGGTGGATGCCGCCATGGATCTCGGCTGCACCTGGATGCAGGCCTTCTGGAAGGTCATCCTGCCGGAGATCAAGCCCGGCATCGTGTCCGGCGCTCTGACGGCTTTTACCATGAGCATTGATGACTTTGTTATCAGCTACTTCACCGCCGGCACCTCCTCCACTTTGGCAATGACCATCTACGGTATGACCAAAAAACGGGTGACGCCGGAGATCAACGCTGTCTCCACATTGCTGTTTGTCACTGTGCTGATTTTGCTTGCCATCATCAATATCCGGGAAGTCCGGCAGGAGAGACGCCGCATCGTGGAGCAAAATCGAATATAAAATAATCGTTTCATGGCCCAGAGCCTTGAAATAAAAGCAAAAAGTTTTACTGGAGGAATGATCAATTGAAAAAGACACTTGCCCTTGTCATGATAATGGTGACTGCCCTGACCCTGACCGCCTGCGGCGGAAGCAGCAGCGGAAGCGAAAGCAAAGACCGGGTCGTCAACGTATGCAGCTGGGGCGAATACATTGATGAAGATCTGATCTATCAATTTGAAGAAGAAACCGGCATCAAAGTCAACTATCAGACCGCCGAAAGCAATGAGGTTCTTTACTCCCTGCTCAAAACCGGCGCCGGCGACTATGATGTTATCGTTCCCTCTGACTATATGATTGGCCGCCTGATTGCGGAGGATATGCTGGCGGAGCTGAACTATGACAATATTCCGAACTACGCCCTGATTGACGATCGGTACAAGGGTCTGAGCTATGATCCTGACAACAAGTATACCGTCCCCTATACCTGGGGAACTTTGGGTATTATCTATAACTCCGCTATGGTGGATGAGGAGATCACCAGCTGGGACGCCATGTTTGACGAGAAGTATGCCGGACAGGTCCTGATGATCCGCAACTCCCGTGATGCTCTGGCCGCCGCCCTGCTGGACCTGGGCTATGACATCAACACCACCGACGAAGCCCAGATCCGGGAAGCCTATGATCTGCTGTCCACCGCCAAGAACAACGGGATCTACCAGGCTTTCGTCATGGATGAGATCTACACCAAAATGGAAGGCGGCAACGCTGCGATCGCCATGTATTACGCGGGTGACTACCTGACTATGCTGGAGAATAACGAGGATCTGCGATATGTTGTGCCTGAGGAGGGCTCTAACTGGTTCGTGGACGCCATGTGTGTCCTGAAAAACGCACAGCATAAGGAAGAAGCCGAAGCCTGGATCAATTTCATTGCCGGCACCGACGCCAGTCTCGCCAACATGGACTATATCTGGTACGCCTCCCCCAACGCCAAAGCCCTGGAGCAGTATCCCGCCTATTACGAGGAGTCCTACGGCGAGCCCCTGGACCAGGAGACCTTTGAGATCATGGCCGCTCCCGCCGGTGTGCTGGACCGCTGCACCTTGTATGAGAACCTGCCTGCCGAAACATTAGCTTTGTACAACGAACTCTGGACGGAGTTGGGTATCTGATGCCGCAAAGCCCGGCGCCGAATGGTGCCGGGCTTGCTCTTGCCAAACAGCATCAAATCAGATACACTATTCCTGATAGAAAAAAGGAGGAATTCCCTATGATTTTGATTGGAACCAAGTGTCAGCTGGAACAGACAGTCACCGAAGACCTGACCGCCGCCAAGATCGGCTCCGGCCTGCTGCCGGTATTCGGCACGCCTTTCATGGCCGCCATGATGGAAAACGCTGCCCAGACCGCCCTCCAGAATTTCCTGGACGACGATAAGGGCAGCGTGGGCACCCACCTGGACATCAGCCACGATGCCCCCACTCCCGTAGGCATGAAGGTCTGGGTCGAGGCCGAGATCGTGGGCGTGTCTGAAAACGGCAAGATGGTGGACTTTAAAGTTTCCGCCTGGGACGAAAAAGGTCCCATCGGCTCCGGCACCCATACCCGGGCCATCATCTCCCCTGACCGCTTCCTGACGAAGTGCAACGCCAAGCTGGAGAAATAAATCCGATACGCAAAAAGGACACCGCCATCGGCGGTGTCCTTTTTTGATGCTATGTATCTTACAGTACCAGAGAAGGTGCGTTGTACACCCGAGCGGCCAGCTCGCTGTTGAGCATATACAGGCTCTTGGGATCGGAGCCGAACAGCTCCATCTTGGAGATCAGATCATTGGCGTTGGTCTCCTCCTCACCCTGCTCCTTGACGAACCAATCCAGGAACTGCATGGTACGGAAGTCCTTCACCTCGTAAGCGGCGGCATAGATGTCGTTGATGAGGGAGGTCACATACTCCTCATGCTCCAGGCCGGCCTTCAGGACCGTCATATCGCTGTCCAGCACCTTATCGGGCTTGGCGATGGCATCCAGGGTCACGGTCTCGTTGTTATTGTGCAGGTACTGATAGAACAGAAGGGCGTGGTCCCGCTCCTCCTGGGCCTGAATTTTGTACCAGTTGGCAAAGCCGTCCAGTCCACGGGCCTCAAAGTAGTTGGAGAAGTCCAGATACAGATAAGCGGAGTAGAACTCCTTGTTCACCTGCTGGTTCAGCAGCTCTTTCACTTTTGCGTTCAGCATATGTCATTCCTCCATTTGAAAATTCTCGGCCATTCGGTCGATTTTACCACTCTCATCATACCACACTTACTTCAAAACACAAGGAAAACTTCCTTGCGGCGCATCAGAACAGCGTGATCTGGCTGGTCTCCGCCATGCCCGCGAAAGCGCCCAGCGCCTTGAGCTGCTCAATGTGGGTCTTGGACAGCTTGTTGCAGCACATGGCAAACTCCTCGATGGAGACAAAGGTCTTCCCTTTCCGCTTTTCCACCGTGTCAATGGCCGCCGCCTCACCCAGGCCGTGGACGGTGACAAAGGGCGGCAGCAGGCCGTTCTCCGTCACGATAAACTTGGTGGCGTCGGACTTATAAATGTCGATGGTGTCAAAGTGGAAGCCGCGGAGATAAAACTCATAGCAGACCTCCAGCGTGGTCAGCAGGTTCTGTTCCACAGCGGTAGCGTCCTTGTTGTTCTCGATCTCCCGGATCTTCCGCTTCACCGCGTCCTTGCCGGCGCAGCAGTATTCCGCGTCAAAGGCCTTGGCCCGGACGGAGAAGAAGGTGGCATAGAACGCCAGCGGCTCATGGACTTTGTACCAGGCAATGCGGAAAGCCATCATCACGTAGGCTACGGCGTGGGCCTTGGGGAACAGGTAGCCGATCTTCGCCAGAGACTCTATGTACCACTCGGGAACATCATGTTCCCGCATGGCCTCCACCCAGCCCTCGTCGAAGCCGCCCTTCTTCACCTTGCCCTTTCGGACCTTCTCCATGATCTTGAAGCTCATTTTGGGGTCCAGACCCTTTGAGATCAGGTACAGCATGATGTCGTCACGGCAGCCCACCGTCTCCAAAACGCTTGCCGTACCGCTGACGATCAGCTCCCGGGCGTTGCCCATCCACACATCGGTGCCGTGGGAAAAGCCGGACAGCCGCACCAGAGTGTTGAAGTCCTTGGGCTGGGTATCGATCAGCATTTGCCGGGTGAAACGGGTGTTGAACTCCGGGATGGCCACGGCGCCGGTGGGCCCCAGAATCTCGTCATTCTCATACCCCAGCACCTTGCTGGAGGTAAATATGGACATGGTGTCCGGGTCATCCAGCGGAATATCGTGGGGGTCCACGCCGGTCAGGTCCTGCATCATACGGACCATGGTGGGGTCATCGTGTCCCAGCATGTCCAGCTTCAGGATATTGGCTTCCATGGAGTGGTATTCAAAATGGGTGGTGATGGTGTCGGAGCCGTCATCGTCCGCCGGATGCTGGACAGGACAGAAATCCTCCATGTCCTTGTCGTCGGGGACCACCACCAGGCCGCCGGGATGCTGACCCGTGGTACGCCGAACGCCCACGCAGCCCAGGGTCAGGCGGTTCTCCTCCGCCCGGCCCGCCGTGATGCCGTTCTCCTCCAGATACTTCTTGACGAAACCGTAGGCGGTCTTTTCCGCCAGCGTACCGATGGTTCCGGCACGGAACACCTGGGTCTCGCCGAACATCTCAATGGCGTGGCGGTGAGCCTTGGCCTGGTATTCGCCGGAGAAGTTCAGGTCAATATCCGGCACCTTGCCGCCGCCGTAGCCCAGGAAGGTCTCAAAGGGAATGTCAAAGCCGTCCTTGATGTACTTCGTGCCGCAGACCGGGCACACCTTGTCCGGCATGTCGGCGCCGCAGCCGTAGCTTCCGTCCATGATAAACTCGCTGTTTTTGCAATTGGGGCAGCGGTAGTGGGGCGGCAGGGAGTTGACCTCCGTGATGCCGGACATATAGGCCACCAGGGACGAGCCCACGGAGCCACGGGAACCCACCAGATAGCCGTTCTCCAGGCTCCGCTGCACCAGCTTCTGGGCGGACATGTACACCACGTCATACTTGCCCAAAATGCCGCCCAGCTCCACATTCAGACGGTCCACAATGAGCTGCGGCGGGTTTTCACCATAGAGGCGGTGGACCTTCTCCCACACCAGGCGGTTCAGGTCCTCCTCGGAGTTTTCCAGGCGGGGCGGGAACAGCTCGCTGGGCAGCAGCTCGAAGGTCTCTACCTGGTCGGCCACCAGCCGGGTGTTCTCCACCACCACTTCGTAGGCCTTCTCCTCCCCCAGATAGCTGAACTCCTCCAGCATCTCGTCGGTGGTCTTGAAGTAAATTGGCAGGGACTCGTTGGCGTCCGGGAATTTTTTGGACGCCAGCAGGATGTGGCGGTACACCTCGTCCTCCGGCTCCCGGAAGTGGACGTCACCGGTGGCGCAGACGGGCTTGCCCAGTTCCTCGCCCAGCCGGACGACCGTACGGTTAAACTCCCGCAAATCCTCCTCCGACTGCACCTCGCCGTTGCGCAGCATGAAACGGTTGTTGCAAAGGGGCTGAATCTCCAGATAGTCATAAAAGGAAGCGATGCGCTTCAGCTCGTCCCAGTCCTTGTGGTCCACAATGGCCCGGAACAGCTCGCCCGCTTCACAGGCGGCGCCCACGATGATGCCTTCCCGGTGCTCGTTCAAAAGGCTCTTGGGGATGGTGGGTACCCGCTTGAAATATTTCAGGTTGGAGGCGGAAATCATCTGATACAGGTTTTTCAGGCCCGTTTTGTTCCGTGCAATGAGGATAATATGCTTGGGAAAGCGGTTGGACTTGCTGCCCAAAGGCCGCAGCTTCTCCATCTCCGGGTTCACCGCCTGGAGGGTATGAACGCCCCGCTCATGGAGCATCTTCCAGAACGGGATCAGCATATAGCCCACCGTGGCGGCGTCGTCGCTGGCCCGGTGGTGGTTAAAGGCAGGCAGGTCCAGATGCTCCGCCACGATGTCCAGCTTATACTTATGCAGGTCAGGCAGCAGGTTTTGCGCCAGAATCAGAGAGTCCACATAGGTTGGATGGAACTCCAGCCCCACCTGCTTACAGCCCGCCCGGATAAAGCCGATGTCGAACTCGGCGTTGTGGGCTGCCAGAGGACGGCCGTTCACGAACTTCAAAAAGTCCGTCAGAGCCTCTTTCAGAGACGGCGCGTCCTTCAGCATTTCGTCGGTAATGCCCGTCAGACCGATGATCTCCGGCGTCAGGCGGCGGTTGGGATTCACAAAGGTCTGGAACCGCTCCGCGATCTCTCCGTTTTTCAGAACCACCGCGCCGATCTCCGTGATGGCCTCCCGGTCCACCTTCAAACCGGTGGTCTCGATGTCGAAGCAAACGAACTCGTCGTCCAGACCGCAGTCCTGGGTGCCGTGGACCACCACCCGGTCGTCGATATTGTTGATGAAATAACCCTCAACGCCGTAAAGTATTTTTATTTTATCCCCCGCGGCGTGCCAGGCGTCCGGGAAGGACTGGGCCACACCGTGGTCGGTGATGGCAATGGCGGGATGCCCCCAGCGGATGGCCTCCTGAATGACCTCCTTGGTGTCCGTCAGGGCGTCCATGTTGCTCATCTTCGTATGGAGGTGCAGCTCCACCCGCTTCACCGGAGCGGTGTCCTGGCGTTCCTTGTGCTCAATCACATTGATGTGGTAAGGATTCAGCTGGATGTCCTTGCCGTCCCAGGTAGGTTCCATCTTACCCTGGACGCACAGCCACATGCCGGGCTTGATGGCACTCTCCAGCCCCTGGGCCTCCTTGGTGGTCAGGTTCTTCTGAACGGTGACGGAGTTGGTGTAGTCCGTCATGTCAAAGCTCAGACGCCACATGCCGGGCCGCCGGGTCTCCCGGCACTCAAAGGCAAATACCTTGCCGCTGACCGTGGCGGTACCCATTTTCACATTCAGGTCCTTCATGGGGCCGGGCCGGGCCTTGATGGGATTTCCCATCAGCACCTTCCCCACCACGGGCTTTCCCTCTTTGGAGCTGCCGCCGGCAGACGCCGCCTGCACAGGTGCGGACTTCATGGGTTCCGCCGGAGCCTTGCAGGTCACGTCAATGTCCACGCTGGCAAAGCCATATACCGCCCGGATGGCATCCTTGACGCTTTCCAGGTCTTCTTCCGACAGGGCGGATTTGACCGTCAGCCGCAGTTGGATGGTCATGGCCACCTGGTCAATGCGGGCCCCTGTCAGCTCCGCGCCCGCCAGCTTCAGCCGCAGCTCTCCTGAGAGCTGCAGCTCCGCGAACATTTCAAAAAATGGGATATTTCTCGACATGGTTTCCTCCCGGAAAGTCTCACGTATCATAGAACTGCGGCGCATCCCGCGCCGCAGTTTGAAACCCTCTCACAGTTTCTCGATCTCCGCCATCAAAGCGTCTACAAGCCGCTCCTGTGGCACCTTGTAAAGGATTTCTCCTTTTCGGAACAGCAGGCCTTCTCCCTTGCCTCCGGCAATGCCAATATCGGCTGCGGAGGCCTCACCGGGGCCGTTTACCGCACAGCCCATGACAGCAACGGTGATGTTTTTATGGCAGTTCGCCAAACGGCGCTCCACCTCTTCCGCGATGGGAATGAGGTCGATGCGGGTCCGTCCGCAAGTGGGGCAGGCAATGAGGTTGACCCCCTCTTTTCGCAGGCCCGCGGCCTTCAAAATCTTGTGGGCCGCATAAATTTCCTCCACCGGGTCGGCGGTCAGCGTCACCCGGATGGTGTCGCCGATGCCCATGCAGAGCAGCCCGCCGATGCCCATGGCGGACTTCACCATGCCCATAGACGGCGTACCCGCCTCGGTGATGCCCAGGTGCAGCGGATAATCCGTCTGCTGACTCAGCAGCGTATAGGCCTTCATGGTCAGGGGCACATCGGAACACTTCACGGAAATGCAGATGTCGTCGAAATCAAACTTGTTCAGCAGATGTACGTGGCCCATGGCGCTCTCCACCAGGGCCTCGGCAGTGACGCCGCCGTACTTCGCCCGCAGCTCCTTTTCCAAAGAACCTCCGTTGACGCCGATGCGGATGGGGATGTGTTTGCGATTGCACATGTCCGCCACGGCCTTCACGTTCTCCTCGGCGCCGATGTTGCCGGGATTGATGCGGATGGCGTCAATGCCCCGCTCGGCGCACTCCAGGGCATATTTGTAGTTGAAATGGATGTCGGCGATCAGCGGGATGTCGATCTGCTCCTTGATTTTGTCAACTGCCTCCGCCGCGGCCTGGTCGGGGATGGCCACCCGGATGATCTCGCATCCGGCAGCCTCCAGTTCCTTGATCTGGGCCACGGTAGCGGCCACATCGTCGGTCTTTGTATTGCACATGGACTGGATGGACACCGGGGCGCCGCCGCCCACGGGGACCTTCCCCACGAATAATTGCTTTGTCATAAAACGTCCTCCCTAACGGAACAGCTTGAATACATCCTGGAACGTCACCAGCAGCATAAAGCCCATCAGCACCACAAAGCCCGCGGCGTTCACAGCCGCCTGGTACTTCTCCGGCACCCGCCGCTTGAACAGCAGCAGCGCCACGGCGTCCACCAGCAAGAAGAAGATACGGCCGCCGTCCAAAGCCGGAATCGGCAGCATATTCATAACGGACAGGTTCACCGCCAGCAGAGCCGCGAAATAGAAGATCTGGCTCCAGGCGTCCCGGGTGGTCGCCGCCGTTGAACCGACCTCCGTGATCGTGGAAACGATGCCCACCGGGCCGCTGAGGTCTGCCACGGACGCGCCGCCGGTAAAGAGCTGCTTCAGGCTGAACACCACCAGTTGCACGAAGTCCAGAGCGGTGTTCCAGGTGTATTTCAGCTTGGCTCCAAGTGTGGCCTCCTGAAGCTCCGCGCCCAAATAGATGCCGAATCCGGTGTAGGGCGTACCGTCACTGCCGGAATAGGTCTGCCGGGCCATGGGGAAATCCTTCAAAATGACCTTCTCGCCGTCCCGGATGACTTCCAGGTCAATCGTGTCACCCTTGTGGTAGCTGAGGAATAGAGAGGCGTCTCCCCGCAGATAGGTACGGTAATCGTCAATTTTATAGAAAATATCGCCTTCCATCAGGCCGTCCTCACCCCGGAGGGCAAATTCCGGCGCGAAGCCTACCAGCTTATCCGTGTAGAAGCCCGTTGCGCCGGCGTACAGCAACAGAATGATGACCACACCGGCCACAAAATTCATCAGTGACCCGGCGGCCAGAATGATGAACTTTTTCCAGAAGCCCTGGCGGACGAAGGAGCGGCTGTCGCCGGTATCCTCATCCTCCCCTTCCATGGCGCAGTATCCGCCGATGGGCAGCGCCCGAAGGGAATACTCTGTCTCCCCCTTTCGCTTCTGCCAGAGCAGAGGGCCCATGCCGATAGAAAACTCATTGACCTTCACGCCGCAGAGCTTGGCGGCCACAAAATGGCCCAGCTCATGGACGGCGATGAGCACGCCGAAAATCAGAATTGCCGCCAGGATATAAACAGGTTTCATGCGATAGCTCCTAAAACATCAATCTCCGAGAACGGCCTGCCGTGCCGCCCGGTCCGCTTCCAAAATCTCCTCCAGTGTTGGACTTTGCACCACAGGCACCTTCGCCCGGGCCTCCGCTACCAGCCTGGGAATGTCGTGGAAGCCAATTTTGTCCGCCAGGAACAGCCGGACGGCTTCCTCGTTGGCGCCGTTCAGAATGGCGCAGGCGGTACCGCCCTGCGTGGCCGCCTCCTCCGCCAGCCGCAGGCACGGGAATGCTTCCCGGTCCGGTGCCGCGAACGTCAGAGGCGGGCAGGTCAGTAAGTCCAGCGGCTCCGCCGGATTCACGCCCCGCTCCGGGTAGGTCATGGCATAGCGAATGGGCAGGCGCATATCCGGTGTCCCCAGTTGGGCCAGCACCGCGCCGTCCCGGTACTCCACCAGGGAGTGAACGATGGACTGGCGGTGGATGACCACGCTCACCTGCTCCAAAGGCAGGCGGTAGAGCCGCATGGCCTCAATGACCTCCAGGCCCTTGTTCATCAGCGTGGCGCAGTCCACGGTGATCTTGGGCCCCATCTTCCAGTTGGGGTGCTTCAAGGCGTCCGCCTTTGTCATTTTACCCACTTCGTCGTAAGTCATGCCATAAAACGGTCCGCCGGAGCAGGTCAAAATCAGCCGCTTGATCTCCCGGCGGTCGGCACAGCCCTGGACGCACTGAAAAATGGCAGAGTGCTCGGAATCCACCGGAACGATCTCCGCCCCGGCAGCGTCCGCCGCGTCCATCACCAGTTCTCCGGCGCAGACCAGCGTCTCTTTGTTAGCAAGGGCAATGCGCTTTTTTTCTTTGATGGCGGCGAGTGTAGGCTTCAAGCCCACCATGCCCACCACGGCGGTGACAACGGTGTCCGCCTCCGGGACCGTGGCGGCCTCCAGCAAAGCGTCAAAGCCGCCCAGGACCCGGGTATCGGTATCCGCCAGCCGGGCGGCCAGATCTTTCGCCGCCGCCTCGTCAGTCAGCACGGCAAGACGCGGCTTGAACTGCCGCGCCTGCTCTTCTATTCTCTCCACGCTGGAGTTGGCGGTAATGGCCGCAACCCGCAGCCCCATCTGCTCCGCCACATCCAGGGTCTGACGGCCGATGGAGCCGGTGGAACCCAGTATAGAAATCGTATGACTCATACACGTATCTTATTTCACAAAACTTAAAATCATCTCAATGACCGGGGTCACGAACAGCACACTGTCAAACCGGTCCAGGACCCCGCCGTGCTCCAGAAACAGATGGCCGTAGTCTTTGATACCGAACTCCCGCTTGATAAGGGAGAAGCTCAGGTCGCCCACCTGGGCCACGATGCCGCACAGCAGCGCCAGCAGCGCCATGGCGCCGTAGCCGATGCCCGCGCCGAAAGCCCGGTCCATTACAAAAGCAAAGATCAAGCCGCACACCACGTTGCCCGCCATGCCGCCGATGGAGCCCTCCACGGTCTTTTTCGGGCTGACCTTGGGGGCCAGCTTGTGCTTGCCGAATGCCCGGCCCGCAAAATAGGCAAAGGTGTCGCAGGCAAAGCTCAGGATGAAAGGCAGCAGCAGATAGGCCCGGTGGATGCCGGCGGCCTGCATGCGGAGGAACGCCGCGAAAGAGTACGGAATCGCCACCACAGCGAAAATGCCCGCCAGGGTTTGGACAAATTTCACCTCTCCCGCCTTCACGATCGCATAGATAAAGACCGCCACCACATAAATGATCCACCAAATCGCCACATAGTCCGGGCGGTCATAGTACCACTCCACGGAGAAAGCCGCGGCGATCACTGACCAGATATGGAGGAAGTTCGTCTTTTCCACGCCGACGCATCGCGTCAGTTCATGCGCCGCGATGCCCGCCAGCAGCGCCAGCGCCGCCATCATCACGATGGACGGCGCCCACAGCACCACCCACACCAGCACCGGCACGCCGATGATGGCCACCAATACGCGGGACTGCAAGGAACTCATTTTTTCACGCCCCCAAACCGTCTGTCTCTCTGTTGGTAAGCCGCGATAGCCTTGTCCAGCTCAGCCTCGTCGAAATCCGGCCACAGGACATCGGTGAAATAAAACTCCGAATAGGCGCACTGCCACAGCAGGAAATTACTCAGCCGCAGCTCTCCGCTTGGGCGGATAATGAGCTCCGGGTCCGGGATGCCCCTGGAATCCAGATAGCCGGAGAACATGGCGTCGTCCAGGTCCTCTGGCTTCTTCTCCCCCGCCGCGCAGTCGGCGGCGAACTTCCGCACGGCCCGCAAAATTTCGTCCCGGCCGCCGTAGTTCAGGCAGACGTTGGCCTGGAAGTCATCCTTGGAAAGATGCTCCGTGATCTCGTCGGTCTCCCGGGCCAGCGCCCGCAGCTCCGGGTCGATGGGCGTCATATCCCCGAAAAAGTGGAGCCGGATGTGGTCCCGTTCCATGGTGTCCACCGCTTCCAGCAGATACTTTTTCAAAAGCGCCATAATTGCCCCTACCTCGTCGGCGGAGCGTTTCCAATTCTCCGTGGAAAACGCATACACCGTCAGATACTGCACGCCGATGTCCTTACAGTAAGTGGCGATGCGGCGGAAGGTCTCGGCTCCCGCCTTGTGTCCGGCAGTCCGGGGCAGGCCCCGTTTCGTGGCCCAGCGGCCGTTGCCGTCCATAATAATCGCAATATGACGAGGCGGATTCTGCATCCGCCCCGCCATATCGGTGATTTTCATTCCTTCTGCCATCAGACTGCCATCAATTCCTTTTCTTTTTTCGCCAGCAGCTCATCCAGCTTCTTGCAGCTGTCATCAGTCAGCTTCTGGAGGTCCTTCTCCACCTGCTTCAGCTCATCCTCGGTGATCTCGGACTTCTTCTCCTGCTTCTTGAAGTTGTCCATGGCGTCCCGGCGGATATTGCGGACGGCGACCTTACCGTTTTCCGCATACTTGTGGATCTGCTTCACCAGCTCCTTACGGCGTTCCTCCGTCAGCTGGGGGAAGCTCAGGCGGATGCAGCGGCCGTCGTTCTGGGGATTGATGCCCAAATCGGAGTTCTGGATGGCCTTCTCAATGCTCTTCAGAGCCTTGCTGTCCCAGGGGGAGATGACCAGGGCCCGGGGGTCGGGAGAGGAGATGGCGGCGATCTGCTGGATGGGGGTGGGGCTGCCGTAGTAGTCCACCATGATGCGGTCCAGCACGGCGGCGTTGGCGCGGCCCGCGCGCACGGAAGCAAAGTCCGCGGCCACGGAGTCGATGCTCTTCTTCATCTTGTCCTCATAAACTTTGTACTCGTCCTTCAACATAACGGGGTCCTTCCTTTCACATTCATTCTGTTATGGGGAGGCGCTTACGCGCAGTCGTTATTCCTTCACGATGGTGCCCACGTTCTCACCGCACAGGGCACGGATGATGTTGTGGGGGTCCTTCAGGGCGAACAGCAGCACGGGGATGTGGTTGTCCATGGAGAGAGAGGTGGCTGTGGTATCCATCACCATCAGGTGCTGGGCCAGCACATCGTCGTAGCTGATGGTATCGTACTTGACGGCGGTGGGGTCCTTCACAGGATCGGCGCTGTACACACCGTCCACGTTCTTAGCCAGCAGGATGACATCAGCATTGATCTCCGCCGCCCGCAGCACCGCGGCGGTATCCGTGGAGAAATAGGGATTGCCGGTGCCGGCGCCAAAGATGACGACCCGGCCCTTCTCCAAATGATGGATCGCCCGGCCCCGGATGTAAGGCTCGGCGATGGCCCGCATTTCAATGGCGGTCTGGACCCGGACGGGAATGCCCTTCTGCTCGCACACATCGGCCACCGCCAGGCAGTTCATCACGGTCGCAAGCATACCCATGTGGTCGGCGCGGGTGCGTTCCATCTTGCCGCCGCTGTTCTTGGCGCCCCGCCAGAAGTTGCCGCCGCCGATGACAACGCCCACCTGGACACCCATATCCAGGCACTCCTTAATGACGTCGCAGACCTGGCCGATCATCTCAAAATCCAGGCCGGTGCCCTTCCCGCCGGCCAGCGCCTCGCCGCTGATCTTCAGCAGGACACGCTGATAAACAGGTTTTGCCATATGAAAAACCTCCGTCTTTTTCGCAGAATTCAACATGTATATTTTAACGTATTTTTCCTCGCTTGCATAGGGGGTAAACGAGATTTTCCCAAAAAGCTCTATTCCCGGTTCCTACGATTCCTCCGGAAGCAGGTTGCTCACATAGGGCGTCCGGCCGGAAAGCACATCTGCGTAAAAGCCCTGCTTCCAGTCGATATACCGGACGGCGTCCTCCAGTTCCCGGATGTGTTCCAGGAGTTGTCCCCTTTTCCGGTCCAGAAGCGCCTGCCGCGCCGGAATGGAGTCCTGCCCCTGTGCACACAGACCGACGTAGTCCTTCATCTCCTGAATGCTCATCCCGCAGCGTTTCAGGCATCCCAGGCTCTCGATCCACGCCACATCCCGGTCATCAAAGACCCGGTAATTGTTCGAATCCCGTTTTACATTGGGGACCAGACCCTGGTTGCAATAAAATTTCAGCGCCTCGTAAGTCATCCCCGTTTTTCGGCAGACATCCTTCATGGAATACAGCACCGTCTCCCCCATTTCTCCAGATAAAAGTCAAAAAAGGTATTGACCGGTTGTAACAACCGGGTCGTACACTGAAAGCATAACACATCCTTGCCGGTTCCGCAAGGGAGCTGTCAGCACTTCGTAAAACAACGAGGAGGAAGCAATATGGAATTTATCACATTACGAAATGGAGTCAGAATGCCCATTCTGGGCTACGGTGTCTATCAAATACCGCAGGATATTTGCGAACGCTGTGTTCTGGATGCTTTGCAGGTGGGCTACCGCTCCCTGGACACGGCCCAGAGCTATTTCAACGAAGAACAGGTCGGCAGCGCGATCGAGAAATCAGGCATTCCCCGGGAGGAGATCTTCCTGACGACCAAGGTCTGGATCGAGCATTACGGATATGAGCAGGCAAAAGCATCCGTGCTGGAATCCATGGAGAAGCTGCGGACGGATTATCTGGATCTGGTGCTGCTCCACCAGCCCTTTGCCGATTATTACGGCTCCTACCGGGCGCTGGAGGACCTGTATGAGGCCGGAAAGCTTCGCTCCATCGGCATCTCCAACTTCTATCCCGACCGGATGGTGGACATCGCCTCTCTCGCCCGCATCCGTCCCTTGGTGAATCAGATTGAGGTCCATCCGCTCCACCAGCAGGCCGAAGCAAAACAGTGGCTGGACAAATACGGCATCCAGATGGAAGCCTGGGCCCCCTTCGGAGAAGGGCGGGGCGGCCTGTTCACGAACCCTGCACTCACCCAAATCGGCGCAAAATACGGAAAGACGGCGGCGCAAGTGATGCTGCGTTGGCATATCCAGCGGGGCATCGCCGTCATCCCCAAGTCCACCCACATCGAGCGGATGCGGGAAAATCTGGAGGTATTTGACTTCGCCCTGACGCGGGAGGACATGGCCGCTGTCGCGGCTCTGGACCAGAGGCAGATCGCCTTTTTCTCCCATCAGGACCCCGCCATGGTGGAGTGGTTCGTGAAGATGGTAGAGGAGCGCAAAAAGCAGCATGACTGCGCAAAGGAGCAAAAAAGCTGGTAACGCAAAAAAGGAACGGCTCACGCCGTTCCTTTTCGCTTATTCACAAGCTCTGTTCAGCAGGCCGATGAGTTCTTCCTTGCCGGTGCCCTTTTCCGCGGAGAAGGGCACCAGGATGTCCTCCTCCGTCAGTTCCAGCGTCTCCCGGATGAGGGCCAGGGCAGGCTCCACCTGGCTGCGTTTCAGCTTATCAATCTTGTTGGCCACAATAATCTCCGGACAGCCTGATTCCCGGAACCAGCTGTGCATGACCCGGTCGTTTTCCGTGGGCTTGTGGCGGATGTCCACGATCAGCACCCCGGCGGTAATGGCGTCGGCCCCATCCTGAAAGTAGGTCTCCATCAGCCGGGCCCACCGCTCCTTCTCCGCCTGGCTGACCTTGGCGTAACCGTAGCCCGGCAAGTCCACCAGATATGCCCGGTCATCCACCAAAAAGTAGTTGATCTGGGTGGTCTTTCCCGGAGAAGCGCCCACATAGGCCAGATTCTTCCGGTTCACCAGACGATTGATGACCGAGGACTTGCCCACATTGGACCGGCCCGCAAAGGCAAACTGAGGCAGCCCGTCCCGCAAAAAGTCCGCGGGGGTGCCGGCGGAACGGCTGTACGCCACCTTTCCAAAATTCAAAGCCATTGGCATTCTCCTTTACTGCCGCAGGGCGCCTCCCCCGACATTTTCCCGGCTTATGGGCGCGAAAGCCGCCACATGTCCGGCGGGCTCCTCCCGCAGCGGCTCTGTCTCCGGGCACAATGCCTCGGCAAACACCTGGTCCACCGTCTCCACCGGCACGAACCGCAGGGCGGCCCGGACGGTCTGGTCGATCTCCTCCAGATCCCGCACGTTGTCCTTCGGGATCAGGACGGTGCCGATGTGATTCCGCAGAGCGGCCATGGTTTTTTCCTTCAAACCGCCGATGGGCAGCACCCGGCCCCGTAAAGTGACTTCGCCTGTCATTGCTACGCCTGCCTTGACTTTCCGGCCCGTCAGGGCGGAGAGCATGGCGGTGGTAACGGCAATACCTGCGGACGGGCCGTCCTTGGGTACCGCTCCCTCCGGGAAGTGGACGTGGATGTCCTTGGTCTTGTAGAAGTCCGCCTCGATGCCAAGCACTGCCGCCCGGCTGCGGAGGCAGCTCAGGGCCGCCTGAGCGGACTCCTTCATCACATCGCCCAAATTGCCGGTCAGCTCCAGCTTGCCGGAGCCGTCCATCACATTGACCTCGACCTCCAGAATTTCACCGCCGGCTTCCGTCCAGGCCAGGCCGTTCACGACGCCGGTCTCCTCCTTCTCCGTGTGGAGCGCAGGGGGATAGGGCTGGCAATCCAGCAGCTTCGGAAGGTCTTTTTCTGTAACGGCGATTCGCTTTACACCACCTGTCAGCAGGCGCATATCCGCCTTCCGGCAGACAGCCGCCAGCCGCCGCTCCAGCAAACGGACGCCGGACTCCCGGGTATAGTCCCGGATGATAGCCCGGAGCACATCATCGCCGATGCGGACGCTGCCCTTTTTCAGGCCGTGCTCCTCCATCTGCTTAGGCAGCAGGTGGCGGCGGGCGATCTGCACCTTTTCCTCGTCGGTATAGCTGGAGAGCTGGATGATCTCCATGCGGTCCAGCAGAGGCCGGGGAATGGTATCGCTGGTATTAGCGGTGGTAATGAACATCACCTTGCTCAGATCCACGGGGATTTCCAGGAAATGATCCCGGAACGCGTAGTTCTGCTCGCTGTCCAGCACCTCCAACAGGGCGGAGGCGGGGTCACCCCGGTAGTCATTGCCCAGCTTGTCGATCTCGTCCAGCAGCAGCAGAGGATTCATAGACCCGCTGCGGCTGATGGCCTCGATAATGCGGCCGGGCATGGAGCCTATGTAGGTCTTCCGGTGGCCCCGGATATCCGCCTCGTCCCGGACGCCGCCCAGGGAAATGCGGGCCAGCTTCCGGTTCAGCGCCTTGGCGACGGAAATGGCAATGGAGGTCTTGCCCACGCCGGGAGGTCCCACCAGGCAGATGATCTGCCCCTTCCCCTCCGGATTCATCTGGCGGACGGCAATGGTCTCCAGGATGCGCTCCTTCACCTTTTCCAGGCCGAAATGGTCCTTTTCCAGCACCTTGCGGGCAGCATCCACACTGACCCGCTCCTTCGTATAGGTGTTCCAGGGCATTTCCAGGCACACATCCAGATAGTTGCGGATGACGGCGCCCTCGGCGCTGCCGAAGGGCTGCTTGGAGAGCTTATTGACCTCTTTCAGCAGGTGCTTCTGGACGTCCTCGCCCAATTCCAGGGCCATGATCTTCTGGCGGTAGGTGTCGATCTCGTCATCGGCGTCCTCTCCCTCGCCCAGCTCGTTCTGAAGGACCCGGATCTGCGTCCGCAGGATCTGGTCCCGCTGACTGCGGGCCAGCTGGTCCCGGACCTTGCCCTCCATCTCATGCTCAAAGCCCAGCACATTGCACTCCCGGGCCAGGAAGCCGTTCAGCTTCCGCAGGCGGATGAACGGCGCCATCTCCTCCAGGATTTCCTGCTTGTCAGTGTGGCGCAGGGCAATATTCTGCGTAATAAAGTCCGCCAGATACCCAACATCCCGGCAGTCCATCACCGTAGTAATGACCTCATCCGGCACGCTGCCCGCCAGCTCCGCATACTCGCTGAACAGGTTCCAGGTTTGGCGGAGCAGCGCCTCGGTCCGGGGACTGCGGCGGAACGCTTCGGAGGCCTCCTCCTCTGCCAGTGTCTCCACATTGGCCTGCAGGAAAGGCTCTGTCTGCCACAGGCGGCGCAGGCGCGCCCGGTAGCGTCCCTCCACCATGACCCGCACGGAGTTAGCGGACAGGCGCAAGATCTGGCTGATGTGGGAGACGGTGCCAACCTCATACAGGTCTTTTTCCGCCGGGGCATTGACGCCTATCTCCCGCTGCGTCACCAGAAAAATCTCCTGGTCCGCCTCCATAGCGCGCTCCAGAGCCGTAATGGAGATGGGGCGCTCCACATCAAACGTCAGGGTCATATGGGGGAAAACCGTCAGGCCCCGGAGGGCCAGAACGGGAATATTCATCGTCATGGGTTCCATAGGATCGGTTTCCTTTCTTGGAAGTGAGAAAGAGGGAGAGGCGTTTCGACGTCCCTCCCTCCTGATTTAAGACGCCGACTTGGGGGTGGAACCGCTTTTGGCGGTCTTCTCGCCCTTGCCGGGGTTCAGTTTCACGGAATAGCTGATCTTGTCCGGGTCCCGGAGCAGCTCCGGCTGGCCCGTCCCCTCCACGCATCCCTTGGTGATGGTCACCTTGACAATGGTAGGATCGGAAGGCACATCGTACATGATCTGGGTCAGCAGGCCCTCCATGACGGCCCGCAGACCGCGGGCGCCGATATTGCGCTCGATGGCCTTGTCAGCGATCGCGCCCAAGGCGTCGGGCGTGAACTCCAGGTCCACATCGTCGTATTCCATCAGCTTCTTGTATTGCTTCACCAGAGCGTTCTTCGGCTCCTGCAGGATACGGACCAGGTCTTCCCGCTTCAGAGCGTTCAGCGGCGCGATGACCGGCAGACGGCCCACCAGCTCTGGGATGATGCCGAACTTCAGGATGTCATGGGGCTGGACCTCATGGAGGATCTTATCCATATCCTTGTCTTTTTTGCCCTGAACGTTGGCGCCGAAACCGATGCTCTTCTGATCCAGCCGCCGTTCGATGATCTTCTCCAACCCGTCAAAAGCGCCGCCGCAGATGAACAGGATGTTCTTGGTGTTCACCTGGATGAACTCCTGGTGGGGATGCTTCCGTCCGCCCTGGGGCGGCACATTGGCGACCGTACCCTCCACGATTTTCAGCAGCGCCTGCTGCACACCCTCGCCGGATACGTCCCGGGTAATAGAGGGATTCTCGCTCTTCCGGGCGATCTTGTCGATCTCGTCCACGTAGATGATGCCCCGCTCGGCGCGCTCCACGTCAAAGTCGGCCGCCTGGAGCAGGCGCAGGAGGATATTCTCCACATCGTCGCCCACATAACCGGCCTCCGTCAGGGTCGTGGCGTCCGCAATGGCAAAGGGGACCTTCAAGATCCGGGCCAGAGTCTGGGCGAACAGCGTCTTGCCGGAACCGGTGGGGCCCAGCATCAGGATGTTGCTCTTCTGTAGCTCCACATCCTCGTCGCCGCCGAAGAAAATGCGCTTATAGTGGTTGTACACCGCCACGGACAGGGCTACCTTGGCCTCATCCTGCCCGATGACATACTGGTCCAGAACGTCTTTGATCTCCCGGGGCGTGGGAAGTTGGTCGGGAATGTCCTCCACAGGGTCGGAGGGGCCGTCAAACCCGTCGCTCAAAATGCTCATGCAAAGCTGCACGCACTCATCGCAGATCCGCACGCCGGGACCCTGGATCATGCGGTGGACCTGGTTCTCATGCTTGCCGCAGAACGAACACCGCAGGGACTTCTTTCCGTCGTCGCTCATGGTCGTTACCTCAGTTCTCGCTTACTTCTTGGTGGTGATGATCTTATCCACTAGGCCAAACTCCTTGGCCTCATCAGCGGTCATCCAATGGTCCCGCTCGGAGGCAGCCTTGATCTCCTCCGCAGTCTTACCCGTATTATTGGCCAGGATCTGATTCAAATTCTTCTTGATCCGCAGGAAATGCTCCACGTCGATCTCCATATCCGTCACCTTACCCTGGGTGCCGGCAGAGGGCTGGTGGATCATAATTTCGGCGTTGGGCAGGGCAAAGCGCTTGCCCTTGGCGCCGGAGGACAGCAGGAACGCGCCCATGCTGGCGGCCATGCCAACGCAGATGGTGGACACATCGCACTTGACATACTGCATGGTGTCGTAAATCGCCATGCCGTCGGTGACGGAGCCGCCGGGGCTGTTGATATAGAACTGGATGTCCTTGTCAGGGTCCTGGGCCTCCAGGTACAGAAGCTGGGCCACGACCAGGCTGGCAGTGGTGGCGTTGACCTCCTCGCCCAGGAAAACGATGCGGTCGTTCAGAAGGCGGGAGAAAATATCATAAGAACGCTCACCCCGGCTGGTCTGCTCAACGACATAAGGGACTAAACTCATGTTAGAAAACCTCCGATCTTTTGTGCCTATAAACCATTCTCTCATGATACCACAGGCACCATGAGAGAATGTGTCGAATCTGTAAAAAATCGCTGGAAAAGATTCGTGCTTATTCGGCGTCCTTCTCAGCGGGGGCTTCCTCCGCCTTCTTGGTGGTCTTCTTGGCAGCGGACTTCTTGGCAGGCTTCTCCTCACCCTCGGCGGCCTCGGCGTCGTCCTCAGACTTCTTCGCGGCCTTCTTGGTGGTCTTCTTCTCGGGCTTGGTGGCGGTAGCGCTGTCCACGACCACGGCCACAGCCTTCTGGCTGATGAGCTGATCCTTCACCTGGTCGGCCTGGAGATACTTCTTGACCATCTCAATGTCCATGCTGTACTGCTCGGCCAGCTTCTGGAACTCGGCCTCGACCTCCTCATCGGTGGCGTCCAGGTTCTCGGCCTTGATGATGGCGGCCACAGCCAGGTCCATCCGCACCTGACGCAGGGCGGGCTCCTTGGCGTCCTCCAGCAGCTTGCCTTCGTCCATGCCGGTCATCTTCATGTACTGGTCATAGGGGATGCCGCTCTGGGCGATCTGCATCTTGAAATTGTCCAGGAACTGGCGGGCCTGGGTCTCGACCATCGCGTCGGGAATGTCGGCGGTAATGTTCGCGGCCACCTGCTCCATCAGGGCGTCCTCAAAGGCGCGGTCGGCGTCCTTCTGGCGCTCCTCGGTGATCTTCTTCTTCAGATCAGCCTTCAGTTCCTTCAGAGTATCGAACTCGCTGACGTCCTTGGCGAACTCGTCGTCCAGTTCGGGGACTTCCTTCTCCTTGACCTCATGGACCTTCACCTTGAAGACCACGGCCTTGCCAGCCAGGTCAGCGTGATAGTCCTCAGGGAACGTGATGTCGATATCCTTCTCGTCGCCGGCCTTCATGCCGACCACCTGCTCCTCAAAGCCGGGAACAAAGCTGTGAGAGCCCAGCTCCAGGCTGTGGTTCTCGCCCTTGCCGCCGTCGAAGGGCTTGCCGTCCAGGAAGCCTTCAAAGTCGATAACGGCGGTGTCGCCCTCCTTGGCCTCGCGGTCAACAGACACCAGACGGGTGTTGCGGTCGGAGAGCTGCTTCAGGCGGTCGTCCACATCGGCGGCGGTGACCTTCACCTCGTCCTTGGGAGCGGACAGGCCCTTGTACTCGCCCAGGGTGACCTCGGGATACACGGGAGTGGTAGCCTTAAAGGTAAAGCCTTCCTTGGTGACATCGCCCACCATCTCCACGGTGGGATAGCCAACGACCTGAAGCTCCTGCTCCTTCACGGCAGCTTCATAAGCATCGGGGAACGCAATATTGATGGCTTCCTCGAAAAACACCTCTGCGCCGTACATGCCCTCAATGATCTTGCGGGGGGCCTTGCCAGGGCGGAAGCCCGGCACGTTGATCTTCTTGCGCATCTTCTGATATGCCTTCTCGATGGCAGCCTCAAATTCGGCGGAGCCGACCTCAATGGTCAGCGCGACCTGACTTTTTTCAACTTTTTCACAGCTTTTGACACTCATTACGTTAACTCCTCCGTTCATCACCAGTCAAATGCCGGTGCAAATAGGTATTTTAACAGAAAAATCTTGAAAATGCTAGTCTTTTTTCGCTTATTCGCAAATTTTTTTTGGCTGAAATCCCAAATAGTCCGCGGATATGAGGGAAAACTCTGTTTCTCCCCACTTTCCCTCCAGCCGCCGCCGGATGGTGGGCCCGTGGAGGTGTCCGTAGCAGCACCGCTCCACATGGTACTTCTCCAGCATGGCCAAAATCTCCGGGCACTGGTAGCCCTGATAAATGGGCGGATAGTGGAGAAAGCACAAAATAGGCTTCTCCCCCGCCGCCTTCAAACTGGCCTCCAGCCGCATGACCTCCCGGTTCAGGACCTTGACGTTGTGGGCGTCCTCCTCCATAAACCAGCCCCGGGTGCCGCAGAGGGCATAGTCCCCGTAAAAGGCGCAGTTGTTGTGGAGCAGCTCCAGCGTGGTAAAACCCTTTTCCGCGCAGAAGGCGTGGAATTTCGCGGCGGTGGTCCACCAGTAGTCGTGGTTGCCCTTGATGAGGTATTTCTTTCCGGGGAACCGCTCCAGAAAACGGAAGTCCGCCTCCACCTCGTTAAGGTCGATGCCCCAGGAGGTGTCCCCCGCCAGAATGAGGGTATCGTCCTCCGTCAGGACGGACAGCCCCTCCTCGATACGGGCCACGTAGTTCTCCCACGCGGGGCCGAACACCTCCATGGATTTGTCAGCGGTCAGGGAGAGGTGCAGGTCCCCGATGGCGTAGAGGGCCATAATACCCCTCCCCTTTCTTTCGTTTTTTCTTCCCCTTATTTCAGGAAGTCCAGTACCACGTTGTCCATGTCCTGCTTCTCGGCGGTCATGTCAAACCGCCGCTGCTTGCCCTTCAGGGCCGCCAGCCGCCGGGGCACGGTGACGCCGGACACGCTGTTCAGATGGTCCAGCAGCTCCACGCCGTCGCCCGCCGGGGTCTCCCCAATGGCGGTGAGCACATGGTTGCAGAACTTATAGGGGGAGGCGGTGGAGACGAACACCGTCACCGTCTCGTCGCCGGTGGCCTTGCGGTACTGCTCCATAACATTAGCGGCCACGGCGGTGTGGGTATCAATGAGATAGCCCTGTTCCTTGTAATACTCCGCGATGGTAGCAGCGGTGCCGTCCTCGTCGCAGAAACCGCCCCAATACTGCTCCTTCAAAGCAGTCTTGATGGCATCGCTGACCTCATATCTGCCGTCCTTCGCCAGGGTTTCCATGTAACCCTTGACCTCCGCGTCGTTCTCACCGGACAGGTCAAACAGCAGACGCTCTAGATTGCTGGAGACCAGGATGTCCATGGAGGGGCTCATGGTGGTGTGGAAGGGCCGGTTGCGGTCATATACGCCGGTCCGCAGGAAGTCCGTCAGCACATCGTTGCAGTTGCTGGCGCAGATCAGCTTGCCCACGGGCAGGCCCATGCGCTTTGCATAATAGGCCGCCAGAATATCGCCGAAGTTGCCGGTGGGAACGCAGAAATTCACCTTGCCGCCCATCTTGATCTCGCCGTCCCGGACCAGATCGCAGTAAGCGGAGATGTAGTACACCACCTGGGGCAGGATGCGGCCCCAGTTGATGGAGTTGGCGGATGACAGGAAGTAGCCCCGTTCCGCCAGGGTAGCGCGCATCTTCTCATCGGAGAAAATGCGCTTCACGCCGGCCTGGGCGTCGTCAAAGTTGCCCACCACGGCGCAGACGCCCACGTTGGCGCCGTCCTGGGTGACCATCTGGGTCTCCTGGACCTTGGACACGCCGTCCTTGGGATAGAACACCATGATCTTCGTCTGGGGCACGTCGGCAAAGCCCTCCATGGCGGCCTTGCCGGTGTCGCCGGAGGTGGCCACCAGGATGCAGACGGTCTTCTCCTCCCCGGTCTTGCGGAGGGCGGCGGAGAGCAGCTGGGGCAGCATCTGCAGCGCCATGTCCTTAAAGGCGCTGGTGGGGCCGTGCCACAGCTCCAGGCAGTGGGTGGTGCCGTCCACCTTGCGGACGGGGGCCACGGCGTCAGTGTCGAACTTGTCGGGGCCGTAGGCGTTCTCCGCGAAGCCCAGAAGTTCCTCATAGGTATAGTCGGTCAGGTACAGGCCCATGACCTTGGCGGCCCGCTCCTGATACCGGGCATTCACCAGACTGTTCAGAAAGGCCTCGTCAATCTGGGGAATGGATTCCGGCGTCAGCAGGCCTCCATCCCGGCTCAGACCCATCTTGATTGCCTCGGCGGACTCCATGCGGACAGCCTTGTCCCGTGTGCTGTAATACTTCATTGTTATTTCCTCACTTTCAAAGGAAGATTCTCTATTCAAAGGCGTTTTCCAGGTATTCCACCCGGAGTGCGCCATCGTTTTCCACGTAGACCTCCGCCACGTCGAACCGGGCGGGGGCGTCAATGTCATGGGTGCTCAAATACGCTGCAGCGGCAATCCGCAGCCTTTCCTGCTTCCGGTCGTCCACAAACTCTCTCGGCAGGCCAATGGCCCCCTGGCTCCGCAGCTTGACCTCCACAAAGCAGACCGTGCCCCGTTTATCCCGGGCCACCAGGTCCAGCTCTCCGAACCGGCAGCGCCACTGGCTGGCCAGGAGGGTGTAGCCCTTCTTCCGCAGGTAGCGGGCCACCTCCGCCTCGCCCCGGTCCCCGGCGGCTTTTCGTCCGCTCATGGCTTCCGCGCCTCCCACTTTTTCAGAAAGGTGACCCGGTGGGCCGGGCAGGGACCGTACTGGTCCAACATTTCATAGTGCAATTTCGTGCCGTAGCCCTTGTGTTTGGCGAATTGGTACTGGGGGTATTGGGCGTTCAGCTCCGTGGATACGTAGCGGTCCCGGCTGACCTTTGCCAGAATGGACGCCGCCGCGATGGAGGCGCTCTTCCCGTCGCCGCCCACGATGGTTACATGGGGCGCGGTGACGGCAAAGCGGCTGCCGTGGTCCCGGTTGCCGTCGATGAGGGCCATATCCGGCCGGACGGACAGACCGTCAATGGCAAGCTGCATGGCCTTCATCCGGGCGTTCAGAATATCGATCTCATCGATCTCCGCCGCCTCCACACGCTGGATGCTGTACGATACAGCCCGGGCGGTGATGATGTCGAACAGGGCCTCCCGTTTCTTCTCCGTCAGCTTCTTGGAGTCGTTCAGGCCGGAGATGTCCAGCTCCCGGGGCAGGATGACGGCGGCGGCGTACACCGGTCCCGCCAGGGGCCCCGCGCCGGCCTCGTCCACGCCGCAGATGGTGTCAAAGCCCTGATTCCATTGTTCCCGTTCATAGGTCCACAGGTCCATATCAATACTCCACTATAATCTTGCGGCACTGTTGGCAAAGATACGCCGGAAGTGTTCCGTCACTTTCCAAAAGGCCCAGGTTGCTGGGACCGTCCAAAACAATCCCGCCCTGCTTTTTAATTCCCCACTTTGTCACTACACGGGGCAGATGCTGAACGCCGGGCGGCAGGAAATGAATACCAGCCTGCGGCGCATATGCGATTTTCCCAGCTTTCATCTCTTTTCCGCAGGCAGGACAGTTCATCATCATCTCTCCTTCCACCAAATTACTCCGGCAGCTCCAGAGTGAACCGTCCCAGCTTGCCGGCCCGGAACTCGTCCAGCAAGATCTTCGCCATCCGCTCCGTATCCACCTCGCCGCCGGAGACCAGAAAGCCCCGCTTCCGTCCCGCCGCTTCCAGCAGGCGGTAACCGTAGGCGATGTCGTTTTCCTCCCGCTCCGGCAAGGAAGCCAGCTTGTAGCCCGTTTTCAGGGCCTCCGGGTATTTGTCCCCCAGATAGGCCATCAAATGGCAGCCCAAGGTTTCGGTATCCAGAATATCGTCCTTCACCGCGCCGGTATAGGCCAGGTTCAGCCCCACGCTCTGGTCCTCGAACTTCGGCCACAGGATGCCCGGGGTGTCCAGCAGCTCCAGTCCCTTGTCGATGGGCACCCACTGCTTGGAGCGGGTGACGCCGGGGCGGTCCTCGGTCTTGGCGGTCTTGCGGCCCGCCACCTTGTTAATAAAGGTGGATTTGCCTACATTGGGGATGCCCAGGATCATCACCCGGACCACCCGGCCTGCCATGCCCTTTTCCGCATAGGCTTTCAGCTTGTCCGCCAGCAGCTCCCGGACGGCCCCGGCAAACTTCGCCGTGCCCTGTCCGCCCCTGGCGTCAGATTCCAGCACGGCATAGCCCTTTGCCCGGAAATACGCCGCCCACTGCTTTGTGGCCTCCGGGTCCGCCTGGTCCACCCGGTTCAGCACCACAAGTCGGGGCTTCCCCGCCGTCAGCTCGTCTACATCCGGGTTCCGGCTGGAGATGGGGATGCGGGCGTCAAGAATCTCGCACACCGCGTCCACATTCTTGATCTGCTCGGCGATCATCCGCCGGGTCTTGGTCATATGTCCAGGATACCACTGGATGTTCATGCGATCACTCCGATCCGGCTGTAATCCCGCTTCCCCATCACAATGTCCGGCCCCGGGAAGGCCAGGACCACCGCTTTGCCGATGACATAGCGGCTATCCACCGTGCCCAGCCGGGAATCCCGGCTGTCGTTGCTGTGGTTGCGGTTGTCGCCCATCACAAAGATGCTGCCCTCCGGCACTGTCAGGGGAAATTCCGTGCCCTCCTCGGTGAAGGTCAGCTCATTGATGTAATCCTCTTTCAGCAGTACACCGTCCACATAGACGCTGCCGGTGGAAAAGTCAATATCCACCGTCTGGCCCTCTGTGGCGATGACCCGCTTCACGATGGGCTCCGACAGGAAAGATGACTTCCGCAGCACCACGATGTCGCCATACTTGTAATCATCATACAGCATGGAATTCAGCACCAGCAAGCGGTCCCCGTCCTGCAGCGTCGGCACCATGGAATGACCGTCTACGCCGATCATCCGAATGACAAAGGTGAACAGCATCACCACCACCAGCACAGAACACACCAGCGCCTGTACCCACTCATAGAAGTCTTTCCCGCTTTCCCGCTGTTTCTTCACGTTTTCTTCCATTTTGCTCTCCTTTATTGCAGAAGGCCCACGCGGTTCCACTCCCGCGTGCCCAGGTCCGGCGTCACACCGGGTACCGCCAGAAAAACGGCCTTTCACAGGACCACGATGTTCTCCGGCTGATAGTCCCCGCAGAGGCCGTTGTTCAGGATCAGCAGCATGTCGCCGTCCTGCAGGGTATCCCGCATGGACTGGCCGTCCACCCGAAATCCCCGGACCGCGAAGGTGAACACCAGCACCACGGCCAGAACAGCATAGACCAGAGTCTGGGCCCATTCATAGGCCACCCGCCCGGGCTGCTTTTTCTGTTCCGAAGCCATGGCAGTCCCCCCTTGTCATATTAACGATTTAGTATATCAGAAAAAAGCGCGCTTCACAAGGGGCGGACCATTTTTTCAAAAGAAAAAAGAGAGGCAAACGCCTCTCTTTATCCTCGGATCAAAGCTTCTCCTTGACCTTGGCGCCCTTACCCACGCGGCCGCGCAGATAGTACAGCTTGGCACGGCGGACAGAACCGTTGCGGACGATCTCAATGTGATCGATGGAGGGAGAGTGGATGGGGAACACCTTCTCCACGCCCACGCCGTAAGAGATGCGGCGGACGGTGATGGTCTCCTCGATGCCGCCGTGCTTCTTGGCGATGACGGTGCCCTCGAAGACCTGGATACGCTCGCGGGAGCCCTCCTTGACCTTCACGTGGACACGCACGGTGTCACCGATCTGGACGGGAGCGACTTCTTTGGTCAGGGTTTCCTTGTTCAGTTCCTTGATGAGATCCATGGATATTTTCCTCCTATTTCATAGGTGTTCATGCCGCTTTTCATGCACATCGGCGCTCTTTGGCGCGTGCACGGCAGAGGACCGCCCTTTGTAGCCAAGATAGGATACCACAGTTCCACCTGGATTGCAAGCACTTTTTTACAAAAACTCCTGTTTTCCGAACACTTCCCGCACTGCCAGGAAATAAGCCGCCACTGCCGTCGGCAGCAGCCATAGGCTGCCGCCCGTGCATTTCATCAGCCACACCACCGCCGTCCCCAGCAGGGTCCCTGTCAAAGCGCCTGCCCAGCGGGCGGCGGTCTCCCCTGCCGCCGGTCCCGCCAGCCAGGAAACCGCCAGATACAAAGCGCGGCCGCCGTCCAGCGGACGAAGGGGCAGCAAGTTAAAGCCGCACAGCACCAGATTGGCCCCGGTCATAACCTCCCACGCTCCCCGTCCGGCCGCGGTCAGCAGCAGCGCGCACAGGAGATTGGCCCCCGGCCCTGCCAAGACGCAGACAAGCTCCCTGCCGTAAGAGAGCCGCCCTCCGTCACTCTCCAGCACCGCGCCCAGGACTCCCAGCCGCAGGCGGCCGCAGGAAGCGCCCAGGAGACGCAGCGCCAGATAATGGCCCAGCTCATGCACTCCGGAAGCCCCCAGGACAATGCCCAGCAGCCGCCAGCCGTTGACCAGGCCGAACCAGGCCGTCACCAGGCAGAAGCCGCCGGATACCCGCACACATCCGTTATGCCGGAGCAACATAATAGATAGGGTTCAGATAAACTCCATCCTGATGCAGTTCAAAGTGGAGATGGGGACCTGTCGCCATCCCGGTCTCCCCTACCTCCGCGATCTTCTCTCCGCGGGATACCTTGGCGCCGGAGGCAACGGTGATACGGCTGCAATGGGCATACAAGGTGGCATAGCCTCCGGCATGCGTCACAATGCAGTATTTGCCGTAACTGCTGCTCTCCCCCACCACCGTCACGGTGCCGTCGGCGAAGCAGGATACCGCCGTGCCGGTGTCCGCCGCCAGATCCACACCGTAGTGGAACCGTTCCTCCCCCTCCAACGGATGCTCCCGGTAGCCAAAGGAAGAGGACAGCACGCCGCATACCGGTGTACAGTAATCAAAGTCCAAAATCGCCTGCTCCATGCTCACATCCTCCGGCAGATTCTTGTCGGAGTATAGTACATAGGCCAGCGTGGATATTTCCGCCTGCGGCGCCTGCTCCTCCGCAGTCTGCGCTTCAGCCGGCTGCTCCTCCGGCTGCGTTTCCCCGATCGGGGCGGTATTTTCATATTCCCGCAGCATATCCAGCGCCGGCGTCTCCTGCGGCATCGGCAGGGCAGCGGCTGTTTCCCTGGCCTCCTCCGGGTGAAACACCGCCTGATAGACTTCCTCCGCGGCATTGTCGGTGTCCCCGGAAAATCCCCGGCCCACCGCCGAAAATACCGCCTGCACATCCATATTGCTTGACAGGAGCTCCGACAGTCTGGCGTTAAAACTTTCCATTTTTGCGGGCAGCGCCAGCTTGGCGCCCACAAACAAAACAAATATACCGCCGCAGATCACCAACCGGATGAGCTGTCCCCGCTCTTTCGGCGGCAGAGGTTCCTTCCGCTTTCCCGTCCTGCCCCGACGGGCACTCCGTATCTTCTGATCCTTCGCAACGCTGCTGAGCCGTTTTCCCGCCTGCCGTGAAGTCATAGCGCGTCCCTCCCCGCATGGTTTCTTTTGCACTCTATGCAAGGTTTTCTGGTAATATGACCTTGACAGCCGCGAAAAAATTCCGTATAATAATCAAGCTGTAACCGGGTATAGCGCAGTTGGTAGCGCGCTTGGTTCGGGACCAAGAGGCCGTGGGTTCAAATCCCGCTACTCGGACCAGCTCAGAAAAAGCCCTGAGGCGATGAAAAGGCCTCAGGGCCTTTTCATACGCCGGACGTGCTTTTTCTTCGCTTCCGAACCGGATTCGCTCCGCTGGATTCCGGTTCGGGTTGGAATTCGGGTTGGAAAACGAAATATCCAGATTGAAACCTCTTGCCACGTCGGAGCAAAGTTCGCTTTGCTCCGGCGTTCTTTTATTCCTGTGGAACAAAAGAGCGTCATCCGCCCGCTCCCTTCCTCCTTTCCGACCGCGATTCGCTCCGCTGGATCCGCGGTCGGTTTTTGGACGAAGACGAAACGAAAATATCTGAAATGAAGCCACTTGACAACTCGTCGCAAGCGTCATATCGCTTGCGGCTAGTTTTTAATGTTCCGCATCAAAAACGCATCTCGCACTCATGGGGTGCTCCGGCCTTTCTTTGGTCCGAACGCCCACTGCCTCCATCAAGAGGAAATATCATTATAAGAGAAAAAATGTTGTTTTTTTAGAGAATTTTTCATTTTTTCTTGAACATTATCAAATTGTTCTATATACTGTTGATAACATCTTTGACTGGAGGTAGTTATACATGGGCAAATTCGTTATCCGAAAGACCAATACCGGTATCAAATTCGACCTGAAGGCCTCGAACGGCGAGGTCATTGCCACTTCCGAAGTCTATACCTCTCCCGAAGCCTGCCAGAAGGGAATCGCAAGTGTGCAGAAAAACGCTCCCGTGGCCGCTGTCGAGAACCAAACCGTAGAGGGTTTCACTGTTGAAAAGCATCCCAAATTTGAAGTCTATACGGACAAGGCCGGTGAGTTCCGCTTCCGCCTGAAAGCCACGAACGGTCAGATCATCGCCGTCAGCGAAGGCTACAAGGCCATGGCCAGCTGCATGAACGGCATCGAATCTGTGAAAAAGAACGCGGTGGATGCCAAAATCGTCGAAGAATAACCGGCATTTTCACGGATAGGAAGAAGTGTGGCCGGTGTTAAGCTCGCTGGATCACCTCTCCGGCTCCCCTGTGTTGAAAAAGCTATTTTGATTTTTCGTACCGGCGGACTGCTGCGGTCCGCCGGTGCCTTTTTTCTTAAAAAAAGAGGACTGCCCTTTCAGGCAGTCCTCTTTTCAAGCTTTGTAAAGTACTTTTACTTCGCAGCCTTGGCAGCCTTAATAGCCTCGATCAGCAGCGGGGTGACCTTGAACAGGTCGCCGCAGATGCCGTAGTCGGCGATCTCGAAGATGGGAGCGG
>NZ_JAFBIS010000015.1 GCF_021531435.1 Oscillibacter valericigenes
GCCCCGGCCCCCGCGCCGGAGCCTCAGCAGTTTTTCTTTACCCGGGAAAACTTCCCCCGTCTCAACGGCTCCACCTCCACGGTGCCCCTGGGCCAGGCCATCGCCAGCGTCCTGCTGGGTGAGAGCCGGGAGGAGGTCAGCGACCTTATCCAGTTCTCCAAGACCACCCAGTCCTACCGAGACCTGATGTGGGGCAACGCTGACCTGCTCATCGCCGCCGAGCCCGCGGAGGTCATCTGGCAGGAAAAAAAGGAGCAAGGCTTCGACTGGAACATGGAGCCCTTCGCCGTAGATGCCCTGGTGTTCGTGGTGAACGCGGACAACCCGGTGGATTCCCTCACCGTGGAGCAGGTGCAGAAAATCTACACTGGCGAGATCACCAACTGGTCGGAGGTGGGCGGCGATAACCTGGAGATCGTCCCCTTCCAGCGGAACGCCGAGGCCGGCAGCCAGACCGCCATGCTGAAGCTGGTGATGAAAGATCTGCCCATGATGGAGGCCCCCGCAGACTACGTCCGGGGGGAGATGGGCGACCTCATTGAAGCCGTGGCCGCCTACGACGGCACCCACGCCGCCATCGGCTACACGGTCTACTACTACGCCAACGACATGAAAATGGCCGACGGCCTGAAAATTCTGTCCATCGACGGGGTAGTCCCTTGCGCCGACACCATCCGCAGCGGCGCCTACCCGTTCCTGAACAACTACTACGTCCTCACCGCCGCTGACCTCCCGGAGGACGCCCCCGCCAAAATCCTCTACGACTGGATTTTGAGTGAGGAAGGGCAGAAACTGGTGGCCTATGAGGGCTATGTCTCCGTGCTGGATGTGGGGGATAACGCATGAAGCGGCTGACGGTTTCCCTACTGGCGCTGATCCTGCTGGCGGGCTGCGCGTCTCCCGCCCCGGAACCCGCACCGGAGCCGGAACCCCTCTCCCCGGTCTACACCGACTGGTCCAAGCTGACGCCCTATGAACCGGCGAAAGAGCAGTACGCCTACGCCGATACTTACCGGGAGGACGGCGCGCTCCGGCCCAGTGGAGATTACGGTTTTCTGCTGCCCTACATCGGCAGCTATCTGGAGACGGAAAGCTACATGGGCCCCCTCACCACTCTGGGCCTGGTCACCGTCGACGGGCGGCTGGTGACGCCGCCGGTCTACGCGGAAATTGAAATGGCGCGGGACTGGCTGACAAACGCCTACGCCCCGTTTCTGCTGCTGTACCGGGGCGAGGTCACGGCCCGCCATGAGAACGAATGGGGTTCCTGGGCGGAGGGCGATTTCAATTTGACCGTGGCCTCCCCGGACGGAAGCTGGGTCCGGGAGCTGCCGCCCTGCTACGGCGGCGGCTGTCTCCTCAGCGGCGACCGGTTAGCGTTGGCGCTGACGGACGGCTCCGTCCTCATTTTGAATCCCGACGGAAGCACCGCCATGACTTTCCCCGCCTCCGCTCTGGAGCCGTATCTGGGCGAGGGCTTCACCTGGCAGTGGGACGGCGGCCCTAGCCTGGACTGGGTAGATGATGTAGGCCGGGTCTGGAAGTATGATGAAAACGACCCGGAAGGCAGCCGCTACGCCTGCTGGCTGAACCCGGACACCGGGGCCGTCACAATGGACCCGCCGCCTAGCTTTGTGGAGCCGGAATATGAATACCAGGAAGGCCCGGAGTTGGCCTTTCCCGGCTACAACGACTGGGATACCCTCACCGACCCCGTGACCGGAAAGCTATACTGCTCAGGTGCCCGGACAGACGGCAGCGGTATCCGGGACCTGCTGGACGAACAGGGGCAGGTCATTCTGGAAGACTGCGAGCTGTCCTACTGGGTCATGGGCATTGAACACGGCTGGCAAAGCCCCTGGGTCTGGGCGGACCGCATCGCCTGTTCCGAGGACGGCGTTTTCTGTTACTACGACCTGGGCGGGAACTGCGTGTTCCGCCGGACTATCCAAACGAATCTGGACTGAAAAACAGTGCCGTGGCTCATCAGCCACGGCACTGTTTTTTATTGCATCACTTCGTCGGAAATCCAAAATGATCCCGCATGCTGAACAGGAACTCCAGAAAGCCATCGGGATAGGGAATGAACTCCCCGCTTTTCACCATAGCCAGCAGCTCCTCCAGCGTCACCCAGCGGACGGCGCTGACCTCCTCCTTCTGGAGCGCCAGCTGCGTCTCGTCCAGGTCCCGGTTCACGATATAAAAATCATCGAACCCCTCCGGGAAATTCACCGTCACGGAGGGCCGCAGCCCCGTCAGGTCCAGGGGATACCCCAGCTCCTCCCGGAACTCCCGCTCGGCGCCCTGGCGGCTGGTCTCGCCCGCGTCCACGCCGCCGCCCACGGTCACGTCCCACAAGCCGGGCCAAATACGCTTCTCCGGCGTCCGCTTCTGAATGAGGAGGCAGCCCCGGCTGTCGAACACGCAGACATGGACCACGATGCGGTGCTCGCCGGGTCCCTTGGGGGCGTGGCGCTCCGCCGTCCGGCCCAGGGGTATCCGGTTTTCGTCATATAAATCCACCAATTCCATGCTGCTCTCTCCTCACTGACGCCGGGCGGTCTGGTAATCGTCGCCCCGGCGGTAAAAGGGGCAGGCGTTGTTGGCGCTGCGCAGAAACCGCTCCATCTCGTCCTCGTCCAGGTCCATCGTGCAGTAATACGCGTCGATCTCGTCGTCATAGTCGTAGTGGACGCATTCCTCACAATTCATACCATCATTCCCTTCTCACAGGATGATAGCATAAATGCCGTCGATCATCAAGTGCCGCGCCATCACCAAGTCCTCCAACGCCTCCCGTGCGTCAGGCGGCGCCGCCCAGCACATCCCGCACCCGGCGGTGATGCTCCGGGGCACGGGGATCAGCCGCCCCGGAAGGCCCACCTCCTTGCAGGAGCGCTCCATCGCCATGGCTCCGGCGGTGGTGCGGAAAGTCACCACGCACTTTTCCTGTTTTTGGCGCATCTCATTCCTCCGCCAGGATACGGACGGCCTCCGCCGCCGCGTCGGTCTCCGCCTCCGTGTTGAAGTACGACCAGGAGAACCGGACAGCTCCCTGCTCGGTCGTTCCAAGGGCCCGGTGGAGCCGGGGCGCGCAGTGGGCGCCGGGCCGGGTGGCGATGCCGAACCGCTCCGCCAGCTCATCGGCGACCTCGCCGGAATCCACGTCGGCAATATTCAAAGTCACCACAGGCGCCCGCTCTGTTTTGCTGTGATCGCCGTACACGGTCACGCCGGGAATTTCCCGCACCTGCTCGTAGAACCGCCGGGCTAACGCCGTCTCATGGGCCCGGATGTTGTCCGGCCCGGTCTCCAGCAAAAAGTCCACCGCCGCGGACAGTCCCGCCAGGCCGTGGCTGTTCAGCGTTCCTGCCTCCAGCCGGGTAGGATACTCCTCCGGCTGAGACTCCAGAAAGCTCTGGACCCCGGTGCCACCCACGGCGAAGGGCCGGATGTCCAGCCCCTCCCGGACGCACAGTCCCCCGGTGCCCTGGGGCCCCAGCAAACTCTTGTGTCCGGTGAAGCACACCACGTCGATGTGCTGGCGCTCCATGTCGATAGGGAACACTCCCGCCGTCTGGGAGGCGTCCAGGATGAACAGCAGGCCATGGGCGCGGCAGAATTCCCCCACCCGGTCAATGTCCACCAGGTCTCCCGTCAGGTTGGAGGCGTGGGTGCAGACCACCGCCCGGGTGTCGGGCCGCAGCAGCCGTTCAAAATCATCATAGTCGATTTGGCCCCGGCTGTCGGCGGACACAAAATCCAGCCCCATTCCCTGCCGCTCCAGGCGGTACAGGGGCCGCAGCACGGAGTTGTGCTCGAAGTCGGTGGAGATCACATGGTCTCCCGGCCCCAGCAGACCGGAAATGGCGATGTTCAGCGCCAGGGTGGAATTGGGCGTGAAGCACACATGGTCGGGCCGCCGGCAGCCGAACAGCCCCGCCAGCTTCTCCCGGAGGCCGTACACCGTCCGGGCCGCCGCCAGAGCCTCCGGGTGGACGCCCCGGCCGCAGTTGCCCCAGCCGTCCATGGCCGCCGTCACCGCATCCGCCACGCCGGGGGGCTTGGGCCGGGTAGTGGCGGCGTTGTCCAGATAGATCAAGGCTTGACCACCTTCCCGGCGCCCGCCAGCTTCTCCACAATGGAGTACATGTTGGTCACGGACCCCACCGCTAATCTTTCCGTCAGGCCGTAGTAGTTCAGGCAGGTGCCGCAGGTCAGGATCTCCACGCCCTGCTCCTCCAGCTTTTTCAGGTCCTCCAGAGAAGCGGAGCCCTCAGTGGTCAGTTTCGCGCCGCCGTTATAGAACAGCATGGTCTTTGGCGGCACGGGAAGCTGACTGACGGCGAAGAGGAAGCCCTTCATCAGAGTCTTTCCCAGCTCCTCGCTGCCCCGGCCCATGGCATCGGTATCCACCGCCACTACGAAATCCCCGGCAGCGGGGACGGTACAGGCCATCTCCGGCTCCTCGATGGGCGCATCACCCACAGGGGCCGTGACCTCCATCCTCACGGCAAATTCCTTTTCGCCCCGTTTTTCGGTCACGGCGGTCAGATGGTTCCCCGCGGCCATCCGCAGCAGGTTCTGCACGGCGGTTTCGTTATCCACCAATATTTCCAGCGTTCCCGGCTCGGTCATCTCCCGCAGGGCGCGGGTGGCCTTTACCACGGGGATCGGGCACTGTTCTCCCAAAGCGTTTACGACGATCATCGGCTCATCCTCTTTCTCCGCCGAAGCGGTTTTTCTCATTGTACCGCCTGCCGCCGGGAATGGCAAGGGGTTATTTTTTCAAAAGGATAGCCAAAATAGCCACAAATCCCCGGGCTCTTCCCGGGAAAAACCCGTGCAGTTCGCCGTTTCTCGCCGGATTTCTTGACAGAGCAACGCTTTACATCGTAAAATAGCAGACATGGTATCCAATACGCGGGATTTCCCGCGATTCTGAACGATTCGAGGTCGCCGCCCATGAAAACGCCGTTTGTGACAAAAGACCAGCTGGAGGCCATCGCCGCCCAGTATCCCACCCCCTTCCACATCTACGATGAGAAGGGCATCCGTGAAAACGCCCGCCGCCTGAAGGCCGCCTTCGCCTGGAACCCCGGCTACCGGGAGTATTTCGCGGTGAAGGCCACTCCCACCCCCGCCATTCTGAAAATCCTGAAAGAGGAGGGCTGCGGCTGCGACTGCTCCTCCGAGGCGGAGCTGGTCATGGCCCAGCGGTGCGGCGTCACCGGGGATGGCATCATGTTCTCCTCCAACAACACCCCCGCCCGGGAGTACCAGCTGGCGGACGAGCTGAACGCCATCATCAACCTGGACGACCTGACCATGGTGGACTATCTGGAGCAGTCCATCGGCCACATTCCGGAAAAGGTCTGCTGCCGGTATAATCCCGGCGGCGTGTTCACCCTGGGCGAGACCCGGGAGGGCTTCCAGGTCATGGACAACCCCGGCGACGCCAAGTACGGCATGACCCGCGCCCAGATCGCCGAGGCGTTCACCCGCCTTGCAGCCAAGGGCGCCAAGGAGTTCGGCATCCACAGCTTCCTGGCCTCCAACACCCTCTCCAACGAGTATTATCCCGCCCTGGCCCGCATCCTGTTCCAGCTGGCGGTGGAGCTGAAGCAGGAGACCGGCGTCCACATCACCTTCATCAACCTCTCCGGCGGCGTGGGCATCCCCTACAAGCCCAACCAGCCCGCCAACGACATCGCCGTCATCGGCGAGGGCGTGCGGAAAGCCTATGAAGAAATCCTGGTGCCCGCCGGGATGGGCGATGTGGCCCTCTGCACGGAGCTGGGCCGCTTCATGCTGGCCCCCTACGGCCACCTGGTCACCCGGGCCATCCACGAAAAGCACATCTACAAGGAATACATCGGCGTGGACGCCTGCGCCTGCAACCTGATGCGGCCCGCCATGTACGGCGCTTACCACCACATCACGGTCATGGGCAAGGAAAACGCCCCCTGCGATCACAAGTACGATGTGTCAGGCGGCCTGTGCGAGAACAACGACAAATTCGCCGTTGACCGGATGCTGCCGAAGATCGACATCGGCGACCTGCTGGTCATCCACGACACCGGCGCCCACGGCTTCTCCATGGGCTATAACTACAACGGCAAGCTCCGCTCCGCCGAGCTGCTGCTCCGGGAGGACGGCAGCGTGGAGCTGATCCGGCGGGCGGAGACGCTGGATGATTACTTTGAAACTCTGGTCTGGTAAAAAGTGCTGACCGCCGCGGAACAGTTTGTTCCGCGGCGGTTTTTTTCGGCAAAAGACGCAACGTTTTTCCCCCGCCGCACGTCTAGGAAAGTGAATGCCGGGGGAGCGCTCCCCGGAAAGGAGGTGCCCCATGGACGATGATCTATCCGCCCGGCTGCGGCTGGGCGATCCCGCCGCCCTGGAAGAGGCCATGGACCGTTATGCGTCCTACGCGGCCAAAATCATCGCGGCCTATCTGAACCGCACACTGCCGCCCGAGGATATGGAGGAGGTCCTCTCCGATGTATTCGTCAGCCTTTGGAACAGCCGGGAGCGTCTGAAAGGCGAGGTAAAACCCTATCTGGCGGCGATCGCCCGGAATGCCGCCCGTCAGAAGCTGCGGCAGTTCCGGCCCATGGAAGCGCTGCCGGAGGACCGGGAGCTGGCGGATGAAGCGCCCCAGCCGGAGCAGCGGGCGGAGACAGCGGAACGGGACGCCTCCTTGCACCAGGCCATCGGCGCCCTGTCCCCGGAGGACCGGGCGCTGTTCATCCGTTACTACTACCTGGAACAGACGGTGGAGGAGATCAGCGCCGTCACGGGACAAAATCCCTCCACCCTGCGGGTCCGGCTCCACCGGGGCCGGAAAAAGCTGAAGCAATTTTTGTTGGAAAGGGGTGTTTGCGGTGACTGAATTTCATATTCCCACCGAGCAGGAGCTGGACGCCCTGCTTGGCGAGGAGCCGCAGTTCGACCTGGACGCCGTGAAGCGCCGCGCCCTTTCCCGTATCGGCGAACCGGCGGAACAGCCCCGCAAGCGGCGGCTGCCCCTGCGGGGCCTTCTGATCGCCGCCGTGGTCTGTGTCCTGTCCGCCGGCGTCGTGGCCGCGGCGGATCACGCCACCAACGGTCAGATCACCCAGGCTTTGGGCATCCGGAAGCCCGCGGTGGAGGCCGTGGCCCCGCCCGCGCCGGAGAAAGCCGCCGTACCGGAGGAAAAAGCGCCCCCTGTCCAGCCCGCAAAGCCGAAGCCCGTGCCGGAGGAGCCCCCGGAGCTGGATGAGCAGGTGGCCGAAGCCCTGTCCATTCCCAAGGTGCAGGCCCATAAGCTGCGCCCCGCTGTTCAAAAGGTCGGGCAGACAGCGGAGGACCAGGGCGTCCGCATGACGGTACTGCAGACCCTGGGAGACCCCTCCTGTCTGTATATCAAGCTGCGGTTCGACTTCCCGGAAACGGTCACCGCCAGCGGCTATCTGGAATTTGACTCCCTGAACATCTCTCTTGAAGACGCTGACGGGTACGGCTGGAGCGAAACCATTCTGGAGCAGGATGACCGCTCCATCACCTATCTGCTGTCGACCCATTTCTACGGCGGAGACTCCCTGAACGGCCGAACCATCACCGTGACCGCCGAAAACTACGGCCATCCCCACCAGTATACCGCCGATGAGTCCGTCCAGCTGGCAGGGGAGGCCGGAAAGCCCTATACCTCCATCCTATACCCCGACGGCACCATCGACTGGGCGGTCACGGAGGAGGACCTGGCCGCCCTGCCCCCGGAGGCGGAGCCCACCGTCATTCGCTCCGAAGGCTTCACCATCAGCGTGAGGACGGACGGCAGCAAGGTGGTGACCTACGACGGCGAGCACGGCGACCAGATGCTGACGGTCTATTTGGTGCCGGACTTCGACACGGTGGTCGCCGGCAAATGGGAACAGTCCTGGACGCTTCAATACCAGGACCTCTCCCTCTACTGGAGAGGCGAAACAGAGCTGTTCGACCCCCGGCTGACCCTAACGGAACTCCGCCTCTCGCCTCTTTCCTGGGAGGCCCGCTTCACCGCCCGGGAGCCGCAAGGGGAGGAACTGGGCTTCGGCCTGCTGTACGGCAAAGCCTGGAACACCCAGCTCCGCCGCCGGGACGGCTCCCTGACGGATCTCCCCCAGCATTTCAATGCCGGTCTCTCAGAAAACGGAACGCCGGACGGTATGTATACCGTCTCCACTTTCAGCACGGGCACCGTGTTTGACCAGCCCATCGACCTCTCGGACGTCACCGCCATCGTGATCGGCGGCACGGAATTTCCCCTCTCCTGACATAAAAAGCCTCTCCGCGGCGTTTCGCGGAGAGGCTTTTTCGTCACCGTGTGGGAATGATCTCGACCCAGTACCCGTCCGGGTCGCTGATGAAGTAGATGCCCATGGTGGGATTTTCAAAGCAGATGCAGCCCATGGCCTCATGCTTTTTGTGGGCGGCCTCAAAATCCTCCGCCCGGAGGGCCAGGTGGAACTCGCACTCGCCCAGGTCGTACTTCTGGGGATGGTCCCGCAGCCAGGTCAGCTCCAGCCGGAAGTCCGTTTTGCCATCGCCCAGATAGACGATGACAAAGCTGCCGTCGGCGGCTTCCTTCCGCGCCCCCACCGGCTCCAGTCCCAGGGCCTCCTTGTAAAACGCCAGGGACTTGTCCAGATCGGCCACGTTGAAATTAAAATGGTTGAATGAAAACATAACCGCACACCTCATCTTTCATATATTTCAGTATACCACAGCTGTTTCCGCTCCCGCAAGCCTTTCCAACTTACACAAAAGGGCAGAAAAAGTTTGTCGGTTTTTCTGACAGTTTTCTATTTGACGAAGGCAGTTAGTCGTGGTAAACTCTCCATAGTTAGAAAGAACTAACTTAGGAGGAGATTGTTATGACTTTAGATACTCTGCCTTTAAACCGGGACGCCATCATTACAGCTGTCGGCGGCGAAGGCCCCCTGCGCTGCCGCCTGCTGGACATGGGGCTGATCCCCAAGACCACTGTCCGGGTGGAAAAGGTTGCCCCGCTGGGAGACCCCATCGAACTGCGGGTCCGGGGCTATTCCCTGTCCCTGCGGAAGGAGGACGCCCGCAGCATCGAGGTGGAGGTGAAGGACGCATGATCTTTGCCCTTGCCGGAAACCAGAACTGCGGAAAAACCACCCTGTTCAACCAGCTCACCGGCTCCAACCAGCACGTGGGCAACTTCCCCGGCGTCACCGTGGACCAGAAGTCCGGCGCTGTCCGGGGTCAGAAAAACTGCACGGTGGTGGACCTGCCGGGCATCTACTCCATCCGGCCCTACACGCCGGAGGAGATCGTCACCCGGGATTTCATCATCGACCAGAAGCCCGACGGCATCATCAACATCGTGGACGCCACCAACATCGAGCGGAACCTGTACCTGACCCTCCAGCTGATGGAGATGCGCATTCCCATGGTACTGGCTCTGAATATGATGGACGAGGTCACCAGCGGCGGCGGCACCATCGACATCAAGGGCATGAGCCGCGCCCTGGGCATCCCCGTCATCCCCATCTCCGCCGTGAAAAACGAGGGCGTGGACGAGCTGATCCGCACCGCTGTGGAAACGGCCAAGAACAGAGTTTATCCCCAGGTGTACGACTTCTGCGCCCCCGGCCCCATCCACCGCTGCATCCACGCCGTGGTGCATCAGATCGAGGACCACGCCGAAAAGACCGGCCTGCCTGTCCGCTTTGCCGCCACCAAGCTCATTGAGGGCGATGAGGACATCCGGGCACGGCTGGAGCTGGACCAGAACGAGCTGGAGCTGATCGAGCACAGCGTTCAGGAGATGGAGGCCGAGCACGGCATGGACCGCAACGCCGCCCTGGCGGATATGCGGTATGACTTCATCGAGGGGGTCTGCGCCGACACGGTGGTCAAGTGCCGGGAATCCAGGGAGCGGACCCGCAGCGAGGCCATCGACCGCATCGTCACCAACAAGTATCTGGCCCTCCCTATTTTCTTCGGCGTCATGCTGCTGATCTTCTACCTGACCTTCAACGTCATCGGTGCGTTCCTCTCCGACCTGCTGGCGGCGGGCATCGACGCCCTCACCGCCGCTGTGGACGCCGGGCTGACGGCTTACGGCCTGAACTCCGTGGTACACAGCCTGGTCATCGACGGCGTATTCGCCGGTGTGGGCAGTGTATTGAGCTTTTTACCTATTATAGTGGTTCTTTTCTTCTTTTTGTCCATTCTGGAGGACACCGGCTACATGGCCCGCGTGGCCTTCGTCATGGACCAGCTTCTGCGGAAAATGGGTCTGTCCGGCCGCAGTATCGTCCCCATGCTCATCGGCTTCGGCTGCTCCGTCCCGGCCATCATGTCCACCCGGACGCTGGCCTCGGAGCGGGACCGCCGCATGACCATCCTGCTGACGCCCTTTATGAGCTGCTCCGCCAAGATCCCCATCTACGCCGTGTTCACCGCCGCCTTCTTCCCCAAATACGCGGCGCTGGTGATGATCGGCCTGTACCTGGGCGGTATTCTGGTGGGCATCATCGCCGCTAAGGTGCTGGGCGCCACCGCCTTCCGGGGCAATCCCGTCCCCTTTGTCATGGAGCTGCCAAACTACCGTTTCCCCTCTGCCAAGAGCGTAGGCCAGCTGTGCTGGGATAAGGCCAAGGACTTCCTGACCCGTGCTTTTACCATCATTTTTGTGGCGACCATCGTGGTCTGGTTCCTCCAGACCTTTGACACCCGGCTGAATCTGGTCAGCGACAGCGCCGACAGCCTGCTGGCCACCGTGGGCGCCGTTCTCGCTCCCCTGTTCAAGCCCCTGGGCTTCGGTGACTGGCGGGTCTCCACCGCCCTCATCACCGGATTTATCGCCAAGGAATCCGTCATCTCCACCCTGGGTATCCTCACCGGCGCCGGATCCGAGGTCACGGTGGCGGCCCTGGGCACGCTGTTCTCCACCGTCAGCGCCCTGAGCTTCCTGGTGTTCACCCTGCTGTACACCCCCTGCGTGGCCGCCATCTCCGCGGTGAAACGGGAGCTGGACTCCGGCTGGAAGGCCGCAGGCGTGGCCCTCAGCCAATGCGTAGTCGCCTGGGTGGTGGCCTTCCTGGTGTATCACGCGGCCCTGCTTGTGGTGTGATACTGATTTCAAATAAAATGATTTATTTGAAATCCCGCGTGCTTCACACGCTCGTGCCGCACATGCCGTGCGTCACGCCGTCTCATAAAAACCTGACGTGCTCCGCACTATAAAAAACTTTTTAGCTTTTTATCAGGTTTTAGTATAAGGAGGTCGTATGCTGGAAGTTCTGATCCTCGCCCTGCTGGGCGGCTGGCTGGTGCTGGCCCTGCGGTCCTGCCGCCGCAGAAAAGGCGGCTGCGGCGGCTGTGACGGCTGTTGCTCCACCTGCCGGAAGCACCGCTCCTGATAAAAAAGTCCCCGAGCCGCAGTTTTATAACTGCCGTTCGGGGGCTTTTCCATTTCAGTGCGCGTCCTTCAAAATGGTGTAAACATCATAGATCTCGCTGATGCTGTAAGTCGCCTTCACGCCGTCCGGCACATCCTTGTCCCGGGACGCCGTCAGGTGGGAGTGGATGTGGAACGTCGCGCCAAAGCCCAGATTCTGAGGGCCGATGACGTCGCGGGAGAAGGTGTCTCCCACGTAGGCGCAGGTGGACGGGTCGGACTGCACCTGCTTCAGGGCCACCAAAAAGATATTGGGGTCGGGCTTGCGGTAGCCGGTGACGGAGGAAAGGGTCACATCCTGGAAATAATCCCGGATGCCGTACTCCTTCAGGATCCAGAACACCTGATACATGCTGGCGGTGTTGCTGACAACGCCCAGCTTCATCCCCAGGCTCTTCAGCCCGTCCAGCATCTCTTTGACGCCGGGCCGCAGGCTGCGGTGGTAATAGGTCACTTCCCACATATGGGCCAGTTCCTCCGCGAAAGGCTTGACCGTCTCAAAGTCCAGACCAAAGCGGCCATTCAGAACATAATTGCCCCAGATCTCCTCCGGTTTCAGCTCCCGGTTCGTGGGGCCGCGGTAGGCCGCGTAGCGGTCCCAGCCTTCGGCCAGCTCCTGGACCGCCTCCGGAACATCCATGGAAACGGGGATTCCCTTTTCCCGCAGGATACGCAGGACTTCGCGGGCAGACGCCTCTTTGCTGGCGTCATCCACATAGATGTCCTCCAGCGTGCCGCCCATGTCAAAAAGAACGGTATCGATCATAATTTCACTGCCTTTTCCAGGGTTCCGCCTCCTTGACCGCAGGCGGGTTTTTCAGATAGCGACTGTAAAGAAAGGCCGATGCTCCGCCGCCCAGCAGGATCGGCGCCGGAACGGCCTGTGCGAAGAAAATGAGGAACAGATTCCTCGCCTCCGGCTCATCCCGCATCAGGACCAGCATGGCGATCAGGCAGGCCATGGCCAGCAGGAACATCCAGGTGAAGCTGGCCGGAAGCATCCGCTTTTCCTTAAAAAGCGGCCAGGTCAGCATACACACAGCTGTCCCGAAGACGGCGGGGACCAGGGCCTCCGTCAGATAGACCAGGGCTTTCGGCTCGCCGGATACCAGTGCCTCCAGCGGGTCCAGCAAAAAGAAGAACGAGACGGCATAAATGACGATAAATACCCAGCACAGGCAGAAAGAGTACAGCAGCAGCGTACTTTTCACCTTGCCGTTTTCCGTCATCTGAAACGCCGACCAAAAGCTGTCCGCCGCTTTCGTGACCTTCTGGTTCCACTCTTGATTCTCGATGGGGTTTGAGCCTTTGCCGAGCATGGGGTCCTCCTTTTAGAAGGGCGGGCGGCCGGTTGGCCGCCCGCCCAGTGCGTTTCCGCAATCAGCAATGGGTCAGGATGCTTACTTCTGGTTCAGCCAGTAGGTCCACATATCCTGAACATCGGGATAGATGGCATAGATCGCGTCCAGATCGTTGGGGATAGCGCCCAGCTCAGACAAAGTGGCAGGGTTCTTCTTATCCTCGAAGTCGTCACGCAGAGGCCAGTTGCCGACCTTGGTGAAGGGCTTCAGACCGCCGCTCTGGCAGTCAGCGCCGCCGGTGATGTAGCGGATGAACAGACGGGCGCCGGCAGGGCTGTTGGAGCCGGCAACGGCCATCAGGGATTCAACGTTCAGCAGTGCATTGTAAGGCTTCAGGTTGATGCACCAGGCGATGTTGTAGCCGGACTCCTCCTGGTTCTCGATCTTGCCGGCGGAGGCCAGGCACAGAGCGGGATCGTCCTTGGTGGAGTTATGGACAGCCAGCACCAGCTCGTCACCGTCGCCGATGAAGGTCATCTCAGCCTGAGTGAAGCGCCACAGGTACTCAACACCGGCGTTGTTCTCGGGCACCTCAAAGTTGAAGGAAGAAGCGTCATAGGTGTACTCCAGATCCTTGCCGTAAACGCGCTTGTAGTCCTCGGCCATCTGATCGGCGTTGTTGATGAAGCTGGCGAACAGGGACAGGTAAGCAGACTCCTGTCCGATCTCCTTGGTGTACAGGCGGAAACGCTGCTTGCCATTCTCGTCCTTCTCGATGATCTGCCACCAGCTGTCGATGGGCTGACCATCGGGAAACGCCTCGGTGTTATAATACCAGAAGGCCTGAGAGGCGTACAGAGGATAGCTGTACTTCAGGTTGCCCTCGTCGATGTGGGAGCAGATGTCGCGGGGATAGAAGGGCTCGATGATGCCCTGATAGTAGTACTCATAGAACACACTGCCGTTGACATCCTTGGTCTGCAGCACGTCGGCGGTGACGTTGCCGGTCTCGTTCTCGATCTGAGCCTTGCTCAGAACCTCGTCGGAGTCCAGGTCGGAAACGACCAGATCCAGACCGGGGTACATCTCTTCGAAAGGCTCCTCGGCCTTCAGCATCTTGGAGGAGGTGGCATAGACGTTGATGGTGGTGTCCTCCTTCAGAGCCAGCTCATAGAGCTCCTCGTCGGTCATGTCGCTCCACTCATCCCAGTAGGGACCGTAGGCCTCAGCGCCGGTGGTGGGGTCATAGCCCAGGGGGAGGTCAGTGGTGGGCTCAGCAGGAGCAGCGGGCTCCTCAGTAGAAGTGCCGGGGTCGGCGGGTGCGGCGGGGGTGTCAGCCTTCTTGCCGCAGGATGCCAGGCTGAGAACCATGACAACCGCCATCAGCAGTGCAAACAACTTCTTTTTCATCGGGTCTTCTCCTTTCGTTTTGAAAACATGTAGGGAATTCCGCTGGGACATTTATAAACTCGCGGTCAGACCGCGCGCTTAATGAGACGGGTGGTTTCTTTATTATACACGTTGAGCTTGTTCTGGTCAATAATCGCCCAGACCTTCTGGTCCAGATCGTAGTGGACCTGACCCAGCTCCTTCACCAGGAACTCCTCGTCGCCTGCCTTCAATGTCACGATGGTTTCGGAACCGGCGGGCTGGTTGGCGTACACGGTGACGGGCAGGGCGCCCTCCACGGGCTCCCGGGAGATGGTGATCTGCTCGGGGCGGCAGGCCAGCACGCAGTCGAACTCGCCGCTGGCGGGCTTCTCCTCGTCAGTCAGGAACTCGGCGCCGAAGGTATGGCCGCCCAGTTCGCTCTTGACCACCAGCTGGCCGTTCTTCATCTCGGCCTTGCCGGGGATCAGGTTGATGCGGGGGTTGCCGATGAAGTCGGCGGCCTCCAGATCGATGGGGTTGTTGTACAGCTCCATGGGGGTGGCCACCTGGTTCAGCTCGCCGGCCTTGAACAGGGCAATCTTGGTGGACATGGTCAGAGCCTCGGTCTGGTCGTGGGTAACATAGATGATGGTGGTACCCAGTTCCTTGTGCAGACGCTGCAGCTCGGCGCGCATGTCGATACGCAGCTTGGCGTCCAGGTTGGAAAGGGGCTCATCGAGGAGCAGCAGCTTGGGGCTGGAAGCCACGGCACGGGCAATGGCCACGCGCTGCTGCTGGCCGCCGGAGAGCTCCGTGGGATAGCGATCCTTGTACATATCGATGCGCATCATCTTCAGGGAGTCCATGACACGGCGGTCGATCTCAGCCTTATCCATCTTCTGGATCTTCAGGCCAAAGGCGATGTTGTCATACACGGTCATGTGGGGCCACAGGGCGTAGGACTGGAACACCAGGTTCAGTCCGCGCTTGCTGGGCTCGGCATAGTAGGCGTCGTTGGCGTTGATCATCTCAACGCCGTCGATGGTCATAATGCCGTTCTGGGGCTTCTCCAGACCGGAGACCACGCGCAGGGTGGTGGTCTTGCCGCAGCCGGAGGGGCCCAGCAGGGTCATGAAGTCGCCGTCCTCGATGGTCAGGTTGATGTCCCGCAGCACGTGGTTGCTGCCGTAAAATTTATCAATATGCTTTAATTCAATACGACTCATATCATTCTTTCCTTTCAGTCAATTGGCTCCGTGGATTACCAGCTCTTGCTGATGTCGGCGCCGCCGATCTTGTTGGCCGCGATGTAGCACAACAGGATGTAGAACAGCACGCACACGGAAATGGCGTCGGACATCTGGTTGTAGCCCTCCTGAGAGTAAGTGAAGGCCAGATAGGACAGCGTCCGGGTGGTGGGAGTCATCATGATGATGATCAGATCCAGCTCCTTGGCGATGGAAATGAACACCAGCATGAAGCCGGAGATGAATCCGTTCTTCGCCAGGGGGATGATGATGGAGGTCATCCGCTTCCAGAAGCTGGCGCCGGCAATGTCGGCAGCCTCTTCCAGCTCCACGCTGATGGACAGCATGTTGGCGGTACCGGAGCGGCTGGCGAAGGGGAAGTGCTTGACCACAGAGGTCAGAATGATGAGGGTAAAGGTGCCATACAGAGAGGGGATCAGGCCGCCCAGATGGGGACGGGAGAACATGGAGAAGTACATGGTGGAGAACGCCACGCCGCTCATCAGGTAGGGCACGAACACCAGCTGCTCGGTCAGGTTGCCATACCACTTGCCGCGGCCGCGGGAGCTGATGTAGCCCAGGAACTGGCCACAGAAGGCGGTGATGATGGAGGCGATCAGGGACAGGCGGACGGTGTTCCACAAAGCACTCATGAACTCGGGATTGCGGAAGATACCGGGATAGTTGGTGTACTTCACGGCGGCATCCGTGGTACCGATCCAGTTATACAGGGTCAGGTTCTCGAGGCCGTAGCCGGCGCCGGTGGTGATCTGGAATGTCTCCATGATCAGCACAAAGAAGGGCATGACCATAGCCAGGAACAGGAAGATGAACAGGAACAGCATCATGGGCTTCTTGGCGGCGCCCAGAGGCATCAGGGTGCTGCGGCCGCCCTTGCCGCCCACGGTGGCATAGGACTTGCGGACGCCGATGATGCGCTGGTTGCCCATCAGGATCAGAGCGGCCATGCCGACCAGAACGATGGACATGGCGTAACCGACGCCGCGGGGACCCTGATCGATGAACACGCGCATCTTGGTGGCCAGGGTGTAGTAGCCGATACGGTTGCCCAGGTTGGCGGCAACGCCGTAAGTACCGATGGACTTGGAAACGGTCATGACCAGTGCGGACAGCACGGAGGGCATGATCAGGGGCAGGGTGATGTGGCGCAGGATCTGGGCCTTGTTGGCGCCCTGGATCTCACCCATCTCCTCCAGCTCGGAGTTGATGGAGCGGAGCGCGCCGGATACCTGGATGTAGGAGAAGGCGTAATAATGCATGGACATGCACAGGATGATGGCGATGGGGCCGTAAGCCAGCCAGTCGGGAATGGGGATGCCCATACCGGCCAGGAAGCCGTTGGCGCCGCTGGTGGAGTTACGGAACACAGCCAGCCAGGCCAGAGCCTTGGTCCAGGAGGGGATCATGTAGGGGATGGTGACCAGCAGACCCAGCACCTTCTTGCCGGGGATGTCGGTACGGATCATCAGCCATGCCAGGACGGAGCCCAGGGGCACGGAGATCAGGGTCGTCATGGTGCCGCAGAACAGGGAGTTCAGCAGGGGCTCCCACAGAACAGCCTTGCTCATGTTGCTGGCGATCATGTATTTCCAGTAATACAGAGTAAACTGTCCGATGGTAGCGCCGGGATTGCGCCGCAGCTCGGACTGGGCCATGGTGAAGGTAGACTTGACCATCGTCAGCAGGGGAATGACGATCAGGCAGAACAGCACGATCAAGCTGACCAGTACGATCATGTTGAACGGATTCTTGATCACGTTCAAAATGAGGTTTTTCAGCCTTGTTTTCGTCAGTGGTTTCTTGGGAAGACCTTTCTTTGACACAGTAACACCTCTTTCTCAATACTGCCGGGAATCTTGCCTGGGCGATTTTTTTCTTTTCCCTCACATCCATTCTCATTTCGCGGTCTGCACCGATGGCCTTGATCAGAGGTCATTTTGTGCAAACGTTTGCGCTCTGTTGTTTACATTATAAAGAATTTTTGTGAGGTTTGTCAATGCATATGTTTGCCATTTTGCGGTGAATTTTTTATATCAAATCCACAATCGTCATTTAAAATGCACAAATTTAGTCACAGTTTCTTCGGCAATTTGACGGTCACCCCTATTTTCCCATCTCCTTGCTTGGAATACGTTTTCACGCCCTTCCCCTCTGTGAACGCAGTATTTTCAAATCCTCCACGCGCCTCGTCAGAATACCCCAAAACCGGAAAGCGCGCCGGCGCGGTACGGTCAGGCCTCTGTAAAATCTGTCCACTGCGCGGCATACAGGCGGGCGTAGATGCCGTCCTTTTCCAGCAGCTCCTCATGGGTGCCCCACTCCGCCACGCCGCCCTGGTCCAGCACCAGGATACGGTCCGCGCCCCGGATAGTGGCCAGCCGGTGGGCGATGACGAAGCAGGTCCGGCCCCGGCGCAGATGCTCCAGCGCCAGGCTGATCTCCCCCTCGGTCTCCGTGTCCACGTTGCTAGTGGCCTCGTCCAGAATGACGATGTCCGCGTCGGTCAGCAGACACCGGGCGATGGCCAGCAGCTGCCGCTGGCCCTTGGAAATGCCCGCCCCCTCGTCGGTGAGGACGGTGTCGTACCCCTCCGGCAGGGAGGTGATGAAGCGGTGGATACGGGCGGCCTTCGCCGCTTCGATGATCTGCTCCCGGGTGGCCCCCTCCGTGCCGTAGGCGATGTTCTCGGCGATGGTGCCACCGAACAGCCAGGTATCCTGGAGTACCAGGGCCAGCCGCCGGCGCAGCCCGTCCCGGCTGTACTGTCCCACCGGCACGCCGTCGATGGTGATGGAACCGCCCTGGGGCTCGTAGAACCGCAGCAGCAAACTCACCAGCGTGGTCTTGCCCGCGCCGGTGGGCCCCACCACCGCCGCCAGCCTCCCGGCGGGAACATGGGCAGTGAAGTCCCGCAGGACCGGGCGGGCCGGGTCGTAGCCGAAATCCACATGGTCAAAGGTGATGTCGCCCCGCAGGTCCCGGGCAGGCACCGCGTCCGGAGTATCCCCCGCCTCCGGGGTCTCATCCAGCAGGTCCAGCACCCGCTCCGCGGCGGCGGCACTGGCCTGCAGCTCGCTGAGGAGGTTGGCGGCCTCCCGGATGGGCCCGGAGAACTTCCGGGAGTACAGGACGAAGGAGGACAGGCTCCCCAGGGTCAGGGCGCCGTTCAGGTACATCAGGGCCCCGAACATGCTGATGGCCGCCAGGGATACATTATTGATAAAGTTGACGGAGGGCCCCAGAGCGGCGCTGGCCCGGTCCGCCTCGTAATAGGCCCGGGACGCCTTGTCGTTGAATGCCTCGAACTGCTCCAGGTCCGCGTCCTCCACGCCGTAGGTCCGGATGGCCCGCTGGCGGCCCACCCGCTCCTCGGCAAAGCCGTTGAGGGCGCCCAGCTCCCTGGAACGCAGCCGGAACAGCGGATGCACCCGCTTCATCTGGAACCGGGTCAGCACGACGGACAGGGGCACCGTCACAAAGAACACACAGGTCAGCTTCGGCGAGATGAACAGCAGCATCAGGAACGAGCCCGCCACCGTCAGGGCGCTGGTGCTGAGCTGCAGAAAGTCCGAGGAAATGGTGGCGTTCACCGTGTCCACATCGTAGCAGATACGGCTGATGAGGTCCCCCGCCGGGTGGGTGTCGAAATACTCCACCGGCAGCTCGCTCATGCGGTCGAAAGCCGCCTTCCGCAGGTCGTGAGACACCCCCTGGCCCACTTTAATGAGCCGGGAGGCGATGAGATAATTGAGGATAGAGGAGCAGGCGTAGCAGGCCAGCATCCCGCCGCCGTTCCGCAGGACGCCCGCGAAATCCACTCCGCCGGCCTCCGTGCCCACGGCGTCCACCGCCCAGCCGGACAGCATGGGCGCCATCAGCGCAAGAAGATTGGAGGCCACCATCAGCACCATCAGAACAAGCAGCTTGGGGCCGTAGGGCCGCAGGAACCGGGCCATCCGCCCCAGGAGGGACTTCTTCATCCGTTGGCACCCCCCATCTGCAGCTCCGTCATCCGCCGGTAGCGGCCGCACCGGGCCAGGAGTTGGCCGTGGTCACCCTGGTCGGCGATCTTTCCGTCCTCCAGCACCAGGATGCGGTCCGCCTCCCGCAAAGAGGCGATGCGCTCGGAGATGACCACCAGGGTCACGCCGGGGCAGTCCCGGTGGATGGCGCCGTACAGGGCGGCGGCGGTGCGGTAGTCCAGGGCGCTGTCTGCGCTGTCCAGCACCAGAATTCCCGGCTTTGCCGCCAGCGCCCGAGCGATGAGCAGCCGCTGGCGCTGTCCGCCGGAGAGGTTGGCGCCCCGGATGTCCACCCGGGTGTCCAGGCCCTCCGGCAGCGTCTCGATAAACTCCCACGCCTGGGCCGTTTTAGCCGCGGCGATGACGTCCTCCCGGGACAGGCCCCGGAGGAAGGAGATATTTTCATAAATGGTGTCGTTCAGCAGCGCCTCGTTCTGGAACACCACGCCGAACCTGCCCCGCAGGTCCTCCCTGCCCAAAGAGGCCGCGTCCCGGCCGCCCACCCAGACCACGCCGCTTTCGGCGTCATACAGCCGCAGAAGCAGGCTTACAAGAGTGGTCTTGCCGCTGCCGATGGGCCCCAGAATGCCCAGCATCTCCCCCTTTTTCAGGGAGAAGCTGGCGCCGTCCAGGTCTTTTTCCACACCCAGGTAGGAGAAGGACACGTCCTCCATTCCCAGCTCCGCGCCGGAGCGCTCCTCCGAGGGCCGCACCAGCTGGTCGGCGGGGGCCTGGATAATTTCTTCGATGCGCCGCAGGGACGCCGCGCCCTTGCTGATCTTCACGAAAATTTTCGCCATGCCCAGCGTGGCGTTCTGGATCAGGGCGAAATAGGACAAAAACGCCACGATCTGGCCCGCGTCCATCCGTCCCGCGTTCACCAGCACCGCGCCCACAGCCACCACCAGCACCAGGCCGGAGTTCAGCAGGAAGTCGGTGATGGGGTTGGCGGCAGCCATGACGCACCCGGCGGTCTCCTCGGTCCGGCGGGCGGTCTCGTTGGCGTCCTGGAACCGCTCCCGCTCCCGGCCCTGGCAGGCCAGGGCCTTGATGACCCGGACGCCGGAGGCGTTCTCACGGATGATGCGGACCACGGCGTCCACCGCCGTCTGCGCCTTCGTATAATAGGGAATGCCCCGGCGGGTCACAAGCCAGATGGTGAAAAACGTCAGCCCGCACACCGCCAGCTGCACCAGCCCCAGGGCCGGCGCCTGCAGAAAGGTCAGCACCAGGCCGCCCAGCACCAGCATGGGTGCCCGGATGCCGCCCCGCTGCACCTTGTCGAACATCTGGTGAACGTTATAGGTATCGTTGGTCAGGCGGGACACCAGGGACGAGATGGAAAACCGGTCCATCTGGGCGCAGGACAGCCGTTCCACCCGGCTGTACAGGTCCCGCCGCAGCACCCGGGTCACCTCCATGGACACCCAGGCCGCCATGCGGTTTGCGGTGATGTTGCAAATCGCCGCGCCGCAGGCCATCACCATCATCAGCCCGCCGGAGCGCCAGATGGCGTTCAGATCCCCCGCGGGCACGCAGTCGTCAATGATATGGGCCAGCAGCAGCGGCAGGATCAATTCCAGGATCGCGGCGGTGAATTTGATGGTCACGCCGCAGCACACCCGCCGGCCATAGGGCCGCAGGTAACGAAGGGCCGTTTTCATCGCGGTCTCCTCCCAAGCTCAAACGTTTACGAACCTTTTATGGTTCTATGATACCACGTCCCCCCTGCAAGTCAATTCGCATTTTGTTGCAACTTGCAACCTGTTTTTTGCTCATCTGACAGAGCGGAGACGGCTTCGCCCTCCCCAGGTCGAAAAAACGCGTTTCCCGTCTGTTTTTGTCTATTTTAGATAATTGATTCTGTTTTGATTTGACTTTTCTGTTATTTTCGCCGTCAGTTTGACGGTTGACTTTCCCGCTTTAAGCCTCTAAAATAAAAACCAACCTGAAACGAACCCCCATCGGAAAGGAGCTGAACACCATGACCTTCACCCAGATGCACAACCGCATGATGTCTCATGGTACGGCTTCTTCCTGTGCGGAAGCCGCGTCTTCCCGCGCGCAGTCCGCTCAGGCTTTCTTCAATTCCATTATGCTGATTTTGGGCGCCATTATTGTGGCGTCCATTATTATTGCGCGCCTGTCCCTGCTGGGCATTCTGGGCCTGCTGGTATTGGTACTGGTAGTTCTGCTGATTACCGCGCATTTTGATACGCCATGGACGCGAAACCCCGCCTGACTGTATGTTGATACAGCAAAGCGGCTCCGCCACATGGCGGGGCCGCTTTTTTGTATAATATCAAACCGAAAAAAGGAGAACCCAAGATGAAAAAGAAGTTTTTTGCACTCATGATGGCCATGGTTATGGTCCTCAGCCTGGCCGCCTGCGGCGGCAGCAAGTCCGAAGCTCCCGCTGAAAGCAGCGGCAGCTCCTCCGAAGAGGCCTCCGCCCCCTCCGGCGCCGCCTTCAAGCTGGGCGGCACCGCCCCCCTGACCGGCGGCGCCGCCATCTACGGCAACGCGGCCAAAAACGGCGCCCAGATCGCCGTTGACGAGATCAACGCCATGGGCGGCATCCAGTTCGAGCTGAAGTACGAGGATGACCAGCACGACGCTGAGAAGGCCGTCAACGCCTACAACGCCCTGAAGGACTGGGGCATGCAGATCTCCCTGGGATCCGTCACCTCCAAGCCCTGCGAGGCCACTTCCGCTGAGACCTACGCCGACCGCATCTTCGCCCTGACTCCCTCCGCCTCCGCCACCGCCGTCACCGAGGGCAAGGACAACATGTTCCAGATGTGCTTCATGGACCCCAACCAGGGCTCTGCCTCCGCCCAGTACATCTCTGAGAAAGGCCTGGGCTCCAAGGTCGCCATCATCTGGAAGAACGACGACGTGTACTCCAAGGGCATCCACGACACCTTCACCGCCAAGGCCGCTGAGATGGGCCTGGAGGTCGTCTCCGACACCACCTTTGCCGACGGCAACGACACCGACTTCTCCGTGCAGCTGAAGAACGCCCAGGACGCCGGCGCTGACCTGGTGTTCCTGCCCATGTACTATCAGCCCGCTTCCCTGATCCTGGCCCAGGCAAACTCCATGGGCTACGCCCCCACCTGGTTCGGCGTGGACGGCATGGACGGCATCCTGACCATGGAGGGTTTCGACACCTCTCTGGCTGAGGGCGTCATGCTGCTGACCCCCTTCAACGCCGACTCCACCGACGAGCGCACCCAGAACTTTGTCGCCGAGTACCAGAAGCGCTTCGGCGAGGTCCCCAACCAGTTCGCCGCCGACGCCTATGACTGCGTCTACGCTTACAAGCAGGCTCTGGAGAACGCCGGCGCCACCGCCGACATGTCCGCCGAGGACCTGTGTGCCGCTATGATCGAGCAGTTCACCTCCATGACCTTTGACGGTCTGACCGGCGAAGGCATGACCTGGGACGCCAGCGGCGCCGTGTCCAAGAGTCCTAAGGGCATGGTCATCGAAAACGGCGCTTACGTCGGCCTCGACTAAGCTCTCTTATCCTCCCTTACCGGTACGGAGCCGGAGAGGTTGACGCCTCTCCGGCCTGTTCCGGCCATACAGCGCGTATCTGAAAAGCACCGGGACCCGGTATTTTTCAGATACGCACTGATACTGATTTCAAATAAAAAGCTTTATTTGAAATCCCGCATGCTACGCACGCTCGTGCCGCACGTGCCGTGCGTCACGCCGTCTCATAAAAACCTGACGCGCTCCGCGCTATAAAAAGCTTTTCAAGCTTTTTAACAGGTTTTAGTATGAAGCGTTTCTCCCGTTCCAAGAAACCTATTTTAAAAGAGGTGTTGTCTTATGACCTTTCTGAACTTTCTGATCAGCGGGATCAGTCTGGGCAGCATTTACGCCATCATCGCCCTGGGCTACACCATGGTCTACGGCATCGCCAAGATGCTGAACTTCGCCCACGGCGACGTCATCATGGTAGGCGCGTACATCTGCTTCTATGCGGTCTCCCGCTTTGATCTGCCCCCGCTGGCGGGCGTCATTCTGGCGATGCTCGTCTGCACGGTCCTGGGCATGGTGGTGGAGCGCCTGGCCTACAAGCCCCTGCGGCAGGCCCCCTCCCTGGCGGTGCTCATCACCGCCATCGGCGTCAGCTACTTCCTCCAGAACATGGCGCTGCTGCTGTGGTCCTCCAACCCCAAGGTGTTCCCCGGCTTCTTCGTCTCCGCCTCCGGCGACACCGGCGTGGAGCTGTTCGGCGGGGAGCTGAAGATCTCCTACGTGACGCTGTTCACCATCCTCATCTGCATCGTCATCATGCTGGCGCTGACCTGGTTCACCGGCAGGACCAAGATGGGCAAGGCCATGCGGGCCTGCTCCGAGGACAAGGGCGCCGCCCAGCTCATGGGCATCAACGTGGACGCCACCATCTCCATGACCTTCGCCATCGGCTCCGGCCTCGCCGCCATCGCCGGCGTGCTGCTGTGCTCCGCCTATCCCACCCTGGTGCCCACCACCGGCTCCATGCCCGGCATCAAGGCCTTCACCGCCGCCGTGTTCGGCGGTATCGGCTCCATCCCCGGCGCCTTCCTGGGCGGCTTGCTGCTGGGCATCATCGAGATCTTCGCCAAAGCGTACATCTCCACCCAGCTCAGCGACGCCGTGGTGTTCGCGGTGCTGATCATCGTGCTGCTGGTGAAGCCCGCGGGACTTCTGGGCAAGCAGATCCGTGAGAAAGTGTGAGGTGGCGGACATGAAATCTTTGAAACTCAACAAGACCACCCGCCGGAATTACCTGACCTATCTGCTGGTCATTCTGGCCTATGTGATTCTGCAGGTGCTGGGCAGTGCCGGCGCCATCAGCTCCTCTTTAAAAGGTATGCTGGTCCCCATCTGCGCCTACATCGTCATGGCCATCTCCCTGAACCTGACCGTCGGCGTGCTGGGCGAGCTGTCCCTGGGTCACGCGGGCTTTATGAGCATGGGCGCCTTCACCGGCGTCACCGCCGCCATCGCCCTGCAGGACGCCATCCCCGCCGCCCCCCTGCGCATGGCCATCGCGCTGTTGGTGGGCGCGGCCTTCGCCGCCCTGGCGGGCTTCCTCATCGGTATCCCCGTCCTGCGGCTCAACGGCGACTATCTGGCCATCGTGACCCTGGCCTTCGGCGAGATCATCAAGAGCATCTTCAACAACCTCTATGTGGGCGTTGACAGCAAGGGCCTCCACATGAGCCTGCTCAGCGACACGACCAACCTGGCCGAGGGCGGCAAGCTCATCATCGCCGGGCCCATGGGCATCGGCGGCATCCAGAAGATCTCCACCTTCACCGCCGGCTTCATCCTGGTGATGGTCGCCCTGATCGTCATTTTCAACCTGGTGAACAGCCGGGCGGGCCGGGCTATCATGGCCATCCGGGACAACCGCATCGCCGCCGAGAGCGTGGGCGTCAATATCACGAAGTACAAGATGATGGCGTTCGTCACCTCCGCCGCCCTTGCGGGCGCCGCCGGCGCCCTGTTCGCCATGAACTACTCCACCATCGTCGCCAACAAGTTCGACTTCAACACCTCCATCCTGGTGCTGGTGTTCGTGGTGCTGGGCGGCCTGGGCAACATGCTGGGCTCCATTGTCGCCGCCGCTGCCCTGACCATCCTGCCCGAGGCCCTGCGCCAGTTCTCCGACTACCGGATGCTGGTCTACGCCATCGTGCTGATCCTGGTGATGCTGGCCACCAACAACCCCACCCTGAAATCCTTCTTCGGCCGGTTCAAGCCCGGCAAGTCCCACGGAAAGGAGGCCGCCTGATATGTTCGGAAAGCTGGTTCCTGTCCCCTCGGGCAGCATGATCCCCGACCGGGACATCGACAAAAAGCCCATTCTGGAGTGCATCAACCTGGGCATCACCTTCGGCGGCCTGAAGGCCGTGGAGGACTTCAACCTCACCATCGGCCGCACGGAGATCGCCGGTCTCATCGGCCCCAACGGTGCGGGCAAGACCACGGTGTTCAACCTGCTGACCAAGGTCTACCAGCCCACCACCGGCACCATCCTGCTGGGGGGCAAGGACACCCACAGCATGAACACCATGCAGGTGAACCGGGCCGGTATCGCCCGCACCTTCCAGAACATCCGCCTGTTCCAGAAGCTGTCCGTAGAGGACAACGTGAAGGTAGGCATGGACGCCAACATGAAATATAACATGTGGAGCGGCATTTTCCGCCTGCCCGGCTACTGGCATGAGGAAAAGACGGCCCATGAGCGGGCCATGGAGCTGCTGAGCCTGTTCAACATGACCGACCTGGCGGACGTTACCGCCGGTTCCCTGCCCTATGGCGCCCAGCGCCGCCTGGAGATCGTCCGGGCACTGGCCACCAACCCCTCCCTCCTGCTGCTGGACGAGCCCGCCGCCGGCATGAACCCCTCCGAGACGGCGGAGCTGATGGAGAACATCCGCAAAATTCGGGACACCTTCCAGATCGCCGTGCTGCTGATCGAGCACGACATGAACCTGGTCATGAACATCTGCGAGGGCATCTGCGTGCTGAACTTCGGCCGCGTCATCGCCAAGGGCAGCCCGGAGGACATCCAGTCCAACCCGGCGGTCATTGAGGCGTACCTGGGCAAGAAAAAGGAGGCGTAAGCATGGAAGCGATTCTGAAAGTTGAGGACATCAACGTCTATTACGGCAGCATCCATGCCATCAAGGGCGTCTCCTTCGAGGTCAACGAGGGCGAGATCGTCACCCTGATCGGCGCCAACGGCGCCGGCAAATCCACCACCCTGAACACCATCTCCGGCCTGCTCCACAGTAAGACCGGCTCCATCTCCTTCATGGGGGAGAACCTGGGCAAGTTCCCCTGCCACAAGATCGTCTCCAAGGGCCTTGCCCTGGTGCCGGAGGGCCGCCGCGTGTTCCTCCAGATGACCGTCCAGGAGAACCTGGAGATGGGCGCCTACACCCAGGGCGGCAAGAGCATGGACACGGACCTGGAGCGGGTCTACGAGCAGTTCCCCCGCCTGAAGGAGCGTTTCAAGCAGGTGGCGGGCACCCTGTCCGGCGGCGAGCAGCAGATGCTGGCCATGGGCCGCGCCTTGATGAGCCACCCCAAGCTGCTGATGCTGGACGAGCCCTCCATGGGCCTTGCCCCCATCCTGGTAGAGCAGATCTTTGAGATCATCGAAAACCTCCACAAGGCGGGCACCACCATCCTGCTGGTGGAGCAGAACGCCCAGGCGGCCCTGTCCGTCGCCGACCGGGGCTACGTGCTGGAGACCGGCAAGGTAGTCACCACCGGCACCGGCCGCGAGCTGCTGGAGAGCCCGGCCATCAAAAAGGCGTATCTGGGTGGTTGACACAATACAATTTATAAAAAGGAGAGCGTGTCTGCGCTCTCCTTTTTTCTTTGCAATTTTCCGCCAGTGTGCTATACTGCTGTCAAGACAAGTATCAAGGAGGGGTCTCCATGCGCGCGGAAGAACGCCGTCAGGCCATTTGTGACAGTTTAAAGGCAGCCCACCAGCCCATCAGCGCCACGGCGCTGGCGGCCCGGTTCTCCGTCAGCCGCCAGATCATTGTGGGGGACATCGCCCTGCTGCGGGCGGCAGGGGCGGACATCTCCGCCACGCCCCGGGGCTACGTCATTCAGAAATCCCCCTCCGGCCTCCTCCGGCAGGTGGCCTGCCGCCACACCGCCGAAGGCATGGAGGCGGAACTGAACGCCATGGTGGACCAGGGCTGCACCGTGCTGGACGTCATCGTGGACCACCCCATTTACGGTCAGCTCACCGGCCCTCTCCAGCTCTCCAGCCGGTATGACGTGGCCCAGTTCATCGCCCGCTGCGCCCAGGCCGACGCCCGCCCCCTCTCCGATCTGACGGAGGGCATCCACCTCCACACTCTCTCCTGCCCCAGCGAGGACGCCTTCCGGCGGGTCCGGACCGCCCTGCGGGAGATGGGCGTGCTGCTGGAGGGCTGAAACTGACTGTTGACAACCCATGTTTTTCCGTGTATAGTGTGATGGACAGGTGTCAAGACACCTGTCCATCACACTATTTTAAAGAAACCAGGTGCTCCCATGGAAAACATCAAAGCATTCTTAAAACGCAAAAATATCGTCTTCTCCGCCAAGCGGTACGGCATCGACGCTCTGGGCGCCATGGCCCAGGGCCTGTTCTGCTCCCTGCTCATCGGCACCATCATCAAGACGCTGGGCCTCCAGCTGGGCGTCCAGTACCTCACCGACATCGGCGCCTACGCCATGGCCGTCTCCGGCCCCGCCATGGCCGTGGCCATCGGCTACGCCCTGAAAGCGGACCCCATGGTGCTGTTCTCCCTGGCCGCCGTGGGCTGGGCCGCCAACGCTGAGGGCGGCGCGGGCGGACCTTTGGCGGTGCTCATCATCGCCATTGTGGCCGCCGAGTGCGGCAAGGCCGTCAGCAAGGAGACGAAGGTGGACATCCTGGTGACCCCCGCCATCACGATCCTGGTGGGCGTGGCTCTGGCAAAGCTCATCGCGCCGCCTATCGGCACCGCCGCCAGCGCCTTCGGCATCATCATCGACAACGCCACCAAGCTCCAGCCCTTCTGGATGGGCATTGCCGTCTCCGTGCTGGTGGGCGTGGCGCTGACGCTGCCCATCTCCTCCGCCGCCATCTGCTCCGTGCTGGGCCTGACGGGTCTGGCGGGGGGCGCCGCCGTGGCGGGCTGCTGCGCCCAGATGGTGGGCTTCGCCGTGATGAGCTTCCGGGAAAACCGCTGGGGCGGCCTGGTGAGCCAGGGCCTCGGCACCTCCATGCTGCAGATGCCCAACATCGTGAAGAACCCCCGGGTCTGGATCGGCCCCACGCTGGCCTCCGCCATCACAGGCCCCATCGCCACCTGCGTGTTCCGGCTGGAGATGAACGGCGCCCCCATCAACTCCGGCATGGGCACCTGCGGCCTGTGCGGTCAGATCGGCGTCTGGACGGGCTGGCTGGCCCCCAGTGAGGAGGCCATCGCCAAGGGCGCCGCCGCCATCTCCCCTACTGCTTTCGACTGGCTGGGCCTGATTTTGATTTGCTTCGTCCTCCCCGCCATCCTGGCTCCGGCCATCAACCAGGTGTGCCGCAAGCTGGGCTGGGTGAAGGACGGCGACCTGACCCTGGCGTGAGCCAAGTGCAAAAGAGCCGCTGCATATGCAGCGGCTCTTTTTTTATTCTGCCCGCAGTGTTTCCCGAATTTCACTGTCAAAGTAAACCACCGGGTTCTGGGCCTCGCCGTCCTGCCGCACCTCAAAGTGCAGGTGAGGCCCGGTGGACATGCCGGTGGAGCCCACGGCACCGACCATTTCCCCGGCCTTCACCATGTCGCCCTCTTTCACGTCCACGTTTCGGCAATGGGCATACAGGGTAGTCAGCCCGCCGCCGTGGTCCAGCACCAGATAGTTGCCCCGTTCCCGGTCAAACCCCACCTCGGTGACGGTGCCGTCCGCCGCCGCCAGAATGACAGCCCCCTGGTCGGCGGGAATGTCGATGCCGCTGTGCAGTTTTCCGTTGATGATGCCATAGGGATTGCCCTTCCATACCGTCCGGCTGTCCTGCACCGGCCACTGGAGCCAGCGGCTCTCCGTTTCAGACGCCGCGTAAACGCCGTAAACGAAGGGTTCTTCATCCCCCGCCAACTGGGGCAGCATGGTCCGCGTTCCGTCCTCCCCGTATTCCACCCGCAGGCGGCCGGTGGAGAGGGTATAGGTCTTGCTCTGCTCCCCGCCGTCCGCAAAGGCGGCGGTCACAGTCAGGCGGGCGCCGTCAAAGGTGTCGATGCTGGCCCAGGTCGCTTGCCGCAAGTCTGCATCCGGGTCCTCGTAATACTCCGGCACCCAGAAGCCGTAGCGCACCTCCGGGTCGTAGTCCTCCGTGACGCTGCTGCCCAGCGCGGTCATCACTTCGGCGTTCATGGGGCTGTCCTCGTCCTCGCCGTAGACGCTGCAGACCGGGCCGCCCGCCTCCTCCGCCTGCCAGAGCTTCCGCACCTCCCCGTCCGTCAGTCCCGTCAGGATTTCACTGCGATACAGGCCGCCCCGGTCAACAGAGAGGGAAACCGTTTCAATTCCCTCTCCCGTCACCTGAAACAAACATCCGGTATAGTGTCCGGCTTCTTCGCTGGCGATACCGGAACCGGAATCAAACGCCAGCCCGCCGTTGGCGTTGGGCCGGACCGTCTCTCCGGTGTCGGCGGCACAGGCCGTCAGGCCGAAAGAGTAGTCCAGCGTCATCACCGGCGTGTTCCCCGGCTGTTCCCCACGTTCCTCCACGGGCCGCAAATGGACAGTCCCCAGCACCAGCGCCAGGGCGCAGGCGGCGCATACGGCTCCCCGCAGAACGGGTTTCCAGCCCCGCTTTGCCAGGCGCTTCGGCCCCGCCTGTTCCACCCGCTGTGCCGCCCGCAGCACCCTTGTTTCCAGCTCCCCGGGGACAGGAATGTCCTCCATCAGTTTCCGGTAGTTATTCTCCATCTTCGTTACCTCCCAACAGGTCTTTTAGCTTCAGCCGCGCCCGGCGGAGCCGGGTCCGCACGGTGGCGGGCGGCACCCCCAGCAGCGCGGCGATCTCCTCCGTGGCATATCCTTCGGCGTAGTACAGGTGCACCGCTGTCCGCAGCTTCTCCGGCAGCCGGGCCACCGCGTCCCAGAGTTCGGCGGCGCTGTCATCCGCAGGGGCCGCGCCAGCGATGTCCTCCAGCGCCAGCACCGGCCGCCGCAGGCGGAAGCGGTGGATGTCGGCACAGCGGTTCACCGTGGCCCGCAGGAGCCACGCCTTGGTGCGCTCGCTGTCCCAGTCCGCCGCCTCCTGCTGGAAAAACCGCAGAAACACATCCTGATACACGTCCTCGGCGTCGGCAACGTTCTGCGTCCGGCACAGCGCCAGCCGGTACACCGCCCCGCCGTGGAGCCGCATGGCATTGCAAAGGGCTTGTTCCGTCATGCAATGCCTCCTTTCTCTCTGTCTGAAAAGCGCTTTTCACTTTGAACACGCCTGTTGGGGTCCAAATGTTCCCTGCTTCAAAAAAATATCCCACCGGAAAATCCGATGGGATATTTTTCATTTGATGCCGTAGATCTCAAACCGGCCGATAAGGTTCTGGAGCGTCAGCTTCTGGGCCAGGAGCTGCTGGTAGGTCGCCCCCTTGTTCTTCCCGGCGGCCCGGAGCTTCTCCATGTCGGACAGCACCTTGTCCCGCTCTTTCAGGAGGTCGGCGTACATGCGGTCATAGGCCGCGAGGCGTTCCAGATCAGACATTGAACCGGAAGTAGATCATGTCGCCGTCCTGGACGACGTAGTCCTTGCCCTCGCTGCGCAGCAGGCCCTTTTCCTTGGCGGCGTTGACGCTGCCGCACTTCATCATGTCGTCATAGGCGATGACCTCCGCCCGGATGAAGCCCCGCTCGATGTCGGTGTGAATTTTACCGGCGGCCTTGGGCGCCTTGGTGCCCTTCCTGATGGTCCAGGCCCGGCACTCGTCCTTGCCGTAGGTCAGGAAGGAGATGAGGCCCAGCAGGGAGTAAGAGCACTTGATGAGGCGGTCCAGGCCGGACTCCTCCACGCCCAGCTCCTCCAGGAACATCTGCTTCTCCTCGCCCTCCAGCTCGGCGATGTCCTGCTCCAGCTTGGCGCAGATGGGCAGCACCTGGGCGCCCTCCTTCTCCGCCAACTCCTTGACCTGCTGGTAATACTGGTTGCCGTCCAGGTCAGTGAAGCCGTCCTCGTCGGTGTTGGCGGCGTAGATGATGGGCTTCAGGCTCAGCAGGTCGGAGGTCGCGATGAGGGCCATGTCGTCGTCATCGCACTCGTAGGTCCGGGCGGACTTGCCGGCGTTCAGGTGCTCCGCCAGGCCCTTGAACACGTCCACCTCATGGAGGAACTTCTTGTCGCCCTTGGCGGCTTTCTGGGCCTTTTCGATGCGGCGGTTCACCATTTCCAGGTCCGCCATGATGAGCTCCAAATCGATAGTCTCAATGTCCCCCAGGGGGTCCACGGGCACGTTGGTGCCCGCGTCGGCCACCACGTGCATGATGTTCTCGTCGTCAAAGCAGCGGACCACATGGACGATGGCGTCGGTCTCCCGGATGTTGGCCAGGAACTTGTTGCCCAGGCCCGCGCCCTGGCTGGCGCCCTTCACCAGGCCCGCGATGTCCACGAACTCGATGACGGCGGGGGTCTTTTTGTCGGGCTCGTACATCTCAGCCAGCTTGTCCAGCCGCTCGTCGGGCACGGCCACCATACCCACGTTGGGATCGATGGTGCAGAAGGGATAGTTGGCACTCTCGGCGCCGGCGTTGGTGATGGCGTTGAACAGGGTGGACTTACCAACATTGGGAAGTCCAACAATACCTAATTTCATAAAAGCAAAACTCCTTTGCCACATTTTCGACATTGTATTGTACCATTATCAAACAGAAAGTGCAAGCATGATTGTGTGCGGGGCTCCGCAAAAGAAGCGCACCGCGTCTTCACACGGTGCGCTTTTCCTTTATATCTATCTGTATCCCTCCGCGCCTGTCGCAAAGGCGGCTGTTTTCCTTGCCGCGGCGATTGCCGCGAAGCCGCCGTCAGACGCGAGCGGGTCAGTTACCGTAACGGTTGCCGAAGAAGTAGTCGAAAATGTCGTAGGGGTTGGTGTAGCCATTGCCGGACTGGTTGTTATTGCCGCTGCCGGACTGCGTCTCCTCCTCGTTCTGCTGGTCGGCGGGGACGGCGTCCCAGGTCAGCTCTACCGTCATGGTCTCGCCGCTGCGGTAGATGGTCAGGGTGGAAGTATCTCCGGCGGCATACTGCTTCTTCACCGCCGTCAGGTCCTCCATGCTCTTGATGTCGTGGTCGTCCACCTTGGTGATGACGTCGCCCATCTGGAGGCCCGCCTTCTCAGCGGCCTTGCCCTCCTCCACGGAGTAGACGAACACGCCCTCCTTGATGTCGTAGCGGTACTGGGCGGCCATCTGCTCCGTCATGGAGCCGCCGGTGATGCCCAGGTACGGCTTGTTGGTGATATAGCCGTTGGTCATAATGTCCTGGATCATGGCGAACACGTCGTTGATGGGGATGGCGAAGCCCAGGCCCTCCACGGAGCTGTTGGAATAGCTGGAATACTTGGCGGACACGATGCCCACCACCTCTCCGTACTGGTTGAACATGGGGCCGCCGGAGTTGCCGGGGTTGATGGAGGCGTCGGTCTGGATCATGTTGAAGGGCGTGCCGGAGACATTGATGGCCCGGTTCACGCTGGACACCATGCCGCCGCTCATGGAGAAGGTCAGCTCGCCCAGGGGGTTGCCGACGGCCAGCACATGGTCACCCACGTTCAGCTTGTCGCTGTCGCCCAGGGTGACGGGCTGGAGGTCCGTGGCCTCCACCTTGATGACGGCGATGTCGTAATCCTCGTCGCCGCCGACATATTTGGCGTCATACTCGTCGCCGTTGTACATGGTGACCTTCACGGTGTCGGCGTCCTTCACCACGTGGTAGTTGGTGACGATGTAGCCGTCCTTCGTCAGCACGAAGCCGCTGCCGGCGGAGGCGGTCTTCACCGGCTGGCCGAAGAAGTTGGTGCCGGAGGTGCCGGTGACGTTGATGGACACCACGCTGTTCACACCCGCAGCATAGACCTCCGCGTCGGTCATGGCGGTCTTGCCGTCCACGGTCTTGACGGCCACCGCCGTGGCGGGGCGGCTGCTGACGTTCACCTCGGTGGCGCTGCCGCCGTTGCCCACGGCCCAGACAACGCCGCCGCCCACGGCGCCGCCCAGCAGGGCACACACAAGAGCCAGGGCCGCGATCTTCAGGCCCATCCGATTCTTTTTCACTGGTTTCATCTCCTGAATGGGCGGCTGTTCCCGCCGTCCGGCTTCAAAATGATTCAGTTGCTCGTCCACGGTGGGGCGGCTCTGCGTATCGTCGGACGCGGAACGGGCGTCGTAGCGCTGTCCCGGCTCGCTGCCGTCCTTGCGGTATGTGTAATGATACAAATTCTGCTCATCGTTATACATGATATGTCTCCTCCTGTTAAACTATCCCTTTGCCAGTATCATACCGGCAAACTGTGTCCAAATCGTGAAGAATGTTTGTACACGGTTTGAATTTCTCTGAACTTTGGTTTCAGTATAGCCCGGCTATCTTAAAAATGCCTGAAAGAATTTTGAAGCATTTGTGAACCTGGATATTTTCCCGGCGGAAAATCTATGCTAAAATAAACCCATATGAAAAAAAGAGGAAAGGAACCTCTGTTGTGCTGAAAATCGAATCCATCAAGCTCTCTCCCGGGCAGGATATGGCCGCGCTGACGGCGGAGGCCGTCCGGCTCCTGCGGGTGCGGGAGAAAGACCTGTTATCGCTGAAAGTCCTCCGCCGCAGCATCGACGCCCGGAAGGACGAGGTGGCCGTGGTCTACACCGTGGAAGCTGCGGTAAAAGATGAGGCAGCCGTTTTGAAACGCTGCCGCAATAAAAAGGTATCCCGGCTTGAGCGGAAGCCCGGCTATCTCCTGCCCGCCCCCCTGCCGGCGCCGGAGGTCCCTCCGGTGGTGGTGGGCGCGGGACCGGCGGGCTTGTTCGCCGCCCTGGTGCTGGCCCGGGCGGGCCTGCGGCCCATCCTGCTGGAGCGGGGCCGTCCCGTGGAGCGGCGGAAAGCGGACGTGGACCGCTTCTGGTCCACCGGAGAGCTGGACCTCACCAGCAACGTCCAGTTCGGTGAGGGCGGCGCCGGGGCTTTCTCCGACGGCAAGCTGAACACCGGGACGAAAGACCTCCGCCACCGCTTCATTCTGGAGACGCTGGTGTCCCACGGGGCGCCTGAGGACATTCTCATCGACGCCAAACCCCATGTCGGCACCGACTACCTCCACATCACCCTCCAAAACCTCCGGCGTGACCTGCTGGCCCTGGGGTCGGACATCCGCTTTGAGAGCAGGCTTACGGACCTGCGCATCGAAAACGGCGCTCTGGTTTCCATCACCGTCACCGGGCCGGAGGGGGCCTACGCACTTCCCTGCCGCCATCTGGTGCTGTGCCCCGGCCACTCCGCCCGGGACACCTTTGAGATGCTGTACCGCCGGGGCGTGCCCATGGAGGCCAAGCCCTTCGCCGTGGGCGTCCGCATCGAGCAGCATCAGGCCGACTGCGACGCCGCCCAGTACAGGCAGTACGCCGGGCACCCCGGCCTGCCCGTCTCCACCTATAAATTGTCCTGCCACCTGCCAAACGGACGGGCCGCTTTCTCCTTCTGCGTCTGTCCCGGCGGCGAGGTCGTCGCCGCCGCGTCGGAGGAACACCGGGTAGTCACCAACGGCATGAGCGAATTTGCCCGTGACAAGGAAAACATCAACGGCGCATTGCTGGTAAACGTCACGCCGGAGGACTTCGGCGGCGATTCCCCCCTGGCGGGCATTGCATTCCAGCGAAAGCTGGAGGACGATGCCTACACTCTCGGCGGTGGCCGTTACTTCGCCCCCGCCCAGCGGGTGGAGGATTTTCTCGCCCGCCGTCCCTCCACGGGCCCCGGCCGGGTGAAGCCCAGCTACCGCCCCGGCGTCACCTGGACGGACCTCCACCGGTGTTTGCCCTCCTTTATCACGGAGACCCTGGAGCAAGCCCTGCCCATCCTGGGCCAAAAATTAGCGGGCTACGACCAGCCCGACGCGGTGCTCACCGCCGTGGAGAGCCGCAGCTCCTCCCCCGTCCGCATCCCCCGGGACGAAGCGTACCAGTCCGCCATCCGGGGCCTGTATCCCTGCGGCGAGGGCGCGGGCTACGCCGGCGGCATCCTCTCCGCCGCGGCGGACGGCATGCGCTGCGCCGAACAGATCTGTCAATCCATCTCACAGGAGGTATGACTCTATGAGCCGTAATATTTGTATCTATCAGGAATTTCTGACGGACGCCCACAAGTCGCAGATTCAGAAAACCGCCGAAGAGCTGGGCTTCGCTCCCCATTTCTTTACTCTCGACCAGTTCGAGGAGGCGAAAGCCTGCGTACAGGACTGCGAAATTCTCTACGCCCACTCCCCGGAGCTGCTGCGCGCCGCCCCCGCTGCTTTAAAATGGTACTGCTGCTCCTTCGCGGGGGTGGACCCCTACTGCAAGGACCCGTCCATTTTCGCCAACCCCGACTGCGTGCTCACCAACTCCAACGTCTACGGCGTCACCATCGCCGAGCACGTGGTCATGGTGACATTGATGCTGCTGCGGCGGATGCCGGAGTACGAGGAGGTGGTGCGGAACCGGAGCTGGAGCAACCAGCTTCCCATCCGCTCCATCCGGGACAACGAGTTCACCATCCTGGGCACCGGCAACATCGGCGTCAACGTGGCGGACCGGGTGCGGGGCATGGGCGCCGCCAAGATCACCGGCCTCAGCCGCTCCGGAAAGCCCCACCCCGCCTTTGACGAGGTACATCCCATCGCGGAGCTGGACCGTGTGCTGCCCGACACGAAGATTTTGGTGATGGCCCTCCCCGGCACGGCGGAGACCATCCACATCCTGAACCGGGAGCGCATCGCCCTGCTGCCGAAGGATGCCTATGTCATCAATGTGGGCCGGGGCACCGCCATCGAGCAGGAGCCGCTGGTCGAGGCCCTGAACTCCGGCCGCATCGCGGGCGCCGCCTTGGATGTGATGGACCCGGAGCCGCTGCCCAAGGACCACCCCCTGTGGAGCGCCAAAAACCTCATCCTGACCCCCCACGTCTCCGGCAATATGACCCTGGGCTACACCTGCGACACCAACGTGACCATGTTCTGCGAGGATCTGAAAAACTACGCCGCCGGGAAAGCGCTCCGCGGCTTTGTGGACCGGACGAAAGGCTATTGATTTCCCCATTCTCACTATTTCAGGAGGTTTCCCATGAACAACTTTACATTTTATTCCCCCACCTTCTTCGCCTTCGGCGACGGTGAGGAACAAAACACCGGTTCTCTGGTCCGCCGCTTCGGCGGCACGAAGGCCCTGCTGGTCTACGGCGGCGGCAGTATCAAGCGCAACGGCGCCTATGACGCCGTCACCGCGTCCCTCCGGGAGGCCGGCATTCCCTTCGTCGAGCTTCCCGGCATCCAGGTCAATCCCCGCAGCGGCAAGGTGTACGAGGGCATCGAGCTCTGCCGCCGGGAGGGTGTGGACTTCCTGCTGGCGGTGGGCGGCGGCAGCGCCATCGACACCGCCAAGGCCATTGCCGTGGGCGTGCCCTACGACGGGGACTTCTGGGACTTCTTCTCCAAAAAGCCGGCGGAGACGAGCCTGCCGGTGGGCGTGGTGCTGACCCTGTCCGGTACCGGCAGCGAAGCCTCTGACTCCTCCGTCATCACCCATGAAAACGGCAGCCTCAAGTGGGGCAACCTGAAAAGTGATGTATTCCGCCCCGTCTTCGCCGTTATGAACCCCCGCTATACCTGCTCCCTCCCCGCCTACCAGACCGCCAGCGGCGCCACGGACATGCTCTCCCACATCTGCGAGCGGTACTTCTCCAACACCCCCGATGTGGTTCTGACGGACCGGCTGTGCGAGGCCCTGCTGAAAACCATCCTGGAGGCCGCGCCCAAGGCCCTGAAAAACCCCGATGACTACGCCGCCCGGGCCGACCTGATGTGGGCGGGGATGCTGGCCCACAACAACTCCTGCGGCGTGGGCCGGGTCCAGGACTGGGCCAGCCACCAGATCGAGCATGAGCTCTCCGCCTTCTACGACTGCGCCCACGGCGCTGGCCTGGCGGTGGTGATGCCCGCCTGGATGGAGTATGTGATGGACCACGACGTGATGCGCTTCGCCCGGTTCGCCGTCAACGTGTTCGGCTGCGAGATGGACTTCGCCCACCCCGAAAACACCGCGAAAGAGGGCATCGCCCGCCTGCGGAGCTTCTTCCGCGCCCTGGGAATGCCCACCACCCTTGCGGAGATCGGTGGCCGGGAGGCCGACATCCCCGCCATGGTGTCCCACCGGGCGGAAAAGCCGGGCGGCTTCCCCTTCGGCGGCTTCGTGAAGATCGGCCCCGAGGAAATGGAGGCCATCCTCCGGCTGACTGCCCGCGGATAACTTTATGCTTGACAGAGAGAAGGCGCAGCCGATGGAGCGCAAGGCCCTGAATGGCAATCAGCTGAAGGTCATCGCCATGGCCGCCATGACCATCGACCATGTCACCTGCGTCCTGTTCCCCGGCTATCCGAAGGTCTGGTGGATCCTGCTGCTGCACATCATCGGCAGGATGGCGGCGCCCATCTTCTGGTTCTTCGTAGCGGAGGGATACTACTACACCCATGACCGGAAACAATACGCCGGCAGGCTGCTGGTCTTTGCCCTCATCAGCCACTTCGCCTATAACTTTGCCTTCGGCATCCCCTTCATCCCCTTCCGGACCTCCGTGTTCAACCAGACCAGCGTGCTCTGGCCCCTGTTCTGGGGCGTGGTGGCGCTGTCCGTTGCCGACAGCGAACGGCTGAAACAGTGGCAGAAATTCCTGGCGGTCATCGCCATCACCGTCGTCACCTTCTGCGCGGACTGGAGCTGCATCGCGGTGCTGGCAATTCTGGAAATTGGGCAGCACCGGGGGAACTTCAGGCGGCAGATGACGGGCATGATGCGCTGGGTGGCGCTGTACGCCGCCGTGTACGTCATCTTCATCGACCCGGTCTACGGCGTTCTCCAGTTCTTCACCGCCCTCACCATCCCCCTGCTGGGGCGGTACAACGGCCAGCGGGGGAGCTGGAAGGGCATGAAATGGCTGTTTTATGTCTACTATCCCCTCCACCTGTTCCTCTGCGGCCTCATCCGCGTCGCCCTCCACGGCAACATCGGCGTGATGATCGGCGGCTGATACTGATCTCAAATAAAATGCTTTATTTGAGATCCCGCATGCTGCGCATGCTCGTGCCGCACGTACCGTGCGTCACGCCGTCTCATAAAAACCTGACGCGCGACCCGCTATAAAAAGCCGCTTTTTATAAGCCGCTTTTTATAAGCCGCTTTTTATCAGGTTTTAGTATGAAAAACGCAAAAAAGCGGTCCCTTTCGGGACCGCCTTGGAATCACGCCAGCATTATCGATTGAAATACATGGCGCCGCCCAGAACGACGATGGAAAGCAGAGCGTAGAACATTTGGGGCACCTCCTTCTTTCTTGATGTTGGCTATATGATACCACGTCTTTTCTTCAAAGACATTGAATATCTTGCCGGGTTTTCAAGTTTTCTAACGTTGTCAGTTTCACGAAATTTTCGCCCATTTTTTGTTGAAACTGCTTGATTTTCAAGGTTTTCCGCCGCTGCCAACCTCTGCGTCCCGGCAGTTGTGTGTCCCGCCGGATTTTTATAACATCTTGCTGTCCCGTCGGGACGGCCCAGGGAGGACCGCTTATGCAGGACCCGCAGATCCAGTGTTTTGTCAAACGGAATTATCAGCCCGCCTTCACGTCGGAGACCATGCCCCGGCTGCTGTACGTCAGCCGCCGGCCTCCCACTCAGGAGGCCCATCCACGGCTGCTCCACGCCCACCCGGACTTTGTGGAGGTACTGCTCATCGACGAGGGGCATGCCCGCTTCCTGATCGGCGACAACGCCTACGAGGTCCGGGCGGGGGACCTGCTGGTATTCAACAGCGGCGTGGTACACGACGAGCTCTCCAGCAGTCCCTTCGGCAGCTGGTGCATCGCCGTGGGCGGCCTGCGGCTGCCGGGCCTGCGGGAAAACGCCCTCATCCCCGAGGACGAGTCCCCGGTCCACCCCGTGGGTGCGGAGCTGCCGGACCTCCGGGCCCTGTACGACGTCATGTTCCGCTACCTCTCCACGGAGCGGCAGGACTGCGAGGTGTTCTGCCACCGCCTGATGCTGGCCCTGCTGGACCGGGCGCTGACCATCACCGGCTCCCTCTCCCTGCGGATGCCCTCCAACCCGGAGCCCGGCTCTCTGGCCCGGCAGGTGCGGGAGTACATTGACCGCCACTTCCGGGAGCCGCTGACCCTCCAGGGCCTGGGGGACGCCCTCCACGCCAGCCCCTACTACCTCTCCCATGTGTTCAAGGAGTCCAGCGGCTACTCCCCCATGCAGTACCTGACCCGCCGCCGCATCGGTGAGGCCCAGAACCTGCTGGTGGAGACCGACCTGCCCATTTCCCGCATCGCCGAGGAGGTGGGCTACGACACCCAGAACTATTTCAACCTCCAGTTCTCCAAGCATGTAGGGATGCCGCCGCGAAAGTTCCGGCAGTCCCTCCATCGCACACCGGAGGCCGATGAATAAAAAAGACGGGACGCCGCGGCGTCCCGTCTTTTTTATTCCCGAATGCCCATCGTCTCCCACTTGTGTCCGTGGAACCGGGGGAGGAAGAAGGCCACCCGCAGCATCCAGTCGGCAAACATGGCCATCCAGATGCCCACCACGCCGAAGCCCCAGTACCGGCCCAGCAGGATGCCCAGGCCCACCCGCAGCATCCACATGGACACGGTGGAGACTACCATGGTGAACCGGGTGTCGCCCGCGGCCCGGAGGGCCTGGGGCAGGGTAAAGGAGGCGGGCCACAGAACGCAGGCCACGATGCCGTGCATCCAGATGATCTCACGGGCGTACGCCGCCGCCTCGTCAGAGACGTTGTACAGCCGCATGATCAGGGGCAGCAGGAGCAGCGTCAGCGTAATGGTGCCCCACATATAAAAATAAGTGGACTTCAGCAATTTTTTCGTATAGAACCGGGCTTTTTCGTAATTGCCCGCGCCGACACACCGGGACACCACCGTCACCATGGCCAGGCCCAGGGCGTTGCCGGGGACGCACTGGAAGGTACAGGCCGTGTTGCTGATGGCGTTGGCCGCCACGGAAGCGGTGCCCAGCACCGACACCGTGGACAGCAGCAGAATTTTGCCCAACTGGAACATACTGCCCTCCATGCCGTTTGGCACGCCGAAGCGCAGGATGTGCTTGACCACATAGCGGTCATGGTGAAAGGTAAAGCTCTCTATCCGCAGAGGCAGGCCCGGCCGCTTCAGCAGGACGATCATGGCCGCGGCCGCCGCCAGGCGGGAGACCAGGGTGGGGATGGCGACGCCCTCCACGCCCATGTGGAAGCCGAAGATCAAAAGGGCGTTGCCTGTCACGTTGATGACATTCATCAGCAGGGAGACCCACATGGAAATTTTGGAATTGCCCATGACCCGGAACAGGGCCGCTCCCGCGCTGTACAGCGCCAGGAAGGGGATGGACGACTCCACGATGAGGTAGTAGGTGTTGGCGTAGGCCGCCACGTCCGGCTCCACCTGGCCGAACACCACGCCCAGCACGAAGCCCTTGCCCAGGTAGAACAGGAGCATGACAAGGAGGGACACCTCCCCCATGAACAGCAGGAGCTGCTGGCCGGAATGCCCCGCCTTCTGCGGCTCCCGGCGGCCCAGATACTGGCCCGCGATGACGGCGCCGCCGGTGGCCAGCGCCGAAAACGCGTTGACCAGCAGGACGTTCACGGTATCCACCAGGCTGACGGCGGAGATGGCCGCCTCGCCCACCTGGGAGACCATGACGGAGTCGAACAGGCCCACGGTGATGGCCAACAGCTGCTCGATGACCAGCGGGATGATGAGCCGCCGCAGGTCCTCCTTGGTAAATTCGATGTTGATCCTCCGGACCTGTGGGAGGGTTTCCTTGGTTTCCATGGGATGATACTTCCTTCTCTTTCTCGTTTCTGACTTACAATCAGCGGAATTCCCGGGGGCTCATGTGGAACGTGTTCTGGAACGCCCGCAGGAAGGTGGAATACTCGGCAAAGCCCGCCTGCTCCGCCGCCTTCATCACGGGAACCCCCTGGCGGATCAGCTCCCCGGCCAGCAGCAGCCGCTTCTGGCTGATATACTGGTGAACGGTGAAGCCGGTGACGGCCTTGAAGCGGTGCATCAGATAGTACCGGCTCAGGTAGAACCGCTTGGACAGGCTGTCCACCGACAGGTCCTCGTCCAGATGGTGGACGATATATTGCAAAATCTCCTCCATCTTCGGGTCCACCCGGTAGCTGTCGGGGGCCTCCGCGGCGGTGCGGCTGGCCAGGACGTCCCGGTTCACATCGATGAGGAGCTGCTGGCACAGGGTGTCCGCCAGCCGCCCCGCGCCGAATTCCTTGGAGTGGAGCGCCTCCTCCAGCCGCTGGATGGTCCGCATATACTCCAGCCGCCGGGCGCCGTCCGTCCGCAGCAGGTGAAAGCCCCGCTCCCGGACGGTGTCGAAGCAGGCGTCCAGCCTCTCGCCGGGGTCGCTGCGCTCCGACAGCCACGTCCGGTCCAGCCACACCACCACCCGCTCGTAAGGCTCCGCCGGGTCGATGATGGGCTTGTGGATGAGGCTGTGCTGCACCAGCAGCACGTCCCAGGGCTGGAGGAAGTAGGTGACGCCCTCCACCACATAGGTGACCTTGCCGCCCAGCAGCAGAATGAGCTTATCGAACTCATGGTAGTGGTAATCCAGCTTCTGGGCCCGGGTATCCTTCAAATGGAACAGGCGGAAGCCCTCGTTCAGGTAGCCCCGCTTGCCCACCTCGCTGACGTCCAGCACAGCCCATCCCCTCCCCTCGTTTTCAGCCGGCTTATCTTATCGCACATTTTACCATTTTACAATCTGAAATTAACACAAAACCCTGAAAATATTTGGGCGTTCTTTGTCGAAAAGGCTGTGGAATTCACACTGCATATCTGTTATACTGTCTTTGGAAAAAGAAAAAGGAGGCAGCCGCCATGAGCTATGCCGATACCCGCTTCATCGAAAACTGCCGGGACATTCTGGAAAACGGCGTCTGGGACACCGACCGGGAAGTCCGCCCCCACTGGGAGGACGGCACCCCCGCCCACACCGTCAAGAAGTTCGGCATCGTGAACCGCTACGACCTGCAGAAGGAGTTCCCCATCCTGACCCTGCGGCGGACCTACTGGAAAACGGCGGTGGACGAGCTGCTGTGGATCTGGCAGAAGAAGTCCAACAACGTCCACGACCTGAACGCGAAAATTTGGGACGAGTGGGCCGACGAGACCGGCTCCATCGGCAAGGCCTACGGCTATCAGCTCTCCGTGAAGCACCACTACCCCGAGGGCGACATGGACCAGGTGGACCGGGTGCTCTACGACTTGCGCAACAACCCCGCCTCCCGCCGCATCATGACCAACATCTACAACTTCGCCGACCTTTCGGAGATGCACCTGTACCCCTGCGCCTACTCCATGACCTTCAACGTCTCCGGCAACGTCCTCAACGCCATTTTGAACCAGCGGAGCCAGGACATGCTGGCGGCCAACAACTGGAACGTGGTGCAGTACGCCGTGCTGGTGCATATGATGGCCCAGGTCAGCGGCCTGGTGCCCGGCGAACTGGTCCACGTCATCGCCGACGCCCACATCTACGACCGCCACGTGCCCATCGTGGAGAAGATGCTCTCCGCCCCCCAGTCCCCCGCGCCGAAGTTCACCGTGGACCCCACTGTGACGGATTTCTACGCCTTTACCCGGGACAGCTTCAAGCTGGAGGGCTACACCCCCGCGCCCTTTGCGGATCAAATTCCCATTGCCATCTGAGGTGAACTGCTGAAATGAATGCCATCGTTGTTGTTGACCGGAACTGGGCCATCGGCCGGGAGGGCGGACTGCTGTACTCCCTGCCCACGGATATGAAGCGCTTCCGCTCCCTGACCATCGGCGGAACGGTCATTTTGGGCCGCAAGACCCTGGATTCCTTCCCGGGCGGCAGGCCCCTGCCCAAGCGGCGGAACATCGTCATCACCCGGAACGTGGATTTTGACCGGGAGGGCAGCGAGATCGTGGCAAGCCCCCAGGCCGCCGTGGAGCTGGCAGCCGGGACCGAGGACGACAAGCTGTGGGTAATCGGCGGCGGCAGCGTCTACGCCGCCCTGCTGAGCCGGTGCAAACGGGTCTACCTCACCAAGGTGGACGATGAGGCTCCGGGGGCCGATACGTTCTTCCCCAACCTGGATAAGCTGCCGGGGTGGGAGATCGAGGTGACAAGCGAGCCTGTGGAGGAAAACGGGGTCACGTACCGGTTCGTGGACTATGTGAATACCAAGCTGTAAAAAGGCGCGGAGGGCAAACCTCCGCGCTTTTCTTATTTCCGTTCCGCCCAGTAATCGGCACTGACCTCGTTGTATCCGTAGACCGCTTCGTCGGCTTCACTAGCGGAGGGTAATTTCATACCCTCCTCCCACAGGAGGATGGCGTCCTCTCCCCGGCCATACCAAACGTGGTCAATTTCCCGGAAGCCCATAAACTTCGCCTGGTCGTCTACCATCTCCATGTCCAGAAGCAGCTCCATGTTCGCCGGGGAATTTCCCTCCCACCGCTTCTCCGTGATCAGCGCCCGAACGGGAACACAATACATGTTTCCATCCTCACCGTACTCAAATTTAGTTCGCCGAAGGTTCAGGCCGTCGTCGATAAAAAAGTGGTACAGGACCCGGCCGTCGGACAGCTGGCGGACATTGGTGATTTCAATTTTCTCCGCCGGGACGGGAAAGAGGTACAGCTGCGTGGCCGCCATCCATGCCCCGAACAGCAGCAGGCACACCGCCGCCGCGATAGCCGCGCCTTTCAGCCTGGCTTTCCATTTGGCCTTTTTCCACTCGTCGCTGATTTTCTTCACCGCCGCTCCGTCGGCGGTGTTTTTCCGCGCTTCCGCCGCCGGCAGGGGCGCGTCCATCTCCGCCAGGGCTTCCCGGCAGGTCCCGCAGGTCTTTAAGTGTTCCTCCACCGCCGCCCGGCTGGCCTCCGAGCACACACCGTCGTGGTACAGGGGCAGCAGGTCCAAAATAATATCATGTTCCATCGAATCCCTCCTTCAATTTCCGGCGGGCCCGGAAGTAGGTCACCCGGGCCCAGCTCTCCGTTTTGCCGAACAGCTCCCCGATTTGGGAAAAGGGCAATTCCCCAAAGGTCCGCAGGGAAAAGACTTCCTTGTACGGCTCCGGCAGGGCGTGGAGCAGGATGTGGAGCCGCCGGGCGTCCTCCCGGTCGGCGAAGCCCTCCTCGATGCCGCTGTCTCCGGGCTCCGGCTCCGCGTCCGTGAATTTTTTCCGCTCCCGGCAGAGTGTCAAATACTGGTTCCGAGCAATCTGGCACAGCCACACCCGCAGCTGGCAGTCGCCCCGGAAGCTGTCGATGGCGGTCAGGGCCTTGAAGAAGGTCTCCTGGGTCACCTCCTCCGCCGTCTGTTCGTCCCGGCTGAGGGCCAGGGCATACTTGTAGACATCCGCGAAATATTGGCGGTACACCGCCTCGAAGTCCGGCACTGCTCCACCTCCTCTCTGTCCGGCATCCATAGGACGGCGGGAACACGGTTTTGTTACAAAGACTTTTCAAAATCACTGAAATTGATTATAATGGAACCACGACTTGATGGAAAGGGGGAAACCTCATGGCGGACCTGAACACCGATGTGCGCCATATCAAGGGCATCGGCGAACAGCGGGCCAAGGCTTTGGGCAAGCTGGGCATCACCACGCTCCGGGACCTCATCAGCTGGTTCCCCCGGCGGTACGATGACCGCACCCAGGCGAAGAAAATTTCCGAGCTGGTCCCCGGCGAGGCCGCCTGCGTGGCCGCCATGATCGCCTCGGAGCCCAAAATGTCCCACATCCGCAAGGGGATGGACCTGGTGAAGGTCCGGGCGGTGGACGACACCGGCGTGCTGGACGTCACCTTCTTCAACCAGACCTGGCTGAAAAACAGCCTGCGCCAGGGCGAAACGTACATCTTTTACGGCAAGGCCGAGGGGAACCTCCTCCGCAGGACCATGGCCTCCCCCATTGTGGAGCCGGAGGGCCGGCGGGAATTCACAGGCCGCATCGTGCCCATCTATCCCCTGACGGCGGGGGTCAGCCAGCTCATCCTCTCCCGCTCCATCCGGCAGGGCCTGGACGACTGCGCCGCCATCCTCCCGGATGTGCTGCCGGACAGCGTGCGGCAGGCACACCACCTCTGCCGCATCGAATACGCCTACGAGAACATCCACTTCCCGGAGAGCGCCAAGGCCCTGGACCTGGCCCGGCGGCGGCTGGCCTTTGAGGAGCTGTTCCTCTTTACCATCGGCCTGAAGCGGCTGCGCTCCCGGCGGGAGACCGTCCATGTGCCGCCCTGTCATGATGTGGACATGGAATCGTTTTACGGTGCCCTGCCCTTTACCCTGACGGACGCCCAGCGGCGGTGCGTGGAGGAGGCCCTGGCGGATATGCGCTCCGGGGTGCCCATGAACCGGCTGTGCCAGGGCGACGTGGGCTCCGGCAAGACCATGGTGGCCGCCGCCTGCGTGTACTTCTGCGTGAAAAACGGCCGTCAGGCGGCGCTGATGGCCCCCACGGAAATTCTGGCGAAGCAGCACTACGCGGGACTTGCCCCGCTTTTGGAGGGTTTGGGCATCCGGTGCGACCTGCTGACCGGCTCCACCCCGGCGAAGACGAAGCGCTCCATTGCGGAGCAACTGGCAGCGGGGGAGATCGACTTTGCCATCGGCACCCACGCCCTCATTACGGAGGGCATCGCGTACCGCGACCTGGGCCTGGTGGTCACCGACGAGCAGCACCGCTTCGGCGTCGCCCAGCGGGCGGCCCTGGCCGCCAAGGGGGAGCATCCCCACACCCTGGTCATGTCCGCCACCCCCATCCCCCGGACCCTGGCCCTCATTCTGTACGGCGACCTGGAGGTCTCCGTCATCGACCAGCTTCCCCCCGGACGGCAGCCGGTGGAGACCTACGCCGTCCCCGGCAGCTACCACCAACGGGTGTACAACTTCATCCGCAAGCTGGCGGCGGAGGGGCGGCAGGCCTACATCGTCTGCCCCATGGTATCCGAGAACGATGAGCTGCCGGACGAGCGGAAGGCCGTCACGGAGTATGCGAAAAAGCTGCAAAACGAAGTGTTTCCCGACCTGAAGGTGGCGTTCGTCCATGGAAAAATGAAGGCCCGGGAGAAGGACGCGGTGATGACGGCCTTCGCCGCCCACGAGACGGACATTCTGGTGTCCACCACCGTCATCGAGGTAGGCGTGGACGTACCTAACGCCGCCGTGATGGTCATCGAGAACGCGGAGCGGTTCGGCCTTTCCCAGCTCCACCAGCTCCGGGGTCGGGTGGGCCGTGGAAAGCACCAGTCCTACTGCATCCTCATTTCCGACAATCAAAACGAGGAGACAAAGCAGCGCCTCAAGGTCATGGCAAAGACCACCGACGGCTTCAAAATCGCAGAGGAGGACCTGCGGCTGCGGGGCCCCGGCGACTTCTTCGGCCAGCGGCAGCACGGCCTGCCGGGGTTGAAGCTGGCAGACATCGGCTGCGACGCCCAGCTGTTGAAGGAGGCCCAGCAGGCGGCGGAGGACCTGCTGGCCCGGGACCCGGAGCTGACCTCCTGCCCCGCCGCGGCGGAGCGGCTCCGGGAGCTGTTTACCCAGGCGGCGGACACGCTGAACTGAAAAAGCGGAGGCAAACGCCTCCGCTTTCTTAGTTCATATGTGCTTCCATAAAGTTCAGCAGCGCCGTCTGGTAGGCAGGCATATCCACGTACCAACTGATGCCGTGGCCCGCGCCGGGGACGGTCAGCACCTCCACCGGGGAGGCGCAGGCGTCCCGCAGGGCGTATACCATCTCGCAGGGCACCACATGGTCGTCCTCGCCATGCACCAGCAGAATGGGCAGGCGGGCATGATGTACGCACGCCAGAGCGGAGGTCTCCGTGACACGGAACCCGCCGAACAGCCGGGCCCCCAGTGCCGCCAGCCGGTATGTGGGAAATTCCGGCCAGCGCCAGCGGCGGATGGTCTCTTTCAGGATGCCCGCCGGGGTGTCGTAGCCGCAGTCCGCCACGATGCCCCGCACGTTCTCCGGCAAGGAGAGGTCGGAAGCCATCAGCACCGTGGCGGCGCCCATGGAAACGCCCCACAAAAAGACAGGCGTTTCAGGCCCCATGCGCTTCGCCGCGTACCGGGCCCAGGTCTGGCAGTCGTACCGCTCCCGGACGCCGAAGGTGATAGTCCCGCCCTCGCTCTCCCCGTGGGCCCGCTGGTCCACCATCAGGATGTGCCAGCCCTTCTCCCGACACAGCTGGAAGCCGCCGCTGCCGTCCCGCTCCGCCGTGGAGCGGTAGCCGTGGAAAAAGAGCATCAGGGGCGCGCCGGGGGCTCCCTCATAATATTTGCCTGCCAGCTTCAATCCGTCATGGGAGCGGACCGTCACCCGCTCATAGGGGGTCTCCAGCAGGCGGTCAATGTTGCGCAGCATCTGCTCCCGGTAAGGGTCGTACGGTTCCCCGCTGGGGATCGTTCGAATGGGGGACTGGCGCTTTTCGCTGCGCCGGAAGGCCACATCATAGCCGTACCAGGCGCCGCCCAGGGTCAGGGCCGCTGCTGAGGCCGCCAGCGCCGCCGCTTTTTTCACAGCGTTCATTTCAACTCGTCCAGGGTCAGAGAGAAGCTGTCGATGAAGGTGTCCAGGAAGTAGGCGACCTCCGGCAGGCCGTAGCCCTCCAGGGCTTTGCGGGTCTGGGCGGCGGCCTCCCGGAACTCCGTGTTCCCGGCTTTCAGCTCCTCCACGCACTTGATGTAGGCGGAGAGCTTATCCGCCGCCTTGACAAGGCGCTCCACATCGGGGTCCGTGGGGGTCAGGATGGGCGCGTAGACGCTCTGCAGCTCCTGGGGCAGCATGTGGAGCAGCTTTTTCTCCGCCACCGCCTCCACCTCCTTGTAGGCGTGCTGGATGGCGGGGTTGTCGTACTTGATGGGGGTGGGCATGTCGCCGGTCAAAATCTCGCTGGCGTCGTGGTACAGCGCCGCCACCGCCACCTGGCCCGGGTCAACGGCGCCGCCGAATTTTTCATTGCGGATGACCGCCAGGGCGTGGGCCAGGACAGCCACCTGATGGCTGTGCTCCTGGACGTTTTCCGGGGCGGTGTTGCGCATCAGCGCCCAGCGCTGGATGAACCGCATCCGGGAGATATAGGCAAAAAAGTGACTTTTCATCGTTCAATCCTCGATTTCTCCAAAGAGTACGTCGCCGTCGGTGGCGGTCACCCGGACGTTCTTTACCACGTTGTGCAGGTTTTCGCCCTCCGCCAGCACCTCCATGTAGTTAGGGGCGTGGCCGAAGAATCTGCCGTCCCGGGGCTGCTCGAACAGCACGGGATAGGTCCGGCCCACGCAGGCGGTCAGGTAGTCCCGGCGCATCTCCGCGGCGACGGCAGCGGCGCGGTGGGCCCGCTCCTCCTTCACAGCCTTCGGCACCTGGGCCATCTCCGCCGCCGGCGTGCCGGGGCGGACGGAATAGGGGAAGATGTGCATTTGGGCAAAACCGCACCGGCGGATGAAGTCCAGCGTCTGGGTAAACTCCTCCTCCGTCTCCTCCGGGAAGCCGGTGATCATGTCCGTGGTGATGGCCGGATGTTCAAAATATTGATTCAAAAGTGCAACAGACTGTGCGAAACGAGCCGTATCATACTTCCGGTTCATGCGCTTCAAGGTGGCGTCACAGCCGCTCTGCATGGACAGATGGAACTGGGGACAGAGCATGGGCAGGACGGCGGCGCGGCGGCAGAAATCCTCCGTGATGGTCCTGGGCTCCAGGCTGCCCAGCCGGATACGGACGCCGGGGGCGGCGGCGCAGATAGCCTCCACCAGGTCGATGAGGGTCTGGCCCGTCTTGAGGTCCTTGCCCCAGGAGGAAATTTCAATGCCCGTCAGGACGATCTCCCGGTAGCCGTCGGCGGCCAGGCCCTTCGCCTGCTCCGCCGCCTTGTCCAGGGGGAGGGAACGCACCGGGCCACGGGCGTAGGGGATGATGCAGTAGGTGCAGAAGTTGACGCAGCCGTCCTCCACTTTCAGCATGGCCCGGGTGCGGTTTTCCATGCCGCCGGCGGGCAGCACCTCGAACACCCGGCGCTCGAAGGACTTGTCAATGGCCTCCAGGTGCCGCTTTTCCGCCACCGCCTGCTCCAAAAGGCCAATGAAACCGGTGCGGTCGCCGGTGCCCGCGATGAGGTCCACATCCAGCTTCCGCACATCGTCGGCGTGGGTCTGGGGATAGCACCCGCAGACCGCCACCACGGCCTCCGGGTGCTGCTTTTTCGCCCGGTGGACCATCTGGCGGGACTTCTGGTCGCTGACCGCCGTAACGGAGCAGGTGTTCACCACGTAGGCGTCCGCCGCGTCTGCAAAGTCCACGACCTCATGGCCCCGGGCCCGGAGGGACTGCTCCATGGCCTGGGTCTCGTACTGATTCACTTTGCACCCGAGGGTGTAAATCGCAACTTTCATCGGTTTCTCCTTGCGCTTTTTTGAAATTCTATATATAATGAGAAATTGCGCTCTGATTATATTATTATACGTTGATTTTCTCTCAAGGGCAAGACAAAAGGAGATATTTGATATGATCTATCTGGACCACGCCGCCACCACCCCCGTTCCCCGGGAGGTAGCGGACGCCATGTACGCCGTGCTGACGGAGCAGTACGGCAACCCCAGCTCCCAGTATCCCCTGGGAGCGGACATGAAAAAGCAGGTGGAGGGCTGGCGGAAGACTGTGGCAGGCGCCCTGGGCTGCCAGCCGGAGCAGCTGTTCTTCACCTCCTGCGGCACCGAGGGCGACAACTGGGCCGTCACCGCCGCCTGCTGGCAAAACCGGCATCTGGGCCGTCACATCGTCACTACGGCGGTGGAGCACAGCGCCGTGCTGGAGGCCTGCAAGTGGATGGGGCAGCAGGGGTATGAGGTGACGTACCTCGCCCCCGACGGAAACGGGAACATCACGGCGGAGCAGGTGCTGGCGGCCGTCCGGCCGGACACGGCGCTGGTCTCCGTCATGTTCGTGAACAACGAGACGGGAAATGTGTACCCCATCGCGGACATCGCCCGGGGCCTTGCGGCGAAAAATCCCAAGACGCTGCTCCACACCGACGCGGTGCAGGGCTTTTTGAAGGTGCCCTTCACCGCCAGGACGCTGGGGGCGGACTTCATCACCATCTCCGGCCACAAGATCGGCGGGCCTAAGGGCGTGGGCGGGCTGTACATCGGCCCCCGGGTGCGGAATCCCCGGCCCCTGCTGGCCGGCGGCGGCCAGGAGAAGGGCCTCCGCTCCGGCACCGAGGCCACGGCCCAGATCGCGGGCTTTGCCAGGGCGGTAGAACTGCGGATGGACGGGCTGGATGACAAGCTGACCCACATGGCCCACATGAAAGCATACGCCAAAGAGAAGTTGGCGGCCATTCCTGACCTCCGATTCATCGGAGACGGCACCGCGCCCCACATTCTGGCGGTGTCTCTGGTGGGCTGGCCCAGCCAGAACATCGTCAATGACCTGGGCAGCCAGGGCATCTGCATTTCCGCCGGCTCCGCCTGCCACCAGGGGAAGCCCAGCCATGTTGTGGCGGCGCTGAAGCTGCCGAAAAAGGCGGCCGGGGGCGTCATCCGGCTGAGCTTCGGACCGGAGACCACCGAGGCGGACATTGATGCCTGCGCTGAAGCGCTGAAAAAGCATCACGACACCCGGATGCCGATGCTGTAAATTTTCGAGGGGGAGCGGGCTCCCCCTCGACCTCCCCTACCACCAGTCTGCGGACTGGTGAACGCCGCCCCCGGCGGCTGAGTCAAGGTATTTTTGCCACGTACATGCCGCGGCAAAAATGATTGAATTTTTAGGTGCACTTCAACATCCGGATACCTATGCTGTAACTTAGCAGTCAGAGTTTTCTTCCAAAATAACCAATATATTGTCTTAAAAGTCTTTTATTATGTTCTATTATCTCCGCCGGGAGGCAGGGTTTTACAGGCGGCTGGTCCGTCTGGCCCTGCCGCTGGTTTTGCAGAACCTCATCACGACCTCCCTGGGCTTTGTGGACACCTTCATGGTGGGGCTGCTGGGGCAGGACGAGCTGTCCGCCGTCACCGCCGCCAACACCCCGGTCTTTCTGGTGCAGATCATCATTCTGGGCCTCATCAGCGGCCTGACCGTTCTGGTGAGCCAATACTGGGGCAAGGGCGATGTGGAGGCTATCAACCGCTGCATGGGCGCGGCGCTGTACGCCGGGCTGTCCATCTCCGGGGCGGTGGCGCTGGCGCTGCTGCTGTTCCCAAACGGCGTCATGGCTCTGGTCACCGACAACGCCCGGCTGGTGGAGCTGGGGGCGCCGTACCTGCGCATCGTGGGCGTCAGCTACGTGTTCAACGCCGCCAGCTCCGTGTACGTCGGGATGCAGCGCAGCACGGAAAAGCCCGTCATGGGCATGGCCATCTTCGCCGTGTCCATGCTGCTGAACACCCTTTTGAACTACATCCTGATTTTCGGAAAGCTGGGCGCGCCCGCCCTGGGTATCACCGGGGCGGCCAGTGGCTACATTGGCCTCCCGCATCGTGGAGTTCCTCATTACTTTGGTGTGCGCCCTGTGCAGCCGCCACGTGCCCCTGCTGCCCGCCGCCATCCTGCGGCCCGGCGGCGCCATCTGGCGGGATTTTGCCAAATACTCCGCTCCCGTTCTGGTGAACGAGACGCTGTGGGGCCTGGGCGTCAGCGTGATGACCGCCATCATGGGCCACATGGCCATCAGCACCGAGATGCTGGCGGCCTACGCCGTCATGGGCGTGGTGCTCATCTGTATGATGCCCACAAAGGCCATGGACATCACCAATATCACCGGCCTCCTCCGGGCCGGAGGCGACGCCCGGACGGCCTCCCTTATCGACCTCTCCTGCCAGTGGATCATCGCCGTGCCCCTGTCCTTTGTCACCGCGCTGGTGCTGCATGCCCCGGCGGCGGTGGTGTGCTTCGCCATTCAGTCTGAAAATTTCTGCAAAGCGCCCTGGTGCGTCCTCCGGCTGCGGAGCCGGAAGTGGATCCACGACGTCACCCGGGGCAGTATATAAGGAGTGCTTATGCTGCGCTGTCTTCGCCGGGAACCCGGCTTTTACAAGCGGCTGTGGATGCTGTCCCTGCCGGTCATTCTGCAAAACCTCATCACCTTCTCCCTGGGGCTCATCGACACCTTCATGGTCAGTCAGCTGGGCAACGAGGAGATGGCCGCCGTGTCCTCCGCCAACGTGCCGGTGTTTCTGCTCATCAGCATCGTGTTCGGCTTCCAGAGCGGGCTGGGCATTCTGGTGAGCCAATACTGGGGCAAGGGCGACCTGAAGAACATCAACCGCGCCCTGGGCGTGGCCTGCTTCCTGGGGGCCGGGGTCACCGCCGTGCTGGCGGTGGTGCTCGCCCTGTTCCCCGTGCAGGTGATGGACCTGCTGTCCAACCGCCACGACCTGAGCCTGCTGGGAGCGCCGTACCTCCAGGTCATCGGCTTCTCCTATGTGTTCAACATGCTCTCCTCCCTCTACGCCAGCGCCCAGCGCAGCGTGGAAAACTCCACCTTCGGCATGAAGCTGTTCGGCTTCTCCACGGTTCTGAACACCGCTCTGAACTATCTGCTCATTTTCGGCCACGGCGGATTCCCGGCCCTGGGCGTCCGGGGCGCGGCAGTCGCTACGCTGCTGGCCCGGATGAGCGAGTTCCTCATCTGCGTGGTCTGCGCCGTCCGCAGCAAAAACATTCCGCTGGACCTGGGCTGCTTCCTGCGGCCCGGCACGGAGATGGTGGGCCGGTTTTTGAAATACGCCTCCCCGGTGGTGCTGAACGAGACCGCCTGGGGCCTGGGCAACTCCCTGCTGACCGTCATTCTGGGCTACACCGACAACTCCGTGGAAATGCTGGCGGCCAACGCCGTCATGGGCAACCTGAACCGATTGTTCTTAGTGGTGTGCTTCGGCCTGGGCGCCGCCACGGCGGTCATCGTGGGCAAGGCCATCGGCGAGGGAAAGACAAAGGACGAGGTCCTGTCCCTGAGCCAGGCGCTGCTGTGGTTTGCGGTGCTGGTGGGCGGCGCCGTGGGGCTGGCGGCCCTGGTGCTGGTGCCGACCTTGTTCGTGCCGGTCATCTTCCCCATGTTCAAGCTGTTCGGGGAGTCTTCCGCCATCGCCGCGGCCATGGCGGTGGCGGGCTTCGCCACGATTCCCCTCCACGCCTACGCCATCTCCGCCGTCACCGGCGTGCTGCGGGCGGGAGGCGACGTGGCCTTCTCCACCGCGCTAGACCTGGGACCCCAGTGGCTGCTGTGCCTGCCGCTGACGGCCCTGTGCGCCCTGGTGCTGAAAACCGGGGCATGGCCCATCGCCATCGCCATTCAGATCGAGTGCGTGGTCAAGTCCCCGCTGTGCGCCTGGCGCATCGGCGGCGGCAAGTGGATCCACGATGTGACAAGGGGGCGTGAGGTATGAGCTTGTTCCGCTGTCCCGTCTGCGGCGGGCCGCTGGAGCGGGGAGAGCACACCTACCGCTGTGAAAAGGGCCACAGCTACGACATCGCCAGGGAGGGCTACACCTACCTGCTGCCGCCCAACCAGAAGCACTCCGCCGCCCCCGGCGACGACAAGGGCATGGCGGCGGCACGGCGGGAGTTTTTGTCCAAGGGGTATTACAAGCCTCTGCTGGACACGCTCTGCCGGGAAATTCTGGCCCGGGCCGGGGATGCGCCAGCCATTCTGGACACCGGCTGCGGCGAGGGGTACTACACCGCCGGGGTGTACCGGGCCTTGCTGCAGGCCGGGAAATCACCCCGGATGGCGGGCATTGACATCTCCAAATTCATTCTCCGCTACGCCGCCAGGCGGGAAAAGGGCGTGGAGTTCGCCGTGGCGTCCTCCTACCGCCTGCCCGTGGCGGACAGCAGCGTGGACGTCCTGCTGAACTGCTTCTCTCCCCTGGCGCTGGAGGAATTCCGGCGGGTGCTGCGCCCCGGCGGGACGTTTCTCTACGTCGTCCCGGCGGCGGACCACCTGTGGGAGCTGAAAGAGGTGCTGTATGAGCGCCCCTATCCCAACGAGGAGAAGGAGACGCCCTACGAGGGCTTTGACTACGAGGCCATCGTCCCCGTGGACGGGCGCATTTCCCTGAAAAACCAGGCGGACATCCACGCCCTGTTTCAGATGACGCCCTACTACTGGAAAACGCCCAGGGAAGGCGCCGAGCGGCTGGCATCGCTGGATACGCTGGACTGCCGCATCGCCTTCCGGGTGCATATTTTCCGAAAGAAAGCATGAAAAAGCCGGATGCCCGTGATTGGGCATCCGGTTTTTGCGTTTATTCGGGCCGGAACGCGGGCACCAGCACCCCCGCCGTGTCCGCCGTCACCTCGAAGGACGGGCCGGACAGCCGGTGAACGGTCTCACCGGGCCACAGGCGGAGGAAGTCCTCCACCCCCGCCACGTTGGACAGGCCGTAGGGGGCGTGATGGTAGTGCATGGGGATGACGCACCGGGCACCGATGGCGTCGCAGACCGCCTTGGCCCCCTCCGCGTCCACGGTGTAGACGCCGCCCACGGGCAAGAGCACCGCGTCCACGCTGCCGATGGCATCCAGCTGCGCCGCCGTAAGCTGGTGGCCCAGGTCGCCCAGGTGGGCCACAGACACGCCGCCGGCGGTGAACACCCGGACGGTGTTGCCGCCCCGGAGGGCGCCGCCCCGGTCATCGTGGCAGGTCTCCGCCTCCCGGACGGCGAAGGGAGACTTCACCGGGGGCAGCGGGGTCACGGCGTCCACGGCGTCGTGGTCAAAGTGGTGGTGGCTGCAATAGACGGCGTGGGCGGAGACGGCCAGGGGCGGATAGCCCTCCACGCCGGTGTAGGGGTCGGTGACAAGGCGATAGCCGTCCTGCTCCAGCAGGAAGCAGGAGTGGCCCAGCCAGGTGAGCTTCATAGGGGCGGCCTCCTTTTACAAGTGGTTCCCTATATTTTAGCAGGGTTTTTCCGGCTTGTCATCCGCCTTTTTCGCCTTGCGGCGGCGCTTGCGGAAAATACGGACCACCGCCACGGCCACAGCCGCCAGAATCAGCACCCACATCCAGCCGTAGGCCAGGGCCACGGCGAAGTTCTCCAGGCCGTCGGTGAAGTCCGACCAGCCGCCGCTGAAGGCCTTCCCCAGACGGCTTATAAAGCTGTCGGGGACCTCCTCCACGTCGGAGAGCTTGTAGACCTCGCTGAGGGAGATGGAGACGGTGGCATAGTCCACCTGGCCGTCGTAGTGCCGCAGGGTGCCGGAGAGGTCGTCGATCATCTGCTCCGTCTCGGAGATGGCGGACTCGATGGTGATGATGTCCTCCATGTTCTCCGCCCTGGCCAGCAGCGCCTGGAGCCGCTCCAGCTTGATCTGCTGGGTTTTCAGGCGGCCCTCGGTGTCGTAATACCGCTCGCTGATGTCCTCCTGCTGGGCGTCCCGCCAGGTCTCATGGCACAGCTCCCCCGCCTGGTCCAGAAACGCCTGATACTTCTCCGCCGGGACCCGGACGGTGTACTCCGCCCAGCGGCCATTGCTCCGCTTGCCTACGCTGCTGGACTCGAAGTAGCCGCCCATCTGCTCCGTCAGGTCCGTCAGGCCCCGGACGGCCTCCTCAAAGGCGGTGGTCTCCAGCTCCATCCGGGCGGTGCGGATGAGCTTCTGCCCGGTGGGGTAGGCCGCCCCACCGGTGGCCGTGCTGCCGGAATCGAAGCCCAGATACTCCTCCGCCATTTCCGTCTCCACGGGGTATGCCATGTCCGCCGCGGCGGAGGGGGCTTCCGCCGTGAACTCCATCGATTTGCTGCCGCCGCAGGCGGCCAGGGACAGCACCAGTACCAGTGCAAGCGTCAGTGCAAACAGCCTTCTTTTCATGGTCCATCCTCCTTTATGTCCGGCCCCGCTCTTCCAAAACGGGCCATTTGCTGGTTCAGACGAAAAAAGCAGGCAAAATGTTCCTGCTTTTTCCGGGATATATTGCCTTTTTTTGCCCGGTGGGGTAAAATAACCCTGCTTGAATATGAGAAACGGAGGCATCTACATATGACATATCAGGAAATCCTGGCCAACGCCCGCACCTGCATGGGGCCCTACTGCAAGTCCTGCCCCACCTGCAACGGCCTGGCCTGCAAGAACACCGTCCCCGGCCCCGGCGCCAAGGGCATCGGCACCGGCTTCATCCGCAACTACCAGAAGTGGCAGGAGCTGTGCGTGAACATGGACACCATCTGCGAGAACAAGCCCGTGGACACATCCTTCGAGCTGTTCGGCCACAAGGTGGACATTCCCGTGTTCGCCGCCCCCGTGGGCGCTATGCAGCTCCACTACGGCGACAAGTATAACGACCTTCAATACAACGACATCCTGGTCTCCGCCTGCGCCCAGGCGGGCATCGCCGCCTTCACCGGCGACGGCACCAACCCCGCCGTCATGGAGGCCGCCGCCGAAGCCCTGAAAAAGAACGGCGGCTGCGGCGTGCCCACCGTGAAGCCCTGGAACATGGACACCATCCGGGAGAAGATGGAACTGGTGAAGGCCGCCGACCCCTTCGCTATCGCCATGGACATCGACGCCGCCGGCCTGCCCTTCCTGAAAAACCTGACCCCGCCCGCCGGCAGCAAGACGGTGGAGGAGCTGAAGGAAATCTCCGCCATGGCCGGCAAGCCCTTCATCCTCAAGGGCATCATGACGGTCAGCGGCGCGCTGAAGGCCCTGGAAGCCGGAGCCAGCGGCATCGTGGTCTCCAACCACGGCGGTCGGGTGCTGGACCAGTGCCCCTCCACCGCCGAGGTGCTGCCCGCCATCGTGGACGCCGTGGGCGGCAGAATGACCGTTCTGGTGGACGGCGGCATCCGCACCGGCATGGACGTGTTCAAGGCACTGGCCCTGGGCGCCGACGCGGTGCTCATCGGCCGTCCCTTCGTGACCATGGTCTACGGCGGCGGCGCCGAGGGCGTGCAGGTGTATGTGGACAAGCTGAAGGACGAGCTGTCCGACACCATGGCCATGTGCGGCGCCCACAGCCTCAGCGACATCAAGCGCTCCATGATCTACGGCTACTGAGATACGAAAAAAGGACTGCTTTCCCATGTGGGAAGGCAGTCCTCTTTTTTCTCAGAATACGCACATGGCGGTGAAGCAGGTCCCCTCCGGGCCAAGGCCCTCCACCCGGTAGGTGTCCGCCTCCCGGAAGCCCTCCAGCCGCAGTTCCTCGTCCAGGGTGGCCTCCTTGCTGTAATTGATGTAGAACTCCTTGGGCACCTGGGTCTGCAGATCGGCGGGCAGCGCGTCCCAGACGATGTCGCCGTAGTTGCCGCTGAACAGGTGGCCGTTGCCGTCCAGATCCGACCAGCGGACCCGGCGTGTACCCAGGTCCTCCAGCCCCTCATGGGGCAGGACGATCTTCTTCGGCTCCGGGCAGTCGATGACCTTATCGCAGATGGTCAGGGGCTTGGCGGTAAAAGAGCTGGGCCGCAAAATCTTCCGGGTGATGGGGTCCACCAGGATCCAGTCGCTCTTGGCGGAGATGCACAGCCGCCCCGTCTGGTCCGCCATCTCAAATACCCGCTGCATATGGGCCGCTCTCGCGCCGTTTTCCCAGGTGGTGATGGTCAGCACGTCCCGGGCATGGGGGCAATCGTGGATGCGCACCGCGATGCGGGAGAGCAGGAACACCTCCCGCCTGTCATACAGCATCTCATGGGTCAGGCCCCGGGCGTCGTAGTCATAGCCCGCAAAGGCGGCCATCTTGCTCAGGATAGCCGCCACCCGCATCCGCTTCTCCCTATCGCAGTCCCAGAACACCAGCTCCTCCTGCCGGGTATAGCTGTTTTCCGTCAAACTCTGCTTGAAATCCTCCATGAATCATGCACCTTCATATTCTTTGATTTTAGCTGTATGATACCACATTTTTCCCAAAATCACAAGTGCGCGGAGGTTGACCTTCGCGCACCGCCGTGTTATGATGAGTCAACTACATTTGAGGAGGCTCCCATTTATGGAAAAAACTGTCATCTCCACCAACAAGGCTCCCGGCGCCATCGGCCCCTATTCCCAGGGCTGGGTCGTGGGCGATTTCGTGTATACCTCCGGCCAGATCCCCGTGGACCCCGCCAGCGGCGAGGTGCCCGCCGGCATCGCCGCCCAAGCCGAGCAGAGCTGCAAGAACGTGGCCGCCATTCTGGAGGCTGCCGGTGCGACTCTGGAGGGCGTGGTCAAGACCACCTGCTTCCTGGCGGACATGGGCGATTTCGCCGCCTTCAACGAGGTGTACGCCAAGTATTTCACCTCCAAGCCCGCCCGCTCCTGCGTGGCGGTGAAGGACCTGCCCAAGGGCGTTCTGTGCGAGATTGAGGCTGTCGCCGTCAAGTAAAATTCCCACGGACGAAAAAGCTGCCCGGCCAGACGGCCGGGCAGCTTTGTCTTATTTCCGGGCGAACAGGATGCCCAGGGTGTTAGGGCCGCAGTGGGAGAAGATGGTGCAGCCCGCCTTGGCCTCGATGACCTGGGCGAAGCGGCCGTCCTCCTCCACATACTTCCGAGCGATGGAGGCCAGGCGGTCATCCTCGCAGGTGTCCACGATGATGACGCGGCTGGTGTCGATGTCGGTGCGGCCCTCCAGCCGCTCCCGCACGTAGTCGGCCACCACCTTTTCGATGGAGCCCCGGTACTTCTTCACCACGCCCATCTTGCCGTCCACCACCTCGATGCAGGGGTGGAGCTTCAGCAGATTGGCCCCCAGGGCGGTAACGGCGGAGCAGCGGCCGCCCTTTTTCATGTAGTCCAGCCGGTCCAGCACGAAGCTCATCTCCAGGCGGCCCGCCAGGTCCTCCAGCATGGGCAGAATTTCGCCCACGCTCTTCCCGGCCTCCGCCGCCTCGGCGGCGGCCAGCACCAGGGCGCCGTGGCCCACAGACAGGTTGCCGGAATCCACCACGTAGACCTCCGGCACCTCCTCCGCCGCCAGACGGGCGTTCTGGTTGCAGCAGGAGAAGCCGGAGCCGATGTCGATGTGGAGCACGGCGTCGTATTTCTCCGTCTCCCGGCGGAACAGGTCCTCATAATCCGCGATATTCACGGCGTTGGTGGTGGTGATCTCGCCGCCGGCGTCCACATGGGCGGCAATGTCGGCGGTGCGGATGTTGATGCCGTCCTGATACAGCTTGCCGCCCTTCACCACGCCCAGCGGGGCGACGGTGATGTTGTGGGCTTCCAGCAGGGCCCGCGGCAGGTCGCAGGTGCTGTCGGTGGTAATTTTGACCATAGTGTGTCTCCTTTTGGCTCCGTATGTGATCGCCGTAGAAGCGGCTCCGTTTTTTGCATAGGTGGAGAAAGTATAGCATGACTTTCTGAAAAAAACCAGCATTTTATGGGGAAATCGCGAAAAATCGCGAAAAAAATGACCGGACAAGTGTCCGGCCATCACAGCTTGACAACAGCGGCGTCCAGCGCCTGGGCGTCGGCGGGGTCGTGGGTCACCAGAAGGACCGGCTTTTCCTCCCCCGCCCGGCGGAGGAGGGCCAGGCACCGGGCGCGGTTTTCTTCATCCAGCCCGGTGAAGGGTTCGTCCAGGGCCAGGGCGTCGGAGGGCGCCAGCAGCGCCCGGGCCAGGGCCAGGCGGCGCTTCATGCCGCCGGAGAACTCCCGGACGGGCTTGCCCGCCGTATCTCCCAGGCCCAGCTCTGTCAGAAGGGCGCCCGCGGCGGGTTCATCCAGGGCGGCCCCCAGGACGAAGCGGAGGTTGCCCATGGCGTCCAGGTGCTCCAGCAGGCGGTCCTCCTGGAACACGGCGGCCCAGCGGACATTGCCTGTAAAATTTCCGCTGTCGGGGCGCTCCAGCCCCAGCAGGATGTGCAGCAGCGTGGTCTTGCCCGCCCCGGAGGGAGCCATGACGCAGGTGACGCCCGTCCCGGCGGTGAAGGTCACGTGTTCCAGCACGAGCCTGCCGTCAAAGGCTTTGCAAAGGTTTTCGATATGTAGCTCCATCACAGCCCCGCCTTTCCCGCCAGCGCGTCCACCAGCGCCAGAAACAGCTTTTCAAACAGCACGGACACCGCCACGATGACCGCTGTCCAGGCGAAGAGGTCCGGGGTCTGGAAGTAGACCTTGGCGGTGTACAGCCGCTCGCCGATGGTGCCGGAGGGCAGGCCGATGACCTCCGCCGCCGCGCCCGCCTTCCAGCAAAGGCCCAGGGCCAGGGACACGGCGGAGCGGAAATAGGGCAGCACGGCGGGCAGATAGATGCCCGCCAGCCGCCGTCCCAGGGGGACGCGGAACACCCTCGCCATCTCCAGCAGCTTCCCGTCCGCCGCCGCGATGCCCGCCAGGACGTTGAGGTACACCGGGGGGAACACCATCAGGGCGGAGATGAACAGGGGCAGGGAGCGGCTGTCCAGCCACACCAGGGCCAGAATGATGAAGGACACCACCGGGACGGCCTTTACTGCCGCCGTCAGGGGATAAAGCAGCTCCCGGACGAGCCGCCACCGGGCGGACAGCGCCGCCAGCGCCACCGCCAGGGCGCAGCCCGCCAGAAAGCCGCCGAAAATGTGGGCGATGGACCCCCCCACCGCCCGCCAGAAGGCGGCGGTGAAGGCCAGTTCCCCCAAGCGCAGGGCGGCGGAGATGGGGGACGCCAGCAGCAGGTGGCCGTTGGGCCACAGGGCAGAGAATACCATGCTGGCCCCCTGCCACACCAGCAGCCAGAAGAGCACCGCCCAGGGCCGTATGGAGTTTTGGGCGGCGGTCTTTTTCATAGGCTGCTCCTTAGAATTCAGGCGTTGTAGTAGAAATCGTCCCCCGGCAGCTTGCCGCCCACGGAGGTAGGCTCGGCGTCAAAGAGGACCTGGAGGTAGCCGGAGAGCTTGGCGCCCATCTCCTCCCCGGTGATGCAGACGATGTTGCAGTGGGGCAGGGCCTTTTCCGCCACGGGAGCGGCCTCCACGATGCCGTACTCGCTGATGAGCTGGGCGGCGTCGGCGTTGTTGCCGTTCACCCATTCCACGGAGGCGGCGTAGTCCTGAAGGAAAGCGCTGACAGCGGCGGGATGCTCCTCCACGAAGGACTTCCGGGCCACGACAACGCCGGTGATGAGGCCGGAGCCGTTGTCCAGGGCGTCCCACTCGGCGGTCAGGTCCAGGGCCACCCGCAGGCCTTCGATCTTGGTCTGGGCCACGGTGACGAAGGGCTGGGGCAACAGGGCGATGGTCGCCGCGCCGGAAGCCAGGGCCGCCACGCACTCGGCGTGCTCGCTCTTCCAGTCGATGGTCACGTCGGTGTCCGGGTCAATGCCGTTTTCAGTGAGGAGGTAACGGAGGGCGTACTCCGGGGTGCTGCCCTTGCCGGCGGCCACAACGGTCTTGCCCGCCAGGTCCGCCATGGACTGGACCGCGTTGCCGTTCTCCACGATATAGATGACGCCCAGAGTGTTGACGGCCAGGGTCACGATCTGGCCCTCGGTCTTGTTGTACAGCACGGAGGCCAGGTTAGCCGGGACGCAGGCCATGTCCAGGTCGCCCTTGATGAGGGAGGGCGTCACCTCGTCGGCGGCGCCGGCCAGGGTGAAGTCATACAGGGGGCCGTCAGCGGACTGGGGGTCGTCGCTCATCAGCTTCACCAGACCCATAGCGGTAGGGCCTTTCAGGGCGGCGATGCGGGTGGTGACGCTTTCCTCGGCGGGTGCCTCCTGAACAGGTTCCTCCTGGGCGGGAGGCTCCGCGGAGGCGGGCTCCTCTGCCTTCTGGCCGCAGGCGGTGAGGGACAGCGCCAGCAGCAGGGCCAGCGTCAGGGACAGCGTTTTCTTGAACAGGTTCATGGTCGGTTTCCTCTTTTCTTAAAATTACAGGTTTTCCGGGGCATAGACCGTCTTGGCGGTGACGCCGGGCAGTCGGCCCAGCTTCCCCGACAGGGCGGAGATGACATCCTGGGGGGCGTCCAGCGCCACGCTGATGATGTTCACGCCCCGCTGCCGGTAGGGTACCCCCATCCGGCCGATGATATAGGCGCCGTACTGGTGCAGCAGGTCGTTCAGGGCCGTCACAGCGGCGCCCTCCCGGACGATGACGGCCAGCACAGCCACGCGGGTCTCCATGGCAGTCTCTCCTTTCTGTGGAAAAAAATACCCCTCCGCACAGCTGGCGGAGGGGTGGAAAGCATAGGAAAACAGCACACGGCGGCAGACCGTGTGTGCGTCCGGCTTTCGGCGCGGGATAGGTAAAAACCCTTGCCGTCAGGTGACGTGTCGTTGGTTGGGCCCGGCGGGCAGAGGGGGTCTTTCCGCAGGGTGGAATTATTGTAGCATACGGGCGGGACATCCGTCAAGAGGTCTCAGCACCGGCTGAAGGCGTGGGTCAGCTCTTTGATTTCTTCCGCCAGAGCGGGGGTGGTCATTCCGGGCCGCATCCGCCAGCACCAGTTGTCCTCCGCCACGCCGGGGACGTTGATGCGCCCCTCGCTGCCAAGGCCCAGATAGTCCTGGAGCTGGGCCACGAACAGCTCCGCCACGCTCCCCTGGCCCGCCCGCAGCAGGGCCCGCCGGACGCTCTCCGCGTCATCGGCGCCCAGGTAGGCTTTGGCAAAGGCTTTTTCCTCTTCCGTGGCGTGGGTGTACCAGCCCACGGCGGTGTCGTTGTCGTGGGTGCCGGTGTAGCAGATGCAGTGGGGCTGGTAATGGTGGGGCAGGTAGGCGTTATCCGGGCCGGAGAAGGCAAACTCCAGCACCTTCATACCCGGCAGGCCGGATTCGTTCCGCAGGTCGTGGACGGCGTCGGTCAAAATGCCCAGATCCTCGGCGATGTAGGTGATGCCGGAGAACCAGCCGGTCAGCACCCGCAAAAGGTCCATGCCGGGGCCCTTCTCCCACTGGCCCACCTTGGCGGTGTCGGAGTCGGCGGGAATGGCCCAATAGCTCTCCAGCCCCCGGAAGTGGTCGATGCGGATGGCGTCAAACAGCTTGGCGGCTCCTTCGACACGGCGGATCCACCAGCCGAAGCCGTCCCGCTTCATAGCGGCCCAGTCGTACAGCGGGTTGCCCCAGAGCTGACCGTCCTCGGAGAAGTAGTCCGGGGGGACCCCCGCTACCTTGGAGGGCCGCCCCTCCCCGTCCAGCAGGAACTGCTCCCGCTCCGCCCACACGTCGGAGGAGTCCAGAGAGACATAGATGGGCACGTCGCCGATGATCTGGATGCCCAGGCCGTTGACGTACTTCTTCAGCGCCGCCCACTGGGTGAAGAACCAGTACTGGACGCAGGTGTGGTAGGCCACATCCTCCGCCAGCGTTTCCCGCCACCGCTCCACGGCGGCGCGCTCATGGCGGCGCAGGGCCTCGTCGGGCCAGTCGCACCAGCCGCGGCCAAAGTGGGTCCGGGCGGCCTGGAACAGGGTGTACTCCTTCAGCCAAGGGGTGCTGTCCGCAAAGGCGCGGATGGCTGCGCCGTCCTGTTCCCAGGCCCGCTTCGCGGCTTTCCGCAGCAGCGGCTCCCGGACGCGGTAAACGGCACCGTAGTCCACCTTGTCCGTCACCGGCAGGCGGGCGGAGGCCAGGTCATCCTCGGTCAGCAGGCCGTCGGCGGCCAGGGCTTCCAGGTCGATAAACAGCGGGTTGCCCGCAAACGTGGAGGCGCTGGTATAGGGGGAATTGCCAAGACCCGTGGGGCCGACAGGTAAAATCTGCCACCAGGACTGTCCGGCATCGTGGAGGAAATCGGCAAATGCCCGGGCCTCCTTGCCCAGGGAGCCGATGCCGTAGTCAGACGGCAGGGAGAAGATCGGCAGTAAAATTCCGGCGGAACGTTTCATCAGAGGAAACCCCTTTTCACACACAAATTTCCCCTTTATTGTATGGATTTCCGCAGGGGATGTCAAGGCAAAAGGAAGCTCCGTCAAAGCGGCGGAGCTTCCTTTTGTTTCCTCTTATTTCATCAGCTCGTACATGACGGCCTTGATGGTATGCATCCGGTTCTCGGCCTCGTCAAAGACGATGGACTGGGCGGACTCGAACACCTCGTCGGTGACTTCCATGGCGTCCCGGCCGAACTTCTCGCCCATCTCCTTGCCCACCTTGGTCTTGTGGTCGTGGTAGGCGGGCAGGCAGTGCATGAAGCGGCACTGGGGGCCGGCGTTGTCCATGAGGGCTTTCGTCACCTGGTAGGGGCCCAGGGCCTCGATGCGCTCCTGCCAGACCTCCACAGGCTCGCCCATGGACACCCACACGTCGGTGTACAGCACGTCGGCGTTCTTGGTGGCCTCCATGGGGTCCTCGATGAACTCCAGCACGGCGCCGGTCTCGGCGGCGATGGCCTGGCACTGGGCTACCAGGGCCGCGTCAGGCATATAGGCCTTGGGAGCGCAGGCCACGAAGTGCATGCCCATCTTGGCGCAGCCCACCATCAGGCTGTTGCCCATGTTGAACCGGGCGTCGCCCAGGTACACCAGCTTCACGCCTTTGAGCTTTCCGAAGTGCTCCTGAATGGTGAGGAAGTCCGCCAAAATCTGGGTGGGGTGGAACTCGTTGGTCAGGCCGTTGAACACGGGGACCCCGGCGTATTTCGCCAGCTCCTCCACCAGTTCCTGGCCGAAGCCCCGGTACTCGATGCCGTCAAACATCCGGCCCAGCACCCGGGCGGTGTCGGCGATGGACTCCTTCACACCGATCTGGCTGCCGGTGGGACCCAGGTAGGTGCTGCCCATGCCCAAGTCCTGAGCGGCCACCTCGAAGGCGCAGCGGGTGCGGGTGGAGGTCTTTTCAAAGATGAGGGCCACGTTCTTGCCCTCCAGATAGCGGTGGGGGACGCCCGCCTTCTTCTTGGCCTTCAGGTCGGCGGCGGTGTCCAGGAACTGCTGGATCTCAGCGGGGGTGAAGTCCAGGAGCTTCAGAAAATGGGTGTGGTTTTCCATGTTGTATCCTCTCTCGGCAAGACGCGGGGGCCCGCGCTCTTCCATGTTTTTAAAATTTTATAAAATTCTGTAAGATTTTACGGATATAGAGAAAGAGAAAGCAAATAGGGAAAGATAAAGCAACCAGAAAAAGCAAAGGTGAAAGACAGGGAGAGAAAAAGAAAAAGAAAGAGAAAAAGAAAAAGAAAATCTAAAGAAAAAGAATGAGAAAAAGAAACGATAGTAGTCATAGAAACAGATGGCGTGGAAAACGTTCCACATTTTGTGGAAAACGCTCAGCCCAGGGCCTTTTCCATGATGGCAAGGCCCTGGTCCATCTCTTCCTTCGTGATGACCAGCGGCGGCAGCAGCCGCATGCCCGGCCCGGCGGTCAGCACCAGCAGGCCGTTCTCGATGAGCTTGTTGGCGATCTCGCTCTTGTTGTAACCCTCCTTGACCTCGATGCCGATCATGAGGCCCATGCCCCGGGTCTTGCCGAAGCAGGGCAGGTTCAGCTCTTCGATGCCCTTGCGCAGGTACGCGCCCTTGGCCTTGACCTCCTCCAGGAACGCGTCGCTCAGCGTCTCCTGCACCACCAGGCCCGCGGCGGCGCAGACGGGGTTGGCGCCGAAGGTGGTGGCGTGGGTGCCGGGGCCCAGGACATTCCGGCACTTCTCGTTTGCCATGATGCCGCTCATGGGCAGGCCGCCGGCGATGCCCTTGGCGAAGGACACCACATCCGGCAGGATGCCGTACTGCTGGAAGGCAAAGAGCGTACCCGTGCGGCCCACGCCGGTCTGGACCTCGTCCGCCAGCAGCAGCCAGTCTTTTTCCTCGCAGAGCTTCTTCACCGCCTGGACGTATTCGACATCCAGCGGCAGCACGCCGCCCTCGCCCTGGACCAGCTCCATCATGACCGCGCAAACGTCATCGCCGGCGGCGGCCTCCAGGGAGGTGAGGTCGTTGGCGGCGGCGTAGCGGAAGCCCTCGGTGAAGGGGAAGAAGTAGTTGTGGAACACCTCCTGGCCCGTGGCCATCAGGGTCGTGATGGTGCGGCCGTGGAAGGAGTTGTTCAGGGTGATGATGGTAGCGCGGCCCTTGCCGTACTTATCGAAGCTGTACTTCCGGGCCAGCTTGATCATGCCCTCGTTGGCCTCGCCGCCGCCGTTGGCGAAGAACACACAGCTCTCGCCGGTGCGCTTGCACAGGATCTCCGCCAGCTTCGCGGGGGGCTCGGTGTAGAACAGGTTGGACACATGGCCCAGTTTCCCGGCCTGGGTCGTGATGGCGTCCACCCAGGGCTGATAGCCGTAGCCCAGGTCGGTGACGCCGATGCCGCTGGTGAAGTCGATGTACTCCTTGCCCTCCGGGTCCCAGAGGGTGGCGCCCTGTCCGTGGTCGATGGCCACGGGGAAGCGGCCGTAGGTGTTCATAATGTACTGGCCCGTCAAATCCTTGATTTGTTGAGAGGTCATGTCAGTCTTCCTCCTTTTTCAGCATGGTGCCGATGCCCTCGTCGGAGAGCAGCTCGATCAAAATGGAATGGGGGATGCGGCCGTCCAGGATGTGGACCCGCTCCACGCCGCCGGCGATGGCGTCCACGCAGCACTGCATCTTGGGGATCATGCCGCCGGAGATGACCCCCTGGGCCACCAGCTCCGGCACGTCGTAGGTATGGAGCACGTGGATGAGGGTGTCCTCGTCGTGGGGGTCCCGCAGGAGGCCCCGGACGTCGGTCAGCAGGATGAGCTTTTCGGCGTTCAGCGCCTCCGCCAGCTTTGCGGCGGCGGTGTCGGCGTTGATGTTGTAGGCGGTGTCGGCGTCCATGCCCTGGGCCACGGTGGAGACCACGGGGATGTATCCGGTCATCAGGGCGTTTTCCACCGGCTCCGGGTTCACGCCGGTGATTTTTCCCACGAGGCCGTACTTCTCATCCAGTTGCTCCGCCTGGAACAGCTGGCCGTCCATACCGCACAGGCCGATGGCCTGGCCGCCCAGACGGTTCAGCTGGGCCACCAGGTTCTTGTTGACCTTGCCGCAGAGGATGGACTGGACGACGTCCATGGTCACCCGGTCGGTGTAGCGCAGGCCGTCCACAAACTTTGACTCATGGCCGATCTTTTTCAGCATATCGGAGATCTCTGGCCCGCCGCCGTGGACCACCACCACCCGGATGCCCACCAGGGACAGCAGGATGATGTCGCTCATCACGGCCTTGCGCAGCTCGTCGGAGATCATGGCGTTGCCGCCGTATTTCACCACGATGGTCTTGCCGGTGAATTTTTGGATATAGGGCAGGGCTTCCACAAGGGTCCGCGCCTGCTGTTCATGGGATGACATGGGAATCAGCTCCTTGAATCGGGTTGGTCCCCCCAGACTGGGGGGACGGGGGATGCACCCCCCATTTTCTTTTTGAAACATCAAAAAGAAAATGCGCCGTGCACGGTGGAAAAGAAAAAATGTTCGGCGCAAAACCGGCGCCTTTGGCGCCTTTTTTGCTTAAATGCGGGGGTCGTGCGAATCCATGCGGCAGAAACCTGCCAGGCTCCTGCCGGGTGCGCCGTACCCCAAAGGAACAGGGAACGTGCTCCCCGCATTTGGTACTGCGCAGCGGCTTTCCGGGGTGGTCATCGTAAGGGCTTTACCATTAGCCCCGCGCGTTCCGCTTCGCTACGCGCTCC
>NZ_JAFBIS010000016.1 GCF_021531435.1 Oscillibacter valericigenes
CCCCGAAAGCCCCCACCCGGAAGTCCCGGACATCCGCCCGGCCCGCCGGGGACGCAGCTCCCCACCGCAAGTCCCGTTCCTCCAAGGAAAACCGCCCCAAGCCGCGGACTGATCCCTACGCTCACAGCCGCCCGGTGAAAAAGGGCAAGGGCTCTTTCCGTAAGAAAGAGCAGTCGTGAGCGCATGACATAAAAATTCCCGGCACGGGCTCAACCCCCGCTGCCTTAACGAGGTGTATTTGATTGGGTATGGAAAAATACAGAGTGCATGAGGTGGCCAAGGACTTCGGCCTTCCCACCAAGACCATTACCGAGATTTTGACGAAATACGTGGCCGCGCCCAAGAACCATATGCAGGTCCTGAGCGACCATGAGCTTTCCGTGATTTTTGACTATCTGACCCAGCACAACCAGGTCTCCGGCATTCAGGCGATCTTCGCAGACACCTATCAGGCGCAGCCCAAGGCCCCGGAGACTCCCGCCAAGCCCGCTGAAAAGGCGGCCGAGAAGCCCGCTGCCGCGCCCAAGCAGCAGGCAGAGGCTCCCCGGAAGGATGCCGCTTCCAAGCAGCAGGAGCCTGCGCAGTCCGCCAAGCCTGTGCAGCCCACTACCCGCGTCCCCCAGAAGAAGATCGTGGACACCCGCAAGGGCGGCGACGTGAACCTGGCCAAGTACGATGAACGCCTGGAGGACCTGGGCGGCGAGCGCGGTCAGCGGATGCAGCAGAAGGGCGGCAAGGAGAAGTTCCGCAACAACCAGCGCAAGGGCGGCATGACCTTCTCCAACAAGCGCAAGCAGGATGAGGCCGAGAAAATGCGCCGTCTCCAGCTGGAGATCGCCAAAAAAGCCCCCGTCAAAGTCCAGATCCCCGATGAAATTTCCGTCGGCGAGCTGGCCAGCCGCATGAAGAAAACCGGCGCCGAGGTGGTCAAGTGCCTGATGAAGAACGGCGTCATGGCCTCTCTGAGCCAGATGATCGACTTCGACACCGCCGCCATCATCGCCGAGGAAATGGGCTGCAAGGTGGAGAAGGAAGTCGTCGTCACCATTGAGGAGAAGCTCATCGACGTCTCCGAGGACCGGCCCGAGGACCTGGTTCCCCGCGCCCCTGTCGTCGTGGTCATGGGCCACGTCGACCACGGCAAGACCTCCCTGCTGGACGCCGTGCGGAACACCAACGTGGCCGCGGGCGAGGCCGGCGGCATCACCCAGCACATCGGCGCCTATCAGGTGCAGATCAATGGAAAGCCCATCACCTTCCTGGATACCCCGGGCCATGAGGCGTTCACCTCCATGCGTGCCCGCGGCGCCATGATCACCGATATTGCTATTTTGATGGTGGCGGCGGACGACGGCATCATGCCCCAGACCGTGGAGTCCATCAACCACGCCAAGGCAGCAAACATCCCCATTATCGTCGCCATCAACAAAATTGATAAAGAAAACGCCAACCCCGACCGCGTCCTCCAGCAGCTGACCGAGTACGGCCTGGTGCCCGAGGACTGGGGCGGCGACACCATCTGCTGCAAGATCTCCGCCAAGAAGAACATCGGCATCGACAACCTGCTGGAAAACCTGGTGCTGCTGGCCGAGATTCAGGAGCTGAAGGCCAACCCCAACCGCGCCGGCCAGGGCACTGTTATCGAGGCCCGTCTGGACAAGGGCCGTGGCCCCGTTGCCACGCTGCTGGTGCAGAACGGCACTTTGAAGCAGGGTGACATCATCATCGCCGGCACCGCCGTGGGCCGTGTCCGCACCATGCTGGATTACAAGGGCAACCGCCTGACCGAGGCCGGTCCCTCCGTCCCCGTGGAGATTGCGGGCCTCAGCGAAGCCCCCACTGCCGGCAGTCCCTTCTTCGCCGTGGCTGACGAGCGCATGGCCCGTGAGCTGGTGGAGCAGCGCAAGGCCGAGGAAAAGGCCAAGGCCGCCGCGCCCGTGCAGAAGGTATCTCTGGAGAACCTGTTCGACCAGATCCAGGCCGGCGAGCGCAAGGAGCTGGCCCTGATCGTCAAGGCCGACGTCCAGGGCTCCGTGGAGGCGGTAAAATCCTCTCTGGAGAAGCTCAGCAACGACGAAGTCAACGTCCGGGTCATCCACGGCGGCGTGGGCGCCATCAACGAGTCCGACGTCATGCTGGCCGCGTCCTCTAACGCTATCATCGTGGGCTTCAACGTCCGCCCCGACGCCGCCGCCCGTGACGGCGCGGCCCGACAGAACGTGGATATGCGGATGTACCGCGTCATCTATGACTGCATCGACGAGATCACCGCCGCCATGAAGGGCATGCTGGCGCCCAAGTACCGAGAGGTGGTGCTGGGCCACGCGGAGGTCCGCCAGACCTACAAGGTCTCCGGCGTGGGCACCATCGCCGGCTGCTACGTCCAGGACGGCAAGATCGTCCGCTCCTGCTCCGTCCGTGTGGTCCGGGACGGCATCGTCATCCATGAGGGCAGTCTGGCCTCCCTGAAGCGGTTCAAGGACGACGCCAAGGAGGTCGTCCAGCGCTTCGAGTGCGGCCTGACCATCGAGAAGTTCAACGACATCAAGGAGGGCGACATCATCGAAGCCTTCACCATGGAGGAAATCCCCCAGTAACCGCAGCCGTTTTTCTTCCGCATTTGCCTCCCCTGTCGCCTTCCCGCGCCGCAAAGCGGCGCCCCGCGTCAGCGGGTCCAAGCGTTTTGCGCAGCAAAACCTTGCCGGAGGCGGGCTCCGCCTGCCGAGGATTTTTGACCGGGTCCCCATGAAAACCCGTTTTCATGGGCCAGGCGACATCATCGAAGCCTTCACCATGGAGGAAATCCCCCAGTAATGGACACAATAGGGGCGGCGACCGCGTCGCCGCCCCTGGTTTTTTCGTGAATATCCCTGCGCCGCAAAGCGGCGCGATTCCTCATTCAAAGGAGGTCATCCCTATGCCCAGCAACCGAATCGGCCGCATCAACGAAGAGATCCAGCGGGAACTGTCCGACCAGTTCCGCCGCTTGAAAGACCCCCGCGTCTCCTCCGGCATGGTCTCCATCACCCGGGTGGACACCACCGGCGACCTGCGCTACGCCCGCATCTACGTCAGCGCCCTGGACAAGAGCCAGGAAAAAGAAGTCTTAAAGGGCCTAAAATCCGCCGCCGGCTTCCTCCGGCGGGAGCTCGGCCGCGCCCTGCAGCTCCGCTACACCCCGGAGCTGCAGTTCATCCCCGATGACTCCATCCAGCACGGCGCCCACATTCTGGAGATGCTGCGGGACCCCAACCAGGTCAAGCCCGTGAACCCGGACAACGACGCCGTCCTGCCGGACGAGGAGGCGTGAGCCATGCTGACTGTCTCCGAGACCGCCGAATTGCTGCGGAGCTTTGACAATGTGCTTATTCTCACCCACGTCCGCCCCGACGGCGACACCGTGGGCTGTGCCGCCGCCCTGTGCGCCGGGCTGCGGGCCCTGGGCAAGACCGCGTACCTGCTGCCCAACCCGGAGCTGACAGACACCGTGGGCCCCTACGCCGCGCCCTATGCAGCCCCAGCGGGGTTCGTGCCGGACAAGGTGGTCTCCACGGACATCGCCACCACCGGACTTTTCCCGGAAAACGCCAAGCCCTACGCCGGGCGGGTGGACCTGGCCATCGACCACCACCCCTCTTTTGAGCACTTCGGCAAGGCCAATATCGTCCGCCCGGAGGCCGCCGCCTGTGCGGAGCTGCTGTACGACATTCTGGCCTCCCTGGGCCCCATCACGCCGGAGATCGCCCTGCCGCTGTACGTGGGCGTCTCCACGGACACCGGCTGCTTCGCCTACGCCAACACCACCGCCGATACCCACGCGGTGGCGGCGGCGCTGCTGCGCACCGGCATTGACTACAAGACCGTCAACAAGGTGTTCTTCCGCACAAAATCCCGGAAGCGGATGCAGCTGGAGGGCGCCATGATGAACGACTGCGAGTTTTACGACCACAACCGGGTGGCCATCCTCTCCGTCCCCCGCTCCCTGATGGAGCGTTTCCAGGCCACGGAGACTGACGCCGAGGACCTCTCCGCCCTGGGCGCCCAGATCGAGGGCGTGGACTGCGCCGTTACCATGCGGGAGCTGCGGCCGGATGTGTGGAAGCTGTCCCTGCGCACCGGCGACCGGGTCAACGCCACGGACGTCTGCCGTCTTCTGGGAGGCGGCGGCCACCGGGCCGCGGCGGGCGCTACCATCGAGGGCCCCTGGGCCGACTGCAAGGAGCGCGTCCTGAACGCCATCGCCCAAAACGTGCCCGACTTCACCAGATAAGTCCCGAACAAAGGAGAGCCTCCCATGCCCAACGGAATCCTCATCATCGACAAGCCCCAGAATTGGACCTCCATGGACGTCTGCGCCAAGATCCGGGGCATCCTCCATGAAAAGCGGGTAGGCCACGGCGGCACCCTGGACCCCATGGCCACCGGCGTCCTGCCGGTGTTCGTGGGACAGGCCACCCGCGCCGTGGAGTTCGCGGAGAACAGCCGCAAGGAATACGTGGCGGGCCTGCGCCTGGGCCAGGTGACGGACACCCAGGACGTCACCGGCGAGACGTTGGAGACCCGCCCCGTCACCGCCTCCCGCCGGGACGTGGAAGCCGCCCTTGGATGCTTCCGGGGGGACATTCAGCAGATACCTCCCATGTACTCCGCCATCAAGATCGGCGGCCAGAAGCTCTACGACCTGGCGAGGCGCGGAAAAGAAGTCGAGCGCAGGCCCCGCCCCGTCACCATCTACGAGCTGGAGCTGCTGGAGCAGGCCGGCGAGACGGATTACCTTTTCCGCTGCGTCTGTTCCAAGGGCACCTACATCCGCACCCTCTGCCACGACATCGGGCAGACCCTCGGCTGCGGCGGCACGCTGTACAGCCTCCGCCGCACCATGGCGGCGGGCTATACCACCGCCCAGGCCCACACCCTGGAGGAGGTCCAGGAGCACGGCGAATCCCTTCTCCAGCCTGTTGACACGTTATTCGCCCAGTATCCCGCCTACACTGTCCCCTCCGCCGGGAAGGAAAACCGTGTCCGCAACGGCGGCGCCATCACGGACGCTTCCCTGCCCGACGGCACCTACCGGGTCTACGGCAAAAACGGGGATTTCCTATGTCTTTCCCGTGCCGAGCACGGCACGCTGACATCCATCAAGAACTTCTTTGGAGCGTAACATGAAAGAGAGAGTCATTGCCTTGGGCTTCTTTGACGGGGTCCATCTGGGCCACGCCGCCCTGCTCCGCCGGACAGCGGAGGAAGCCGCCGCCCGGGGCGTCACCCCGGCGGTGTTCACCTTTGACCGGGTGCCGAAGGAGGTCCTCACCGGCATTCCCTGCCCCCTCATCAATTCCCCGGAGGACCGGGCCGACCTGGTGCGCCGCCTCTACGGCATCCGGGACGTCATCATGGTTCCCTTCGACGACGAGATGCGGACCACCAGCTGGGAGGATTTCGTCACGAAAATTCTGGTGGAGCGCTACCACGCCGTCCACCTGGTGGCGGGCCACGACCACCACTTCGGCCATAAAAATCAGGGCTCCCCGGAGCTTCTGGTGCAAAAGTGCGCGGAGCTGGGCCTTGGCTGCGACATCATCCCCAAGGTGGAGGTCGGCGGCATCACCGTCAGCTCCACCTACATCCGCCGCCTGGTGGAGCTGGGGCAGATCGAGCGGGCCAACCGCTTCCTGGGCCACCCCCATACCCTGACCCAGACGGTGCGCCATGGCCGTCGAATCGGCCGCACCATCGGTATCCCCACGGTGAACCTGACGGCGCCGCCCCACGTGCTGGTCCCCAGCCACGGCGTCTACGCCACCCGGGTATACCTGCCCGATGGCACCTCCTATCCCGCCGTCACCAACGTGGGCACCCGTCCCACGGTGAACAACGGCACGGACGTCACGGTGGAGGCCTGGCTCCTGGACTTTGACGGCGACCTGTACGGCCAGACGGTCCGGGTGGAGTTCTACCACCACATCCGGGATGAGATCCGCTTCGACTCCCTGGACGCTCTGAAGGCGGAGATCACCCGGAACGCCGAGACCACCCGCCAATACTTCGCTTCTCTGTAATACGGCAAAAGGCAGACGCTTCCGCGTCTGCCTTTTTTCCTACATCAGCGCCACGATGAGCCAGATGAGCCCGATGGCCCCCGCGCCCATCAGGGTGTACACCGCCGGGCTCAGCTCCCGCCACACCCGGCTGAACTTTCCGTGGTCGCCTCCGGCGTAGTTCCGGGCCACCCGCCGGGCCTCCTCCACCAGCTCCCGGGAGGTCACGCCCTCCCCGGCGGCGTCGTTCCGCACGATAAAAATAGCCTGCTCGAAAAACCGCTGGTCGGGGGAATCCACCACGACTACCCGTCTGGAAATACCTTTCACCATCGTCCATGCCTCCTGCGTGTTTGATACTTCCATTTTTCCGCGCCGCCTGGAAGTTTATACTGCTTCTCCCGGAAAAATCTCACACCTTCCGCTTTTCCTCCGCCCGGTACAGCACCTGGATGCCGCAGTCATCCTGGAGCTTCTCCCGGCGGATGCTCTCCGACAAAATCAGCCCCGCCAGGGCCTGGGGGTCCTCCCCCTCCCAGCCCGCCAGCAGGTCCTGGAGCCACTCGTCCCGGCCGGGGTCGGTCACGCCGTCGGAAACCATCACCGCGAAGCCGCCGGGCTCCAGCCGCAGCCGGGTCACATCCGGCGATGCCGGGCCGCCCCGGAGTCCCGCGGGCAGGCTGGCCCCGGTGATCCGCCGCACGGTGCCGCCCTTTTTCAGGTAGCTGGGGGCCGCGCCGTACTTGTAAAACGCCAGGTCTCCCGTGGCGGGCTGGAACACGCACAGGTCAATGGTGGTAAAGCTGCCCGTGTCCGCCCCCCGGAGGGCCATGGCGGAGTTCAGGGTCTTCATGGCCGCCTCCGGGGCGATGCCCGCCTCCAGGAACTGCTGCAGCAGGCGGCAGGTCAGGGCGGACTCCTTCCGGGCGGGTTCGCCGCTGCCCATGCCGTCGGCCAGCAGCAGGCACCACTGCCCCGCCTCCGTCTGGAAGGACGTCACGGTGTCGCCGCAGACGGTCTCCCCCTCCTTGGGCCGCAGGGCGGCCCCCACCCGGCAGGCAAAGGCCCCTTCCCCGGCGGTGGGGACAGCCTCCCCCAGCCCGGCGGCGGTGGCGGTCAGAAGCTCGCTGAGCTGGGCATACTGACCCTGGGCGCTGCGCCGGGTCTCCTCCAGCTGCCGCCGGTACTGCCGCCGCAGCAGGAAGGCGGACAGCTCCCCGTTCACCGCCGTGATGAACTCCGTCAGGTGGATGCAGCGGTCGGAGAAATGCTTGGGCAAGTCCTTGGCCATCATCCGTCCCCGCTCCAGCATCAGGGGCGTGGCGTCATTCATGGCGTTGAAGGTACCGGTGTACTCCCGCTGCCAGCAGAGGTCACACAGGGCGCAGCCCCGGCACACCCGCTCCGCCGCCCGGTCAAAGATGATGGCGGGGTTCTCCTCATTGGTTTTGGGCGTCCGGCCCATGCTGTCGTACAGCTCCCGCAGGGCCCCCGCAGCCTTTGTCAGCCGCTCCTTGAGCTGCTGCCCGGCGGAGGCCGGGTTGCCGGCCTCCTGCCGCTTCACCCGCTTTCCGCCGAACAGACGCCCCGGCAGGAGCAGGAACAGTCCCGCTCCAATGGCTGCCTCCAGCACCAGCGGCTCCGCCAGAGGCTCCGTGGATGGCAGCAGGCTCACCAGGGACGCCGCCAAAAACGCCAGCGCCGCCTCTCCCCGGCGCCGCGGCGCGCACTTCCCCGCCAACAGCCCCGCAAGACCCAGGCCCGCGGCGAATACGCCGCTGCTTGTCCCGGCGCACAGGTCCGCCGTCAGGCCTAGGCCCAGGCCCGCCGCGGCCCCCGCCAGGGCGCCCCGCTCGTAGGCGGTGTAGAGCAGCAGAACGCACAGCAGCGTCCGTCCCACGGAGACCCCCAGCACCTCCAGGTCCGCCAGTGCCAAAATCAGTGCCGCCGCCAGGAACAGCAGGCCATCAGGGGCGGACCGCCCCTCCTCTGGCCGGAACACCGGGCAGAAGAACCAGGCGGCGGCCCCCGTCAGGCCGGCGGCGGCCAGACAGGGCGTCAGGTGCCGCAGGGGTGACAGGGACTGGAGGACGTAGATGCCCCCCACCGCCAGGAACAGCCCCGCCGCCGTCACCGCCGCCACGCCGGGCCGGGTCAGCTTTTGGCTGCCCTGAAAGGCAGTGGCCGCGGTAAGAATCAGCACCCCCGTCGCCAGAAACGGCAGGGCGCCGGCAAAGTCCATGAACAGCAGCGCCCCCAGTCCGGCTCCCGTCAGGGCGGCGGCGCCGTTCATCCCCGGTCCCGCTGCCGCCACCAGCCCCAGGGCAAAGGGCGCGTAGCCCCCCGGCGTCTGGCTGGCGGTCAGTGCCGCAGCCAGAAAGAACCGCGTTCCCAAGGCCAGCAGCTTCGCCGACTGCTCTTTTCCCAATGTGATCGGACCGTGTTCCACAGCTTGTCCCTCCCGCAGTGATGGTTTTCCATCATTTTACAGGAGTTTCCTGAAAAATCCCGTCGGGAAATGTTCCCGCCGCTTTTCCCATCAGTTCGGCTCCAGTTCGGCTCCCGCCCTGAAAGAGTGGACTTTTCCTCCTTTTCATGGTATGATACAAAAATACGAATCTCTCAGAAAGGAGCGCCGCCCATGCGCATCGGCAATGTCGAAATCAACTCTCAGCTGGCCCTGGCCCCCATGGCCGGCGTCACGGACGCGGCCTTCCGCCAGATCTGTTCCGAATTGGGGGCGGGCTATACGGTGACGGAGCTCATTTCCTCCAAGGCCCTGTGCTACCACGACAAAAAGACCTTCTCCCTGCTGACCCAGTTCCCCGGGGAGCACCCCGCCGCCGTCCAGATCTTCGGCAGCGACCCCGTCTGCATGGCGGAGGCCGCCCAGATCGCCATGGAATACACCGGGGCGGATATTCTGGACATCAACATGGGCTGTCCCATGGGCAAGATCGTGAACAACGGCGACGGCGCCGCTTTGATGAAAGACCCCGACAAGGCGGGCCGCATCATGGAGGCCGTGGTCAAGGCCCTGCCGGACGTCCCCGTCACCGCCAAATTCCGCCGGGGCTGGGACATGGGCAGCTGCAACTGCGTGGAGTTCGCTAAAATCATGGAGCAGGCAGGTGCCGCCGCCGTGGCGGTCCACGGCCGCACCCGGGCCCAGGTCTACGGCGGCCAGGCGGACTGGAACTGCATCCGCCAGGTGAAGGAGGCCGTCTCCATCCCGGTCATCGCCAACGGCGACATCTGGAAACCGGAGGACGCCGCCCGCATCCTGCAGCACACAAAGGCGGACATGGCCATGATCGGCCGGGGCAGCTTCGGCAACCCCTGGCTGTTCCAGCAGGCGAAAGCCGTGCTGGAGGGCCGTCCCGTCCCGCCGCTGCCAAGCCTCGCGGAGCGGTGCGACACCGCCGTGCGCCAGTTCGAGCTGGCGGCGGCCAACAAGGGCGAGCGGGTGGCGGTTCTGGAGGCCCGCCGCCACTATTGCTGGTATCTGAAGGGCGTGCCCCACTCCGGTTACTATAAGGAGCAAATCGTGAAAATGAACACTCTGGAAGACGTGTATGCGGTGACAAAGGGCATCAAGAGGGACCTTGCATGATGGATCGACAGGAACAAAACTGGATCGCCGCCGCCCAAACGGGCGACCAGGATGCCTTTGAGCAGCTGGTGCGGCTGTATGAAAAGCGAGTCTACGCATTGACCTCCCGGATGTGCCGCAACCCCGCCGACGCGGAGGAGGCCGCCCAGGAGGCGTTCCTGGCCGCCTGGCAGGGCCTGCCCTTCTTCCGGGGGGATGCCAGCTTCTCCACCTGGCTGTACCGTCTGGCGTCCAATGCCTGTGTGGATGTTCTCCGCCGGGAGGTCCGCCACCAGGCCGCCGCCTCCCTGGATGACGAGGATGCCGCCATCGACCTCCCCGACGGCTCCCTGTCCCCCCACGATGAGGCGGAACGGGCGGAGCTGCGCCAACATATCGAGAACGGTCTTGCCGCCCTGCCGCCGGACTACCGCCAGGTGCTCATCCTCCGGGAGCTGCACCAGCGAAGCTACGATGAAATCGCGGACATCCTCTCCCTGGATCTCGGCACGGTGAAGTCCCGCATCAACCGGGGGCGGAAGCGGCTGCGAAAAATTTTGCTGGAAAGCGGGAACTTTTCCGTCCCTCCTGCGTCCAAAGAATCAGAAAAGGAGGGCTGCAAATGAAATACTGTGAAAATTTCGCGGCCCTGCTGGACCCGTTTGTCGATGGCGAGCTGTCTCCCGGCGAGATGGCCCGTGTCCAGGCCCATCTGGACGAATGCCCCGCCTGCCGCGCCTATGTGGACGACGCCCTGGCCATCCGGGCCGCCTTCCCCGACGCGGAGGACACAGAGCTTCCCGACGGCTTTGCCGAAAGCGTCATGGCCCGCATCCAGGCAGAGGCTGTCCCCCGGGCGGAGGCCGCCTCCCAGACGGAGGCCGTCCCCCGGGCAGAAACCGCCCACAAAAAGAAACCCTCCCGCCCCTGGTTGAAAGCCCTGGCGTCTTTGGCGGCCTGCTGCGCCATCGTGCTTTTGGTGGGTCCCCTGTTCTCCGGCGGTGCCAAAACAGAGGCGCCCGCCGCTGCCGCCGATACCGCCGCGTCCACGGAGCGGGCTATGGTCTCCAGCGAAGAGGCCGCTGAGGAAGCGGCTCCCGCCGAAGCCCCTGCCGCAGAAACGTACTACACCGCCGGAACCGCCGAAGCAGAGCCGCAGGCTCCCGCCGCCGCTGCCGCCGGGCCGGAGGAGGACCAGGCTTCGTTCAAAGCGAACTCTCCCGACGTCCAGATGCAGGCCGCTGACGGCGGAAGCATCTCCACCCTGACCCTCCCGCCGGAGGCCGCCTCCCTGCTGGCGGATTTTGCTCCCGTGGAGGAGACGGATACGGAGGCCCGCTATGAGCTGACCCGCCAGGACTGCGACGTCCTGACGGAATCCCTGACCCAGGCGGACATTGCCTTCACCCTGGACGATGCGGACTCCGATACCGTGCTGGTCATCCTGGAAAAATAAACAACGCAGAACGGTGCCTCTCTTTGCTGTGGATATTCTCTGCGGCAAAGAGAGGCGCATTGTATGCCCCCAGCCCCCGTGATTTTCCCTCTTGCAATCTCTCCGGGAGTATGCTATACTCCCTCTTTGACAGGTGCCATCTCCCTGTCCAAGCACCGGGCTCCCGGTGTTCGTTCGGCAGCATCCGCTGACCGTTCTCTAAACAAAAAAATGGAGGTCACCCGCGCCTTTCGCGGGTATGTGCTGTGCATTTTCAGGCCTCCACCCCAGGAGGTCTTTTTTCATGTCCAAATCCAAATTCACCACCCGCCAGCTGGCCACTGCCGGCATCATCGCCGCCGTCTACGCCGGTCTGACCCTGCTGCTGCCCATCCCCCAGTACGGCGGCGTGCAGCTCCGTGTGGCGGAGGCCATGACGGTCCTGCCCTTCCTCATCCCGGAGGCCATCCCCGGCCTGGCCGTGGGCTGCTTCCTGGCGAACCTGCTGGGCTCCCCCTATGTGCTGGACTGGGTCTTCGGCACTCTGGCCACCCTGCTGGCGGCCATCTGGACGTCCAAGCTGAAAAACCGCTGGCTGGCGCCCCTGCCCCCGGTGGTGTGCAACGCGGTCATCGTGGGCGCGGAGATCGCCTACTTCGCCACGCTGGACGGTGCCGCCTTCTGGCCCGCCTACGCGCTGAACGCCTTTACCGTGGGCCTGGGCGAAGCCATCGCCTGCTTCGTCCTGGGCACGCTGCTGCTCCGGGCGCTGGATAAGGTCCCCGCCCTCCGCCGCGCCGCCTGATTTCATCCACGCAAAAAAGCACCGGAAACCTGTTGGTTTCCGGTGCTTTTTGTGCATTTACAGAGCTTCGAATTCTTCCTTGCCCACACCGCAGATGGGGCACACCCAGTCAGCGGGCAGGTCCTCCCATTTGGTGCCGGGGGCGATGCCGTTATCAGGGTCTCCAGCCGCCTCGTCGTAAATATAGCCGCAGGGTTTGCACTCGTACTGTTTCATATCGACAGCCTCCCATGATTTTTTGGATGGCTTTATCATACTCCTTCCGCAAACTACAATCTGCCGCATATGCAACAGTTTTCCCATCAGCGCAGCTTTTTCCGAATTTTTTCCTTGACCTCCGGGGACAGCAGCTTGCCGGCGATGCGCACCGGCAGGGGCGGCAGAGCGCAGAACGCTTTACGCACCTGGTCGAAGGGCTCCAGCGCATAGGCGGAGAAGAAGTCGGCGCGGTCAAGGGCGGCTTGGATGGGCGACGCCAGCCGGGGATTCCCGGCCACCGCCCGCTCCACGGGGAACACCTGGCGGCTGAGGGGCAGCTTGTCGAAGATGTGGCTGCCGTGGGCGGTATTCACCAGAAGCAGGCTGACGCCCTTTTTCTGCTGCTCCGGCAGTTCGTCGTCCTTCAATCCCCAGAAATCGCCCAGGGTGAAATCGCCGGGGCGGTTCAGATTCGTATAGGCACAGCAGTGGCAGCTGGACCGCAGGAACAGCGCCCGGCCAAAGGCACGGCCGTATTCCGTTCTGAACAGCGGCGCGGTGTCCACGGTGCCGTCGTCATAGACGGTGGTGAAGTGGCTGTCCTTCCAGCCGGTGACCTTGTTGCGGAACCGCACGGCCTGGATGCCCTTGCCCTTCCGCTGCTCAATGGAGCGGGCCGTGTTCTCCCACACGCCGGGAGAGGGCACGCCGTGGCACACCAGGTCGCAGGTGGTCAGGTTCTCCGGGCGGCCGCCCAGAAAGTGGTACAGGCCGTCCACCTGGCAGGGCGTGCCGGAAAACAGCACCGGCCTGGTTTTCAAAATCAGCTTGATCTCCCGGAAGGTGTCCCCTAGGTCGCTCTGGACGTACTTGGTGCCCCGGAGCCGCCACAGGTCCTCCTTGCGGAAGCAGGCCACATGGCGCAGATGCTGTCTGCCGTCCATGGCGGCACCGAACACCACGCCGCCACCCTCCAGCACATACTCCGCCAGCGCGGTGAACACACCGCCGGAGGTGGAATCCTTGCGGATCTGGTCGTCCCGGTTCCAGGCGGCGAAGGCCGCGGGCAGGGGCTTCGGCTCCCGCTGGGCCAACAGGGGACAAACGGCGGTGCAGTGGCCGCAATGAACGCATTTCTCCGGGTCGATAGCGGGATAGGAGAAGCCGTCCTTCCCCCGGGTCATGGCGATGGCGTCCCTGGGGCAGCCGCTGGCGCAGGCGCCGCAGCCGGTGCAGCGGTTTTGCGCCGCCAGCCGGGGCAGATCCGTCTCTATCTTTTGGGGCACAATGGTTTCGGGAATTTCTCCCTCTCCCGTCAGGGCGGCGCGGAGGAAATTCAGAGACGCTGTCCGCTGCGCCGTCAGCCGGGCGGAGACAGTATCCCAGTCGATGGTGTCATCCAGCCCGTCCACGTCGCCCTTGCCCACGATGCGGCGCTCCAGCCCCAGGGGGGACAGCAGGCCGAACAGACGGGAAGTCTCCGGGACCATCAGCTCCGCCGCCGGAGCGGAGGCAAAGAACGGCTTTTGGAAAACGACAGAAAGGGCCGCGCCCGCAAAGGAATCCGTACAGACCCAGGCGGCGTTCCGGATCAGATCCAGGTACTCCGCCGGGCCGGGATCTTCGATATGGCGGCCCTTTCCTTTTCCGCCGTGAAGCCGGACCACCGGCAATCCGGTTTTTTCCGCCAGCTTCCGGACGTAGGGTGCCAGGGGGCCGGGGCGTCCGCCGCAGTCCCACAGAAGATACTCCCCGGGGGCATTCTTCGCATGTTCTCCCAGGGTATTTGTCCACTCCTCCGCCGTCAGCAGCAGCATGGGGTCCAGCACCACCGGCACGTTCCGGTGGGCCGCTTCCTCCAGGATGGCCTTGTCCCGGTATCCGGCGGCGGACAGGTGGGAGAACCCCGCCAGATACCGCTCCAGCTCCGCCGTCTCCGACCGGCTGCCTCCGCCGAAGGAGGGGGCGTAGGCGATCTTCCGCCGCTGGGTGAACGTGCCGAAAAAGACCGGGTCCTGCTTTTCTCCAGCCCACACCGGGCCGCTGGCCAGCAGGACATCATAGGGCAGCTCGGCGCTGCGCAGCTCCTCCAGGCTGGAAAAGCAATGGCCGGAGATCCGCAGACCGGGCAAGGGATGTCCCGCTTTCTCCCGGCTCTGCCGCCCATGTCCGGACTGGGCGGGCTGCCCGCCGGGGCGATAGTTGACGATCTCGCAATCCGCGCCCAGCGCTTCCGCGGCATGTTCCAGAGCCGCCGCGGAAAGCAGCGTGCCGGTTTGATTTGTCTGACAAAAGGTAAGCAGTCCTGCTTTCAAAAGAGAGACTTCCTTTCTTTCAAATCACTTCAGATCCATCACAACGTTCTGCGGCGTCAGAAGATCGTCCTCCGCGATCCAATCAGCCACGGGGACCACCTCAAACTCCGTCTCCGTCCGGCGGATGACCACCTTTTCCAGGCCCGCGTTGATGACCATACGGCGGCACATCAGGCAGGAGGTGGCATCCGCCAAAAGCTCGCCGGTGCGGGCGTCCCGGCCCACCAAATAGATGGTGCCGCCCACCATGTCCCGCCGGGAGGCGGAGATGATGGCGTTGGCCTCGGCGTGGACGCTGCGGCACAGCTCATACCGCTCGCCTCTGGGGACCTTCATGGCCTCCCGGGAGCAATAGCCCATATCCACGCAGTTAGCGCGGCCCCGGGGGGCGCCGTTATAGCCGGTGGAAATGATCTCATCATTTTTCACGATAATGGCACCGTAGACCCGGCGCAGGCAGGTCGCCCGCTCCAGGACGGTCTCGGCAATGTCCAGATAGTAATTTTCCTTACTGATGCGGTCCATAGGCAGCCCTCCGTAAACGTTCTCTGATGGTATTTTAGCATGGTTTGCAGGCCCCCGCAAGAGGGTGGTTTTCCCAGGGACGCACCCGTTCAGGGGAGCTCATGTCCCGCCCGGACAGCGATCATCTCCGCCGTGACGGACACCGCGATCTCCTCCGGCGTCTCCGCGCCGATGGCGAGGCCGATGGGGGCGTGGACTTTGGCGTACTCCTCCGCCGTAAAACCCGCCGCCAGCAGGCGGTCCCGGCAGATGGACAGCTTCTTCTTTGAACCGATGCAGCCGATGTACTTGGCCCCGCTGCGGAGGGTCTGGGTCAGCACCTCATAGTCCGCCTGGTGGCCCCGGGTCATAATGACCACATAGTCGTCAGGCGTTACCTTGATTCTCTCCGCCAGGGCGGTAAAGGACCCGCACAGGGCCGCCTCCGCCTGAGGAAACAGGGCCGGGTCCGCGAACTCCGGGCGGTCATCGTAGACCACCGGGCGGAAGCCCACCGCCGCGATAGCGGGCACCAGCGCCTGGGACACATGGCCGCCGCCGAAGATATACACTCTTCCGCCCCGGACGGCGGGCAGGACGAACCAGCCCTCCCGGAACACCGCCCGGCTCTCCAGCAGTCCGGCGGGAATGTCTTCAATATAGTGCGTCCCGGTGCGGTCCGCCAGGCCCATGTCGGTGACGGCTGCGCCGTCCAGCTTCCGCACCAGCCAGGTGTCGGTGCTGCCCGCCGTGGCGTCCAGCAGGGCGCGGAAAACCGTGACAACATGGCTGTCCGACGCGGCGAGACAGTGGAAATGGAGGGTCACATCGCCGCCGCAGACCATGCCCAGACTGGCAGCATCCCCCTGGACGAAGCGGAACTCCCGGAGGGCGTTCTCCCCCGTTTTCAGCAGCTTGGACGCCAGTTTCTGGGCCTCATATTCCACATTGCCCCCTCCCACGGTGCCAATGCTGGTCCCGTCCGGGAACACCGCCAGCACCGCCCCGGCCCCCCGGGGCGTGGAGCCGCTGGAGGCCAGCACCGTCACCAGCTCCGCATCCTGTCCTTTTTCCAGAGCATGTACCAACTGACGAAGCAAAGCACGCATAGTTCCGTTCTCCTTTTTGTTTTTTTACATTGTATCACAGAAGGCGGTTTTTTTACAAACTTTTGAAGAAATCCGCTTTTTCAAATCGTATGATAGAAAGACAGTGGACAGCGGAGGAGGTGAGGCGGTGTCCGGGATGACAAGGGACCGGTTTTCGGAGCTGGTCCGGCAATATGAACGGCTGGTGTACACCGTCTGCTTCCAGCTGGTCCGGGACGGCCCCGCCGCCGAGGACCTGACCCAGGAGACCTTTCTCGCCGCCTACCTCCACCAGGAGTCCATGCCGGAGGGCTACGAACGGCAATGGCTGGCGCGCATCGCCGCCAACAAAGCCAAGGACTACCTGCAAAGTGCCTGGAACCGCCGCGCGGTGCTGCCGGGAGACGAGGGGATCCCGCCGGGTCTGGCGCCGCCCGCCGAGGAGGTCGTGCTGGAACGGGCCGGGGCTGACGACATCCGGGCGGCTGTCGCGGAATTGAAGGAACCGTACAGGCCGGTATGCAGGCTGTGCCTGCTGGAGGAAAAGTCCCCGGAGGAGGCGGCCCTGGCATTGGGCAGGCCCGTGAAAACGATACATACCCAGCTTTCCCGGGGAAAGCGGCTCCTGCGGGAGCGGCTGGAGAGGAGTGAGACACATGGAAATCTTTCGACATGACGGGCACCTGACAAACGAGGCTTTGGCGGCGCTGACATCCGGAGCGCCGCTGGATGAGACGGCCCGGCTGGAGCTGGCGGAGCATCTGGCCTATTGCGACCTGTGTCTCCAGCGGTACACCGACGTCCTGGCGCTCGCTCCCCTGCTGACGGCGGAGCGGTCCTGTCAGGAGAGTCTTTGGCGGCGCATCCGGGCGCGGACAGTGCGGATTTTTACAAGCCGGTATGCGGCGGCCGCGGCCGGCGTGGTCCTGGCCCTGACGTTGGTCTGGGGCAGTGGGTACGGGAGCATCCGCCTGCCGGAGCTGCCGGAGGACCGGCCCACCGTCTCCGACGGGCTGCGGAAATGGAATGAATCCCTGGACAGCGCCATGTCCGGGGTGAACGAATTTTTTGACGGGCTGAGCCGGCAGGCGCCGCCCGCCCAGGGAGGTAAGTAAACCATGAAACGAAAGCACGGACTTTTGCTGTTTATCGCAGCCTGCATCCCCGGCTGCGGCGAGATGTACCAGGGCTACATGAAGCGGGGCATCTCCATTCTGACGGCCTTCTGCGCCGTCTTTGCCCTGGCGGTCTTTCTGGAGATCGGCGCCCTGGCGGTGCTGATGATCCCGCTGTGGCTGTTCTCCTTTTTTGACAGCTACAATCTCCGGGGCCAGACCGACGCCCAGGCGGAATCCAATCCCGACGCCTATCTGTTCGGTCTCAGCGATATGGACAGCCGCCGGATGAGCGACCTGCTGCGCAAGCGCCACAGTCTGGTGGGCTGGGGGCTGGTGATCCTGGGCGTCTATGTTTTCTACACCACCGCGGCCGACTGGGTGACGGACTTTTTCTATCAGTTCTTCGACGCCTGGTGGATCGGCCGCATCCTGTCTTACGACGTGCCCCGGCTGGCGGTGACGGTGGGCATCATCGCCCTGGGCGTGTGGTTCATCCGGGGGCCGAAAAAGGCCGAGGATATTCCGGCTTTCACGCCGCCGGAGGAGCCTGCGGGTGGGAATGCTGAGGAAGCAGAGCCCGCAGAGGAAGCGCAGGAGGCCGGACATGGAGACGAATGAGCGGACCGCGCCCGAAAAACAGCGCCGGGTGGGGACCTTTACCCTGGGCGTGGTGCTGGTGGTTTCCGGCGTTTTGATGCTGGTCTCCATGTTCTGGCCCCAGCTGGATTGGGCATGGGCGCTGAAATGCTCACCCCTCATCCTCATCGGCCTGGGCGCGGAGACGCTGGTGGCGGCAAAAGGCGGTGGAAAAGTGAAGTACGACTGGGTAGGCATGGTGCTGTGTTTCGTGCTGGTGTGCGCGGCGCTGTGCCTGTACGCCGCTGCGTGGTGGTTACTATACGGGCCGGAATACGGCTTTATCCTGTAAAAAAGAGGTGGACTTCCGTCCACCTCTTTTTTACTTTGCCTGGCGCATGGACAGGCTGATGCGTTTTTTCTTCTCGTCCACTTCCAGCACGACCACCTTCACCACGTCGCCCACGGAGACCACCTCCGAGGGGTGCCTGATGAACTTGTCCGCCACCTGGGAGATGTGGACCAGACCGTCCTGGTGGACGCCGATGTCCACGAACACGCCGAAGTCGATAACGTTGCGGACGGTGCCCGTCAAGACCATGCCGGGCTTCAGGTCTTTCATCTCCATGACGTCGGTGCGGAGAATGGGGGCGGGCAGGTCGTCCCGGATGTCCCGGCCCGGCTTCATCAGCTCGCTCACCACGTCCCGCAGGGTGGGGACGCCCACGCCGATGGCTTCGGCGGCCTTTTCCTCGCCGTAGGCTTTCACCTGGGCAGGCAGGCTGCCGAGGTTCCCGGCCTTCACATCCGCGAGAGAATGGCCCGTCAGCTCCAGGAGCTGCTTGGCGGCGTCGTAGGACTCCGGGTGGACGGCGGTGTTGTCCAGCACAGACTTGCTCTCCGGCACGCGGAGGAAGCCCGCGCACTGCTGGAATGCCTTGGGACCCAGTTTGGGCACTTTTTTCAGCTGCGCCCGGGAGGTGAAGGGGCCGTTCTCCTCCCGGTAGGCCACCACGTTTTTGGCGGTGGTGGCGTTCAGGCCTGAGACCCGCTGCAGCAGGGACGGAGAGGCGGTATTCACATCCACGCCCACGGCGTTGACGCAGTCCTCCACCACGCCGCCCAGGGCCTCGTCCAGCCGCTTCGGGGGCATGTCGTGCTGGTACTGGCCCACGCCGATAGCCTTGGGGTCGATCTTCACCAGCTCCGCCAGGGGGTCTTGCAAGCGCCGGGCGATGGACACGGCGGAGCGGAGGTTCACGTCGTACTGGGGAAATTCCTCCGCCGCCAGGGGGCTTGCGGAGTAGACGGAGGCCCCCGCCTCGGAGACGATCATGTAGCTGACATTGGCGCCGGCGGCATTCACCTGCCGGATCAGCTCCACCGCCATCTGCTCCGTCTCCCGGCTGGCGGTGCCGTTGCCGATGGCGATGTGCTCCACACGGTGCTTTTTAATCAGTTTGGAGAGGGTCACGATGGCCTCGTTCTTCTGCCGCTCGCCGTAGGTGGGGTACACCACGGCGGTATCCAGCACCTTGCCCGTGCCGTCCACCACCGCTACCTTGCAGCCCATGCGGTAACCGGGGTCAAGGCCCATAGTCACCTTGCCCTTCACAGGAGGCTGCATCAGCAGGGGCCGCAGGTTCAGGGCAAACTGGCCGATGGCGCCCTCGCAGGCAGAGGCGGTCAGCTCGGACCGGGCCTCCCGCTCCAGGGAGGGGAAGATCAGGCGGTCGTAGGCGTCCTCGGCGGCGGCTTTCACGAACTCCATGGCGGCGCTGCCGGGGATGACCGCGTGGCGGCGGACGGTGCGGAGGGCCATCTCCCGGTCCAACTCCACGGAAACTTTCAGTTTTTCCTCCTTCTCGCCCCGGTCGATGGCCAAAACCTGATGGCCCTGGAGCTTAGCGAGGGAACGGGAAAAGTCGTAATACAGGCGGTAGACGGTGTCCTCGTCGGTGGCGGCCACGCTGCGGAGCAGGCCGTTCTTCGCCAGCAGGTCCCGGAGCTTTTTGCGCAGGTCGGCGTCGTCGGAAATCTGCTCGGCGATGATGTCGGATGCGCCCGCCAGGGCGTCCTCCGCCGTCTCCACGCCCTTTTCCGGGTCGATGTAACGGGCGGCCTCGGTCAGCGGGTCGGGACAATCCGGGGCCTGGGCGAACAGGAGCAGGGCCAGAGGCTCCAGCCCCTTTTCCTTTGCAGCGGTGGCCCGGGTGCGGCGCTTCTGCTTGTAGGGGCGGTACAGATCCTCCACCTCTGCCAGGGTCCGGGCGGCGTCGATGGCGGCGGACAGCTCCTCCGTCAGCTTGCCCTGGTCCTCGATGGATTTTTTCACCGCCTCCCGGCGCTCCTCCAGGCCCCGGAGGTACTTCAGCCGCTCCTCCAGGGTGCGGAGGGAGGTGTCGTCCATGGCGCCGTGGAGTTCCTTGCGGTAGCGGGCGATGAAGGGGATGGTGTTGCCCTCGTCCAGAAGCTGGACGACATTGGCCACGTGGCGGGGGTCTTTATCCAGCTCTTGGGCCAGGATTTGGATGATGTCCATAGTCTGATTCCTTTCACAAAAAATGTCCCCCCTGCGGGGGACGGGGCGCGGCCTCCCGAGGGAGGCCGCGGCTCTCATTTATGATACAGCTTCTTCGTCTCGTACCGCGGCTCGCAGCTGACGTTGATGCCCAGCCGCTTCAGCAGCTTTTCATCCACGTCGGAGAGCACCACGCTAAAGTGAGCATCGCAGCCCCGGAGCAGCGGGAGCTGCTGCTGGGCCAGGTCCGCCAAGGGATTAGTCAGGGCGGAAATGGCGAGGGCCATCAGCACCTCGTCGGTGTGGAGGCGGGGGTTCTTATGGCCCAGATAGGCGGTTTTCAGGCGGCAGACCGGCTCCAGGACCTGGGCGGAGATCAGCTCGAACTGGTCCCCGATGCCGCCCATGGCTTTCAGGGCGTTCAGCAGCAGCGCCGAGGCAGCCCCTAGGGTGTCGGAGGTCTTTCCCGTGACCACCCGGCCATCCGGCAGGACCATGGCGCCGGCGGGACCGTGGGTGGCTTCCGCCTTTACCAGGGCGGCAGACACCGCCGGGCAGATGTCCGGCGTCACGCCCGCCTGCTGCATCACCAGCTCCAGCTTCCGCACCGGCTCGTCGCCGCACTTGCCCTGGAGCTTTTCCACGCAGGCGGTGTAATAGCGGCGCAGAATTTCCTGCTTCGAGGCCGCGCGGCAGACCTCGTCGTCCACGATGCAGTTGCCCGCCATGTTGACGCCCATATCCGTAGGGGAATTGTAAGGAGATTTGCCCTGAATCTTTTCAAAAATGGCGTTCAGCACCGGAAAGATCTCCACGTCCCGGTTGTAGTTCACCGCCGTCTTGCCGTAGGCCTCCAGGTGGAAGGGGTCGATCATGTTCACATCGTCCAGGTCCGCCGTGGCGGCCTCGTAAGCCAGGTTCACCGGATGCTTCAAAGGCAGGTTCCAGATGGGGAACGTCTCAAATTTGGCGTACCCGGCGGTGACGCCCCGCTTGTGCTCATGGTAGAGCTGGCTCAGGCAGGTGGCCATCTTGCCGCTGCCGGGGCCGGGCGCCGTCACCACGATGAGGGAGTGGCTGGTCTCGATGTAGTCGTTCTTCCCCAGGCCCTCGTCGCTGACGATGTGGGGCACATCCGAGGGATAGCCCGCGATGGGATAGTGTCGGTAGCAGCGGATGCCCAGGGCGGTGAGACGCTTCAAAAAGGCGTCGGCGGCGGCCTGACCGTTGTACCGGGTCAGGACCACGCTTCCCACATACAGGCCCAATCCCCGGAAGATGTCGATGAGGCGCAGGACATCGTCGTCGTAGGTGATGCCCAGGTCGCCGCGGACCTTGTTCTTCTCAATGTCCGCCGCGTTGATGGCGATAACGATCTCCACATCCTCCTTGAGCTGCTGGAGCATCCGGATCTTGCTGTCCGGCTCGAAGCCCGGCAGGACCCTGGAGGCATGGTAGTCGTCGAACAGCTTGCCGCCGAACTCCAGATACAGCTTGCCGCCGAACTGGGCGATGCGGCGCTTGATCTGCTCCGACTGGGTGGTCAGGTACTTTTGATTGTCAAATCCAATAGCTCCCATGTTGATTTTCCCCTCTTTGCCGAATTATCAAACACTGGAAAGTATATCATATCCGCTCGAATTTGGAAAGCCCGTTTTCGGCAGAAACCGTCAAAAACAGAGCGGCCGCTGCGTACAGCGGCCGCTCCGGAGAGGGGGTCCTATTCAATCCGCGAACAGCGGGGTGGAGAGATAGCGGTCGCCGGTGTCGGGCAGCAGGGCCACGATGGTCTTGCCCTTGTTCTCCGGCCGCTTGGACAGCTGGATGGCGGCCCACACAGCCGCGCCGGAGGAGATGCCCACCAGCACGCCCTCCTTCTTGCCAATGCGCTTGCCGGTGGCGAAGGCGTCGTCGTTCTCTACGGCGATGATCTCATCGTACACGGAGGTGTTCAGCACATCGGGAACGAAGCCGGCGCCGATGCCCTGAATTTTATGGCTGCCGGCGGTGCCCTTGCTCAGCACGGGAGAGGAAGCGGGCTCCACCGCCACCACCTTTACATTGGGGTTCTGGTTCTTGAGATATTCGCCGGTGCCGGTGACCGTGCCGCCGGTGCCGACGCCTGCCACGAAGATGTCCACCTTGCCGTCGGTGTCCGCCCAGATCTCCGGGCCGGTGGTGGCCTTGTGGACGGCGGGGTTGGCGGGGTTCACAAACTGGCCGGGGATGAAGCTGCCCGGAATTTCCTTGGCCAGCTCATCGGCCTTGGCGATGGCGCCCTTCATGCCCTTGGCACCCTCGGTCAGCACCAGCTCCGCGCCGTAGGCCTTCATGATCTGGCGGCGCTCCACGCTCATAGTCTCCGGCATCACGATGATGATGCGGTAGCCCCGGGCGGCGGCCACAGAAGCCAGACCGATGCCGGTGTTTCCGGAGGTGGGTTCAATGATGACGGAGCCGGGCTTCAAAAGGCCCTTGGCCTCTGCGTCGTCGATCATGGCCTTGGCGATGCGGTCCTTCACGCTGCCGGCGGGGTTAAAATACTCCAGCTTGGCCAGGACCTTTGCCTCCAGGCCCTCTTCCTTTTCGATGTGCACCAGTTCCAGCAGCGGGGTCTTGCCGATCAGCTGGTCGGCGGATGTATAAATGTTACTCATATTCAATTCCTCCTATATGCCATAAATGTTGTTCAGATACGGGGTTTCTCCACTGTTTAACAACATCGACATCGGAAGTGCAAAAGTTCCAGCTTCATTTATTACCAACCTTTCAAGTAGGTTGTTGTGGATTATAGCCTCCTCTCCCCTGTTTGTCAAGGGGTATCACGGATTTTTTTCTGTTTCAGATCAAAAAAGAAGCAGGGCTAACTAGCCCTGCTTCTCTGGGGATCCGGAAACCTTACTTACCGGCCTCGATCATGTTGTCGAACATGACGTAATCAGCGACGGGAACTTCCTTCTCCACGGCGCCGGCCGCGATGAAGTTATCCTGCTGGACCTTGTAGTAATGCTCGATAGTGCCGTCAGCGGCGCCGGCGGCCACTTCCTTGCCGGTCAGCCAGTCGGCAACACCGCGCTCGGCGTAGACAGAATCATAGTCGGTCTTGGTCTGGTCGGACACATACTGGGCGACCTCGTCGTAGTTGCCGTCAGCAGCGTAGTCCATGGCCTTGTACAGAGCCTTGGTGAAGCGCAGGATCTTGTCGGCGTTGGCCTCGGCGTACTTGGGGGTCACGATCCAGCTGGCCAGAGAAACGGAGGTATCGGAGAAGGTCAGGTTGTCGCACAGCAGAGTGCCGTCGGCGCCCAGCTCTTCCATGATCTTCAGGCTGTTGGGAGACCAGGTGGCGCAGGCGTCCACGCCGCCGGACAGCATGGCGGTCACGATGTTGGAGGCATCCATATCCATAGCCTTGATGTCATCCATGGTCAGGCCGGCCTTGTCCAGGCCCATCTTCAGGATGTCCTCGCTGGAGGTGCCGGAGGAATAAGCCACGGTCTTGCCCTTCAGGTCTTCCAGGGTCTTGACGTTGGGGCCGCCGATGACGGCGTCGCCGTTGGAGATGTGGGACAGGGCGAAGATCTTGGCGTTGCCGTTGATGCACAGCTTGTGAGCGCCCTGGCCGATGTAACCCATGTCAATGGTGCCGGATTCCATAGCAGCGATGATGGTCGGGCCGTCAGCGAATTCCACCAGCTTCACGGTGATGCCGGCTTCCTCGAAATAACCCTTGTTGATGGCGGTGGTCACAGCCCACAGGCTGCCGTAGTTGGGCATGTAAGCAACATTCAGGGTGATGGGCTCCTCAGCGGGTTCCGCGGGGGTGGTATCTGCCGGCTGCTCGGTCTGCTCGGGCTCCTTGGTCTCTGCGGGAGCGGGCTCCGTCTTACCGCCGCAGGCGGCCAGGGACAGGACCATCGCGAGAGCCAGCAGCATTGCAATGAATTTGTTCTTCATCTTGTACCTCCAAAAAATGTTTATTTCCCACCGGGCAGACGCCCGAAATGGTTCTTACTTGCGGACCTCCAGATACTCCTGGTAGACCTCGCCCCAGATCTGGGCCTTCAGGTCCAGGAATTCCTTCTGCATTTTCAAATCCTGGGTGCGGGGATAGGGCAGATTGATGTCAATGATCTTCTTGATGCGGCCGGGGCGGGCGCTCATGACGATGACCTTGGTGGCGAGGATGATGGCCTCCTCCACGTCGTGGGTGATGAAGAAGCAAGTCTTCTTCTCCTCCTGCCAGGTCTTGGTCAGTTCCGCCTGCAGCTGGGTGCGGGTCTGGGCGTCCAGGGCACCGAAGGGCTCGTCCATCAGCAGGACCTCGGGCTGCACGGCGTAGGCGCGGGCGATGGCCACGCGCTGCTTCATGCCGCCGGACAGCTCCTTGGGGTAGGCGTCCACAAAGCCTTCCAGGTCCACCATTTTTATGTACTTCATGGCGATCTCTTTCGCCTGGTCGTCCGGCATCCCCTTCAGCTTCAGGCCGAACATGACGTTCTTCATAACGGTCAGCCAGGGGAACAGGGCGTACTGCTGGAACACCACGCCGCGCTCGGTGCCGGTGCCTTCCACCTTCTTGCCGTCCAGATAAACGGCGCCGCTGGTGGGCTCCAGAAGGCCCGCGATGATGTTCAGCAGAGTGGATTTGCCGCAGCCGGAGGGTCCGACCACGCAGATGAACTCGTTCTCATAGATGTCCAGGTCCACGCCGTTCAGAGCGACCATTTTGCCCTGACGGCCGTCGTAGATCTTCTCCACATGGTCGATCTTGACCTTCAGATTTCTCTCTTCTCCTGCCATCCCGTGAACTTCCTTTCTAACGTTTTGATGATTTTCTCAGAGGTGATGCCGATAATGCCGATCAGGATGATGTACAGCAGCATGGGTGCCACTTCAAAGCTGTTGCTGAACGAGCGGATGCGCATGCCCATACCGGCGGAGGCGCCGGTGGACTCGGCGGCGATCAGGGTGGTCAGGGCCACGGAGACGCCCAGGCGGACAGCGGTGAGAATGAAGGGGGTGGTGGCGGGGAACACGACCTTGATGAACAGGTCCTTGTCCTTGGCGCCCAGCACCCGGGCCGCCTTCAGCAGCGTCTCGTCCACATTGCGGACGCCCTGATAGATGGTCACGGTCATGATCAGGAAAGTTGCCAGCCAGATGACGATGATTTGGGGCTTGCGGCCGACGCCCACGGCGATGACCACCAGGGGGACGTAGGCCAGCGGGGGAATGTTGCGGATGAACTGGATCCAGGGCTCCAGGATGTTCCGGACCGGCAGGTACCAGGCCATCAGGAACGCGATGGGGACGGCGGTCACAAAGCCCAGGGCGAAGCCCGCCACCACGGAGATCATACTGCTGATGAAGTCCGTTGCCAGGATGCCCCGCTCAATGACGGTGGCCAGAGCCTGCAAAATCGCGGGGAGGAAGGGGAAGCTGCGGGCCGTCTTGGGATTGACAGACAGGAAAAACCACAGCGCCATGGCTACCAGGAAGGAGATGAGCAGCCATCCCCAGTTTGGTATTTGGATCTTGCTTTTCTTCTTATCATCCATGTTAAACTCTCCGTTCAATAGAATTCCTTGATTCGGTGGAACCAGGTGCCGGCAGGGTCGTCCAGCTCCTTCATATGTTTGGACATGATGTCCAGATATTTTTTCTTCACATCGGCGTAGGCCGGGTCATAGCAGACGTTGTGGAGCTGGTAGGGGTCCTTTTTCAGGTCGTACAGCTCGCCCCGCTCGCTTTCGTTGAAGGTGAGCTGGTAGTCGTGGTCCCGGACCATCCGCTGGCGGCCCACGTAGAAGTGGCTGTGGAACTCGCCGTAGACCTCGGTGCGGCCGTTGCTCTCCTCCTCGCCCATCATCAGGGGCAGGATGCTCTCGCCGTCCACGGGCTTTGGCGGCTTGACGCCGGCCACATCCAGGATCGTTGGCATCATCTCATGGAGGTAGACGAAGCTGTCGTTGTCCTTGGTACCGGCGCCCTTCACCACCATGGGGATGTGGTAAATTTCATCGAAGGTGAACGCGCCCTTTTCAATGAGCTTGTGGGCGCCCAGGCAGTCGCCGTGGTCGGCGCTGTAAATGATGATGGTATCGTCGTACAGCCCCTCGGCCTTCAGCTTGTCCACGATCATGCCCACCATGTCGTCGATCATGGTGCAGTGGCCGTAGTACCGGGCCGCGATCTCCTGGAAGCCCTTCCAGCCGTAGTTGCCAAGGCCCCACATCTTCTCGCTGAGGTAGTAGCCGTAGGGCTTGTCCAGCAGGTCGTCGCAGTAGCTGGGGTGTTCCGGGATGTCATCCGGGTCATACATGGAGTAGTAGGGCTCCGGGACGATGCTGGGGCTGTGGGGCCCCCAGAAGTTGGCCCAGATGAAGAAGGGCTTGTCCTCCTCCCTGGCCTTGTCGATGAGCCGGTTGGTCTCATGGGCCACGAAATACTCGATGGTGCTCTCCACCGGGCCTTCGTGCTTGCAGAACATCTCCTGGATCTGGAGGGCGGGGTTGTCGCCCAGGAAGCCGTGGGAGACGTCGATATTCTCAAACCCGTTCTCCTTCAGGTACTCCTCGTAGTAGTTCGGCTTGTTGTCAGGCGGCTGGTTGAAGATCAGGTGGGGGAACACCTGGCTGCCGGGGAACCCGTAGCCCATAAAGGGCTTGCCGTCGTCAAAGCCGCACTCCTCAGGAGGCTTGTCAGGCGTGACATGCCACTTGCCGGCGTAGCCGCAGTAGTAGCCGGCGTCGTGCATGCAGTCCCCCAGCAGGGGGATGCCGTCCCGGATGCAGGTAAAGTTATCGATCACGCCGTGCTTGTGGGGATACAGGCCGGTCATTACGCTGGCACGGGCCGGCGCGCAGATGGCCGACGGCGTATAGGCGTTGGTGAACTTCATGCCCTCCGCAGCCAGTTGGTCGATGTGGGGCGTCTTGCAGATCTGGTTCAGTCCGTAAGCGCTCACCGTGTCCAGCCGCTGCTGGTCAGAAAGGATCAGCAGCACGTTCTTGCGTTTTGCCATTCCAGCTTCCTTCTTTCCTTGTTTCATCCCAAGCCAGGATGGATTGGTCAAAATAGTGTAAACTTATATTTTTATCATAGTCCAAATTGTAGAATTTGTCAACCGAAATTGAAATTTGCCGGTATCAGAGGAATTTATAGATATTATAGACATTGATGAAGATCATCAGGATCATCAGCGCGATAAAGAGTTTGTCCACGGCGCGGCTGTCCAGTTTCCGGTTGACCGCCCGGCCGCAGATGCCGCCGCAAATGCCGCCGCCCACCATCAGGCACAGCATGCCGACGGAGAAAGCAGGCACGGAATGGGTGAGGATGCTGGCGGCGAGGCTGGCCAGCTGGGAGAAAAAGATGATGTACAGGGAATTTTCCGCCGCGGTCTTGGTGTCCATGGAAAAGGAGAAAAACAGCACCACCAGGTTGATGGGACCGCCGCCGATGCCCAGGAACGAGGACATGATGCCCAGGAAGAAGCCGATCACCGCGCAGCCGGCCGGGTTGGTCACCCGGTGGGTGGGGATGCGGCTTTTGAACAGGGTGTAGACCAGGGTGCCCAGGGTCACGACCAGCAGGCAGGTGGCCTGGACGGCGCCCACGCGGTTCGGATCGGCACTCATGCTCTTGATGAACTGGAACAGCTGCTTGCCCACAACGCCGCCCACCGCCGCGCCCAGGGCCATGGGCAGGCCGGTGGCGCGCTCAAATGCGGAGGCACCGCTGCGGCGGGACCGGAGCACCGAATAGGTGGTCATGGAAAGCACCGTGCACCCGGAGAGAAAGCTGATGGTGGCCACGTCCATGATGCCGAAGGCATCCAGGGCGGGCTTGATGATAACGCCGCCGCCGATGCCGCAGATGGCGCCCGCCACGGAGGCGAGGAAACAGACCAGGAATACCAGAAGAATGACCATTTTTCCTTTCATCCTTTCAAGCATGGCGAAGCGTCTTCCCCCATGCCCACAGAATTCGTTACATCCATGGTATCGGTGCGGCGGGGGAAAGTCAAGCGGAAATCTACCCAAGGGGGGCTTCTCTGTCTTGCCCTTCCGGGAAAAAGGGGGTATCATGGGAACAGTTCAGGCGGTCCGCCGCCGGGAATCCCAAGGAGGTGCCCATGCCCCCCATCAGCCTGCTCATCAAACCGGCCTCCGGAAGCTGCAACATGCGCTGCCGGTACTGTTTTTATACCGACGAGGCGGAAAACCGCGCCGTGGCCTCTATGGGCCGCATGACCCCGGAGGCCATGCGCCTCATCGCGGACAAGGCCCTCGCCTGGGCCGATGGGGACTGCACCTTTGCCTTCCAGGGCGGGGAGCCGTCTCTGGCGGGGCTGGATTTTTTCCGGGGCCTGACGGACTACGTGTCCGCCCACCCCAACCCCAGGGGCGTCCGGGTCCACTACGCCTTCCAGACCAACGGCTACGCCCTGGATGAGGCATGGGCCCAGTGGTTCGCCCAAAATAAGGTTTTGGTGGGCATCTCCCTGGACGGGCCCAAGGAGCTCCACGACCGCTACCGGGTGGACCGGGCGGGCAAGGGCACCTTCAACCGGGTGATGGCCTCCATCCGCCTGCTGGAGCGGCACGGAGTGGACTTCAACATCCTGACGGTGGTCAGCGCCGCCAACGCCCGCCGGGGCCGGCAGGTATACGAGTTTTTCAAAAAGCAGGGGTTCCGCTACCAGCAGTACATCGAGTGCCTGGACCCCATCGGCCAGGCCCCCGGCGGCAATGAGTACTCCCTGACCCCGGAGCGGTACGGTGCCTTCCTCAAGGCCGTGTTCGACGCCTGGTATCTGGACATGAAGGCCGGGCGGTATGTCTACAACCGCTATTTTGAAAACCTGATGATGCTCCTCTCCGGCCAGGCGCCGGAGAGCTGCAACCTTCAGGGGGTCTGCGCCCCCCAGTGGGTCATCGAGGCGGACGGTAGCGTCTACCCCTGCGACTTCTACGCCCTGGACCGGTGGCGGCTGGGCAATATCCTGACGGACTCCTTCCCGGAGATGGAGCAGAAGCGGCAGGAACTGGGCTTCATCCAGTGGTCCCGCCGCCTGCCGGAGGAGTGCCGCGCCTGCCGGTATGTCATGCTCTGTCGCAACGGCTGCCGCCGCAACCGGGAACCGGTGACGGCGGATTCCACCGGGAAAAACTATTTCTGCGAAGCGTACCGGGAATTTCTGGACTACGCCGCCCCCCGGCTGATGGAGGTCTATCAGCTGCTGCGGCGCAGAGCGGGTTTGTGAATTCTGACGGTTTTTTGTCTGTTTTTTCTCCCGGTTTTGATTTTTTTCTAAAAAACTAATGACATAGCAGCGGCCGTGTGCTAAACTAAAACCAGTGATAACGATATGTGACGCAGGAAACTATCTGATTTAGGAGGACATTCCATGGAACGTTACGGTATTTCTGTTGACGTAAAAAACGTGCCTGTTCTGGACCCTGAATTTACCCCCATTCTGAAATTTAACCGTGCCTTTTTGAAGGACGCCGCCAAGCCGGTCTCCATCGCTGTCGAGCGTGCCGACGGCCAGATCGCCACCACCCACACCTTCATCCACGGCACGCCGGAAATGGCCGCCGCCGACCGCTACTACATCGACCGCCTGGTGAAGACCGAGCTGTGGATGAAGGGCGGCTTCAAGGTGTATGTGAGCGACCAGGGCATCTATGAGTACCTTCGCGGCGTGTACTGCGCCGGCGGAGAGCGGGCCTTTGACTGGGAATTCATGGCTGACGTCTTTGAGAAGCCCTTTGAGGTGGTCTATACCGAGGACATCCCCGAGACGCTGGACAAACCCGTCCCCATGGGCGGCCATCTGGAGGGCTGCCGCATCGGTTTTGACGCCGGCGGCTCCGACCGCAAGGTCTCCGCTGTCATCGACGGCGAGACCGTCTTTTCCGAGGAGGTCGTGTGGCTTCCCAAAGTCAATCCCGACCCGGAGTACCACTACGAGGGCATTGTCTCCGCCCTGAAGTCCGCCGCCGCCCACATGCCCCGGGTGGACGCCGTGGGCGTCTCCTCCGCCGGCATCTACATCAACAACCGCACCATGAAGGCCTCCCTTTTCCTGAAGGTCCCCAAGGACCTGTATGAGGCCAAGGTGAAGGACATTTTCATCCGTGCCATCACCGACACCTTCGGCGACGTGCCCTACGCCGTGGCCAACGACGGCGACGTGTCCGCCCTGGCGGGCACCATGAGCCTGAACGACAACAACGTGCTGGGCATCGCCATGGGCACCAGCGAGGCCGTGGGCTACGTGGATGAAAACGGCCAGATCACCGGCTGGCTCAACGAGCTGGCCTTCGTCCCCGTGGACGCCAACCCCGACGCCATGCTGGACGAGTGGTCCGGCGACATCGGCTGCGGCGTGAAGTATTTCTGTCAGGACGGCGTGAACAAGCTGGCGCCCCGGGCCGGCATCGAGCTGGATGAGAGCCTGTCCCCCGCCGAAAAGCTGAAGGTCACCCAGAAGCTGATGGAGGAGGGCGACCAGCGGGCCGCCAAGGTCTATGAGTCCATCGGCTGCTACCTGGGTCACACCCTGGCCTACTACTATGAGAAATACGGCTTCCGCTATGTGCTGCTGCTGGGCCGCGTGATGAGCGGCAAGGGCGGCGACCTGCTGCTGGAGAAGTGCCAGCAGGTATTGAACGACGAGTACCCCGAGGCCGCCGCCGGCTTCAAGCTGACCCTGCCCGACGAGAAGTTCCGTCGGGTGGGCCAGTCCATGGCCGCCGCCAGCCTGCCTGAGATGAAGTAAGCTGAACGCCAATCCCCCCGGCTGACGGGAACAGTCTGTTCCCGTCAGCCGGGGGGATTTTTATGGCCGGGGCACATATTTTTCACAGATAAATCAGAATGCGCTGCGCCTGCGGGCTCTCCCTGGTGACGGCGGAGGCCGTCGCCCAAAGCCAACCGCGAATCCAGCGAAGCACCCGCAAGGGGTACGCCGCATCCGTAAGGCGGCAAAGCCGCCAACGGCTGCGCAGCGAATTGCGGTTGGAAAGGAGGAGCAAGGGAGCGGGCGGATGACGTTCTTTTGTTCCAAGGGAATAAAAGAACGTCGGAGCAAAGCGGACTTTGCTCCGACGTGGTGACCCGGCGGGGATTCGAACCCCGGACCCACTGCTTAAAAGGCAGTTGCTCTGCCGACTGAGCTACCGGATCATGCTTTCATTTAATTTTAAACGCCGGCGGCGTGGATCGGCTTGGCTGGGACGGCTGGACTCGAACCAGCGGATGAGGGAGTCAAAGTCCCTTGCCTTACCACTTGGCGACGCCCCAATGTGGAAAGAAAGAGGGGACCGGGATAGCCCCGATCCCCTTCTTTGTCTGGGGTGGGTGATGGGACTCGAACCCACAACACCTGGAACCACAATCCAGTGCTCTGCCAATTGAACTACACCCACCACATCTCAACGATGCGGAATGATTCTATTCACCGACGTTCGCTTCATAAGGAGAGCTGGTACGCCAGAAGGGACTCGAACCCCTGGCCTACTGCTTAGAAGGCAGTTGCTCTATCCAGCTGAGCTACTGGCGCGTTTATGGAGCAGGTGACGAGAATCGAACTCGCATCCCCAGCTTGGAAGGCTGGTGCCCTGACCATTGTGCTACACCTGCGTTCGCCCTCCCTGGAAATCGTCAGCTTTGATATATTAGCATGAAAAATTTGCTGTGTCAAGCGGAAAGCTGATTTTATTTGTACTTTTGCGAAAATCCTCAGAAGCAGAGGGCCAGAAATGCCCGCAGAAGCCTTCCGCCCAGCTCTCCCGGCAGCCGTTCCGGGTGCCACTGGACGCCCCAGACAGGAAGGCAGTCGTGGCACACTGCCTCGACCGCGCCGTCCTCCGCCCACTGGACGGCCCGCAGGCCCCGGCCCGGAGCGTCTGCCGCCTGGTGGTGGGCGCTGTTCACCCGGCAGAGGGGGCCGCAGACCGCCAGCAGCGGCGAGCGGGCCGTGCGGACCGTGTGAAAGCTGTCATGGCCGTCCACGGCGCTGTGGCCCGGCAGGTCCTGGCACAGCGTTCCGCCGAAAAACACATTGATGACCTGGATGCCCCGGCAGATGCCCAGCACCGGCTTCCCGGCGGCGGTGAACCGCTCCAGCAGCATCAGCTCCGCTGTGTCCCGCTCCGGCTCCAGCCCCCGGGAGGCCGTGTTGCTCTGGCCGTACCGCCAGGGCTCCATATCCCCGCCGCCGGGCAGCAGCAGGGCGTCACAGCCCTCCGGCGTTCCGCCGAAGCGCACCGTTCCCCCGGCGGCCTCCACCGCCCGCCGGTAATTTTCGTACCGTGTCGCCTCGCCCCAGATGTATACCGTTGCCATACGCATCCCTCCACGGTATTTTATGCCGCCGCAGAGCGGTTTACTCTTGCAAGCTTGGCCGAAATATGGCATAATGGCCGTTAGACACCGATACGCAGCGGTATCGAAGTGGTCGTAACGAGCTTGACTCGAAATCAAGTTGTCCGCAAGGGCACGTGGGTTCGAATCCCACCCGCTGCGCCACGTCGGAGCAAAGTCCGCTTTGCTCCGACGTTCTTTTATTCCTGCGGAACAAAAGAACGTCATCCGCCCGCTCCCTTACTCCTCCTTTCCGAATCGAACCCGCTGCGCTGGGCTTCGATTCGGGTCGGGAAACGAAAATATCCAAATTGGAGCCTCTTGCCAACTCATCGTGCGCTCATTCTGCTGCTCCTCGCTTCCGAACCGGATTCGCTGCGCAGCCGTTGGCGGCTTTGCCGCCTTACGGATGCGGCGTACCCCTTGCGGGTGCTTCGCTGGATTCCGGTTCGGGTTGGGAAACGAAAATATCCGGAATAGAACCTCTTGCCAAAAGAAGGAGACAGGCAGAGCCTGTCTCCTTCTTTTGGCGCTTAACCGTTTTACTTGCGGGTAACGATGTCATTTTGTGCCTTAAAGATGCTGTCTGCCGGGATAGCGCCCCGGACGGAGGAGGTGGGATAGACGCTGGTGTTCCGGCCGATGACCGTGCCGGGGTTCAGCACGCTGTTGCAGCCCACCTCCACATGGTCGCCCAGGATGGCGCCGAACTTCTTCCGTCCCGTCTCGATGCGCTCCACGCCGTTCTTTACCACCACCAGGGTCTTGTCGGACTTCACGTTGGAGGTGATGGAGCCGGCACCCATGTGGCTCTTATAGCCCAGGATGGAGTCGCCCACATAGTTATAATGGGGCGTCTGGACATTGTCGAAGAGGATGACGTTCTTCAGCTCCACAGAGTTGCCCACCACGCAGTTCGCCCCCACCAGAGCGCTGCCCCGGATGAAGGCGCAGTGGCGGACCTCCGTCTCCGGCCCGATGATGCAGGGTGCGCCCAGATAGGCAGAGGGAAACACCTTGGCGGTCTTATGCACCCAGACGTTGGGAGCGGGCTGGTCATACTCGCCGGCAGGCAGGGTGGGACCTAGGGCCAGGATGAAGTCCTTGATGCCGTCCAGGGCCTGCCAGGGATATTCAAATTGCGCCAGATAGTCCCCCGCCAGGGTGTGGGACAGGTCCAGCAGTTCAGAAACTGTCAGTTTCATAGCGGTTCACTCCTGTTTTGTGATTTCAAGTCCGCATTATATACCACCTCTGCAGCAGTTGCAAGATTTTGCGTTGCTTTTTCCCGGCTGAAACGCTACAATGATGGGGAATCGATTTTCAAAGGAGAATTCCCCATGAAACTGCTCATCGCATCCGACCTCCACGGCTCCGCCCACTACTGCCGCTTGCTGCTGGACGCCTTCCGGCGGGAGGAGGCCGAGCGGCTGGTGCTGCTGGGTGACCTGCTGTACCACGGCCCCCGGAACCCTCTGCCGGAGGAATACGACACCATGGCCGTCACCGCCATGCTCAACGGCGCGGCCGACCAACTGTTCTGTGTCCGGGGCAACTGCGACTCCGAGGTGGACCAAATGGTGCTCCGCTTCCCCATGCTGGCGGATTCCGTCCTGCTGTACGCCGGCAGGAAGACCATCTTTGCCACCCATGGCCATCTCCACGGGCCGGACGCTCCCCCGCCCCTGAAGCAGGGCGATTTCCTGCTCTGCGGCCACACCCATCTGCCGGTGCGTCGGGACTGCGGCACTTTCACCTATCTGAACCCCGGCTCCCTGTCCCTGCCCAAGGAGGGCACCCCCCACAGCTACATGACGCTGGAGGACGGCGTGTTCACCTGGCACGATTTGGTGACGGGAGAGGCGTTTGAACCGCTTAATTAAACGAAAACCGCCCTTTCGGGCGGTTTTTTATTTCTTTTTCGGTGGGTAGGGAATGCGGTAGGGCTCCGTGCCCCGCTCCGCCAGCTTCTGCTCCAGCCAGGCGCGAATTTGCTCCACGCCCTCCTCCGTCCAGGGGAAGGTCTCTGTCTCCACGTCCTGGGCCAGCTCGAAGCTGGTATTCTCATACACCCAGACCTGGATGCTGCCGTCCTCCATCCAGCCGGTGCGCTGGAAGCGGTAGCGGAATGTGCCGATGCTGCCGGGATATACCGACGCCTTCGTGAAAAAGTTCATATTCAAAAAATCAAAATGACCGCTCATCGCCGTTCCTCACTTTCCAGAGCCATGATACCAAATCCCGGGGCCGCTGTCAAACCGCCGACTGCTTTTCCCGCGGACAGGGCATACTACCGCCAGTACAAAGGAGGCGGAAACATGGACTCTATCTGGACAAAAACAGCCGCCCTGCCGGAATTTCCCATGCTGGACGGCGACTATGAGGCGGATGTGGCGGTCATCGGCGGCGGGCTGGCGGGACTGCTCACCGCCAGCTTCCTACGGCGGGCCGGGGCCGAGGTGTCGGTCATCGAGGCGGACCGCGTCGGCGGCGGCCAGACCGCCGGCACCACCGCCAAGCTGACGGCCCAGCACGGCCTGAAATACCAGCAGCTCACGGAGGACTTTGGCCCCGAGGCGGCGGGACAATACGCCCGGGCCAACCTCGCCGCCGTGGAGCGGCTGCGGCGACTGGTGCGGGAGTGGGACATCGACTGCGATTTCGAGGACTGCGACAGCTTTCTGTACACCGCCGGGGCGCCGGGGCCGCTGGAGCAGGAATATGACGTCTGCCGGGCGCTGGGAATGGACGTCTACCTGACCCACGACACGGAGCTGCCCTTCTCCGCCCTGGCCCTGGGCCTGCGGGACCAGGCCTGGTTCCATCCCCTGAAGCTGCTGGCGGCCCTGGCGGACGGCCTGACCATCTACGAGCACAGCCGGGTGCTGGATGTGGAGGAGGGCCGGGTCATGGTCGATGGCGGCAGCATCACCGCCGAAACGGTCATTTTCACCTGCCACTATCCCTTTCTGAACGTGCCGGGATACTTCTTCGCCCGGCAGCACCAGGAGCGCAGCTACGTGCTGGCCCTGGAAGGGGCAAAGTTTATGAAGAACTGCTACCTGGGCGTGGAGGAAAACGGGCTGTCCTTCCGCTCCTGGGGAAACTACCTGCTTTTAGGCGGCGGCGCCCACCGCACGGGAGACAACCGGGAGGGCGGACAGTACGAAATGCTCCGGCAGACGGCCCGGCGGTACTGGCCCCAGTGCCGGGAGGCCGCCGCCTGGTCCGCCCAGGACTGTATGCCCATGGACGGCGTGCCTTATATCGGACAGTACGCCGACAGCCGCCCGGACTGGCTGGTGGCCACCGGATTCCAGAAATGGGGCATGAGCTCCTCGGTGGTGGCGGCGGAGATTCTGAGCGCCATGGCCCTGGGGCAGACGCCTCCGGCGGACAGCGCCGTGTTCGCCCCTCACCGCTTCAAGGCGGGCGCTTCCACCCACCAGCTAGCGGAGGACGCCGCCTGCTCCATCAAGGGCCTGAGCAAGCGGTTTCTGGAGCCGGGACGCATCTCCGCCGGCCACATCCCACCGGGGCACGGCGGCGTGGCGGAGGTGGACGGCGAAAAATTAGGCGTCTACCGGGATGAAAAGGGCGAGCTCCACACCGTCGTCCCCAAATGCCCCCACATGGGCTGCCAGCTGGAGTGGAACCCTGACGAGAAAAGCTGGGACTGCCCCTGCCACGGCTCCCGGTTCGACATCTACGGCCGCCTGCTGACCGGGCCCGCCTAGACCGACCTGCCATAGGCGTGAAGATCCCCGCGGCTGCCTGACCGCGGGGATCTCCATAAGGAGTATGAAAAAGAGGTAGTTTATGGCTTTCCGATCGCCATTAGTTAGTATTAACTAACCTATGAATCGAGTTTAGCAGACGGAGTCGAAATTGTCAAGTGTTTTCACCGTATTTCTTCCTGTTCGGCCCCCATTGCATCCCGGCGGAAAATGGCGTATACTGCGTGTATTACAGAAAGGAGAACATTATGAAGATCCTTGTCCTTTCGGATTCTCACGGAAATCTTTCCAATATGCTGCAGGCGGTGGAACGGGAGTCTCCCCGGATGATCCTCCACCTGGGGGATTGCTGGCGGGACGGCGAACGGCTCCGCGACGCCTGCCCTGAAATCGAGTTTTATCAGGTGCCGGGCAACTGCGACTGCCGCCCGGAGGAACCGGCGGAACGGCTGCTGTTTCTTGAGGACAAGCGGGTCCTCATCTGCCACGGCCACACCTACGGCGTAAAGCAGTCGCTGATCAGCGCCGGCTATGCGGCGGAGGAGCAGAACCTGGACTGCTTCCTGTTCGGCCATACCCACAAGCCCCTGGTGGACATGCGGGGCAAAACGCTGTTCCTGAATCCCGGCAGCATCGGGGACTACCGCCGCCCCACTTACGGCGTGGTGACCATTGACCGGGGACGGTTGGATGGCCGGACCGCAGCCCTGGAATAAGGGTCTCTTGCCAAATGGAAAAAAAGCGTTTATAATAGATTCGGTTTTATATCCAGCGGATAAGGAGGTATTTATGGATATTCTTTCAAAAGCTCCCTATTTCTTCGGTGCTGCCGCCGGAGGCTTTATCGTCATGGCCTGCGTGGGCGTTCAGGCGTTGGTCGCCCTGTTCTCCTCCATCCCCCTGGCCAAACGCCGCCGCCGGGAAAATCCGGCATTTGACCTGGGCAAGGCTTACCGGCGCATCGTGATGGTGATCATCATGGTCGCGCTTCTGGTGGGGGTCATCAGCGCCGTGGTCATCCACTTTACATCCACCGCCCCCACGGTGGGCTATCTGTTCGGCATGATCGTGGCCTTTCTCTGCTGCCTCCAGCGGATGACGCCCAACAACGAGCAGAATCAGAAAAACTTCGATGAAGCCTATGCGGACTGCTATCCCTTTGTCCCGAAGGCTCCCCAGGCGCCGGCTGAGACGGCGGCGGAGCAGATCGAGGCCCCGGCGGAGCAGCCCGGACCCGAAGAAGCACAGCCGGAAAACGGCGGCGGGGAACTGTAATAAGCCCAATCAAAAATCCCGGAACGAAATGTTCCGGGATTTTTTTGCCTTATTCGTGCTCCTGGTGACAGGTGTCGCAGTGGCCGTCACACTCCCGCAGCTCATCGCCGTAAGGGATGTTGTTCTTGTCATAATAGTCCCGGACGGCGGCCCGCACGGCCTCCTCCGCCAGAACGGAGCAGTGGATCTTATGGGCGGGCAGGCCGTCCAGCGCCTCCACCACCGCCTTATTGCTGAGGGTCAGGGCCTCGCTGATGGGCTTGCCCTTAATGAGCTCCGTGGCCATGGAACTAGTGGCGATGGCGCTGCCGCAGCCAAAGGTGTTGAACTTCACATCGGTGATGGTCTGGGTGTCGTGGTCCACCTTGATATACATGCGCATGATGTCGCCGCACTTGGCGTTGCCCACCTCGCCGATACCGTCGGCGTCATCCATCTTGCCCACGTTCCGGGGATGCTGGAAATGATCCATCACTTTATCACTGTACAATGCCATGCTTTCATGACTCCTTTCAAATCAGATGGGGACGCTGGCCCTTTTCCAGCTCGTCCCAGACCGGAGAAATATTCCGCAGATAGGACACCACTTCGGGTACTTCTTGTAAGATATAGTCGATCTCCGCCTCCGTGTTGTACTCGCTGAAGCTCAGCCGCAGGGAGCCGTGGGCCACCTCATGGGGCCGGCCCAGGGCCAGCAGCACATGGCTGGGGTCCAGGGAGCCGGAGGTGCAGGCGCTGCCGGAGGACGCCGCGATGCCCTTGGCGTCCAGGAGCAGCAGCAGGGATTCGCCCTCGATGCCCTCGAAGCAGACATTGACGTTGCCGGGCAGTCGGCGCTTGGCGTCACCGTTCAGCACCGTATGGGGAATGGCGGTCAGGCCCGCGATCAGCTTATCCCGCAGCGGGATCAGGTGCGCGGCGTTTTTCTCCATATTGGCGCAGGCTTCCTCAAAGGCCGCCGCCGCGCCGCAGATGCCGGGGATGTTCTCCGTACCGGCCCGCTTGCCCCGCTCCTGGGCGCCGCCGTGGATGACGTTGGTCAGGGCGATGCCCCGGCGGGCGTACAGCACGCCTACGCCCTTGGGCCCGTGGAACTTGTGGGCGGAGAGGGACAGCATGTCGATGTGCATAGCCTGCACGTCGATGGGCAGGTGGCCCGCCGCCTGGACGGCGTCGGTATGGAACAGGACGCCCGCCTCATGGCACACCGCGCCGATCTCCGGGATGGGCTGGATGGTGCCGATCTCATTGTTGGCGAACATCACCGACACCAGGCAGGTGTCCGGCCGGATGGCATCCTTCACCTGCTCCGCCGTCACCACGCCGTCAGGCGGGATGTCCAGCAGGGTGACCTCATAGCCCTCCTTCTCCAGCGCCTGGAGGGTGTGGAGAATGGCGTGGTGCTCGAACTTGGTGGAGATGATGTGCTTCTTCCCTTTCCGGGCGCCCAGGAGGGCGGCGGAGCGGAGGGCCTGGTTATCGGCCTCGCTGCCGCCGGAGGTGAAGGTGATCTCCCGGGGGTCGGCGTTCAAATACTTGGCAAAGGTCTCACGGGCCGCCGCCAGTTTCTCCGCCGCCCGCTGACCGGGGGTGTGCAGACTGGAAGGGTTGCCGTAGATCTCCTGAAAACAGGGCATCATCGCGGCCAGGGCCGCATCGCTGACAGCGGTGGTGGCCGCGTTGTCCGCATAGACGTTCATGGTATTCCTCCATTTCCTATCTTTTTACTATGATATAGAGATACCATATTATTTCCCATTTGTCAAGTAGGATATATTTATAAAACGCCTGCATCAGCAGGCGTTTTATAAACATTCGATTTCACACGAGGGGACTGCCGCCCCCTCGTACTCCCCCTGCAAGCTGAAAAAACACGCCGCAAAAGTGCGGCGTGTTTTTGTTAAAACTCGTAATCCACGGCCACCCGGTCGGTCCGGATGGATTTACACAGGGCGGAGACCGCCTTGTGGCGGGGGTCGTTTTTGTATGTATCCAGAGCCTCCAGGCTCTCGAACTCGCTGACCAGGACGGCGTCGTAGTTCCCCTCCCCCACGTTTACCGCCACCTCGGACTTCAACAGCTGGGGGATGACGCCCTGGAGGGAGCGCAGGCCGTCCAGAAACTGCTTCTGCTCCGCCTCCGTGCCGGGGCGGAATTTCCACATGACGATATGGCGGATCATCTCAACCCTCCCGTCTGGCGTTGTACGCCGCGATGCCCAGGCCCAGCAGCTCCACGGAGCGGCGCAGCTCCGCGGGGTTGGTCACATAGGCGATGCGAATTTCATTGCGGCCCTTGCCGGGGGTGGCGTAGAAGCCCTCGCCGGGGGCGTACATGACGGTCTCGCCGTGGTCCTCGAACTCCTCCAGCAGGAAATACTGGAGCTTTTCCGCGTCGTCCACCGGCAACGTGACCATCAGATAGAAGGCGCCCTCCGGGGAGTTGAACTGCACACCGGGGATCTTGCTGAGGCCCTCCACCACGGCGTCACGGCGGCGCTGGTACTCCGCCCGCAGGTCCTCGTAATAGGCCGGGGTCATGGAGCGGTACAGGGCGGCGGCGCCCACCTGGTCCAGGGTGGCGGCGCACAGGCGGCCCTGGCAGATCTTCATGGCGTGGGCCATCAGCTCCTTGTTGCGGGAGACCACCACGCCCACCCGGGAGCCGGTGGCGGAGAACCGCTTGGACACGGAATCCACCACGATGACGTTTTCCGCCGCGTCGGTGTACTCCAGCATGGAGGACGGCTTCTCGCCGCCGTAGACCAGCTCCCGGTAGACCTCGTCGCTGACCAGGAACAGGTCATGCTCTTTGGCAATATCCGCCATGAGCCGCCGCTCCTCCGGCCGCAGGACCACGCCGGTAGGGTTGCCCGGGTTGGTCATCAGGATGGCCCGGGTATGCTCGTTGATGAGGGGTTCGATCTTTTCCCGGCTGGCGAAGCGGTAGCCCTCCTCGGGAGAGGTGGGGATGGGCCGGATCGCGGCGCCGGTGACACGGACAAAGGTGTCGTAATTGGGGTAATAGGGCTCGGCCACCAGCACCTCGTCCCCCTCATCCAGGATGCAGGAGAAGATGATCTGGAGGGCCTCGCTGCCGCCGTAGGTGGCCAGAATATCGTCACAGGAGATGGGGTAGCCCATACCCGTGTAATAATCCCGGACAGCCTCCACATAGCTCCCGACACCGGGAGAGGGGGCATACGCCAGAACAGATTCTCCAAAGCTCTGAATGGCATCAAAGAACGCCCGGGGCGTCTCGATGTCCGGCTGGCCGATATTCAAATGCAGGACCTTCCGGCCCTTTGCCTCCGCCGCCACCACATAGGGATGGAATTTGCGAATGGGAGAGAGGCTGCAGGCCTCGATTTTACGGGAAAATTTCATATGGAAAGCCTCCTTGAGACAATGATTCAAATAAAAACGCCCCTGACACCTGTCAGGGGCGAATATGTATCCGCGGTACCACCCTGATCTGTCCTCCGCTTTGGGGACATCTCACGTCATCCGGTAACGGGGATGGATCGTTCCGCTCCTCACGGACGCTCCGAAGTGGCTGCTTCCCGGCGTGGGCTGAGGGTTTGCACTGTTTCCCTCTCACTGTGAGCCGGTTTCAGGAAGCTGGCTTCATCATCGCTTTATAGTATGCACCATTATAGCGGTTTCAAAATTTTTGTCAAGCCCGGCAGTACGAAATTTCATACCCCTTCATCCGAAAACGGCGGTTCTTCATCGCCGCCCTCCGGCACGCCGCCCATCTGCATCTCCTGCCACTGGGCGCGGGTGATGAGGAGCTGCCGGGGCTTGGAGCCCTCGAAGGGGCCGACGATGCCCCGCTCCTCCATCTGGTCCACCAGCCGGGCGGCACGGGAGTACCCTAGTTTCAAGCGGCGTTGGAGCATGGAGACGGAGGCCTGGCCGGTCTCCAGCACCACCTCCACGGCGGCGGGCAGCAGCTCGTCGCCCTCGTCCTCGGCAGGCTCAGAGGGGGCAGCAGCACCCTTGGCGCCGCCCTTTTCCTTCTCCTGGACGGACTCCTCGATCTTAGCGATGACCTCGTCGGAATAGTGGGCCTCGCCGGACTGCTTGACGAACTCCACCACCTGCTCGATCTCCTCCGGGGAGATAAAGCAGCCCTGGACACGGGTGGGCTTTCCGGCGCCCAGGGGGGCGTAGAGCATGTCGCCCTTGCCCACCAGCTTTTCCGCGCCGGTGTTGTCCAGAATGATGCGGGACTCCAGGGAGGAGGCCACCGCGAAGGCAATGCGGCTGGGGATGTTGGCCTTCATCAAGCCGGTGATGACGTCCGCGGAGGGCCGCTGGGTGGCGATGACCAGGTGGACGCCGGCGGCACGGCCCATCTGGGCCACGCGGCAGATGGATTCCTCCACCTCTTTCGCCGCCACCAGCATCAGATCGGCCAGCTCGTCGATGACCACTACCACGCTGGGCAGGGTCTCCATGCCCTCGGTGGCCCGGGCCAGACGGTTGAACTCCTCCAGCTTCTTGACGCCGTTTTCCGAGAAGGTCTTGTACCGCTTCATCATCTCGAACACCGCCCACTGGAGGGCGCCGGCGGCCTTTTTCGGGTCCGTCACCACCGGGATGAGCAGGTGGGGGATGCCGTTGTAGGGAGCCAGCTCCACCATCTTCGGGTCCACCATGATGAAGCGGACCTCGTCGGGGGTGGATTTATACAGCAGGGAGATAATGAGGGAGTTGGTGCAGACGGACTTACCGGAGCCGGTGGTGCCGGCAATGAGAACGTGGGGCAGCTTTTCAATGTCGCCGATGACGTTCCTGCCGGCGATGTCCCGGCCCAGGGCAAAGGCCGTCTTGGACTTGTGCTCGGTGAAGTCCCGGGACTCGATGACGTCCCGGATGAGGACGGGGGTGACATGCTTGTTGGGCACCTCGATGCCCACCACGGAAATTTTGTCGGGGATGGGAGCGATGCGGACGCCGGTGGCGCCCAGCGCCAAGGCAATGTCGTCCGCCAGGTTCGTGATCTTGCTGAGCTTCACACCCTGATCCAGCACGAACTCGTACCGGGTGACGGAGGGACCGTGGACCACGTCGCCGGGGGTGGCATCCACGCCGAAGCTGGTGAGGGTCTCCGCCAGGCGGCGGGAGTTGTTCCGCAGCTCAGCGCCGGCCTCGGTGAAATTCTCACCCCGGCTGGCCCGCAGGAGCGTAATGGGCGGGAACTGGTAAACATCCTCCTCCGCCGCCAGCTTCTCCTCAATTTCCGCCGTGACTGCGGCGGTCTGGGCCGCCACCTCTTTCGCGGTGTTGGCCTTCTCCTTTCTGGAGGACACCGGCTCCTCCGCCAGGGGAACGGGAGCTGGCGCGGGCGTGGGAGCAGGCGTGGGGGCAGGTGCGGGCGCGGGTGCGGCGGAAGCAGCCGGCTCGCCGCCCTTGGGAATGGCGGGCGTTTTTTCGGGCTTCTCGTTCAGCACCTGCGCGGGCGTCTTCTGCTGGTCTGACTTATGGCGGAAGAAGCTGGTAAACCGCCCCTCCTTCTCCGGGGCCTTTTCGGATTCTTTCGCAGGCGTTTTCTCCGCCGGTTTGACGGCGGGCTCGTCGTCCAGGGGGAAGTCGATCTGAGGCTTGGGCCGCTCCTCCGTCCGGCGCTTGGGCGTCTCCAGCGGCACCATGCGGATGTGGGGTTCCTCCGGCTCCTCCTCGTACTGGGGACGCTCCCGGTGCTTCTCCAGGATGGCGCCCACCGTCAGCCGCAGGGCCGCCATCAGCAGCACCACGAACAGCACGATAAACACGATCATGGAGACCAGGGGAGAAAAGACCGCCGAAGAGCCAATGGCCAGCGTGCCGGAAATGACGCCGCCGGAGGCCAGGGCATTGCCGCTGGTCCAGAGCTTCGGCACGACCCCCAGGGAGGACTCAAAGACCTCCTTACAGCACAGGATATGCCCCAGTGTGCCGAATAATACCGGCAGCAGCAGGGCGCAGGCTGTCCGCAGCCGCACGGGGCGGCCGCGGTGGAACAGCAGAATCAGGGAGGCCAGCAGCAGGGACGGGGCGGCTAGCCAGTAGCCGTAACCGAACAGGCCCTTTAAAAGCGCGGCAAACCAGTCCAGGAAAATAGCGCTGACCCGGAAGTAGCTGACGACGGTGCACAGGGCCAGCACCAGCAGGACAACGCCCCACACCTCCCGGCGGATGGGGCGCTTCTGCGGCTGGGCCGGCTGCTTTTTGGAGCGGCTGGAGCCGCTCTTTTTCGCGGCGGATGTTTTTGTGGATTTCTTTTGTGTCGTGGAAGCCACGGTATGTACCTCCCGATGGAAATTACTGAATGATGGTCAGGACCAGGGTGATCGTACCCACGATCCAGCAATAATAGGCAAAAAAGCCAAATTTGCCCTTGTCGGCGATCATTTTCAGCAGGCGGATGCAGGCGTAGCCCACCAGGGCGGATACCGCCACGCCCACCAGGTATACGGGAACATCGCCCCAATTGATGCCGGCTTCAACGGCGTCCTTCAGGCTGAGAATGTTGGCGCCCAGCACGGCGGGGATGGACAGCAGGAAGGAGAACCGGACGGCGAATTTCCGCTCAAAGCCCACGAAGCACCCGGCAGTGATGGTGGTGCCGGAGCGGGAGATGCCGGGGCAGGTGGCAATGGCCTGGCCAACGCCCACCAGCAGCACATCCAGGATGGTCGCCGTCTTTTCCGTCTTGCGGCCCTTTTTCACCCGGTCGCTGGCAAACAGCAGGAAGCCCGTGACGATGAGGGCCCCCGCCACGAAATACATATTGTCGGCCAGGCCCTCCACCAGATCCTTCACCGGCAGAACGATGAGCAGCGGCAGCGTGCCCACGATGATGAGCAGGATCAGCCGCCGGGCGGGCGGCACGGGCGTGGGCGTGGTGCGGTGGACCAAATCACTGACGCCCCGGAAAAACTCCAGGACCATGTCCCGGATGTCGCTCCAGTAGGCGGCGAACACAGCCAGCAGCGTGCCCAGGTGCAGAAGCACGTCGAAGAACTCCGGGATGTCGGAGGCTCCGGACATGTCCAGCAGGTGCTCCGCGATGGCCAGGTGGCCGGAGCTGGAAATGGGCAGGAATTCCGCCACGCCCTGGATCAGGCCCAGGAGGATGGATGACAGCAGTGACAAAATGCTCACGCTCCTTACGGTTCAAATCTACATACAAAAACAGTATAGCATGGCAGGCCGAAAAATTCCAGTCATATTTATGTCAACATTGAAATAGAAAACGGGGAACGCACAGCGTTCCCCGTGGTTTCGTCATGTTTCGCCCAGCGCGGCCAGCGCCGCTCTGGCGGCGGCCTGTTCAGCCTCTTTTTTGCTGTGGCCGGAGCCGCTGCCCACCACCGCGCCGTTCAGCAGCACCTCCGCCGAGAACGTTTTGGCGTGGTCCGGACCCTGCTCGCCCGCCATGCGGTAGCTGAGCTCCTGACCCGCCTGTCGCTGAACCAGCTCCTGGAGGGCCGTCTTGTAGTCCCGGCGGCGTTCCTCCACCGCCTCCTCCTTCTCCGCGTCCAGCAGCAGCCGGTGGATGAGGGCCGAGGCAGCGCCGATGCCGCCGTCCAGATACACGGCGGCAAACACCGCCTCCGTGGCGTCCGCCAGGATGGAGGTGCGCTTGCGGCCGCCTCCTGCCTCCTCGCCCCGGCCCAGCTTCAAGTAGCTGCCCAGGTCCAGCTTCCGCGCCACCTCGTACAGGCTCTGCTCACACACAAGGGCCGCCCGGATGCGGGTCAGATCCCCCTCCGGCAGGTCGGGGTGCTGGACGAACAGAAATTCCGCCGTCACAAAGCCCAGCACGGAGTCGCCCAGAAACTCCAGCCGCTCGTTGCTGTTCAGCCCGGCGGCACGGTGCTCGTTGGCGTAGGAGCTGTGGCTCAGGGCCTCGGACAGCAGGGCCGGGTCCCGGAACGTGTAATTCAGTTTTTTCTCCAGTTCCTGCATTGCGTTCCCCTCCAAAAGGAAACCCCGCTCAGACAGCGGGGCGTTTCCTTTACTTCTGCTTTCCGGCGATATAGTTCACCGCGTCGCCCACGGTCTTGAGCTTGCCCAGGTCTTCCTCCTGGATCTCGCCCACTTCAAACTCCTCTTCCATAGCCATGACCAGTTCCACCAGGTCCACGGAATCAGCGCCCAGATCCTCCTCAAAAGAGGTATCCATGGTCACCTCGGAGGGTTCCATGGCAAACTGCTCGGCTACCAGCTCACGCATTGTTTGGAAAATTTCTTCAATCGACATTTCTGTTACACTCCTTACGGGATGATCCCTATATGTTGTGTTGAGGCAATCATACGGCAACTGCCGCGTCGCTGTCAAGTGCTTCTTATATTTTTTCAGCAGTCCGTTCCAGAGTCCGTTCCAGCTTCATAACGTCGATGTTGGCCTCAATGTCCGCGATGAAGCCGCTTTCCGCGTATTCCTTGGCCCGCAGGACCGCGTTGCAGATGGCCCGGGCGTCAGAGGAGCCGTGGGCCTTGATGACGGGCTTGGAGATGCCCAGGAAGGGCGTGCCGCCGATCTCGCTGGGGTCCAGCAGCTTCTTCATGTCCGCCATGTCGCTCTTCACCAGGGCGGCGGCCAGCTTCGTCTTCGTACTGGACAGGAACATTTTTTTCAGTTCCTTCAGCAGGAATTTGCCGGTACCCTCCAGGCTCTTGAGCATCACGTTGCCGGTGAAGCCGTCGGCCACCACCACGTCCGCGCCGCCCATCATCACGTCGCTGGCCTCAATGTTGCCGGTGAAGCGAAGGCGGCCCGCCTCCGACGCGGCCTGGAGCAGCGCATAGGTCTCATGGCGCAGGGTGTCGCCCTTCTCCTCCTCCGCGCCGATGTTCAGCAGGGCCACCCGGGGCTTTTCCACCCCCAGGACCCGCTTGGCGTAGTAGTTGCCGAGGTACGCGAACTGGAGCAGATACTCCGGTGTGCACTCCGCGTTGGCGCCGCAGTCACACAGAACGGCCCGTCCGCCGAAGGTGGGGATGACGGGGCCCATGGCGGCACGGCGGATGCCCCGGATGCGCTTGACCAGCAGCGTCGCGCCGGACAGCAGCGCGCCGGTGGACCCGGCGGAGACAAAGGCGTCGCCCTCCCCCGCTTTCAGCAGGTTCAGGCCCACCGTCAGGGAGGAGTCCTTTTTCATTTTGAAGGCGGTGGCAGGATCGTCGGCGATCTCCACTACTTCGCTGGCGTCTTTCAGCTCCACACCGGCTGGCAGCGTCTTCTCGCCGCAGGCCTCCACAGCCCGCAGAACGTCCGCCGCGCGGCCTACCAGGAGGATGTCCACGCCGTGCTTCTTATGGGCGTCCAGGGCGCCTTGAACGATTGCCTGAGGAGCGTTGTCGCCGCCCATGGCGTCTACGATGATCTTCATGCGAGGACCTCCTCCTTGATCTGGTCGATGATGGCAAGGGACCGCTGGGAAAGCTCGGCGTTCTTGTTCCGCTTGCCCTTGACCCGGTGGTCGAGGGGCGGGATGATGCCGAAGTTGATGTTCATGGGCTGGAACACCGTCACGGACTGGTTGGAGACATACAGTCCCAGAGCGCCGATGGCGGTCTCCTGCGGGAAATCAATGGGGGGCTTGCCCCGGAGCCGCCGGGCGGTCTCCACGCCCACCAGGAACCCGCTGGCGGCGGATTCCACGTACCCCTCCACGCCGGTCATCTGCCCGGCAAAGGAAATGCGGGGCTGGGCTTTCAGCCGGTAATAGCGGTCCAGCAGGCGGGGGGAATTCAGGAAGGTGTTGCGGTGCATGACGCCGTAGCGCAGGAACTCCGCGTCGTGGAGGGCGGGGATCATGGAGAATACCCGCCGCTGCTCCGGGAACCGCAGATGGGTCTGGAAGCCCACCAGGTTATACACCGTACCGTCGGCGTTATCCCGCCGGAGCTGCACCACGGCGTAGGGCTCCTTCCCCGTCCGGGGGTCCTTCAGGCCACGGGGTTTCAGGGGGCCGTAGCACAGGGTGTCGTGGCCCCGGCGGGCCATGACCTCCACGGGCATGCAGCCCTCGAACACCATTTTGTCCTCAAATCCGTGGACCTCCGCCTCCTGGGCGGTAGTCAACTCCCGCCAGAAGGCGTCGTACTCCTCCTCGTCCATGGGGCAGTTCACGTAGTCCGCCGTGCCCTTGTCGTACCGGGAGCCGAACCAGGCCTTGTCCATGTCCACGCTCTCGGCGGACACCAGGGGCGCCGCCGCGTCGTAAAAGTGGAGGTCGCTGTCCGCCCCCAGCAGGGTCTGGAGGCGCTCCGCCAGGGCGTCGGAGGTCAGGGGGCCGGAGGCGATGACCACCTCGCCCTCGGGGATGTCGGTGACCTCGCCGGGGACGACGGTGATATTCGGGTGGTTTTTGATCTTCTCCGTCACCAGGGCGGCAAAGCCGTGGCGGTCCACCGCCAGGGCGCCGCCGGCCTCCACCCGGGTAGCGTCGGCGCAGGACAAGATCAGGCTGTCCAGGCGGCGAAGCTCTTCTTTCAGCAAGCCCACCGCGTTTTCCAGCTGGTCGGAGCGCAGGGAGTTGGAGCAGCACAGCTCCGCGAAATCATTGGTCACGTGGGCGGGGGTCTTTTTCTCCGGCTTCATCTCCCGGAGCGTCACGCTGATGCCCCGCTGGGCCAGCTGCCAGGCGCATTCGCTGCCGGCCAGGCCCGCGCCGATGACGGTCACATTCATAGGGATTCTCCTTTGTGGGGGATGGCCGCCCGGAGGCGGCGCACCCTTTACGCCTTTTCGGCGGTCTTTTTCGCGGCAGTCTTTTTTGCTGCCGTTTTCTTGGCTGCCGGCTTTTTCGCCGCGGTCTTTTTGGCGGCTGTCTTCTTGGCGGCAGGCTTCTTTTCTTCGGTCTCCTCCGCAGGGGACTCCCCCTCCGCCTTGGCCGCGGGCTTGGGATAGCCCCGCTTCTCCTCGGGGAGGAAATTGGAACAGGCCTCGTTGATGCAGAAAGGCTTCTTGAAACCCTTACCGGCTTTCTTGAACATGGTATGGCCGCAGACCGGGCAGTCGTCCTTCACGGGCACGTCCCAGGTCATAAAGTCGCACTTTTGGCTCTCGTCCCGGCTGTTCAGGTGCTCGCAGCAGTAATAGGTGTACTGCTTGTTGGTCTTTTTGCTGGTGCCGGTGCGCTTCATCAGCCGTCCGCCGCACTTGGGGCAGCGGCCCGGCATCTCCACCACCAGGGGCATAGTGAAGCTGCAGTCCGGGTAGCCGGGGCAGGCCAGGAAGCGACCGAACCGGCCGGACTTCACCACCAGGTTCCGCCCGCACTCGGGGCAAACTTCTTCGGATACCTCGTCGGGCACCTTGATGCGCACGCCCTCCAGGTCCTGCTCGGCCTTTTTCAGGTGCTCCTCAAAGTCGCCGTAGAAGTCCCGCAGGACGCCCTTCCAGGGCGTGGTGCCCTCCTCCACGGAGTCCAGCTCTTTTTCCATGTGGGCGGTGAACTTCGTGTCGGCGATGTCGCTGAATTTGTCCTTCATCAGCTCCGTCACCACCCGGCCCAGGTTGGTGATGCGCAGGTATTTGCCCTCCTTGATGACATACTCCCGGTCGATGATGGTGGACACGGTGGGCGCGTAGGTGGAGGGCCGTCCGATGCCCTGCTCCTCCATGGCGCGGATGAGGGTGGCGTCGGTATAGTGGGCGGGGGGCTGGGTGAAGTGCTGGTCCTTGGTAAAATCCTTCAGGGCCAGGGTCTCGCCCTCCTGGAGGGCGGGCAGGGGAGATTCCTTCTCCTCCTTTTCGTCGTCCTTGCCCTCCTCGTACACGGCGGTATAGCCGGAGAATTTCAGGCTGGAGGAGCTGGCGCGGAAGCTGTGGCCGCTGGCCTCGATCTCCACCGCCACGCTGTCATAGACCGCATTGGACATCTGGCAGGCCACAAAGCGGCTCCAGATCAGCCGGTACAGGCGGTACTGCTCGCCGGTCAGGTTCTTGCGCAGGTCTTCCGGTGTCCAGTTCACGTTGCTGGGGCGGATGGCTTCATGGGCGTCCTGGGCGCCCGCCTTGGCCTTGTAGCGGTGGGCCTGGGGCGGATAGTAGGCCGCGCCGTAACGACCCAGAATGAACTCCTTGGCGGAGGCGATGGCCTCCTCGGAAATGCGGAGGGAGTCGGTACGCATATAGGTGATAAGGCCCACGGTGCCCTCGCCTTCGATGTCCACGCCCTCATAGAGCTGCTGGGCGATGGCCATGGTGCGGCGGGGCGTCATGGAGAGCTTTCTCGACGCCTCCTGCTGCAGGGTGGAGGTTGTGAAGGGCGGGGAGGGACTGCGCTGCTTGTCGGTCCGCTTCACGCTCCTGACGGTGAACACGCCGTTTTCCGTCTCACGGATGACAGCGTCCACCTCCGCCTCGCTTTTCAGCTCGGCCTTCTTGCCGTTTTTGCCGTGGTAATGGGCGGCAAAGGGAATTTTTTTCACATCGCTGCCCAGGAGATTCGCGTCCAGGCTCCAGTATTCCTCGGGCTGGAACGCCTCGATCTCCCGCTCCCGGTCGTCCACCATGCGGGTTGCCACGGACTGGACACGGCCGGCGGAGAGGCCCCGGCGGATCTTCTTCCACAGCAAGGGGCTCAACTCATAGCCCACCAGACGGTCCAGGATGCGGCGGGCCTGCTGAGCGTCCACCAGGTTCTGGTCAATGTCCCGGGGCTCCCGGATGCTCTCCTGCACCACTTTCTTCGTGATTTCGTTAAAAGTGACCCGCTTCGTCTTTTCATCCGGCAGGTTCAAAAGCTGCTTCAAATGCCAGGAAATGGCCTCGCCCTCCCGGTCCGGGTCGGTTGCGAGGTAGACCGTATCCGCAGCCTTGGCGGATTTTTTCAGGTCGCTGATGATGTCCTCTTTGCCCTTGATGGGCTTGTAGATGGGCTCAAAATCCTTCTCCACATCCACGCCCAGGGTGCTTTTGGGCAGGTCCCGCAGATGGCCCATGCAGGCCTTCACGGTAAAATCCTTGCCCAGGTACTTGCCGATGGTCTTTGCCTTCGCGGGAGACTCCACGATGACCAGGCTGTGATTTGCCATACTTACCTCCAGGCGCCCCAGCGGGGCGCACGTTCTTTCATGCCATTTATTCACAAAGCGTCACAGCGCGGGTATAGCGTTTCCCGCTGTGCTGTGTCACCAACTGTTCAATTTCCAACAGGGTCAGCGCTGACAGCACCCGCCGGGTGGGGATGCCGGTCTGCTCGATCAGGTCGTCCACCAGAGCCGGTTCCTCCGCATCCAGCGCCCGCAGCAGGTTGAGCTGGTCGTCTGTCAGGCTGCTTTTGTGCACATCCAGGGACGGGGGCACGGGCTTCGGCTCCGCCTTCTGCCGGGCCTGATAGCCCAAAGCGGCGGGCTGCTCTTTCGCCCCGTCCTGCTTCAGTTTCTCCGGGAACCGCCCCGCGTACTCCCGCAGGATGTCCCAGGCGTCGGACACCAGCCCGGCGCCGTCCCGGATGAGACGGTTGCAGCCTACGCTGTTGGGCGCGTCGATGGGCCCGGGGACGGCAAACACGTCCCTGCCCTGCTCCAGCGCTGTCTCGGCGGTGATGAGGGCGCCGCTGCGCTCCGGGGCCTCTACCACCAGCGCGGCGAGGGACAGCCCGGAGAGGATGCGGTTTCTGGCGGGAAAATGGTTTTTCGCCGGCTCGGTGCCCGGCGGATACTCGGAGAGCAGCACCCCTGCCGCGGCGATGTCCTCGTACAGGTAGCGGCTCTCATAGGGATAATGGACATCCAGTCCGTTGCCCACCACGCCCACGGTGACGCCGCCTGCCCGGAGGGCGCCCCGGCTGGCCGCCGCGTCGATGCCCTTGGCCAGGCCGCTGACCACCACGGCGCCGCCGTTGGCCAGGCCGTAGCCCAGCTTTTCCGCGCAGGCGACGCCGTAAGGTGTGCAGTCCCGGGTGCCGACCACGGCCACCGCCGCCTCCTCGTCGATGGCGGGGAGGCGGCCCTTCACGTACAGCAGGCAGGGCGGGTCGTAGATATTCTGGAGCCTGCCGGGATATTCCGCGTCCTGAATCGTCAGGATGCGCAGGCTCAGCCGCTGGCAGTCCGCCAAAATCTTGTCGGCCTTGTCCAGATTGTGGTCCTCCAGGGCCTTGACCTGCTCCCGGGTGATGCCTTCTGTCAGCAGAATTTCCCCGGCGTCGGCGTAAAACACGTCCTCGGGGCTGCCGAAATGACGCAGCAGCGCCAGCCGGGTCTGATTGGACACGCCCCGGCACTCCGACAGCCATACCCAGTATTTCAATGCCGACATGGGCGTTTCCCCCTTTATCAGTCGTTCCGCGCGGCCTCCCACAGCAGCACGGTGGCCGCCATAGCCGCGTTCAGGGATTCGCAGTGGTCGCTCATGGGGATGAGGGCGGTCTGGTCACAGACCGCCAGCAATTCCTGAGAAAGGCCCTTCCCCTCGCTGCCGATGGCGATGGCGCACCGGCTGTAATCCAGGGTGCGGGCGTCCACGGTGTCCGCCCGGAGGGCGGCGCCGTAGAGGGGCAGGCCGCTGGCCGTCAGCAGATGCCGCAGGTCCGGGATGTCACAGTTCCACACCGGGCAGCGGAACACCGCGCCCATGGTGGCCCGGACGGTCTTAGGATTGTAGAGGTCGGCGCAGGCGTTCACCAGGAACAGCCCGTCGGCCCGGAAGGCATCTGCCGTCCGGAGGATGGTGCCCACGTTGCCGGGGTCCTGGACGCCGTCCAGCACCACGTACCGCTTTCCGGGCAGCGTCTCCGGCAGGGCCGTGGGACGCATGGCGCACACCGCCAGCACGCCCTGGGGCGTCTGGGCCGGGGAGACGGACTTCATCACGTCCGCCGGCACGGTCACCAGCCGCACCCCCGCCGGGATAGGCGGCAGGGCCGCGTCTTCTGTGCATACCACAGTGCGCAGGTCTCCGCCGTGGAGGAGGGCCTCCTCCAGTAGCTTAGGGCTGTCGCAGAGGAACTCGCCGCTCCTGCGGCGGTAAGCCCGGTCGGAGGCCAGCTTCCGCAGGTGGGTGCACAGGGGATTGCTCCGGCTGGTGATGGTCTCCATGGCAGGTCCCTCCTTTCGTGTTGAAAACGGCCTGCGGACGGGACGATGACTCCATCCGCAGGCAGAAATTCGTTAATCCAGGGGCTTCATCGTGGGGAAGAGGATGACTTCCCGGATGGTGTCGGCGCCGGTCAGCAGCATGACGCAGCGGTCGATGCCGATACCCATGCCGCCCGTGGGAGGCATGCCGTACTCCAGGGCGTTCAGGAAATCCTCATCCAGCATCTCCGTCTCGTCGTCGCCACGCTCCCGCTGCTCCGCCTGCTTTTCAAAGCGGCGCCGCTGGTCGATGGGGTCGTTCAGCTCGGAGTAGGCATTGCCCATCTCACTGCGGCAGATAAAGAACTCAAACCGCTCGGTGAGCCGGGGGTCGGCGGGGCTGCGCTTGGTCAGGGGGCTGACCTCCACGGGGTACATGGTGATAAAGGTGGGCTGCACCAACTGCTCCTCCACCTTCTGGTCAAAGCAGGCATACAGGGCGTTGCCCCAGGTCTTTTCGGCGGCGTCCGCCAGCTCCACGCCGTGGGCCTTGGCCGCGGCGACAGCCTCGGCGTCATCGGTGATGGCGCCGAAATCGATGCCCACATACTGCTTGACCGCGTCGATCATGGTAAGCCGGGGCCAACCGGGGGCCAGATCGATCTTCTCGCCCTGCCACTCCACCTCGTAGGTGCCCAGGATCTTCTGGGCGGCGCCGGAGATGATGCCCTCGGCAATGTCCATCATGCCGTGGAAGTCGGTGTAGGCCTGGTACAGCTCCACGCTGGTGAACTCGGGGTTATGCTTGGGGTCCATGCCCTCATTGCGGAAGATACGGCCGATCTCATACACCCGGTCCATGCCGCCCACGATGAGCCGCTTCAGAGGCAGCTCCGTGGCGATGCGCATGTACATGTCGATGTCCAGGGTGTTGTGGTGGGTGACGAAGGGCCGGGCGGCGGCGCCGCCGGCGATGGTGTTCAGCACCGGGGTCTCCACCTCGATATAGCCCATGTTGTCCAGGTACTCCCGCATGAACTTGATGAACTGGGCGCGGATGACGAAGTTCCGCTTCACCTCGGGGTTCACCATCAGGTCCACATACCGCTGGCGGAACCGCAGCTCCTTGTCCTGGAGGCCGTGGAACTTCTCCGGCAGGGGCAGCAGGGATTTGCTCAGCAGGGTGATATTCTTGGCCCGGACGCTCATCTCGCCCCGCTGGGTGCGGAAGACCTCGCCGTCCACGCCCACGATGTCGCCGATGTCGTATTTCTTAAACGCCTTGTAAACGGCCTCGTCCATCTCGTCCTGACGGGCGTAGAGCTGAATACGGCCATCCCGGTCCTGGAGGTCGCAGAAGCTGACCTTGCCCATGCCGCGCTTGCTCATCAGGCGGCCCGCCACCTTGACGGGCTTCCCTTCCATGGCGTCGAAATTGTCCTTGATCTGCTGGGAAGTGGCGTCCCAGTCAAAGCGGGTCTGCTGGAAGGGGTCCTGTCCCGCCTCCTGCAGAGCGGCCAGCTTCTCCCGGCGGACCTTGCGCTGCTGGTTCAGGTCCTGCTCCGGCTGGGCCTGCTGGTTGTTCTTCTGTTCAGACATGTCAGCTTCTCCTTAGCGTTCGATCTTCTGCACCGTGTAAGTGATGGCGCCCCGGGGAGCCTCCACAGTGACGGTGTCGCCCTCCTTGGCGCCCAGCAGCGCCTTGCCGAAGGGGGATTCCTCGGAAATGATGCCGTGCATGGGATCGGCCTCCTGGGAGCCCACGATCTTATAGGCGGGCATGGTCTTGCCGCTGGCGTCAGCCACCGTGACGGTGCAGCCGATGGTCACCTCGTTGGTAGCGCCGGTGCTCTCGTCCACGATGACCACGTGCTGCAGGATCTCCTCCAGCTCGGCAATACGGGAATACAGCTTGCCCTGCTCGTTCTTGGCCTCGTCATACTCGCTGTTTTCGCTCAGGTCGCCGAAGCCCCGGGCCACCTTGATCTGCTCAGCCACCTCATCGCTGCGGGTGGTCTTGAGGTAGTTCAGTTCTTCCTGCAGCTCCTGGGCACGGGCAGCGCTCATTTTGTATTCTTTTTCCATATCGGTCGTTTCCTTTCTGCTATCTTGCGCGGGAAAAATCCGGAGACTCTCCGCCGCACATACTTATTCTATATTATCATAGCGTAATATTATAGAGGTTGATTTTCAGAATGTCAAGCCCGCCCTCCGCCAAGGCTATTCCAAATCTGATGTGGGTTATTTTGAAAATCGCTCTTTCCTTGGCAGTAACTTCTTCCAAGGTTTATGTGGGTTTGCTCGATAAACGGCCCATTTTCGAGGAGTAACTTCTTCCAAGTTTAATGTGGGGTAGTTGTTTTTATAAATAAGCAGATGAAAAGCTCTCACCAGCTTTTGAAAGTGGTGAGAGCTTTTATTAGGTTAGTATTGAGAGACTAATTTGGAGTCAACTATATTACATTGCTGAATCCATATAGGCATCTGTAATTTTGGATGCCTCGTCCATGTAGACGTCATACAATTTGCTTGCCCATTCTTCGTACTCGTCATAGCTACCGCTACCTGTTTTATACATGACCTTAGCCATTTCAGCGACACCATCATTGGCGATTGCAGCAAGTTCTTCAATTTTTTCGTTGGAAAGCTGGGCTAAGCCTTCAAGGCCGGATGTGTTATTCGCTTCTTCTGCCTTGTATTCTTCAATCAACCCGGGGGTTGCAGCCTTCAACTTTTCGGAATATTCATCCAAAATGCTCTGGTATCTTTCTTCCGCAGTCAATCCTGTGCTATTGCCTGCGGGTGCAGATTCCACAGGTTCATCAGATTGGGTAGAAGAATCGGTATCTTGGGACGGAGTTTCGGTTATATCCGTACTTTCAGTATTTGCGTTATTTGTGTTATTTGCGTTAACAGATGCACTTTCTTCGATAGTTGAATCCACGGTGGAAGGGGTTTTGTCCTTATCGGAATTGGATTGTCCACCCAATCCGCCAATGATAAGTATGACTAAAAGCCAGAACCACCATTTTTTATAAAACGGTTTCTTGTTCTTTGCCCCGCAAGAAGGACATACTTTTGCAGATTTTGCAATCATTGAACCGCAGGACTTGCACTTTGTCATTTTTTTCAGTGCCTTTTTATCCAGCTTTGGTTCAGAATAGCTTACCTTCTCTTCGGAAGGTGCCGCTTGCTGAGAAGGCACCGCATTGTGGTCAGTGAACATCTTTCCACAATATGTGCAACGTCCGTTTTCAACAGGAGCACCGCATGAATCACATTTTGTAACCATCTAATCTTCCTCCTCAAATCTTTAGCAATTTCTTTTTAAGAGAATCAAACTCCTCTTGGGTAATGATTTCTTCATCCAAAAGTTTCTTGTATTCCCTCAATTTTTCGGTCGGGCTTACTTCTGGTACTACGTCATTAACAGCCTTTGCAACCTGATTTCCCAATGCCATCCCAGCGCCAAGTCCTGCCAGACCTCCATGCTGTTTTGAAGCGTCACGCATAGCTCTGGCTGTTTGATACTGCATAAAGGTACTCATATCCTTTGAAGCAAGTCCTATGCCAGACTGTTCATCAATCATTTTTTCTACCTCTGGAGGCAAACTAATATTTTCAATCGTTGTCTCAACGATTTCGATGCCAAGAGGTTGTGCCTTGAGCTGAACTTTTTCCTTAATCAGTGCTGCGAGTTTTCGATAGTCGGAAGCAATATCCAGTACAGGAATCTTTAATTCAGAAATTGCTTCTGCAATGGCTTCACCTACAAACGAGTTGAGGTAACTAATGATGTCATATGTCATATTTAGCTTTCTTGCGCCAAATACTTCTCGCATAAACGCATATGCTCCGGTGACTCTAAATGAATATGTGCCAAATGCTGTAATTCGGACTACTCCAAAATCATCGTCTCGCATCATAATAGGGTTTTTTGTGCCCCAACGATTATCCAGAAATTGAGTAGTGTTTATAAAGTACAAGTCTGATTTGATTGGAGAGTTGAACAGTCGCGGCAGTGCAGATAACGAAGAAAGAACGGGGAGATTGTGTGTATCCAGTGAATAGCTTCCGGGATAGAGGACATCTGCAATCTGCCCCTTGTGTACAAATACAGCACATTGACCTTCACGGACAATCAAGGATGCACCTTGCTTAATTTCGTCTTTGTATCGTTCCCATTTGTAAACCAAAAGTTTGCTGCTTTCGTCAACATATTCAATAACATCAATGAACTGGCTCTTTACAAAATCACCAAAGCCCAAGATTATCCCCCCATTTTATGTGGATTTTTTTCAATTATTGCATTACTGATTGATTTTGTCAATTCTTCAATGGACAGGAAATTACAAATGATTAGAGAAAACCGCCTTTAGTGACGCCAAAGGATGCAAGCAACACTTTAGCCTGTCATGTTGTAAATTTCCAGTCCATATTGCTTTGCATACCGCAGTGTATATGCCGCCCCACCGCTGTCTCGGGTACAATAGGCGATGCAGTAGGCAGAGCCGTCTACGAGGTGCCTGTCCCGCGTAAGATATGCCTCTCTGCTGGCTCTCTGAGCCACGCAGACGGCCTTGTCGTACTGTGGGAGTAACCGGGCATACTCAGCCCGTTGCTTGTCATTCCAGCGACTTGTGAAGCCCTCAAAGGGGTAAACGAGGATGACCTTTATCTGTGGGTAATCCGTCGCTCTGAGTCGGAACAACAGCTTGGCGACCTCGGTATCATATCCGATGGCACCACCCACCCCAAAGAAAACGATACCCTGCTCTATGAGTTGCCGCACAGTTTGCTCGGCTCGGTCCATAATTCTCGGGAGGTCTTTATCTGGGATGATTCTATGTCCCGTGAAGCAACAGGTCCTCGGTCTCAAATCCAACATGATAATGCTCGTCTCCCCCACATATTTTCTATAATTATACTCTATAAGCCTAATTATGTCTATAACGTCGTGGACTTATCATGCCTAATTCGGCAATAATACCATCAGAAATTACGACAGGATGGTGATGAGCATGGACTTCAAACGAGGCGGGCAGGCTATCCAGCGCATCCGCAAAGAGCGTGGTATGACGCAGGAAGACCTCGCAGATAAATCCGGCATCACCTCCAACACCGTATCCCGCATCGAGCGGGGGTTACTGATTCCGGCACTTCCTACGCTCATCGACATCTGCAATGCGCTTGAGACTGGTGCTGATTCTATCTTGGCTGCCTACATCACCGCCGATACGCCTATCCGCTGGTCACCCTTGGCTCAGAAACTCGACGGGCTGGATGCGGATAAGCAGGACAAAATTGAGACCGTCCTCGATTGCTTGATTGAGACTATTTGATATATAAAAACACCCCCCTATCCGAGTCAAAATGACTGGATAGGGGGATTGTTGCTATTTAACAGCAGCAAAGATTCACACCATTGCTACTTCTATATCAAAATAAAAGTTTAATGTATTATTTTCGAATCGATATGTACCATCACCAGCATATCGGAACGATATTGTTAACATATCCCAATTTTCTTCAAAGTTTTCGAATGGCTCATCATTGAAAGTTGATGAAGTTCCTCCTTGTTTCATAACCTCAATCAATTCATCCGACGTCATATTATGCGCACTTCCATAATCTTCAAACCATTGCTGGGAGATTATGATATTTATAGTATTCCCATTATAGTTTGTTGAAACATAATGTCCCGTTAATTCATCCATGGATATCGTATATTCGACAGCTTTCCAAGCGAGCGTGAATACCACCTTGGCTGCCTCCACATTGGATGCAGATGCACTGACCGCCGTGGCGATGCCAGCGCACTCGAAAGGCAGGTTTCCACCAGCAGGAATGACCCATTCGCCGTCTTTCAGAGTGAGGTTCTGGTTACCCGTGGTGGATGTAGCAACCTGAGTGCCGCCGTCAGGAGTGAGGGCGAGGCCCAGCTTGTTGGAGTTCACCTTCTCGGAGGCGAGAGAGGAACGATTACCGCCATTGAAGCTGACAATACTCCATGCGT